>JBATDM010000118.1:0-164270 GCA_049663465.1 Pyrinomonadaceae bacterium
AGGAACCGGCGATTGCGGACGAGGGCGTCCGCGTTCCGTCGGAACAGTACACGGTCTTCTCGCTGTGGGACACATTTCGGGCGGCGCACCCGCTGTATACGATCATTGATCAGAAACGGACGGTTGATTTTATCAATACGTTTATCCGGCAGTATGAGCAGGGTGGGCGGTTACCGGTTTGGGAGCTTTGGGGCGAAGAGACCGACACGATGATCGGCTACCACGCCGTCTCGGTCATCGCCGATGCGATGGCAAAGGGGATAAAAGGCTTTGACTACGAAAAAGCCTATGCCGCCGCCAAACACTCCGCCGAACTCGACCACTTTGGCCTGGCCGCATACAAAAAACGCGGCTACATCTCGATGGAGGACGAGAACGAATCGGTCTCAAAGACGCTCGAGTATGCCTACAACGACTGGTGCATCGCACAGATGGCCCTAATTTTAGGCAACGACCGAGCTCGACAGATCGATAAACGTCTGTCTATATGGACGGTTATCGATGACGAATATGTCGGCAGACTGAGAAGCGATTATCATGTCTTTTCGAAACGAGCCCGGTACTTTGGGAACCTGTTCGATCCCTCGACCGGCTTCATGCGACCGAAAAAGAACGGCGGGTTTGTTACGCCATTCGCACCGAACGAGGTGACGTTCAATTTCACTGAGGGCAATTCGTGGGTGTATTCGTTCTTTGTGCCGCATGACGTCCAGCGGCTGATGGAGTTGATGGGCGGGCGAGAGAAGTTCGCCGCGAAACTGGACGAGCTTTTTAGCACAAAAGACAAACTTACCGGCCGCGAACAGCCCGACATCACCGGCCTCATCGGCCAGTACGCCCATGGCAATGAGCCTTCGCATCACATACCGTACCTTTACAACTATGCTGGCCAGCCATGGAAAACACAGAAAATGGTCCGCCATATCATGGATGATTTTTACAAGAATGCTCCCGACGGCTTGATCGGCAACGAAGACTGCGGCCAGATGTCGGCGTGGTACATACTGAGCGCGAGCGGATTCTATCCCGTTGCTCCCGGCTCACCCGTTTATGCCTTTGGTACGCCGTTGTTCCCAGAAATGAAATATCGTCTGGAAAACGGCAGAACGTTCACCATCCGAGCCAAGAATGTGTCGTCAAAGAACCATTACATAGCCAGCGCAAATCTGAACCACTCCTCTTATAAAAAAGCATTCATAGCACACGATACAGTGATGAAGGGCGGCGTATTGGAATTTGCTATGACCGATGGCCCTGTCAAGACGGCCTTTACTGAGTTTCCGGTTTCGTCAAACAGGACGGCCATCGTTGCCGTTCCGGTGATCAATGCTGAGCGGACGTTTTCCGGGAGCACGACGGTTTCGATATCGACGATTACGCCAAACGCCGCAATTCACTATACGACTAACGGACGGGAACCGTACGGAAGCGACCCGAGTTCAGGGGCGCAGGTTTATAAGGGGCCGTTCGTCATCGAACGGAGCACGACCGTAAAAGCTATTGCCATTAGTGCATATGACGACATGAGTGCACCCGTCGAATCGGTCCTGACAAAACTTCCGCACGACTGGACCGTCAAGATCGCCTCGAAATACAACCGCCAATATACCGGCGGTGGTGATGAGGGACTTATCGACGGGATTCGTGGCTCGCTGAATTTTGCATCGGGCGAGTGGCAGGGCTATCAGGACCAGGACTTTGTCGCGACGGTCGATCTGCAGCGGCCGACGGAGATAAAGCGTGTCGGCGGCGGATTTTTGCAGGACGCGAGGCCGTGGATATGGATGCCGACGCGGATCGAGATCGAAACGTCGATGGACGGCGTCACGTTCACACGAGTTGCCGATATCAAAACCGATGTCGCCCCGACTGATATGAAACCACAGATCCGCGACTACGCTGCAAAGATCTCACCGGCCACGGCCCGCTACGTTCGCATCCACGCATATAATCCCGGCAAGATCCCCGCATGGCACCCCGGAGCGGGATTTGAGGCGTTTATTTTTGTGGATGAGATAATTATTGAGTAGCCAATGCCGGGAATGCACTCGCCCTCGGGTGCAGAGCGTTCCGCTTCGGGACGCTGGCGGCGTGGGGTTCAAATAAAGCTGAAATAGACCAAGTGCACGACGCCGGAGGAACCGGCGTTGGCAGGCGAGGGCGCCTGCGTTCCCGGCTATTTGGCGAACAGCGCGCAGAAAAAAACTGACAAACAGCGGCTAAGTGTCGTCTAATAATTGATTGATAATGGAATTGTAGAGGTTTTATTCATGGACAGACGATATTTTTTACGGACGAGCGGGATCGGTTTGGCGAGTTTTGGCCTAATGGCGGTCGCTCCGAAATTTTTGCATCAGTTTGCCAACGCGGCAACGCTAAGCGGCGGCGGTTATGGAAAGAAAAAGGTTCTGGTGACCATTTTTCAGCGTGGTGCGGTCGATGGTTTGAACATGGTCGTGCCTCACGGCGACAGCGAATATTACGGCCTTCGCCGCACGATCGCTATACCGAAACCGGGCAAAACCGACGGTGCGATCGACCTCGACGGCCATTTTGGGCTGCACCCGAGCCTCAAACCTCTCGAAGCATTTTGGCAGTCGAAACAGCTCGCTGTCATCACAGCCGCCGGTTCGCCGGACAATACACGTTCGCATTTTGACGCTCAGGACTATATGGAATCGGGCACGCCGGGCTACAAGGGCACCCGCGACGGCTGGCTCAACCGCATCTTGCAGGCAAAGGCCGAAAAGGACCCATCGCCATTCCAAGCCGTCTCGATGACCAGACAAATGCCGCGTTCGCTCTATGGGCGTGCTCCCTCGGTCGCCATGTCTAACCTCGCTGATTTTTCGATCAAGGCCGGTCTCTACACGCAGGATATGAAGGGCGGTTTTGAGGGAATTTATCAGCAGAATGCAAAAGATTCTCTCGGTGAAATGGGCAAGGAAACATTCGAAGCGGTCAATTTCCTTAAAACCGCAAACCCAGCCCAGTACAAGCCCGAGAACGGCGCCGTCTATCCGAATTCCGATCTGGGTCGTTCGCTGCAGCAGATAGCGCAGTTGATAAAAGCCGGCGTCGGGCTTGAGGTAGCGTTTACGGACACGGGGAATGATGTTCGTTGGGATACACACACAAACGAAGGCGGAGCACGCGGCCAATTAGCCAATTTCCTGCGAACATTTGGCCAGGCGATCGCCGCTTTTGGCACCGATCTCGGTAAACGCCTGGACGATGTTGTCCTGATCACAATGAGCGAATTTGGCCGCACGGCACGCGAAAACGGCAGCCGCGGCACTGACCACGGCCATGGCAATTCGATGTTCGTACTCGGCAACTCGGTCAAAGGCGGCAAAGTTTACGCCGACTGGAAAGGCCTAAAAAACGACCAGCTAAACCAGGGCCGCGACCTCGCCGTCACCACCGATTTCCGCGATGTCTTTGCCGAGGCCGCCTACAAGCACATGGGCACGAAAGACCTGGCAAAGATATTCCCGAACTACACGGCGTCGAAGGACAAATTTAGAGGTTATTTAGGCTAGGAAGAATCGGCCGCAAAAAGGCACAAAAAACGCAGAGGGGGAGAGAAATTTCTTTTGGGCTTTTTGTGCCTTTTCGCAGCCAATCTGTAGCTAAGCGGCTGATAGTTCGATCTTGCCGATCGTATCGAGCTTTACGACTCGCCTCGCCTGCCAGAGGTCGTAGTTCGACTGCATCGCAAGCCAACTCTCGGGTGAACGCCCCAATGCCTTTGAAAGACGAAGTGCCATTGCCGGACTCACGGCACTCATTCCATTGAGTACCCGATGCAAAGTCGATGGGGAAACGCCGAGGCCGACGGCAAGCTCACGCCCGCTTATATTATTCGGTTCGAGATAGACCTCGGTTATAAACTCGCCCGGATGTGGTGGGTTGTGCATGCTCATTAGTGGTAGTCCTCATAGTCAAGGACATATACATGTCCGTCAATAAATTCAAAAGTTAAACGCCAGTTACCGTTTACCCAGACTGACCAACGGCCACGCTCTTTTCCCTTTAACGGATGAAGTCTGAAGCCCGGAATATCCATGTCTTCGATGTATTGAGACGTATCCAAGGCTGCCAAGAGCATTCGAAGCCGTCTCGCGTGATGCGGCTGAATACCGGCGACCGTTCCGGACTCAAAAAACTTCTTGAGCCCTTTATGTCGGAACGATCGAATCATCAGAAATATCATAGCGTGTTGCACAACACGCAACAAGAGGTTTGTAAAAAATCTATTTTCTGAAATAACTACTGAGAAGCCTGAGATCGCCACCGAATTACGGTCGCCTCTTCAGCATAGTCGAGAGCAGTACCGTCCTCCAGACAGTAGTTCAATGTGTCGTCATAGTAAATTTGTTTACAATTTGAACACTGCTTCATAGCTTCCTTTAGTAAAGGTAGATGAATATCTTATTACGCCTTAAATGCAAAATGGCAAGTCTCATTCCATTTGCTTTAGACGCAGCCGCAACGCCTGAAGCTTGATAAACCCCTCCGCGTCGTGCTGGTCGTAGGCTCCGGCGTCGTCTTCGAAAGTGACGACGCGTTCCCTATACAAAGAGTCGGGCGATTTTCGGCCTGTTACGATCGTGTTGCCTTTGTATAGTTTTAGGCGGACTTCGCCGTTTACCGTTTCCTGAGTCTGATTGACGAGGGATTTTAGGATCTCGAATTCGGGGGCGAACCAGAAGCCGTAATAGACCGATTCGGCGAATTTTGTGCCGAGGCTGTCTCGCAATCTCGTGACCTCGCGGTCCATGGTGATGGATTCAAGAGCGCGGTGGGCGGTTTGCAGGATCGTTACGCCGGGCGTCTCATAGATCCCGCGCGATTTCATGCCGACAAAGCGATTTTCGACCAGATCAACGCGGCCGATGCCGTGTTCGCCGCCGAGATAGTTTAGCTTTGTGAGCAAATCGACCGCCCCGTATTTTTCGCCGTCGATCGCGACGGGCTCGCCTTTTTCAAACGAGATCGTGATCTCTTGGGCGGTGCTTGAGGCATTCTCGGGCGACTTGGTAAGAAGGAAAATATTCTCGGGCGGAGCTGCCCACGGGTCTTCGAGAATGCCGCCCTCGTAGCTGATGTGCATCAGGTTGCGGTCCATCGAATACGGTTTGTCGGCGGTCGCCGTGACGGGAATGCCGTGTTTCTCGCAATACGCTATCAGATCGGCACGCCCTTTGAATTCCCAATGCCGCCACGGAGCCACGACCTTGATGTCCGGCTGCAACGCGTAATAGGTCAACTCAAAACGCACCTGATCGTTGCCCTTGCCCGTCGCTCCGTGGGCGACGGCATCGGCACCTTCGCGCTGTGCGATCTCGATCTGGCGTTTTGCGATGACGGGACGAGCCAAGGACGTGCCGAGCAGGTAAACGCCCTCGTACAATGCATTTGCCTTGACCGCCATCCAGACAAAATCCTTTACAAACTCCTCGCGCAGGTCTTCGACATACAGCTTCGACGCACCGGTGGCAAGAGCCTTTTCCTCGAGCCCCGCCATTTCCTCGCCCTGCCCGACGTCGGCGCAATAGCAAACAACCTCGCACCCGTAGGTTTCCTTTAGCCACAGCAGCATAGCCGACGTGTCGAGCCCGCCCGAATAAGCGAGGACGACCTTGTTGATTCTTTTTGTCATAACTAATAACTTCTAACTATTAACTAATAACTGAATCGACGAAGAATTTCTATTTTGGACAGTTAATAGTTGATGGTTAGTAGTTGATAGTTCAGGACGATATTTATGGGTACTTCAGGGCAGCTATGGGGTGGGCGATTTACTGAGAAGCCGCACGAGACTTTTGCTGAGTTTAACGATTCGTTTCGGTTTGACCGGCGTTTGTTTGCGGCGGATGTCCGGTCGAGTATTGCTCATGCGAATGACCTCGGCGGTACCGGTGTTCTGAGCAGCGATGAGGTTGCGGCGATCACAACCGCCTTGAATGCGATGCTCAAGGACGCGCTCAATATCGTGGACTATTTCGATAGTTCGGATGCCGAGGATGTGCATTCCTTTATCGAGGGCAAGTTAGTTGATGCCGTTGGCGATGCGGGCCGCAAGCTGCATACGGGTCGCAGCCGCAACGATCAGGTAGCGACGGCATTTCGGCTGTGGCTGCGGGATGAGATCGATAGCCTCGACAAACTATTGCGCGGTGCGCAGACGGCGCTTGTCGATCTTGCCGGACGCCATCGCGATGCAGTTTTGCCGGGATACACGCATCTGCAGCGGGCACAGCCCGTACTGTTTGCCCACTGGTGCCTTGCGTATTTTGAAATGCTCAAGCGTGATCGCGAACGGATGGCCGACGCGCGCAAACGGGTCAATATCCTACCGCTTGGTTCAGCGGCACTCGCCGGCTCGGGGTTTCCGGTCGATAGAAATGCGGTGGCTCGCGAGCTTGGGTTTGACGGAATCACCGCGAACAGTCTCGACGGTGTTTCGGACCGCGATTTTGCGGTTGAGTTCACGGGTGCGTGTTCGCTGGTGATGGTCCATCTTTCGCGTCTGGCCGAGGATCTGATCATTTATTGCTCGACGGAGTTTGGCTTTATTACGTTGAGCGATGCCGTGTCGAGTGGTTCTAGCCTGATGCCGCAGAAAAAAAATCCAGATGCGCTGGAATTGCTACGCGGAAAGGCGGGTCGTGTTTTCGGCCACAATATGTCGTTGCTCGCAATGCTCAAGGGTCTGCCGCTCGCATACAACAAGGACATGCAGGAGGACAAAGAGGCTGTTTTTGATACGGCGGACACGATCGAGATCTCTCTGCGGGCGGCGGCGATAGTGTTGCAAAACACAACCGCGAACGAAGGCAGAATGCTAGCCGCTGCGACCAAAGGCTATCTCAACGCCACAGAACTCGCTGATTATCTCGTAAAACGCAACGTGCCTTTCCGCACCGCTCACGAGACCGTTGGTCGAGCGGTGTTGTCAGCGATCGAAACGGGAAAGGAGCTAAATGAACTCAGTGTCGATGAACTTCGTGAATTTTCGCCGGAGATCGGTGACGATGTCGCGGTGGCATTGAGTCTCGAAGCCACACTTGCAAGCAAGAACACGCCCGGCGGCACATCGCGTACGCGGGTCGCCGAGGCTCTTGAGACGGCGAAAAAGTACGTGCTTGAATAAATGGAAAAATCCGAACTTTTAGAACTAGTAGCACAGGGTGAGCTGATGAAATTTCTCGGCGTCAAGATCATCGAGGCGTCGGGCGAACGTGTAGTCCTCACGATGGAGGTCACGCCAAAGGTGCATCAATATACCGGCATCATGAACGGCGGCGTATCGCTCTGGCTTGCCGAGACCGCAGCGTCGGTCGGCGTGGTTGCCGGTGCCGACCTGTCAAAGGTCACGCCCGTCGGCATCGAGATCAATGCCAATCATCTGCGGGCCGTCAGCAAAGGAATGCTCACCGTCGAGGCAAAACCCATCTATCCCGGCCGCACCCTCGGCGTTTGGAGCATCGAGATAACCAACGACAAAGGCAAGCTCATTTGCATCGCTCGCATCACGTTGCTCAATCAAAAACGCGTGGCCTACAAGGCCGATTAGGAATTTTAGCCACGAATGAACACGAATGCGGAGATCTCTAATTCGTGCAATTCGTGTAATTCGTGGCTAAACTCTTGCTGTGCATCAATTCGTACGACATTTGATCACCGAATGGCGGAGGCTTGGGATTCCCGTTGAGGGTGAGACCGTGATAGTCGCCGTTTCGGGCGGGGCGGACTCGGTGAGTTTGCTGCTTGCCGTGCATGATCTGATCGAGCGAAAGAAGCTGAAGCTGCGGCTCGTTGCGGCACATTTTAATCACAAATTGCGTGGTGATGAGAGCGATGCGGATGAAAAATACGTTAGAGACCTGTGTACCACGCTCAAGGTCGAGCTTTCCATCGGACACGGCTCGATCTCGCACGATGGCAATCTCGAACAGAATGCCCGCAATGCCAGATATGAATTCCTGACCGAAACGGCGAAAAAGCTTGATGCGTTCGCCATCCTCACCGGACACACGATCAACGATCAAGCCGAGACTTTTTTGCTAAATCTCATTCGCGGCAGCGGTGTCGATGGTTTGAGCGGGATGATGCCGATGCGGCCCTGTGACGGCACGTCGGCGTTGCTCGTCCGGCCGCTGCTGACGTGGGCGAAACGAAAGCAGACCGAGGGATTTTGCCGAGATATGGGGGTCGAATACCGCTATGACACGATGAATGAGGATACCGCGTTCAAGCGTGTTCGCATTCGAAAGATATTGCTTCCGGTTCTTGAAGATATGAATCCCAATATCATCGAGACGCTCGCCGATACCGCATCGCTGATGCAGCAGCTTCCGGCGGCGAAACCGAACGTCGAGCCCGGTCGAATTGCATTAAAGGACTTGGCCGCTATGCCGCAGAGCGAGCTTTACGCCACTTTGCGTGAGTGGATACGGGCCAATCGCGGAAATACGCGTGGATTAGGACTGGAACATATAAGGTCTATCGAGCGTTTGATCCATAGCCGCAAGAGCGGCAAGACGGCGGAGTTGCCGGGCGGTGCACGTGTTGTGAAAAGCGGCGGAAACCTGACTTATGAGCAAAAGAAGGTTGAAAAATGAACGTGGCGCGCCTAAAATTAAAGGTTGCTTCGATGTGCGCGTGTTATTAGCGCGCATTGAGCACAACGCCGCTGAGGCGCTTTTCATCAAAGGATGATCGAGAAACTTCTAACGGGAAGTTGATCTGGAGGCTATTAATTTGAGTTCTAAGGCAAAACAAGTTCTTCTCTGGCTGATGATCATATCGAGCGCGCTCGTATTTGTTTGGTATTTGCAGACCAAACAGACGACGCCGCCGACGGAATTATCCTTTGACGCTGCGATGACGCAGATCAAAAACAAAGATATTAAGGAAGTTACCGTCAGACAGGACACGCTTGAGTTGGTCAGCAAGACGGGCGATGCCAAGATGACGGCAAAGCTCGACGCAAGTGATTCGACCCGCGATCAGATCTTTGCAGCCGCAAAAGATACAGATACCGTAGTTAAGCTTGAGCCGGCCTCAACCGGTTTTGGTTGGCAGCTGCTAATAAGTTTTCTACCGTTCATTCTGTTAATGGGCTTTCTGGCGTTCACTCTGCGACAGATGCAGGCCGGCGGTAACAAGGCATTGAGCTTTGGCAAGTCAAAGGCAAAGCTGCTAAATAACCAGCAAAAACGCGTCACATTTAAGGATGTTGCGGGTGTTGACGAAGCGAAAGAAGAGCTACAGGAAATAATCGAATTTCTTAAAGATCCGCAAAAGTTTCAAAAGCTTGGCGGTAAGATCCCGAAGGGCGTTCTGATGGTCGGACCTCCGGGAACAGGTAAGACCTTGCTCGCTAAGGCTATCGCCGGTGAGGCAAATGTGCCATTTTTTTCGATCTCAGGATCAGATTTTGTCGAGATGTTTGTCGGCGTCGGTGCGAGCCGCGTCCGGGATCTTTTCGAACAGGGCAAGAAAAATGCTCCGTGCATAATCTTTATTGATGAGATCGACGCGGTCGGACGCCATCGCGGTGCCGGTTTAGGCGGCGGCCATGATGAACGCGAACAGACATTGAACCAACTGCTTGTTGAAATGGACGGGTTCGAATCGAACGACGGCGTTATCCTCGTCGCTTCGACCAACCGCCCCGACGTGCTCGATCCTGCATTGTTGAGGCCCGGGCGTTTTGACCGCCGTGTGGTCGTTGGCCGGCCGGATGTTCGCGGACGCGAAGGTATCCTGAAAGTTCACACGCGGAAAATTCCGCTTGACGAAGGCGTGGATGTCAGTGTAATTGCTCGCGGAACACCTGGGTTTACTGGTGCCGATCTGGCCAACATCGTCAATGAAGCCGCGCTCAACGCAGCGCGCTATAACAAGAAAGTTGTGACAATGGTGGATTTTGAGATCGCAAAAGACAAGGTGATGATGGGCGCCGAGCGAAAATCGATGGTCATCTCGGACGAAGAAAAGCGGATCACCGCTTATCACGAAGCCGGACACACCATGGTCGGACTCAAGGTTCCGGGCGTTGACCCTGTGCATAAGGTCACGATCATTCCGCGCGGAATGGCGTTGGGCGTGACGATGTATCTGCCTGAGAAAGATCGTCTAAGCGCGACTAAGGAATATTTGCTTGGCAACATCGCGATGTCGATGGGTGGACGTATCGCGGAGGATGTCTTTATCGGCAGCATCACGACCGGAGCCTCCAACGACATCGAAAAGGCGACGGAAATTGCGCGTTCAATGGTTTGCGAATATGGTATGAGCGATCTCGGGCCGCTGACATTTGGCAAAAAGGAAGAGCAGATATTCCTCGGCCGTGAGATCTCTCAGCATCGCGATTATTCTGAGGACACGGCGATCAAGATCGACCAGGAAGTTCAGAAGATCATTGCTGGGCAATACCAGCGTGCCGAAGAGATCATCCGCGATAACAAGGATGCTCTGATCCGTCTAGCCGAAGCATTGCTCGAATTTGAGACGCTCGACAGCGTGCAGATCCGTCGCGTCGTTGCCGGCCTGCCTCTCGACAGCGATAACACGCCATCGCCAACCAGTGATGACGGTTCTACTGAAACGGAAGGATCGGGCAGCCCATTTAAGAAACCAATTCTGCCGCCGATCACGGGAAATAATCCGGCTACCGCGTAATTAAGGTCGAATTATTAAGTTGGAAAAGGCTGTCTGAAAAGGCGGCCTTTTTCTTCTTGACATTTCCGATCAGATGTTGCAGCATTTGTCAAGCGTTTTAGGAGTGCAACGATAGAAATCTTTGCAGAAATGTGGGACAAGGTGGAAAAATGAGATGTGACGCTTTGTTTACAATAATTTACGTGTCCCAGAACCTGTCCCAAAAGTGTCCCACGGTGGGACAAAATTGGGCCGAATCGCAAGGAAGTCCGAATTTTGACGGAATGAGGCGTAAAAAGATCTAATGGTGTGGCAAACTTCGCGTCGAAAGATCTCGCTTGAGCAGCCGCTCGTGATGGGTATTCTCAATGTCACGCCCGACAGCTTTTCGGACGGCGGCGAATTCCTCTCGGTCGATGATGCTCTGCGCCAGGCAGAGAAAATGATCAACGAAGGTGCGGATATCATCGACATTGGCGGTGAATCGACGCGGCCCGGAAGCTCGCAGATAGATGTCGAAACCGAACTGAACCGAACGATCCCGCTGATCTCCGCGATCACGAAACGGTTTGACACGCCCATCTCCATCGATACTTCAAAATCTGAGGTCGCTACGTCAGCGATCGAGAGTGGTGCCGAGATCATCAACGATATTTCGGGCCTGCGTTGGGATGTGGCGAAAGCCGACGTTGCCGCCAATACCGGTGCGGGTCTTGTTCTCATGCACTCGCGAGGTTCTTTTGGGGCAATGCACGCCGAGCCACCGGTAGAGGACATTCTACTCGAAGTTAAGCAGGGCCTTTCCGCATCGATTGGACTGGCTAAACACCGCGGCGTAGCGGACGAACAGATCGTTCTCGATATCGGCATCGGATTTGGAAAGTCGTTTGAGCAAAACTTAGAATTGCTCGCAAAACTTGATAGTATCGTAGCTGAATTTGAAAAATATCCGATGCTGGTGGGCGCTTCGCGAAAGTCGTTTATCGGCCGCATCCTGGGCGATACTCAGCCCGCGGAAAGGCTCGGCGGCAGTATCGCGGCCGCAGTGATCGCCGTCAGGTACGGTGCAAAGATCGTGCGTGTGCACGACGTTAAAGAAACGGTCGCGGCTCTCAAAGTAGCGGCGGCAGTCGGAGGGGATCAACGATGAATCTTAGAGACTATTTGCGAGCCGCAATCGCGACATCTATTTTGACGCTCGCAGTCACTGCAGATGCCATAGCCGATATTCCGGCACCGAAAACGGAACCGAGCGGCACGGACTGGAGCTTTGTTCTAATGGGTTCTGCATTCGCATTTGTGAGCGCCTTACTGTTTCTCTGGCTGGGCCGTAAGTTGTTCAAAAGGTCATAAAATGATGGTGTATTTTCGTTGTTTACTCTTGATCGCGGCGGTCGGTTTCGCCTCCGGATTTACCGATTGTTATAAACCGGTCACGAATTCCGGATTGCCAAAACATATCAAGATGGTTGCTGTGCCGAGTTTTCAGGTCGAGGCAAGGGGACTGCGCTATCGTGTCGAATCACGCTTTACCGAGGCGGTGGTTCGCGAGATCATTCGTCGCGGCAATGGCCTCAAGGTGCAAGGCGAACGCGAAGGCGCCGACGCGGTGCTCGAGGGAACGATCCGCGATTTTAACTTTACTGGCGTATTGCTCGATCGCGAAGGCCGCGCACGCGTCTACGAGGTTACGATCGTGACGGCCGTAACGATCCGTGATCTGAAGGACAACAAGATACTCTACGACAACCAGAATTTCATCTTTCGCGACTCGTTCGAATTCACGTCCGATCCCCGCTCGTTCTTTAACGAAGAAGACCCCGCCGTCGAACGCATGGCCCGGGCCTTCGCCGAGTCAGCTGTATCAGCCTTCGTAAACGGCATGGGCGTCAAGGAAGAGAAGAAATAGCTCCAAATTTAGTCGAAATTTATGCCCGTCTTTTCCCGAGAGGATCTACGAAATCAGATGAAGCGGCATGAGCTCGCTCCGGTTTATGTCCTGTTCGGGCCGGAAACGCATCTGCGCGATCTGGCTGCTAAGTACATTGCTGATCAGTGCTTTGCTGAAGGTGAATTTCGTGATTTTAACGAGGCGGGCTTTAGCCTGAATGGCGACGGCAACTTGCCGCAGGCGATCGCAGCAGCCCAGCAACTGCCGATGATGGCATCCCGAAGGGTCATCAAAATAACCGAAGTGCGAGTTTCGGCAACGGGCTATCGAGATACGATCAACGAATCACACGAGGCTGCCTTGGCCGCATATTTTGCGGACCCATCACCTCATGCAGTGGTCATTTTTGTCGCAGACGAGCTTAACAGCGTGCGGAAAATGGGCAAATTCCTTCGCGACAACACGGCGGCGGTTGAGTTCAAGAGCCTCGATGAAAGGCAGCTCGCAGACATGGCTCGAAGGACGCTGCGTGATGCAGGCGCTGAGATCGACGAGCAGGCTCTACGGATGCTGCTTGCCCAGATAGGGCCTGATGTAAGCCGCCTGACCAACGAGATAAATAAGCTTGCGACGGCGGCGATGCCCGACGGACGGATCACTACCGAATTGGTCGAGTCACTCGTTCCGCATTCGCGGGAGATAAGCAATTTTGACCTGACCGATCATCTTGTCGCCGGACGGCCGGCAAAAGCCCTGTCTGCCCTCAGAGAGATCCTCGATCGTGGCGGCGAACCGCTTGCCCTGCTTGGGCTAATATCGTACAACTACCGGCGTCTGTTGATGGCGAAGGACCTGATGTCACGCGGAGCGGACCGCGGTGAGGTTGCAAAGGTGGCCAAGCTGCGATACAGCGATCAGGAACCGTTTCTCGCCGCCGCACGCCGTGCTGATCCCCGAGCTCTAGCCACAGCGATTCGCCGTCTCGCGCAGACCGATCTGGCGATCAAAACATCGATAGGCGGCAGCGGCCCGGCAGGAGCACGCCAGCAATTGGAAATATTGGTTTGCGAGCTTGCTGCTCTATCCTGACGCGAGCTTAGATCGGAGCCAGTGCCGACGCTCGATTGAAGTAGTTGTAGAGATCGTTGTAGTCGCCGAGGGCCCGGTTGAGGATCAGCGGAAGCTGTGCCAGATCATTGTTATTCACGATCAGATTAAGGTTCCTCAAAAATGCATCGTGTGCATTTAGTGTTGTGCCGGAATCTTCGAGTGATATGAGAAAGAGCCGTCGGCGTTCAGACGAATACATGGCGTTTGCCTTTTGCTGGATCACGGCTGCCCCGCCCATGTCCGGAGCAAAATCGGGTGAGAATACGAGAACCTCTGTTTTCCCTTCCCGCAGGCGCTCATTGGCTTGTGCCGGAGTCTGGGCAACGTAAACCTTGTAGCCATTTTTGGCAAGCAGTTTGGCGGTCTCGTCAGCCTTCTGGCCCAGGCACAGCAAGATGCGGCGTGGTTTCGTTTCTGCATCGTCCGTTTCGAGGGCAGCCTTGTCGGTCTGCAGGGCCGACATCAACGACCTAAGAGCGTGATTTATCTGAGACTCAGATTCTTTCTCTGCAAAGCCGGGGGTTTCCTCGGCGACCGCGGCCGGCTGATTGGCTGCGAGTTGATCGACCGTCGAGAGCCCTTTGCCGGACGCATCCTTCTGGACGCGAAGCAGATTTTGGCACCGCGGACAGCGAACCGAAAAGTTTCCGCTCGGTATCTTTGACTCATCCAACTGTAGTGAGACAGAGCAATTATCGCATCTTATGATCATATTCTTAGGGGTGTTCGAGAGCTATTCGATCATGCTCAACACGGAGTCAGGGTTTTCGACAGGCGGCGGTGGCGCCATCGGATTTGGCATCGATTTTTGGCGGTTTGGATTGATGTAATCCTCGGTCGATGCAAGTCCTTTGAGCTGGAGAAGTAGATTATTTTGATTGGTCGCGAAGGAAAGGCCGTCCTCCATCGAGATCATTTTGCCCTCGATCAGGTCGCGAATGACCGAATCAAAATCTTGCATACCGTCGATCTCGCCATCGCGGATGGCGTCAAGCAGGGTCTTGCCCTCGGTCTCGCCTTTTTCGATATATTCGCGGGTTCGCGGATTTGATTTTAGGATCTCAACTGCCGCAACTCGCCCTCGGCCGTCGGCCGTCGGGATCAAGCGCTGAGAGACGATGAAGCGAAATGTCTGAGCGAGACGCGTGCGGATGATCCGTTCCTCGTTCTTTGGATAAAGGCCGATGATACGGTCGATCGTTTTCGATGCGTCGATCGTATGAAGTGTCGAGAGAACAAGGTGGCCTGTTTCGGCGGCCTCGAGTGCGATCTCGGCGGTCTCCAAGTCACGCATCTCACCGACGAGGATAACTTTTGGCGCCTGGCGAAGTGCGGCACGGAGAGCCGACGCAAAATCCTTTGTATCCGCTCCGACCTCTCGCTGATTTATTGTGCTCTTTTTGTGCGTGTGGAGAAATTCGATCGGATCTTCGATAGTTACGATGTGGTACGCCTTGGTCTCGTTGATGCGATCGATGATCGCGGCAAGTGTCGAACTCTTTCCAGAACCTGTCGGTCCCGTTAGGAGAACAACGCCATTTCGTATGTCCGCGATGTCCGCAAGCTGCTGCGGCAATCTAAGATCCTCAAAACTCGGGATCTCGTGCGGGATCACACGCATAACGATCGAATATGAATTTCGCTGTTGAAAGATATTTACGCGGAAACGGCATTTGCCGGGCAGAGCATAGCTCAGATCGGCAGTCCTGTATTTTACGAGCTGAGCAGCCGCATCGGGATTGTCGCGGATCAGAGACATCGCGATCATCTCTGTCTGAAATGCCGATAAACGGCCAAGTCCGATGGGCGAAGCCGGATAGAGAGTACCGTTTATTTCAACCTGCGGCTTTTGGCCGCTGGAGAAATTAAGGTCGCTCACGTTCTCGGAAACGAGCAACATCTGCTCAATAATGGGCGCTACGTCAAGTAAGCTCATGATCTGGGTTTACTCCATGGTGATGGATCTACGCGGGCAGGAAATGGGTCAGGTAAATACCTGGATCGCGGAGCCTAAGCAGACTGCCGCCAAAATCATTATCGGCTAATAGAATGTGGAATGCAAGAAGTATTTTAACAAATCACAACAACGTTTGTCTTTCTATGCAGCATGCAGAGCGAAAAGATGCCGTGTGATTCGTTCTATCGCCTCACCATCGCCAATGATCTCGCTAATCATCGCTGCAGAATCGGCTCCTGACGCAAAAACCGCCGCGAGGTCGCCTGCTGCTATGCCGCCGATGGCAACGATGGGCATATCGCCGACCGCCTCTCCCAGGAGGGCAAGTCCCTCAATTCCGACGACCGGATCGTGGTCCTCTTTCGTTTGCGTCTCAAAGATCGGTCCGATGGCTAGGTAGTCAACCGGCAGGGTTGCAGCGAGGTTTGCTTGCCCGATCGAATGAGTCGAATACCCGATGATCGCGTCTGCTCCCAAGACTTTCCTTGCCAAGTTCGGCGGCATATCGTCCTGGCCTAGGTGCACACCTGCTGCACCAGCCGCCAAAGCGATATCGACACGGTCATTGATGATCAGCGATATCTGATTTTGGCTGGCAAATTCAACGGCAGCTTGGGCGTCGTCGAAAAATTTCCGTGGCGAAAGGTGCTTTTCACGCAGCTGTATGAGGGTTGCTCCGCCCGCCGCCAACCGCTTGACCTGTTCAAGGTGCGACAGGCCAGAGAGCACGCGGTCGGTGATCGGATAGATCTTTGGAAGATGAAATCTCAAAAAGTTAGTTGCACAGAACGGCTAGAATATTGCTTTCATCATAAGAAAACAGTCTTCCCCGTTATTGTAGTACTTGCCGATACGCTGGACTATCGTATAACCAGCGCGGCGATAGAGGCTTCGAGCCGTCGTATTGCCGACGCGGACCTCGAGCATTAACGTCCCGATCTCTTTCTTACTCAGGGTCGCTTCGATATGTTCGAGCAGTTTTACAGCAATGCCCCGTTGGCGATGCTCCGGCGAAACGCCGATGGTCGTCAGATGGGCCGCGTTATTCTCATTCACCATTACAAAAGCGAATGCGACCATTTCGTCCGACGGGGTAACCACGCGGTAGCTGAGAGTCCGTGGTTCATTGAGTAGATAGTCGAAAGTATGCTTTGTGTAGTTGTCACCATCGCGAAAACATCGAATATTCAGCCTCAAAACCTCAGAAAGGTTGCCTATTGTCAGTGGTCGTATATCGTACTCGGTAGGCGGAGCAGGAATAATTACCTCCGGCTCCAAATGTAAAGACGGAACAAAGAAATTCCTCAATGTCTCCAGAACGGCCATAAATCAAACGATAAGCATGCAGTCGCCATAGCTGTAGAACCGGTATCTCTCAGCTACGGCATGCCGGTAAGCACTCATTATAAGTTCGTGACCACCAAAAGTAGAAGTGAGTACTAGCAAAGAGCTTTGCGGAAGGTGAAAATTTGTTAGCAGAGCATCGACCGCCGCGAACTCATAGCCCGGTGTGATCGTAATATCCGCGAGATGCTGACCGGGCACAAATTGGCCGAATTTGCTGATCGTGGATTCGAGTGCTCGGGTCGTCGTCGTTCCGACCGCTACGATGCGTCGACCGTCCGCCTTCGCCGCACTTAGTTGACTTGCGGCCACGTCCGATATCTCATATCGCTCCGCCGAAACCCTGTGTTCGGACAGATCGTCGACGCGCACCGGTTCAAACGTTCCATATCCCACGTGCAATGTGATCTCCGCTATCGAAACACCCTTCTGCCGGATATGTTTCATAACCTCGGGTGTAAAATGCAGCCCGGCCGTCGGAGCAGCGATCGCCCCTCGATTTTTCGCAAAGACTGTCTGATATCGTTCGCGATCGGTGTCGATCAACGACGCTTCTCGCTTAATGTAAGGCGGTAAGGGTGTCTTGCCGATCGAGTCGAAGGTGCCATAAAGGTCACTGCAGGCGTCAAAGCGAATCACGACCTTTCCATCCAGCAGCTTTTCGACAACTTCGGCACCGATCGTATCGTCAAAATCGATACGTTTTCCGGGTTGCAGTCTTCGTGCCGGCCGTGCCAGTGTCTCCCAAAGACCACCTGCATTTTCATTGACGAGAAATATCTCGATCTTTGCCCCGCTCGATGTGTGTCCGATCAGCCGTGCCGGAAAGACCTTTGTATTATTAAGCACCAACAGATCAGTTGGCCTGAGAAGCTCGACAAAGCTGGTAAAGAGCCTGTCGCTAGTGTCTTTTCTCGCCCTATCGACAACGAGCATTCGGGACCCATCGCGTCGTTCGATCGGTTTCTGAGCTATCAATTCCTCAGGTAAGCTAAAATCAAAATCAGATAATTGCATCAGTGACCTTACATCAAAATAATCGTTGGCGGCAAAATATACTAATATACTCATCAAAGTGGTGAGATTGGGCATCCCAACCGATCTCAGGAGGTGTATTTAGGCATTTTTCGACCGGGACAATGCTTCGTGGTCGCAATTGACAAGGGAGATCTTATGCAGAGAAGGCACATCAACAATTTGTTTATTTCAGGACTTATCCTGCTTGGCATTATTTTCGTTTCGACGTCCGACGGCTTCGCCCAGGGAAGGTACGTAAACGTCTATAGTAAAAAAACGGTTCGCAGCTATGTGGATCGCCTGGAGAAAAGCAGCAACACTTTCAAAAAGGATTTTGACAAGTATATGGATCGGAGCGATCTCAATGGCACTGATACCGAGGACCGATACAATGAGATCGTCAAAGACTATGAGAACTCGCTCGACCGGCTTCAGCGGCAGTTCAATGGATTCAATACCTGGTGGGAGAGCCGTTCAAATGTTCAGGAAATGCTCGACCGGGCTCAGCCTGTCAATTCGATGGTCAATGGACTGCCTTTTAGCCGCAACATCGAACGCCAATGGCGATCGATGCGTGATGATATCAACAAGGTCGCCGATACTTATGACCTCGCGGGCCTAAACGGCGGCGGTTGGAATGGCGGTGGTCCCGGCGGTGGATGGCCAGGCGGTCCCGGAGCAGGCGGCCAAATGAGCACGCCTCCAAGTTGGGCGCAAGGCCAGTGGTATGCGGTGAATGGCCAGAATGCCGAGATGACCATCTCGCGCAATGGCCACATATCGACGAAATTTGCGGGCGTGATGATGAACGGACGATACTATCGAGGTACGGTTTTCGTTGGAACCGATCAGGCGACTATTTCGAGAGTTGGTAATAATTTGCGGCTCAAGACCCGAAACGGCGCCGTGACAGATTACACCAGAAGCAGCTTTGGCGGCGGAGGTAGCGGCGGTTTTAACGGCGCACCGGGCTGGGCGGTTGGAAATTGGTCCAATACGGACGGACGCATAACTAGAACCCTTGTGATCCAAGCAAATGGCCCGGTAAATCTCTATATCAATGGTGCTATCAGTTACGGCAATTGGGAAAGAGGTGGATTGAGGATCGACCGGAAATACTACACTGTTACCAGTCAGGGAAATGATCTGCGACTGTATGATCAGAGTACCCGTCAAACGCTGGTATTCAGCCGTCAGCGGTAGAGTATTGCTAAATTGGAAAAGGCTGCGAACTCGATGTTCGCAGCCTTAGTCTTTGGTACCGGAGGTCGGAGTCGAACCGACATGAGCGTTAAGCCCGCTAGATTTTGAGTCTAGTGCGTATACCAATTTCGCCACTCCGGCAGCGAACTAACGATGATAAGTCTAGCAACACCTAAGGTCAAGAACAGCCGGGGCCAACTTAGCCTACACCTCAATTAGGATCTCAATATTCAGTCGGCGTTTTGCATCGTCCAGAAATCGTTCTATGGCTGTGGCAACCTTCTGGCGCACCAGCGTCTCGTGGATCTCAGCTCGCTTTTCGTCTAGGGTTGGCGTCAGGATACCTGGAGATCTCCGGCGAAAATCGGGCACGAAAATATCTTGATAGTAGGCAGCTTCCTCTTCGCTGGTCACTACTACAAAAGAGCCAAAACGAAAGGCCACATATTTGTCTATGGAGATTCGCCTGGCGACCAGCCGTTCAAAGCCGTCATCTTTGACCGAATCAAAGCCCACTTGTTTCAGACGAGCCTCAAAGGCAGCGCCCGAAGGAAAGTAAGACAATATCTCGCCTATCTTCGCCGAAATCTCTTTCTCAGTCGGGGCTGTGCGTGGCAGACGTTCCGCTTCAATAGCAAAGATACGCTGATTAATCAGCGTTTGAAGGGCCTGATTCATCTCGACCGTTCGCGGCGGGCTCAATTGCGACTGTGGTTGAAGTGCGAGCTGCCACAAGATATCGGAATACGTGATCAGTTGCGTTCGGGCACCATCGCTGACAGTTGCAACCGTCTTGTCGACAACCTCTTGTCCTCGGATACTGCCGCCAATCAGGACGACAAGCAACGCCAACCCACCACCGATCACTCTATTAGCTCTATATTGATGGAATTTCATCAGTTCTACGTTGATTTTCGATTCAATAGCGGGCACTGTCAACTCACGACCAGAAGGACAAAATCTGTTGACACGTTGTTAAAAATTGTTTTTAATAGAAGAGGAGATTTCAAGGCATCTTCGTCAAGAACAATCTCTCTTATTTCCGTTACCTGCACCGATTTATCCCGGCTGCGATCGACAACAAATGCTAACCCCTTCGCCGCCGAAAAATGATGCGACCGCCCTAGGTGTGATAGCGCCGCCAGCAGACGACAATGCTAACGAGCTAAAGTTCATATCCGAACTTGGCCGTAGCCTGTTGTTTACCGTCCATCCTAAAAAGGTTGCCAGCCGTGTGGCCGAAGCTCTGCAGCAAATGGTAGATGCTCGTCTGTGCGTTTTTGTTGCCGAGCTTGATCGCATCGGGCTCATTAGCGGCGCGTGCAGCCGGGAAGAGACGGTCAATGAAAACTATCTTCGCCGCGAAAGGCTCGAGAAATGGCTTGCATTCATGCCGCCGCAGATCGGGTATGCGGAACACTCCCCCGACGAGTTCCTGATTGACGGTGACCACGGGAATGAATACCTGTCGCCGCTCCACCTCAATGGTGAGATCAAGGGAGCGATAGTGATCGGTTTTGAGGCGGACCGTGAACTGTCTGACCGGCAGACGCGACTTGTAGAGGCCGTTACACAGATGGCTGCAATGAGCGTCAATCTCTCTGCCCACTACGAGGTTGCCCTCAACGATTCGATTGCCGAGGCTCGCGAAGAGAATCGCAAATTTACCGAGTCTGTGCTCGATGCGCTTCCTGTTTCACTCTATGTCGTAGACCGTGACTATCAGATCGTCACCTGGAATAAGCATAGAGAGGTCGGTGAACTTGGCATCCCACGCGAGCTTGCAATAGGCCGGAACGTCTTTGACGTGCTCGAAAAATACCCGCAGGGTCGCGTTCGCGAGGAATTTGAACGGGCATTTCGCACAGGCCGCATCGAGCGGATCGAGCAGCAAACGGTCGCGGACGATGGCTCGACACGGCATTGGATGGTCAGCAAAGTCCCGATGCGCGATGCGGACGGCGGCGACGTGACCCACGTTATCACCGTCGGCGAAGACGTAACGATGCGGGTCGAGGCGATCCACGCCATCAACCGTGCTGAGAAACTCGCGGCCGTCGGCCGTCTTGCCGCCGGCATTGTTCATGAGATAAACAATCCACTCGCGACGATCGCTGCCTGCGCTGAGGCGCTCGAGCATCGTGTCGATGAAGGTGAATTTGAGAACTCCGAATCGGCCGACGATCTTACGGAATATCTCGGCCTTATCAAAAGCGAGGCTTTTCGCTGCAAGACCATTACTACCGATCTTTTGGATTTTAGCCGAACGCGTGCCGGCGAGCGCACGCCAGTCGATGCGGGTGAGATCGTCCGTTCAGCCGCAAATCTCATTTCTCACCAGAAACGCGGCGTCGGCATCACTAATTCGATCGAGATCGAGCCGGACCTAGAATCGGTAATGGCAGACGCCGGCCAGATACAACAAGCGATTATAGCTCTCGCGACCAACGCCATCGATGCGATGCCGTCGGGTGGAACACTCACCCTCCGTGCCCTCTCAAAAGGTAGTCGGGTGGTGCTTGAGGTTGCTGACAGCGGCTCTGGAATTCCCCAAGAAGACATGCCAAAGATCTTTGAGCCGTTCTTTACCACAAAAGAGGTTGGCAAAGGCACCGGTCTTGGCCTTGCGGTCTGTTACGGCATTATCTCCGAACATGGCGGGCGGATCAGCGTTCGCTCGACGTTGGGCAAAGGAACCACATTCTCGATTTTCCTGCCCATCGGGAACAGAGTTCTGGAGACCGACGATAATTAGCTGTTTCCTTTTATGGGTCTGATTCGCAACCACCCGAATCGATCCGGCCCACCCACTCGTTACTTCCCGTTCCTGATCATCACAGTATGCCCAAACTTCTCGTCGTTGATGACGAAAAAAATCTAAGACTCGTTGTCGAAAAAGAAATGACCCGCCAGGGCCACGATGTCGAGTGTGCCGAGGACGGCGAAGCTGCCTGGACGCTGCTTGAGGAGCAGGATTTTGACGTCGTGCTCTGCGACATAAATATGCCTCGGCTTGATGGTATGGGGCTGCTCAGGCGCACCAGAGAACGTAATCAGAATCCGCCCGAGATGATCATGCTGACCGGCCAAGCCACGGTCGAGTCCGCGATCGAGGCAATGAAACTCGGTGCCTACGACTATCTGACAAAGCCATACCGTATCGGCGAACTCTCGGCCCTCGTCACCGCCGCCGCCGAAAAGCAGCAGCTCAAGGTGGACAATCAACGCCTTCGGGCACAGATCGCACGAACGCATCAGACACTGCCCGATATCGTCGCCGAGTCGGTGCAGATGAAGGAAGCTCTGCGGCTTGTCCAGCGTGTCGCTCCGTCCGATACGTCCGTGTTGATCACCGGCGAATCGGGTGTCGGCAAAGAATTGATCGCGCAGGCCCTGCACCGGTTGAGCAGCCGTGCTGACAAACCATTCATCGATCTAAACTGTGCTGCATTGCAGGACACGTTGCTCGAAAGCGAACTGTTCGGCCACGAAGCCGGAGCATTCTCCGGTGCCCGGACGCGTAAACTCGGCCTGTTTGAAATAGCTGACGGCGGGACGCTTTTCCTCGACGAGATCATGGAGATGCCGATGCAGCTCCAATCAAAATTATTGCGTGCGCTCGAAACAAGGTCGTTCTTCCGCGTCGGCGGCGTCAAAAAAGTGGATGTCGATGTTCGACTCGTTGCCGCTACGAACCGCGACAAAGATCAGGCGGTCGCCGAAGGTATGTTTCGATCGGACCTGTTGTATCGAATTAACAGCTTTGAGATCAACGTCGCACCGCTTCGCCAACGCCGCGATGACATCGAGCCGCTCGCTCGTCATCTGCTCCACAAGCTCGCCGGTGCTAATGCACCAGAAATGTCACCGTCAACGATCGACGCATTGATCGCATTTGACTGGTCGGGCAATGTCCGCCAGCTTCGCAATTGTCTCGAACGCGCGGTTCTGCTCTGCGACAACGGCACGATAACGCCCCGCGAACTGCCGCCCGAGATCGCCTTTCGCATTGAGCGGCCTGCTGTCTCTGTCAGCTACAGTGCAGCCGCGGTCCAACCGGCCGAAAGCACCTCATTCCAAAATGGCTCAACCACAAACCTCCGCGATGTCGAACGCCAACAAATAATCTCCGCCCTAGAAAAAACCGGCTGGCACCGCGGCAAAACCGCTGAATTGCTGGGAATCTCGCCGTCAACGCTCTATCGCAGATTGCGGGAATATGATCTGGATGTTCGGTAATAGATCGGATCACCGATGCATTTGGCGCGGAGACGAAGGTCCGGTGGAAGCTTGAAAATTCCGTCGCGGTCTTGGCGGTTATGGATGCTATCCACGCCTATCACCTCTACGCTGACGTGATAGTCTGGCGGTGATTTCTCGATAGTAATAAATCCTGCAAGCCAGCCGCCCGCCCGGCAGCCGCCATAAATACTATTGACGACGACCCTGATCCGTTTTTCTCTATCGCTGCGAAAGACCTTAGTGATCGCTTTCATATGGCAATCGCTCCCAGCCCTCCAATAGATCAGCATTTGGGTTTGTTTATCGAAACCGAGTAGATCAAAGTTTCGTTTGCAACGTGAGTCTACTGGCACTATCGGATCGATAGAATTCTCGGCTCCGCACCAGAGCGGATCTGCCGGAGCTTTGGCCAAAGGGGTGATCTCGCGATAATCGCCCGACTGTGCAAAGGCGGACATCACAAGAAGAAAAGATATTATTAGTGCCGGAATTAGACGTGGCCTCATCGATCTGCTCCTACGATCTGTTGTGTGAACCGTGGTCAGCGTCTCGCGACAAAAAGGTAACGTTGCTCTGACATCGGCATTAATCTTGGAACGACAATTAGGCCGATTTCTTGCAGGTTCTTACCGAGCTTTTCATTACCGAAGAAAAGAACGTGGCGCCGAATTGACCATTTCACTAGCTGGGAAAGCCTTTCGGTAAACTTATCAAGGGCGCGGCAGGTAACTGTTGTGCAGTTGCCGGGGGCGATCTCGGCGAATTGACGGTTTACCACGGAAACGCGTTCTTTTAGACCCAAAGTGTCGACCGCATTTTCGAGAAACTTCGCTTTCTTTTCCTTTGATTCGATCAACACGGCTCGCAGATCTTCGCGGACCAACAGGCATGGGATCGCCGGGAGTCCTCCGCCGGAGCCTATATCGGCGAACTTTGTGCCGTGCGGCAGGTGGTCGAGCATTGTGAGCGACTCGAGAATATGGCGGATCGCAAATTCCTCATCGGTCATCGGGCCAACGAGGTGCAGGATAGGGTTGTGTTCCTGGATGAGGTCGTAATAGTCGGCAAGGCGTTCGATTGCGCCGTCGGGAAGATCGATCGAAAATGCCGCTTGGTTTGCCTTGATTGCCGCGATGAAGTCAGTGCTCATAAGGGAAGAGTTTCACGCAAAGCCGCCGAGAACGCAAAGGCCAAACCCGCCTGCGTACGCGGGCGGCGAGATCACAGCAAAATTTCGCGCTTTAGGAGATATGACGTTGGGTGGTTGCCAACGTTATTCCCTCCGCTTACGCAGAGGGTTCTGACAAGATTGGTGCGGACGAATGGAATCGAACCATCACGGCCTCGCGGCCACGGGCTTCTGAGACCCGCGCGTCTACCAGTTCCGCCACGTCCGCACGGGCGAACATTGAGAATACTAATTAGACCGGGGAAATTCAACAATCGGTGAGCAGTAGCCCGTGGTGATTCAATACTGGCTGACCTTATTTGATATATTCAATCTCGTGCAAACAGATATCAAAGCAAATCTTATGCAGCTTCGGCGGCGGATAACAAAAGCGGCCAAACGTGCTGGGCGCAATTCGAAAGAGATCAAGCTGGTGGCGGTTAGTAAGATGCATTCTGCATCGGCCGCGGAGCAGGCGATCGCGTGCAAGGTCATAGCGTTGGGCGAAAACAAGGTTCAGGAGGCCGAGGGCAAGATCGGAGATGTTGGCCGTAATGCGACGGAATGGCATCTGATCGGGCATCTGCAGTCGAACAAGGCGCGCAAGGCCGTGCAGCTTTTCGACGTTATCCAGTCGCTCGATTCGCCGGAACTGGCCCATCGGCTCGAACGTATCTGTGAAGAAGAAGGTCGGTCCGGATTGTCGGTGCTTGCTCAGGTGGACCTCGCCGGCGAAGAATCAAAGTCGGGAATCCTAGAGACCAAGCTTCCAATGCTTGTGGAAACGCTCGCCCGCTGCCAGCGGATCAGCTTTGACGGCCTGATGGCCTTGCCGCCTTTCTTTGAAGACCCGGAAGAAACGCGGCCGTATTTTGAAAGGCTGCGCTTGATCCGAGATCGACTCACTGAAGAAGGCGCTTTTCGAGGAAAGGTTGGCGAACTCTCGATGGGCATGACCCACGACCTAGAGGTTGCCATCGAAGAGGGCGCGACGATCATACGGGTTGGGACGGCGATATTTGGAACAAGATAGCTATGGAACTCAGCAAGACGCAAAAGATACTGCTAGGGATAGCTTCCGGCTGGCCGATCGTCTATATGTTCCTATTCGTTGCCTTTATCTTCGGAATGGTCGCGTTGTCGTCCGGCAATCCTGGCGGCGGGCTCGAAACGATCTTCGCCGGGGGCTTTGTGATCTTGATCGTTCTCCATTTGATCACGATCTTTTTAACGCTTGGATTGATGATCTTTTACATCATTCATGCGGTTAAGAATACTCGTCTCGACAGTAATATGCGGATCATATGGATCCTAGTTTTCTTTTTCGGCGGGATGCTCGGTTTACCGGTCTATTGGTATCTCCAGATATGGAAGGCACCCGAGCCGGTCATTGGTCAATTGTCACCAGCGCCCGCATCAAATTGGGTTAATAATGAAGACACCCGCCGAGCCTCGTACGAACCGGGGGACTGGCGTTAAAATATATGCTTTCGCAGACGGTTTATCCAATATTCTCTCTTGTGGTGTGGTCGCTCTTTGGGGTGTTTCTCGGGATGCTCATCCTGCGGCTGATCTTCAACTATGCCGATCCTAACCCGTTCGGCAAGGTCGGGCGATTTGGGTTTAAGGTGCGAAGGACGACGGAAAGATGGGTCTATCCGGCGGCGAGATTCTTTGCGATGTACCGTGTCGATACGCGGCTCGCACCGCTGCTGACAATGTTCATCGGGCTCGTCATTACATATTTTTTTACGCGGATCGTTGGGAATACGTTCTTTGTGATAGACGGCCTGACCGCGGGGATCGCGACCGGCAATCCGATGGTCTTTGTTGGGTTTGTCCTATACGGCCTGCTCAGTCTGTTGGTGTTGTTCATCTTTATCCGGTTTATCGCGTCGTGGTTCGTGTTTGCCCGAAAGACCTTTCTGGCTTTTGTGATGCGCATTACCGATCCCATTATGCTGCCCGTTCAAAAACTGATCCCGCCCATCGGGATGTTCGACATCTCGGCGATGCTCGTGTTGATCTTCATCGGATTGCTTCAGTCGGTGGTTCTGAATATTTTTGTAGGCAGGTGATTGAATATAGCAACGATCAAGGTTCGGTCACGTTCGCAGTCCGCGTTATCGCTCGGGCGTCACGAACCGAGATCGTTGGTGAACACGTTGGCGCATTAAAGGTTCGCTTGAACTCTCCACCGGTTGACGGAGCGGCGAATACGGAGTTGATAAAACTTCTTGCTAAACATTTCGGCGTGGCCAAGAGTGATGTTGAGATCATTTCGGGCCATACCAATCGGTCGAAGAAGATTCGTATTTCTGGAGAAGATGTTTCCGGGTTCGCCGCGATTTTGAAAGGAAATTCTTAGCGTGATATATTCGAACATTCGAAATTCATCAATAGATATAGGGATTACAGCACATGTCAGGACACTCCAAGTGGCACACAATCAAGCACAAAAAAGGTGCGACGGACGCCAAACGCGGCAAGATATTCACCAAGATGATCAAAGAGATCACAGTCGCTGCTCGCACCGGCGGCAGCGGCGACGTCGATTCTAACGCCCGTCTCCGCAAGGCTGTTGTCGACGCCAAAGCGGTGAATATGCCGAACGACACCATTGACCGCGCCATAAAACGAGGTAGCGGCGAGCTTGAAGGCGCAGCGTACGACGAGATCACATACGAAGGCTATGGCCCAAACGGTGTCGCCGTTTTGATCGAGACGATGACCGACAACCGCAATCGAACCGTTGCCGAGATCCGCCATATCTTTTCAAAGAACGGCGGCAACATGGGCGAGGCCGGATCGGTCGCGTGGATGTTCGACAAAAAAGGCTATATTGTCATCGACAAGGAAGCGAAAAGCGAAGACGAGCTTTTTGAGATCGCGATCGAGGCTGGCGCCGACGATATGCAGGACGAGGGCGAGGTTTTTGAGATATTCACCGCCCCCGAAAACTTTGATGCTGTAAACGACGCCATTACGACCGCCGGCATTGAACCCCAGGCCGCCGAGATCTCGATGATCCCTCAAAACTACATCGCCCTCGAAGGCAGCGACGCCCGAACGATGATGAAACTCTATGACGCTCTCGACGACAACGACGATGTCCAGAAGGTCTATGCGAATTTTGACATAGACGAGAGCGAGATGGAGTAGCTGCTAGCTGATCTCTTGCCCAAACATGATCCTGTGACCGCTCGGGGTTTTGACCATGAATTCGCGCAGACCCCAAGGCTTGTTCTGTGGCGGAGCTGACATGTTGGCACCATTCTCGGTGAATTCCCGGTAGATCTCGTCAACATCTTCAACGAAGGCGTATGAGCAATATGAGTGATCGCCGGTCTCATGCGCCCACATTGCGTCAACACAATGGCCGAGCATTACCTTAAAGATACCGAATGAGAGAAACTCCCAACCGGGCACAGAAAAGTCGTGATCGAAACCTAGTTTGTTCCGATAGTAGTCGGCCTCTACGGCCAGGTCTTTTACCGCAAGCACGTGTCGCGTGTGCATTACTTTTCGTTCCATAGTCAATTTGCCTCAAAATAAAAACAGTCTCAAATCATTTCAAAGATTCCAATGCTTTTGCCGTCTGGCTTCGGGTCGCCAATGTGGTTTTGTCGTTGAACGAGGCCGTTTGCCGCAAGTACTCGGTAAAGGCGTTTCGAGCCTCATCACGGCGGCCGATCTCGCCATAGAGCATTCCGAGGCGGAAGAAGATGCTTTTTGACTCGGGCAGCAACTCGCGACGCGCCTGTGCCTGTGCACTTTCGAGCTCGGCGAGGGCCTCGGCTTTTTGTCCGGCTTGATAAAGGACGATGGCAAGTTTTTCCGTCAGGGCCGCCGAGTAGATCGGCAGTTCGATACGAGCCTGGCGGAATATCTTAGCCGCATCGTCGTATTTCCGCTGTTCGGTCAGCACGATGCCGAGTGCCTCGTAGGCCTGATACAGTGCGTAGGCTTCCTGGCTTTCCTTTGGCATGGCGAGGGCCGTCGCGAGATCTTTTTCGGCATTGGCATATTGTTTCGCTGCCAGATAGCCCCGGCCCCGGCCGATGTAGCCGCGAAACTGCGCTCGTTTCACGATCGCCTTCGTATATGCGGCGATAGAATCACCGTTGCGGCCCGCCTCTTCGAGAGCACTGCCCAATTGCATCGATGTAAACGCAGAATCGTCTAACGCGGACGTCCATGTCCAGAGTGTCAATTCGTTCGCCCACGCCGTGTTATATCTAAACGCTTGAAAGGCAAGCAAGAGCGATATAACGCAGCCCGCGATCAGAAGGTATCGCTCATTCAACACCTTCGCAGTCAGCGGCACGAGCAGCATCAGGGCTCCGAGCAGCGGCAGACAGAGGTAACGGTCATGGACGATCTGCTCGGCCGGAAAGGCTGTTGCGTTCATTGCCGGTATCAGCGGCAGCAGAAAGATCGCGGCCGCGATGCGAGCTTTTGTAGATGATCTTGCCAAATAGCCGATGCCTGCAAGTGCGGCGAGCGATAGCGCGAGCGGAACGATGAAGTTCATCGCCGTAACCTGCACGACCGGCGTCAGCGGATAATTGATCGCGACCCAAACCGGGGCAAAGATCTGGCGCAGATAAAATGCGAACATCGCCGGAACGCTCATGATCGCCTCACCGAGCGCCACCGCATCGTCCGGCGGACGAGATACGGCGCCGAGTACCGACCAGCGAATGAGAAAGTAGCCTACGGCAACAGCTCCGAGCATGAGAAGCGGTGTGTTGTTTGTTCCTGCATTGACCTTCTTGACCTTCGTGTCAGTCTCAATGTCTGAGAGCAGAAAGTAATAGACGGGCAAACAAACGATCCCGATCTCTTTGGCACCTAACGAGACCGCGTAGAGCAGAACCGTCAGGATCAGATCATTGCTCGAACGCGACGCTCGATAACTGGTTGCGAACCAGAGTGAGCCTAGAAATGCGAGCGAAAATAGGAGGTCAGGCGAGCCGGCGATCCACGCGACCGACTCGACATGGACCGGATGCACGGCAAAGATCAACGCGATAACGAATGCAACGATCGCCGAGAATTGCCATCGACGCATCAGCGAGAAAGCCAGGACGACAACTCCGGTGTGAAGGAGAACATTTGCCAGGTGCCAACCGAACGGCTCCATGCCGAACAGCCGGAAACAGATGATATTCCACAGCGTAAATGTCGGTCGCCAATAGTTGCTAGCCGCCTGCGTGCCGTCACCCTTGAAGGCCCAAACGTCCGACGTCAATGCCTTCCAAACGAGTGAATTGTCCTGTATCAGCGTATTGCGGACGATCTGCCGCATGTCGTCATAGACAAATTCGCCGCTGAGCGAATTGGCAAAAACGACTATACAGACAACAGCCAGCGGGATGATCCATTTCAATTCGTTGCGAAGTTTCACGTGTGTCGCCTATTTTCCCTTTTCGTCCCAATAATGTTCAAGCTCAACGCCCAGGCCGTCCGCCAGGCGGTTTACAAATGCAAAGTAACCTGTAACCTGATTGATGTCGAGGATCGCCGCATCCGAAAATCCTGCACTGCGCAGGGCCTCGATATCGGTCTCGGCCATTTTCCACGGCTCAAGGGTCAATTTTGCGGCGTACTCGAGCATCGCCATATCACTGTCGGTCAGATCGGCTTTACGAAAATCCCCGGACAAATGTTTACCAAGCTCATCGTCGCCGGTCAGAACGCGGAGGCCCTCCGCGTGGTGGGTCACTCAGTAAACGCAGTGGTTCAAGGCCGAAACACTGACGGCGATCATCTCACGCTGCGTGCGGGACAGTTCCGATGGGCCGAACATCAGAGCTTTGTATAGCTCGACATGGCCCTTTAGCGATCGCGGATTTAGGCTGTGGATCTTTAGAATATTATCGACGCCGCCCCACGGAGCAGTTAGTTTGGCATAGAGTTCCTTAAGACGACCTGTCGCCTCGCTCTCTCTGATCACGTTTATCCAAGCCATAATGTCCTATTTTCCATCACAAATTGTACTTTTTGTCCCACGTGGGACACTAATGGGACACCTTTTGGGACACGTAAATATCTCAAAACAAATGAGTTGACAAGAATATCCCCAGTGTCCCACAATTCTGCAAAGATTTTTATTGTTGCACACATAAAATGTGTGTCGTCCTGAAAAAAGTTGACACATATTTGTGCTTATTCCTAGTATAGGTTGGCACTTTGTTGTTAGTCCTGAGCAAGGTGTGTCGTACTGAAAAAAGTTTGTCTAAAGAATCTCCGCGATCTCTGCGACCTTCGCGTTAAAAAGTCAGTTAAACGCTGAGGACGCAGAGAGTCACGCAGAGTTGGCAGAGAGGCCGTGCCGCCGACCAGTCTGTCGCCCGCTCTCGCGGGCTCCGGAAAAAGTAGGGCGAGACAACGGTCGGGCAAGCCGCGACCGCACTGCATTGCGGCAAGCCGCCGGACCAAAGTCAAAAGTCAAAGGTCAAAGGTCCAAGATCCAAGATCAAATTATTCAATTATCAAAGATCGATCCGCCCGGAATAGTCCTGGCGGATATATGTTGCAACGATAGCACACTCGTGCACAAATGTCAAGGAATGGCCGCTGGCCGGGTGCGATATTTCGCCGTGTGAGTTGGCCGGATGATGTGATGGACGGCTGGAGAAGTGTATTGGGATAACTCCATTAGGAGTGTCATGTTTATACAGGATCGGAGATGAATGTCGAACAGATCTCCGTAAGGAGCGACATGTATTTGCCTATTCGTTTTGTGTCGCTCCTGCCGGAGCTCGATCCATGATCGCATCGGGTGTTCTACAAACATTTGGCTCCGACGGAGCCGAGACGATCAGTCTTTTTCAGAAATCGGAGACCTCGTACCGAGTGTTTCCGACGCGATAAAGATATGGTAAAAGAGAACAGACGGGAGGAAGCCGAGAGAATTGCAAGATTGCAGGCCCGGTTCCTCGGAAGATACTCCGGTAACCCTTGGATACAATCGTCGTTTGATGAGCAATGAAAAGCGAACACATTAGTTATCTCAGACTGATCGTCAGTATATTAGGGGTTTTGATTCTGGGCCTTTTCTTCGAAAGGCTGTGGGCCGCAGAATACATTGAATTCCTAGAGTATGATTTGCAAGTCGAACAGCTTCATAGAAATCTCAAAAAGGGTATGACCGAATCCGAGGTCCGCCAGTTGGCATCCGTTCCGCCGGACAATGTCACTGAGGTTATGTCTGACGAGACTGATCGGGTTCTTAGTTGGTCCTCGCGTGACCACATCGGCTTTCTTCACAAGTGTTTCGGCAGTGAACCGCGGGATCGAAGGAGTTACATGAAGCTATTCCTCGATTTTGACCACGATGGTCAGCTATCACGGATCTACTACGGCGGTTAACCCTTCTTGCTTGGACCTTTTCAATGTTTAGCGAATAGAAGAGGAAGGCTCGCTTCGAAATATTATGGCTGGCGGTTCGCTCGGTGATGGTGACGACGTTGGTCGGCGGCGGGGCCGCCTCCGTGGTTATTGGTCGAAACTAACCCCGCCGTTAACGACGGGGCTATGCGAAACGAAAAGCCCGCCGAGGCGGGCTTACGCGAATTCTTGTCGGACAAACGGTTTCTAAGGTTTTACCGCAAGAATCTTAAGAATCTGTGCCAAGCCTACGTTATTACGATTGTAGACGGATGGGTGAAACTGTAAATTTTTTATCTCACCATATCTCCAGGAAAATCTGGTCCGCGGATATCTCGGCGGTGATTTGTCGCCTCCCTCTTGAAGGCAAAAAATGGATAGCGCCGAACACGATCGGCGACAGATGACCGCAAACAACCTTGTGCCGACGCCAGCTCTATTCGAATCCCATCGCCGAGCGTGCCCTGGCCTTTGCCGCCTCGGTTTCGCGGTCGCGCGGCGGGACGTTGGTGACCAGAGTATTCAGCATCTCCTGAGCGGCCGCAGAGAATTTATTCAATCGCTTTTTTTTATCGAATCGCAATCGGATTAACGATTGCCTGAACGCCGCCGGTTACACGAGGCGAACCGAGCGTGAACAGGCTTTCCCACGTTTTGTCTTTGACCATTTCTTCGAGGTTCATGTTTTCGATAATATAAATTCCGTTTTTCGCCAAGAGGATCTGGTGGACTTCAAACACGCCTGCACCTTTTTCAAATGGCACGACTTCGAGGTTTTCATTGTCCGCACCGACGATCGCGACTCCACGCGAGGCGAGATATTTTGCCCCCTCGATTCCCAAGCCCGGATTTCCAGCGACGTATCTTTTATTGTCTTTCCCGAGCAATTTCAGCCAACCCGTGTAAAACATCACGACATCGCCTTTTTCCAGAGATCTTATCCCTTGCCGATTCATCGTACCCTCGATTTCCGCTCGATTAAATACCGTGCCTTCTTTAACAATATCGGTTTTGAAATAACCCGCCATATCAAGCAAAACTCCGCGTGTCGCAACCGCCGGAATGTTTTCGACACCGAGTTTTTTCAGCCCGTCGGGAGCGACAAAATCGGCCGCTTTGTTGCAGTTGAAATAAAGGTTGTCGATGCCAACATGACCAAGCCCGTCAATTCCCGTTCCGATGCCGACCCAGCCCATTATGATGTCGTCGTTGTACGTCGTGTTAGTCGCACCGAGCGTCGCCCCGGCAGTTTGATTCGGTTGAAGAACAGTAATCGAAAAAGTGCGTGGCGGAAATGCAGGCGTGTCTTTGTTCGTCTCAATTGCGAGGCTGTAGGACTTTCCTTTTGTAATGAGTTTGCTCGCCGCCAAACTTTTTTCGGGCGTAACGTAATTTAGATTGCCGATCTGATCGTTCGCACCGAATTTAGAGGCAGTTTCACACGGTGCTTGCTGCGAAAAACCAACCACAGAAAGCATAATGCCAATTGAAACTGCGGCGATCATCCTAAAACTAAAAAGTAAGCTTTTCATTGAAATTTCCTCAAGATCATGGAACGCCGCCCCTATAAAAGTTCTGCTAAACTGCCCCGAATCGGCGATATTGGTTCATGAACTTTGCGTTCGAGAAAGTCTGACTCCGGCACTCCGGCATCCAGTTGGCCCAGCCAGTTTTCCGCGTCGAATTCTACGCCGACAGGGTTCGCATCCCACTTATCCCTGAAGAATGCGTTTGCCGCTTCACTCGTGGAGAAGCAGTCCACCTGAAACTCCATTTGATTGCCGTCTGGGTCGGCGTAGTACATTGAGACTGTAATGCCATGATGGATACACCAATAGGGCTCGATCCCTTTTTCCTTGAGCCTCGAATAATTCCCAAAAAGGTCGCCCAAAGATGCATAGGTGTAGGCAACATGGTCAACACCGATCTCGCTAAAGCCGTTCGATCCTTTTGGATCTGGTTTGATCACCGACATATCTGCAAGCAACATGCGGTGATGCTCGTCGTCGTACGTAAGAAAGCAAAGTGCCGGATTCTGATACTGAACGCGCGCGCAGAAAACAGTCTGATACCACGCAAGCATCTCCCCGAAACGGCGTGTGCGATACACAATATGAGCTAATTTGGTGGGACGATTAAATTTAGATGTTTCAATTCTGTTTGTCATTTGTTCTGCGGCTAGTCGGTTGTTCATTTGCTTGATCTCCTTATTTGCTGATCATGCGGCAGTAAACCCGCCGTCGATCATGTGGATGCTGCCGGTGCAGTATGAAGATTCGTCGCTCGCGAGGAAAAGGGCGAGATTGGCGACTTCCTAGTCTTCCATGATCCATTCGTTTCTCCCTGTTCAAAACAGCTACGCACGTGTGCCAAAACGCTCAATAGATCGTGCCTTCGCTCGTTCCGCCTCGATTCCACGGTCTCGCGGCGGAGCGTTTGTTACATAAGAATTTAGCATCTCCTGAGCCGCTGCCGCGACGCGCTCGACGGCGAGGTCAAATGCCTCTTCGTTCGCCTTTGACGGTTTGCTGAAACCGGACAGCTTGCGGACAAACTGGATCGCCGACGCATTTACCTCATGGGTCGTCGCGGGCGGATCAAAATTGAAAAGTGTCTTAATATTTCGGCACATAACTATCTATTTGTAAGCTATTCCTGCGCTTGCTGGACCGGCGAGATGCACGACCTCGGTGCGCTCAAATCCGACCTTCTTACACCAGCCGTCGAAATCGGCTCCGGAAAAATCAAACGCGTCGCCAAATTCGACGAGCATGTTGAGCGACATCATCAACCCGAACGCATTCTTGCGTCGGGCATCATCGATCAGGGCCTCGATAACGATGAACGCGCCGCCATCTGGAAGTGCGTCGTATGCTTTTTGAACCAGAATCATCTTTTTTTCCAGGTTCCAGTCGTGGAGGATCATTCCCATCGTGATGACGTCGGCCTTGGGCAGATCGTGCTTAAAAAAGTCGATGTTTACTGCCGACACACGATCTGAGAGTCCTGCGGCCTCGATCCTTTTCGCCGCGATCGCGGTTGCGGGCGGCAGGTCAGCGGACGTGATCTTCATATTCGGATGCTTGCTGGCGATCGCCATAGCCAGCGTCGCAGCTGCTCCGCCGACATCGCAGAGCGTCGTGTATTTAGAAAAATCAAACTTCTCTGCCAACGCCATAAAGTTGCCGACCGAGATGCCGGCCATCGCGTCCATGCGGTCAGGTCGCCCCAGAAAGGGTATAGTCGGTCGTTCGCCATTTCGAGAAAGCCGCCGATAAACGCCGGGCTCGTTTTGTCCAGGAAGCGGGAAGTCTCTGGGGTGTTCCGATATTTCGAGTCGGGCCCGTCGCCATCACGTTCGAGAAACTTGAGGGCAACCAGCGTGTCAAAGAAATCAGGATTTGATCTCGAATGAAGCCCAAGCGCGTTCTGCAATTCAGCCCCGGTCATTGAGCCGGCGCCGAGCCTTGTAAAGAGGCCGAGCTTCACAGCCGATAGCAGCACCTTGGCCGGCCAGAATGCCATGCCGACCTCCATTATTCTTGCCGGAGTTAGGTTATCCATAAGTGTCCGAAAAACTGGTTACTTTGTTGTCGATGAGTTTGCTTGTCGCAAACCGGCATTTGATATTCGGCGGTTAGGGTAGCGCTTTAGCGCGCGTTCGAAGGCATCTGCCGCCTCTTTCTGCCGACCGGCCTTGGCGAATAGCTCGCCCGCCAATTCCCACGGCGGTTTTACGGTCATCGGCGGGCCGTATTCAAATATCAATTTGTCCTCGGCCTCGGCGGCCGCAACCGCTTTGCGAATAGACTCGTCCTTTTTTCCCGCAGCAAAGTCGATCGCGGCGTCGAGCATCATCCCCATCACCTCAGCAATGTCGATATCGGTTTGCGACATTCCGTCGTACCGGGCGGCAACAGCTTTGCTGCTGGCCAGCGATTTACGGTCTGCGGCGACACGGGCGCGAAGTCGTTTGAGAGCGGAACGGGCGCCGACCAGATCCTTTCGCTCGACAAGCTCCAGACCGATCGCAAGATCGTGCCCTGAGAACTCGGAGGCAGCCCCAAAGCCTGCCGAGTCAACCGGTTCGAGGAACGAAGGGTCGGGCGAGGAAGTTGACTCAACCAGATACGTCGCACGTACTCTGGCCAAGTGGCTGCGTGCATAGCGCGACGCATTTTTCTTCATATCTTGCTCTACGATCGCGACTAGCTTTGCGGCTTCCTGATCCTTTCCGATCTGCAGGTATGCGTGTTCGAGCCAATGCAGCGGATGATAGCCGCCTTGGCCGGCGTCGCGAGCCGTTTTCATTGAATCGATGTTGGCCGAGATCGCGTCGTCCCACATGCCGAGCGCAAAGAAAATATGGGACGGCATATGCTGAGCGTGCGATGCTCCCTTCGCTACCGTTCCGTAGAGCCTTGCTGCACGCAAACCGAGCGGGGCGTGCGTCGGGTCGTCGTACGCATGGATCAGATAGTGCAGAGCTCCGGGATGCTTGCGATTTACGGCAAAGATCTCTTCGGCAATTGCCGCTCCGCGCATGTAATTCTCTGTGTTTCGAACCGTGCCGGTCAGACCGAGCAACGATAATGAATAGAAAGCACGGGCCTCGATATCATCAGGAAACTGCTTTGTGATCGCCTCCATGGCTTTTGAGTACGACTCATATGTCTCGAGTTGAGTGCCGTCGAGATAAAGTTTCTCAACGGCGTCCATATACATTTTTTCCCGAAGCGTAGGGGCTTTCGCGCGACGTTCGGCCGCAGTCGGTGCGAGCCGGGCAAGCGCCGCCAAAGCCGCATCCTGGTCCTGCTCGCCCCAGATCGAATGGTTGTAGGTCATTGCCTCGCCCCATGCAGCCATTACAAAATCCGGTGCGAGCCGGCGAGCCTCGGCAAAAGCCTTCTGTGCACTTCCGTACTCGAAGCTGTGAAGCAGGAGCACGCCGCGTATGAAATGTTTCTGTGCGTCAGCCGGCCCAGATGTTGGAAAGTTGATCTCGCCAAGATTAGCATCGGCGGAGATAGTTTTAGCGTCGGGATCGTGATGCTGTGCGTTGATCGGAAAACTTGCTGCTGAGATCGCAATGACGAAAAGGAAAATGACGGCAGATCGCATAGACGGATAACCTCATACAAACGATATTTACTGAATAGAACGGTATTCTATAACAGCGTTGGCTTATTTGGCTAGAAATTGGGGATCTGTCCGGCCCAGAGACCAAAAGAGAAGAAGGTCACGAACCGACCAAGCCGATCCAATCGCGTGTGACGCGGGCCATTTCGGCGAACACGTCCTCGGGGTTTGTCCGCGTTCGTTTTAGGATCTTGAAACTGTGGTCGGCGGTTTCGAGAAGATGGAACGCGGCGTGTTTGCCGAGTTTCTTAACAACTGGCTTGAGCAGGTCGAGTTCGCCAAGGGCGTCGCGCGTCCCGCTCAAGAAAAGCATCGGAATATCGATGTTTGCGAGGTGATCAGCCCGCTTCGTTGCCGGTTCGCCTGCCGGATGAAGCGGAAATGAAAAGAAAACCAACCCTTTCACACCGTCGATAGGCGATTCCGACTGAGCAGTCGAAGTCATCCGCCCGCTAAACGAATGCCCGCCCGCAAGTATCGGCAGATCAGGACACGCCGCTTGTGCCGCTCTCACCGCCGACCGTATCGTCTCAACACAAGTCGCCTGCGAATTCCGTCCGCCGCCTTTTTCGGAATAAGGAAAGTTATACCGAAACGTCGCAATATTCTGCTCAGCCAGATTCTCCGCGATCGTCGTCACCAACGAATGCCGCATATTCGAACTCGCCCCATGCCCAAGCACGAGAAGATGCGTGGGCTTATCAGGCAGCATCAGGATCGCTGATACGTCGCCCTTTGATGGAGTTGCGATAAACTGTAATTCTCTAGTCATTTTCAATTCCTGCGCCACAAAAGAGGGGTCATGGCTCGGCTATGAAGGCTGTGAATTTATACGTTGAGCCGCGTTTCTCGAAAATGTAGTGTGAGGCATCGTTTTCGTTTGTCAGATCGAAGCTACCGCTTTCCGTGTAGAATTTAGGGTTCTTCCGTTCAAAAAAACTTCCGGTTCCGTCGAAGATCCTGCTGAAATTGGATATGAACTGGGCCCGGTTATAGGAACCCTCGTCGCCTGCGTCCCAGCCGTATTTGAACGGAAATTTGGTCATTGAAGCGACGGCGGTCCTATCGCGCTTAATAGCGGCAGTCTTGAATTTTGCAAAAAATGCCTGAAAGGCCTTCGGGGTTGCGGTGAGTCTCTTGCTTGTCTGAGCGTTAATATCCGCGGGATTGGCAAAGACAAAAACTGTGAGAACAAGAACGATCGACAGAAGTGTTTTCATTTCATCTCCCCACTAGCTTTAACTCTTGAAATTCCTTTTTAGATGCATCCAAACCTCGTGATACTCATCCTGCAACTGCGAACATTCCATTGCAAACTTTGTCGGCCGGATGATATATCTCGACTCGAACATAAACGCCATAGTGCCCTCGAGCTTTTGTGGTTTGAGATCGGCATTTGAAGCTTTTTCGAAGGCGTCGAGGTCGGGGCCGTGGGCGGACATTTGGTTGTGGAGCGAACCGCCGCCGGGGACGAAGCCCTCTTCCTTGGCGTCGTAGGCGCCGTAAATGAGGCCCATGTATTCGGACATGTAGTTGCGGTGATACCACGGCGGCCGGAACGTGTCTTCGCCTACGAGCCAGCGGTCGGGGAAGATGACAAAATCGCAATTCGCAACGCCCGGTTCGCCCGACGGCGAGGTTAGAACGGTGAAAATACTTGGGTCAGGATGATCGAACGAGATCGATCCGATGGTATTGAATGTCCGCAGATCATAGCGGTACGGAGCATAATTGCCATGCCACGCGACGACATCTAGCGGCGAATGGCTGATCTCACACGACCAAAGATTGCCGCCGAATTTTGCGACCTGTTCAAATTTGCCTTCGCGGTCTTCGTACCATGCAACGGGTGTTTCAAAATCACGCGGATTGGCGAGTCCATTCGCACCGATCGGTCCGAGATCGGGCAGTTTGAAATGAGCACCGTAATTCTCACAGATATATCCGCGACACTGTTTGTCGTCAGGATGTGGCTCGACCCTGAACCTCACACCGCGAGGGATCACGACAACTTCGCCCGGCCCAACTTGCAACGCTCCGAGTTCGGTAAGAAATCCAAGTCGCCCCATTTCCGGCACGATCAGCATCTCGCCATCGGCATTGTAAAAATAGCGGTCGCCCATGCCTTTGTTGCAGGTGTAGATGTGGATGCCGATACCGGTTTGCGAAAACTGGTCGCCGTTAAGAGCAATGGTCGTAATGCCGTCAATAAAATCAGTCGGCTCGGTCGGGACCGGCAGCGGGTCCCAGCGAAGCTGGTTTGGCGTAACGTCCGATTCGTACGGCTTACTTTGCCAGTATTTGTTATCGATCCGCTCGAATGGCCGATGAATCGCTGACGGGCGTATTCGATACGTCCATGTCCGTTTATTGCCCGCACGAGGCACAGTAAACGCCGTGCCCGACAACTGCTCGGCATAGAGACCAAGCGGCGCCCGTTGCGGAGAGTTGCGCCCAACGGGCAATGCTCCATCGACCGCCTCGGTGGCGAATTCGTTACCGAAACCTGTTTGGTATTTGAGGTCCATAGGAAGAGATTTTGCCACGAACTACACGAATTACACGAATCGAGGCCGAAATGGTCAACGCTATACCGTTATTCAGCTTTAGCCATATTGCTGCCGCGATCGGGCTTCAGGCCGAAGAACAGCATCACCCCACCAGCAATGCCGACGATTATCGATAGAAACCACATCTGCATAAAATCGCCGGCGATGACCGAGTACGGGGTCTCGGGTTTGAAATAGATATCGATAACGTCCCCGACCTCGTATTTGAAGTTGGCCCGGTCGACACTGGAACGACGCAGTTTGCCGTTTCGCTCGAACTGCACTTGAACGCTGTAGTGGTCTAGCCCTTTCGTCGCGACCGGCCCGCTACGCTCGCACATAGTGACCTCTGCCCGAGCGTGTTCGTAGGTACTGATGACTATGAGATTGCCGGCCACCATCCAGATCGCAACGCCGGCCAGCAAACATCCAACACTGGTAAACATCACCCGCATCAATATCTCGAGCGGGTGCATTGCGGAAATATATGCGGCGATCCGGGCACGGTTAATCATCAGAAAAAGATTTTGCCACGAATTATACGAATGTCACGAATAAAATATCAGATTCGTGCTATTCGTGGCTAACTTCTTACTTCCTAGAGATTTCCGCGCCGCCGTTGTTCTTCTTCGATAGAAACAAACAGCGCCTTGAAATTACCCTTGCCGAATCCCTTGCAGCCCTTGCGTTGGAGAATTTCGTAGAAGACAGTCGGGCGGTCTTCGACCGGTTTGGTAAAGATCTGCAATAGATAGCCTTCGTCGTCGCGGTCAACGAGAATACTGAGCTTCCTGAGGCTTTCGATGTCTTCGTCGATCTCGCCGACGCGGTCCAGGAGATCATCGTAATAGTTGTCGGGAATGGTGAGAAATTCAACGCCGTTTTCAATAAGTTTTGCTACCGTCGAGCGGATGTCGCGGCAGAGCAATGCGACGTGTTGGGCGCCGGCCGAACGGTAAAAATCAATGTATTCCTGTATCTGTGACTTGCCGCCTTTTCCCTCGGCGGGTTCGTTGATGGGAAACTTGATATTGTGCTGTCCGTCCGACATTACGATAGACATCAAGGCGGAATACTCGGTCGAGATGTCCTTGTCATCAAACGTAATGTAGCGGTGAAAGCCCATCACGTCGCGATAAAAATCGCACCAACGGGTCATCTGGCCGAGCTCGACGTTTCCGACGATGTGATCGACCATCATAATGCCGGTCGGGTCGCCCGCGACGTCCTGCTCGACAAAGCCGGGCAAGAAAACGCCATCGTAATTATGGCCGTTGTTTGTGTTGTACGAGAGGAACGAATGTATCGTGTCGCCGTATGTCGCGATTGACGCATGGCGGACCGTACCATTCTCGTCCGAATGATCGTGCGGCTCCTCGACCGGCGTCGCACCGCGTTTCACTGACTCATGAAAAGCATGATCGACATCCTCAACCAGAAACGCGATATCGTGAACGCCATCGCCGTGCTGCTTGATATGCTCCGAACCGGGATGGTCCGGCGACATCGGTGTTGACAGAACGAAATTGATGTTCGTTTGCCGCAGCAGATAGCTCGTTACCTCGCGATTACCAGTCTCAAGCCCCATGTACCCAACGCGCGAAAACCCAAACGCCTTGCGATAATAAAACTCCGCCTGCTTCGCATTGCCGACGTAAAACTCGATATGGTGTATTTTCTTGAGCCCAAGCGGATTCTGCACCGCCGTATTCATATCAACTGCTGTGTTTGTTTCTGTGATCATGATTTTAATGCTAATTCGGGAACGTGTGCATTTTCGTAATTTTCAATAAGTGTGGACAACACGTCCATCAAAGACGCAAGCGGATGGGATTCATCTTCGCCAACCTGATCTATGAGGTCGTCAAGCATCGCCACAAGACGGTCGTATTCAGCTTCGTTTTGAGGAACGAAAACCGTGTCGGAGATATTTTTCCACGATTGAACATCAATGCTCTGCATATTCAGTTTTCAGGATCACCACTAGCCCTTTCGAATTCTTAGACCTCTCACAGAGACGACCGTAAAAGAGCCAACTAGATCCACTTCGTGATCAGACAATACTTCTACAACTCGTCTGATTTTTTCAGATCTAGGCGTATTCGGAAGACGTAGAAAGATTACTCCGTTTGTAGCCAACCGTTCTCGAAAAACCAATTCGCCGAAATCCTTGTCGTATGTCAATAGAACGGCATTCGATGTTTTAGCTCTTCGCAATACATCATCATCGTTGATGCCAGGATCGATGTCCTTAATATCAGCAACTTCAAATCCAACCGACCGAAGGGCCGTAACAATCTCGCTCTCGATATTTTCATCCGCGAGGAGTTTCATGCGGTCTCAGCCGAGAACGGATATACGTAATCGAGACTTAGTGAACGGCGGGCGTAATCAAGACAAGCAAGAATTTGGCCGCGATTAAGATGCGGATAAGATTGAAGTATTTGTTCCACAGTTTCTCCCTCCGCAAGCTTTTGTAAAATTATTTCGACCGTTATCCGCGTTCCCCTTATCACCGGCTTGCCGACCATTATTTTCGGATTGATCTCGATCAAATTTTCCATATCTCTAAAATACTACTTTCCGCAAAATGATTCGATATATTTCCTCGTCACCTCTTTCAGCTCCGCGTAAGACGGGATGATGTAGAGGATCGGCTGCATATCGCTGTAGGTGAATTCGTGATTGATGACCTGTTCGAGGTCAAATTTGCGGCGTTCGACTTTGTCTGAGAAGGCGTGTTCGAGTTCGCCAAATGACGATAATAGTCCGGCGCCGTATGCTTTGATATCGCCTTCGTGTTCGACTAGGCCGAATTCGACGGTGAACCAGTATAGGCGGCCGAGTTCGTCGAGCTGCCGGTCGTTGGCGATGCGGGCTCCGTGGCCGACGAACTGCGAATAGTCAGCAAACGCCGGGTTTGTGAACATCGGAATATGACCGATCGCTTCGTGGACGATGTCCGGTTCGGGCGTGTATTCGGGCCGCGAATGGTGGCGAATGTATTGCGTCGAGAGCATTGTCCGGTATGAGAGCCAGCTTAAGAATGCACGCGTATCGACGAGACCCTCGACCGGAGCGAGTCGAAAATTGGTCAGTTCACGCAGGCGGCGGTTCATCCCGGTCAACTGCGGAATGCGGTCATTCGAGATTCCGAGATCGCGTTTCGCACGCAGGTAAAACGGCGAGGCGTGCTTCTGATGAAGCTCCTCCAGTTCGCCTGCGACGTGCCGCCAGACGCCCTGCTCAGCATCGGTGTAATCGACATCCGTGATCTCGCCCGTTTCGCGAAACTTTTTCGCCAGGCCCGCAATATAATCACGCCGCGTCCGATATTCTTCGTCGTTCGCTCCTGGATGATCAAGGTCGAGTTCCTCGATGTCTTCAAACGGCATGTCAGTAAATGCAGGCAGATCGGCATCCGAAATGTGGATGTTGTCGATCTGAGATGCGGATTCGCCTGTCTTGGTATTGGTCTGAGAAAGCATATTAGGGCACGGCTCCTTACTGGCTACGATGCGCTCCGTAAATATCCAGTTTATCCGTAATCTTATATTGTAATTGATTTGATAGGCGAATTTGAATGGGATGCGTGAGTTAGTCTGAGGGTAATGCTTTAGATTGTTAGTTTATTCTTACTATTTTATTTATATTATTAATAACGCACACGAATTTGTTGCTTGTAAACGCCGGGAACGCAGGCTCCTTCGCCTGCAAGCGTTCGATAGAAAGCTGACGAACTCGGTTAGTATTCAAATTGAAAAGTGATGAACGCCGTTACGCCGGAGGAACCGGCGTTTGCAGGCGAGGGCGCCTGCGTTCCCGGCAATGGGCATTTTTCGGCGAAACTTTATGATCGATGAAATTGACCGGAATATTTTGAGAGAGTTACAGATTGATGCCCGGACGAGCTATGCAGAACTTGGCCGGCGTGTGGGCTTGACGACGCCGGCTGTCATCGAGCGTGTTCGCAAGCTTGAGGACGCGCACATTATCACCGGATATCGGGCTGATATCGATACGGCACGGGTCGGGTTTCCGATTACCGCCTTTGTCAGAATGAGCATCACCGGCGTCGATTACAGCCACATCATCGAGGTCGCTCAGGAATCGAACGAGGTCCTCGAGTGCCACCGCGGCACGGGCGGGGACTCCTTCATTATGAAAGTAGCAGTCGCCTCGGTCGAGCACCTGCAGGAAGTGATAGACCGACTCGTGCCTTACGGCATCACGACAACGACGATCGTGCTGTCTTCACCGGTAAAACGAAGAGTGATCGAGGTTTAGCGCCAGTTGCCGATCAGGATGAATCCTGACCAAAAGTACGGATGGGCAAAGTCGGGGTTTGCGATCATTTTAGTTTGAGCGTGTTGGAGTGCCTCGGCCTTACTGATGCGTTCATCATTCTTTTTGTTTTGGTAGAAGCCGCTCATCAGCCTCTCAGTACTCTCGTCATACACACTCCAAAGACTTGCTAGCACGGCCTTTCCGCCTTTGTTTTGGATCGATTCGGCGAGGGAATCGACCTCGATGCCGCTCGCGGCGGTGATGATCGCGGTATTGCACGCGGATAATGTCGTCAGTTCGACGTCCGTAAAATCTATCGCCGATAGGCTGCTCATCTGTTGCAGCGTCAACACTTTACCGCTGCCCAGAAGCAGAAATGAGCTTGCCCAATTCTCACCCAGACGAAAGTGCGTCGCCAGATGGACTATGGTAAATTTTCTTTCGCCGCTGGCGTTCTTACGCACCAGAGACTGTGTCAGATTTGCTAGAGTAAACTGGTCATTGAGAAACCGTCGCCCGTCGAGAATGCCGTTTTCGGCCGGGTCGGTCTCGTCCCGCACTATCGAGGTTAATTCACGTTTTGCCGACGGCAGAGCTTCGAGATGGATCCTCTGCCCGTTTCCGTCGTTCGCCAGTGTTTGCTCCTCCGAAACACCCATTCCGAGTGCACGCCAGTCAGCGTCCTGACGCGAGACACGTTCTCGAGTTTTTGGCGTGATCATCACGTTTTGAAAGCGTTCGACGAGATACGTCTTTCCGTCCGGCGACAAAGCCGAAAATGGGATATATCGCAAGGTTCCGTCGAGCGACCATACGAGCGTTTTCGCGCCGGACGCGGTGAGCTCTTTCTCGACAGGTTTTATCAGAATGTCGTAGAGTTCCTTGCCGAGCGGCCGCGGGTCAACAGCGGTGTTTTGCAGTGCCTGACGAAAGGCATAGATCTTTTTGTTCAGTACGGCCGCGCTAATGTCCGTTTTGCCATCAACCTGGACGGTTGGCGTCGTCAGAACGACGCGATAACGATTCTCGGTGATGACGGTGGTGAGAGCGACGGTTCCCTGTCCCCACTCGCGGACCTTTTGCTGGAGGTCGCGATCGGCGTCGAGGGTTTTGGCGTTCTCGGTGCCGATCTCATTGACGAGTTCTTTTTCGAGAAACAATTTGAACGCGGCATTAACGTCGGCGACCTGGCCTGAAAGCCGTAGATGCGCGGCTTGGTCGTCGGACGAGAGTTTTGCTTCGCGTTTCTTGTCCTCAAGCTGCTGAAACTGCTCGCCGATCTCGGCGGCACGCTCGGCTAGGAGAATGTAGCGGTCAATAAGAGCCTTTTCTTTCGGCGTCAGACGAACCTTGCGCTTTAGCCGTTCGATCTCGGTCGCATCGCGCTGAACAAACTCAGAAAATTCCTCCTCCTTGAGCATTTGCAAAACATCATCTGCCTCAGACAAACGGCCCAAGGCAATGAGCAGGTCGGCGAGAACACGAAATTTGTCTGCAAGTTGATTGACGTACCGGCGGCTCGGATAACGTTTCGTTTCCTGTATCGTGCGGCGGAGTTCCTGATAGCGGTTTACGGCCTGTTTTCCGTAGAAGACGGCAATACGCGGATTTTCCGAGGCCCATGCCTCCATCAGACTCACGCCGGTCGCAACCTCGATGCTTTCGACGCCGTTGAGTTTCCAAATTTTCAGTACATCTGGGTAAAAACTGACCGGATCGCGCTCGTCGCTGTAGCCTGCAAATCGAGGATCATCTAGACTGGACGATCTCTCAGGCTCGACATAGACGACGAAAGGCTGGTTAAAGAACTGGACGTCATAACGGTCGGCTACTTGCGAAAAGCGCGTATCGATCCGGTCGCCGTTCCTGTCAAAGCCTCGTTTGGGCGGTTGGATCGCGAGTTCGTCGTATTTGAAAAGGAAGCGTTTATCGACGAGTTCGTCGTAGAGGAAGCCCAGTTTGAGGAGCGGGCTTTCGGCGAGATCGCGGCCCTTAAGAGAGCGAAAGATTGAGATCGCCTCTTGATAGGTCAGGGTCGCGAGAACGTTGCGGTCCTGCTGTTTCATCACCGCGCCAACGCCAAGCAAGGCGCAGGCCGCATTTGCCCGATCGCCGAGTTGGCCGTAGATCTCGGCAGCCGTGCGAAACTTTTCGATGGCACCTGGATAAGCCGCCGGCTTTCTCTGCCGGAGATACAGCCGACCAAGTTGAAATGCCGACCCGGCCTCGCGGCGTTTCAAAAACTCTTGCGAGAGCGGCCGTGGCGTCGGCACCGGTTGCGCACTAACCGAACCGGTCCAAACGCACAGCGACAGCAAAATCAGAATTGAGACAAAGAGCCTTTTCATACGCACGGGCTTTGCGTATATTGAACGTCGGCCGCGGAGACAATTGCAAGGACCGGCACGATCTACACCTTGAGCTTCGTGCGAAATCCGCGAGCACCGTAGTAGGATTCTGCACCATTGTGATAGGTAAAGACGCGGCCAAAACGGCGATCGCCAAAGATAGCACCGCCGAGTTTGCGAACGTCTGCGGACGTTTTGAGCCAACTTGAGGTTTTCAGATCAAATTCGCCTAGCTGCTGCAGTTCCCAATAATCTTCTTCCGTCAAGAGCTCAACGCCCATCTCCGCCGCCAAACCCATGGCACTGTTTTTCGGTTTATGCTCCTTTCTCGATGCAAGAGCTTCGCGGTCGTAACAAAGGCTCCTTCGTTCCTTCGGGCTTTCCGCCGAGCAATCAAAAAAAATATACTCGCCCGTCTTCTTATCAATCCCAACAATATCCGGCTCCCCACCCGTCCGCTCCATCTCGCTGAGGATATGCAGCTTTTCGTCATTCGCGTCTAACTTCGCCTGCACCTTAGTCCATTCAAGCCCCTCGTGGCGGTTCATGTTTTCCTCAAAACGCTGCCTCAAAGTCTTGAGCAGATCGCTTTGTTCACTTTTATTCATATATTTTAGTGGCTAGCTTCAATCATCTAATCATTGCCCCACCGCATTTAGCTTTCTACTCGCAGGCCTAAAATACCACGATACGACCGTCAGGATCAGCAATAGTGTTGGGCCAAAGAGTTCCATCGCGGCGTCTCCGCTGACTATGTGAGAAATGATGGCTCCCGACATTGCAAAGAAAAAACCTGCGTACGCCCATTCTTTCAGCAATGGAAATTTTGGGATCAGTACTGCAGCGGAACCCAAAAGCTTCCATATTCCGAGTACTGTCATCAGATAAAGCGGATAGCCAAGATTGGTAAAGTTTTTAACCTCGTCATCCATCCGAATTAGCTGCACGATTCCGGTCGAGACCATTCCCAGGGCGAGCCACACGGTTGCGATCCAATAGATGATCTTCTTTGTCTTTGTCATGTCATTTACCTCAAATTGCTGGCGACTTCCTGCAGTCGGTTGTGTGCCATATCGAGCCCTCGTGCAAAGGGTAGCTTGAGCATCGCGTCGCGGTCGGCGACCGAGCGATAGACGATCTGCATCGTGAGCTTGCTGGTGTCTTCACCCATTCTTTCAAATTCCAGGAACTCAAGTTGAACAGGAAATGGCGTGTTTTCCATTTCAAATGTCCGGATGATCTTTTGCTCGGGAACGAACTCGTGGACCGACCCATTGGCACGGAATACTACATTTCCCTCGCCATCTGATGTCTCAAATTCGTAACCGCCGTGCTTACGATTTTCAAGCTTCAACACCTTTGTTCCCATCCATCGCTCAACGATCTCGGGCTCGACATACGCTTTGAAAAGCAGGTCCAGCGGCAGATCAAATTCACGTGTGATGACTATGTCATGCTTGCCCTCCTTGGCATCGATCTTTGTCTTTCGTTCCATGTGAATTTCCCCAATCGTATTGAGATCTTACTTATGTGCTGGCTGCTGACACGATCCTATTTCTTTGCTTTGTATCTGTTCATTACAGTCTCTAATTTATCGAACCTGTCATCCCACATCTTGCGAAATGGCTCGATGAACTCCGCTATTTCCCTCATGTTTTTGGGGCTCAGATGATAGTAGATCTCTCGCCCGTTTTGCTCCTGTTCGAGCAGTTCGCACTCGGTGAGAATTTGCAGGTGTTTTGAAACAGTCGGCCGTGCGGTGTCGAAGTTTGAGGCAATCGCCCCGGCGGTCATAGATTGCGTGGCGACAAGAAGCAGTATCGCTCGTCGTGTCGGGTCGGCTATGGCTTGGAAAGCGTCTCGTCTGAAATTCATTGCGTAGTCATGTAACTACATATTAGATATGAAGTCAAATGGCTGCGGCAAGATTGAATGCTTATTTTTCAAAAACTCATTCCCCGTCCGAGAGTTAAGCAAAAGGCAATATACAGAATTCCGACGCTCAGACTGTAAACAGAATTGGGCTTCGGTTTTACATCCTCATTTACATAATTTAGCGACAAGAACAGAATAGGAACTGAGGCCGTCATTTCAAGTACTCCTTCCAACCCCGCACTAAGTCTGGCCGGTGAAAAGAAAAGTCCCGCAACAAATGCTGAAATAGAAGCGAATAGAAACGGGAAAACGAAGTCTTGTCTGGTCAATGCGTTTTCGCCAACTATTTGTCTTAACCGCGCGTTCAAAAACCGAAATGCCAAATAATAGATCGTGGCACCTGCGATAAACAAGATGTATCTGTCGCTTTGCCCCGCATTGAGCGATCTGATCGCAAACGTCCAATCTCCCGTTTTAAATACCGCCGAAGAAATAATAGTTCCGGCAAACCAAAAAAGGTTGTAGGTTAAAACGTGGATCAAGAACAGAATTGCCCAAATATTTTTGGCTTTTTTGAGAACAAAAAATGCAACGATAGAAAAACATAAATTGGCAATCGGCCCTCCGATAGAATCAATAATATTCCGGGGTTCGCTCCTAAAATAGACAGAAGACAATAGCGTGATTTGATTGCCAAAAAGTATTGCCGTGCCGCCGTGTCCGATCGCTTCGTGAACAATATCGGAAATGATATAGGCCAAAACTCCGATTGTCGCCCAAGTAATGAGTTTTTCTTTGTCTGTGCTCATTTGGTTTAATCAGCGCGCCAACAGCAATCATTCATTCCAAACCACCTTGCTTCGCAAACGCATAAGAGTTCGTTCGAGGCCGATCACTTCAAAGACCGAGAGCATGGACGGGCCGACGGCGACGCCTGTTAGGAGTGTGCGGGAGCCGTTCATGATGACGCCGAGTTTGGTTTCTTTTTCCTCGGTGAAGGCTTTGACGACGAGTTCGATGTTGGCTTCGGTGAATGTTTGATCGTTGAGTTGAGTGTTACGCCCTTGCTCACGCGCGGGCTTCTGCAATTCGGAGTCGCCGAACTCAGATTCGAATCGATCAGCTAATTCGGGGAGCCATTCGCGGAGCTCGGGGAACTTGGTCAGATTCTTGGCTATTGCTACAGGGTCAAAATCGAAGTCTTCGCTGAAGTATGCTCGGCCCTGCGATGAAAAATCTTTAAGGGTGAAGAACCGTTGACGGATGAGATCGACGGTGCGGACGTACCAGTCGTGGCTGCCGATCTCGGGCAGGTCGAGGGCGATATTCTCCGGCCGCTCGGCCATTTCGGTGCTTCGCTCAAATGCCTGTGCCTGGGTCGACGGGATCGAGCCGGTGAGCGCACGGCCGTCCGGGTCGTATTCTTCGCGCCAAAGTTTGGCGGACTTTAATTTAGTCTTGACGAACGGCAGTAGTTCGTTGAGCGGCATCGTGCGGATGTACTCGGCGTTCATCCACTGCGCTTTGTCGTCGGTCCATTTTCGCCGGTCGTTTTCGGTGAAATTGAAGACGGCGTTTGAGCGGTGAATGCCGTCGAGCGAGAACTTCTCGACAAGCTCATCGAGCGAGTAGATCTCTCTTTCCTCGCCAGCTGACCAACCAAGTAGAGCAAGAAAATTGCGAAATGCTGCCGCGAGAAAACCAGCGTCGCGGTATGTCGTCATCGAGACGACCTCGCCGTGTTTGCGTTTAGACAGCTTGCCCTTGTTCGGTGCCATGATCAGCGGCAAATGGGCAAATGTCGGCGGCGTGACGCCGAGGGCTTCGTATATCAATATCTGTTTGTGCGTGTTGGTCAGATGGTCCTGTCCACGAATGACGTGCGTGATCTGCATCTCAATGTCGTCGCAGACGACTGCGAGATTGTACAGCGGATGCCCGTCAGACCTCAATAGAACCAGGTCCTCGGTCTCGGCGTAGTCTCGCTCCTGCAGGCCATAGACCTGATCATCAAACCTGGTTCTTCCGGAGGGGGAAGCCCAGTCGCTATCGCTCCCGGTTCTGACATCGGGTACTTTCAAACGGATCGCAAACGGTTCTCCGGAAGCGGCACGAGCATCGCTCTCTTTGGCAGAAAGCGTGCGGTACGGGTTGTCCCGCATATTCTTCTCGCCCTGAGCGGCCCTGGCTCGTTCCTTGATCGCGTCTTTGACATTAGCGTCGGATGGAGCCGCCTTTGGCGTGAAATCACGATATGCCTTGCCCTCAGCGAGTAGCTTTCGGGCAGTTTCGCGATGCGTTTCGGCGTTGTCAGACTGGAAAACGATCTCTTCGTCGTGGTCGAGTTCGAGCCACGCAAGGCCGTCGAGGATCGAGCGGGTTGATTCCTCGGTCGAGCGTGCAAGGTCGGTATCCTCGATGCGGAGCAGAAACTTCCCGCCGACGTGACGAGCGTAAAGATAGTTAAAAAGCGCGGTCCTCGCGGAACCGATATGAAGGTAGCCCGTGGGCGATGGTGCAAATCTAACTCTTACAGACATAAGGGAAGATTTTCGCCCGAAAGCCCTGAGAACGCAAAGGACGGCGCATCTGAGCCGTCGATCTAGGCCGATCTTATACGTGCTGATCTATCAGGATCGTATTTCCATCAGGGTCATTGAGAATAATACTTGCTGGCCCCGTCGTGTTCGCCTCGACCTCCGTTTCGGGTTGGACCCCGTTTGCTTTAAGCTGGAGTTGTATTTCTCTAATATCATCAAAGTCTTCAAGGGCTTCCGCGTTCTGGTCCCAGCCGGGGTTGAAGGTCAGAATATTCGACTCAAACATCCCTTGGAAGAGTCCAATGACCGAGTTCGCATTCTTCATAATGAGCCAGTTTTGCTCAATATCGCCGCCCATAGCGGTGAATCCGAGCTTTTCGTAAAATTCCTTTGAGGCGTTGATGTCTTTGACAGTCAGGCTCACGGAAAACGTTCCTAGTTTCATATTTATCTCCTAATTTGTTGATAGACCTATTGGGCTGGCAGCAATTCCTTTCGACGCAAAAGGCCGGCGCTGATCAGCGTTACGATCACTCCGACGGGTAGTATCTCCATCAGTGTCATGCCAAAGCGAACAAAGAAATTCTTGTACTGCTCGGCAAACTCGGCCATCTGTTTTTGTGTCTCGGCGATCTCGGCGTCAGAGGCGCCGTTGGAGCGCATTTCTTCGACGTACTGGACAGAATACTGCTCGATAAAATCCCCGCCGTCAGTGCGATAGTACGCTTCCCAACTTATTCCGTAGCAGAGCGCCGCGATCAGGCTGATGAGAATGCCGACCTGAAGCCCCTTAAAGAATGTGATCTTGCCGCCGTTATTGTCCCGATAGGATTTGACGCCGAAAAAGACGAGCGAAAGGGCGATCACCATGATCGCGTAACCAAAAACGACGCTGTGGCTCGCGACACCGGCACTCACGAGAGCTAGCATCAGCCACATCAGTGCCGTGATGACCACGCCTGAGATCAGACCGAACGCTATTACAATCTTCTTCATAATGTTCCTCCGTAGATCTTCGATAAATATACGGGTATTGCGGGCCCGGGCGCATCGGCCAAAAGTATGAATCTGCGAAAATCAGCGAAATTAGTTCGAAAGTACTATTGAATGATACGCAATTCTTTGGCGCGGCGTATTGCTTGAGTGCGACGGCTGGCGTCGAGCTTGGCGAGAATGCTGGAGACGTGTGTCTTGATCGTACTGGTCGAGACGAAGAGCTTTTCGGCGATCTCCTGATTTGAGAGACCGCTTGAGACTAGCTCGAGCACCTCGTGCTCGCGTTTGCTGATGCCGATCTTTTGCAGATTGGCTTGGTCCAGTTCAAATGGGACCTGAACCTCGATCACTTTATTCCGCGTCAGCTTTAGTCCGGCCCAGATGCCGAGGGCCGTAAAAAGTATGGCGACGAGGCCGATGTAGAATTCGAGAGGGATGTCACGGACGAGATACTTGTATTCGATGAGTTTGAGCAGGCCGACGAGCGCGGCCATCGCAAGTCCGTAGATAATTATCGTCCGTCGCATAACGAGGTCAAAAGACGAAAGGCCATCAAACTCAGGATTTGATAGCCAGCATATTCACCAATTTCAAATCTGAAAGCCCAAATCTGAAATCCAAAATCAAAATGGCGGAGACGACAGGATTCGAACCTGTGAAGGGCTTTTGACCCTTAACGATTTAGCAAACCGCCGCTTTCAGCCGCTCAGCCACGTCTCCGCTCGTGCCCGTTCAGGCAGAATACAATTCTAGCGAAAGGGCAAACTTTGTCAAGTAAGTTGCATCCTAGAACCAACGCTTGGTGACACTACACGCTTGACAGGGTTGATTTTTGTGAACATTATACGAATAATTGCAAGTATTGCCTTTAATTGATGGGTTTTTTGAATAAAGCAACGCAGATCTTTCGAAATGCCGGATGGCTGCTGATATTAATATCAGCGGTGCTGTTTGTAGCGCCGTCGGCATTGGCGAATACCGTTGTTGTCGAGAAAGCCGGAAACCTCGGCGTAATTAAGGGAATTGTAAAGGATGAGGGCGGCAATCCGATCGCCGATGCGTCGGTCGCCATCTTTCGCGCGGGAACGACGAAACTCCTGAAACAGGTATCTTCGGCTCGTGACGGAAGCTTTTTGGCACGCATTCTACCTGGAAAGTATTCGGTGCTCGCCGTTGCTCAGGGTTTCAATCCCGCGACATTGTTTGGTGTCCAGATCAGCCAGTCAACCGAATTGGTTTACGGTTTTAAGCTCGAGCGTGCCGGTTCCGGCAATACACTTCCCGAGAAACGCACAGATAAGAATAGTTCAAAATGGCGAATTCGTGCCGCCCAGATGCAGCGGGCGATCTATCAGAATCGCGAAGGCAAAGATCCGATAGATACGACGGCGACTGCCGACGCCGATGAAGATGTTCTTGATGACCGCGGCTCCGAACGTAAAGGCCAGACAGTCGTCGAAACCTATGTCGCTGGTACGAGGCACGGCAATTACGCGGGTGCTAATTTCGCAACTCTTTTGCCGATGGGCGACGATGCCGAGGTTGTTCTCGCAGCTCAGGTCGCAAAGGGTGCGGATGCTCCTCAGCGTTTTGAAACGGCTGTCAGCTTGCGGCCAAGGGAGAACCATCAGTTTCGATTTAACGTAGCGGCTGCCAAGCTCGGAAATGTGGCCCTCACGAATGAAGATCGGGCATTGGGGCAGTTCTCATTTCAGGCATTGGACGAGTGGAAGGTTCGCGAGGGGATCATCGTCGTGTTTGGCCTTGATTATTCGAGGTTTCTTGGAGCAGGCGATGACTCGGTCATCAGCCCGAGACTTGGATTCCAGTACGATCTTGGTTCAAAGACCCGCCTGCAAACGGCACTGACCTCCCAAACCGAAGAAAAATCGTGGGCTCGATCGCTCGACCTGGAGGGGCAGAACGTTGCTTTTACCGAGCCAGTCGCGATCGAAGATCTCTACGCATCAGGCGGCAAGCCGAAGATGAATAAGAGTCGCCGTTTGGAATTTGGTATCGAAAGGGTGCTGGACAATAGTTCGACGGTCGAAGCGAATGTGTTTTTCGATACGACCTTTGGCCGCGGGGTTGGACTCAATTCGATAGAATTTGACTCTCTTACAGGCGACGGCTTTGGCGAGTTCGTCGCTAATCAACAGGGCCGCTCTCAGGGCGTGCGTGTCGTGTACACGAGACGGATCAACAGCCTCTTTACCACGTCAGCTGGATACTCATTCGGCAATGGGCAAAAGCTCTCGGCGCAGGCCATCACCGACCCGTCAAATGCCTTCGAAAGTGATGTTTTCCAGTCCTTCTTTGCCCAGGTTTCGACGGACCTTAGCACGGGCACAAGCGTTAGAACGATCTACCGCCTTTCACCTCAGGCAACGGTTTTCGCCATCGACCCGTTTAAGGGGCGGCTAGCCATTTATGACCCGGGCATGAGCGTCTATATTACGCAGGCCTTGCCTAATCTTGGCTTGCCATTTAGAGCTCAGGCGGTGGTCGATGCTCGAAATATCTTTGATTTTCAGTCAGGAGTTTTCGGTGAGGAAGGCTCGCTGAGGCTCAATGCACAGGGTCGCATTCTTAGAGGCGGCATACTTGTCAGGTTCTAATCTTGCCGCAGGGAAACAGGCTCTGCACAGACATTTCTCTGTGGTTCCGTTTGTCGCTGCGGCTAAAATTTTGTCCAAAATCTCGGATTGTCGAGCAAATTGATGAATGTCTTCAGGTCATCCCGCTATAGAATTAACGGCATTTCCTCGAATTATTGCTGTTTTTTAGCCATCTCGGCCTCTGACCACGAAATTTCCTATCTGGAACACATTTTGCGTTAAAAACATTACGGAGAGGTATGCCCTGAGCAAATGAAGGAAAAAATGCTGACAAGTTGGAGCCTGATCTGGCTCCTGGCTTCGGTGCTATTCGTAGCAGCCGCAGCCCTAAACTTGTCTCAGCGTGCCTTTCAAAACCTACCGCCAACGGATGGTGTTCTCTGGTCACTCAGGTCAGACGGGATCTACGCGGACAAGGTCATGCCGGGTTTTGCGGGTTCTCGGGCGGGGATCTCGGTAGGCGATAAACTGATCGGGATAGGTTTCGAAGGCGAGAAGACCGAGGAGATCACATCGGTTGCCGATGTACAGATGTATCTGGAATCGGCCGGTGTCGATGGCAACCTAACTTACTTTTACCAAAAGCCCGCCTATTCGTTTGCTGACAACTATTATTTTGCGGATCTGAGACACATAGACCCGGTCCCGCGTTGGACGCCGTCGATCATATTTCTGTCGATCGTAGGTATGATCTGGCTGGGCGTCGGTGTTTTTGTCCTTTTTAAGCAGGGTAGCCGTTCGCCATTCGTGCTGCATTTTGCAATGGTCTGTCTTGCGGCGTTTGTCTTCCACACGTACCGCTCGATCGGGATCGGCAGAGATTTTGATCTTGCGGTCGATCTGCTCGACAATATTGCTCTCGCATTCTTTGTACCTCTCTTTGTACATTTCTGTATCCGTTATCCGGTTCGCAGCGACGTCTTTACCGAGGCTCGTTGGAAAACATACGTACTCTACATCCCGGCGGCGGTCTTCACATCTGTTCTGATCTTTTCGTCGCTCGTGCCTCAATTCTGGCCCGGGGCCGGGGTGACTGAGGCACTCGCACGTATTGTCGATCGTATCGATCTGTTTGGATTGCTATATCGGGCCAATTTTTATCACTTCGTAGCCGGCGTTTCGGCCGGGGCAAGCATTCTCGTTTGGAGATTTTTCAAGAGCGGCCAGCCGCTTGTCCGGCAGCGTCTTAAGTGGACGATGTGGGGCACAATCGCTGCTATCGTACCGGTAGTGACGATGCAGCTCGTCGAAAAGCTTGCGATCCAGATACCGGACGACAATTTCAGCACCGCAATAACAACATTGCCGCTCGCGTTAATACCCTTGAGTTTCGGTCATTCGGTTGTTCGGTATCGTTTGATGGACGTCGATGTCGTTGTCCGCCGGGCATTGGTATATGCAATGACGACGGTCGCGATCGCGATGATGATCGGTGCCGTCGCGCTTGGCCTCGTCTTTCTTGCGGTCGGAAATAATCTCTCGACGACTGAGATCACGCTACGGGCGATAATCGCGATCGTCGCGATGGGAGCGATCGTACTGCTTAGCGAGCCGCTCAAGAAATTTCTCCAGGAGCGTGCTGATCGATTCTTCTACGGTGAGCGGTATGACCTGCGTCAGGGCCTTTTGGATTTTGGAAAGACGCTGTCGGCGACTACGGCCATGGATCCGCTGCTCGATGGGTTGATCGAACGGCTTCGACAGGTGCTCGATGTTGAAAAGGTCGCAGTATTTGTCGAGGACGACACCGTTATCGAACATTATCGCGTCGGGCGAGCTGTCGGCCTTAGCGAGGAGTTCAACATACCTCATGATTTCAGGACGATGATTCGTCAGAAGTCGGCTGCAAAGGGCATCGTCCGTGCCGATGAGTTTGACGCTCCGGAAGTCGAGATAACGCTCTCGCCTGCTAATGGCAATGGGCACGTTAAAGGCGTGGTTCGACAGGAACTGCACTATTTTGTCCCGTGCGTCGTCGGTGGACAGATGGTTGCCGTGATCGGCCTCGGCCGAGCGAGTGACGGCTCGTTACTCTCGTCCGAGGATCTTGAGATCCTTAAGACGGTTTCGGGCTACATCGCTGTCGCTATTGAGAACAGTCGTCTCTACGGCCAGCAGAGACAGCATACGGAAGAGCTCGCATTGCTCAAGGAATTTAACGAGTCGATCGTTGAATCCGTAAATGTCGGACTTCTGGCCGTTGATGAAACGGGTCGGATAATTCGCTGTAATTCGCCATTCGAGGAGATGATGGGACTGGGTCGCGAACAGGCGGTCGGAAAGCAGGTCGAAGAGATCTTTGACGAAGCTTTTGCATTAAATCTTGAGAATATTCTCGGCAAATCACGCTGGCATCTAACCGAGATCCGAAATGCGTATAAGCTCCATACTTATGACGCGGCCGGCCGATCGCTCATCCTAAATGTCGCCGTCGCCCCTCTCAGGTCGGAGTCGAATCAGCAAACGGGCGCCATCATCGTTCTCGAAAACGTGTCGTCCCGCGTCAAACTGGAAGAGACACTGCAGCAAAGTGAAAAACTCTCGAGTATCGGCCTGCTTGCGGCTGGCGTCGCCCATGAGGTCAACACGCCGCTGACCGGGGTGTCGAGTTATACCCAAATGCTGCTTGGCATGATCCCGGAAAGCGACCCAAAACACGCGCTACTGCAGAAGATGCAGCGACAGACGGACCGGGCGACGAATATTGTCGGTAACCTGCTAAACTTTTCGCGCACGGGCAGCTCAGAGGAATTTGGCGAGATCGAGGTCAACAAGCTACTCAACGACACGCTCCAACTCCTCGAACCGCAGCTCCGCAAATCGAATATTGAGATAACACTGGACTATACCGACACACCGCCGCAGATATACGGCAGTGGTGGCAAGCTACAGCAGGTCTTTACCAACCTTATTCTGAATGCTCGCGATGCGATGTTTGCTGGCGGGACAATCACGCTAAAGACGCTTTCGATGAATGGCGACGGTGTGGTTATCGAGGTCTCTGACACCGGCGAAGGCATCCTGGCTGAAAATCTGAACAAGGTCTTTGATCCTTTCTTTACTACCAAAGGGGTCGGTAACGGGACAGGACTTGGGCTCGCCGTCTCCTACGGCATCGTCCAGGAACACGCTGGCACTATCGAGGCCCGAAGCGTTCCCGGCGAAGGCACGACCTTTAAGCTGGTTTTTCCGCCCGCTGGAAAACGGCAGAGGCAGCGGGCAAGTTAGGCTTCCCGTATCAATTCCACCGTTCCACTACATTCGCGATCCGCGAACTTCGCCAAAAATAAACTGCAATAAGAAAGGCGACGAACATTATCGCTGAGGCCGTCCAGAACGTGCGAAAGACGGTATTCGTATCGACCCTATTGAGCGAGTTGTTCAGCAGTACGCCGCCGATCGTCGGGCCGATAGCTCGGGCAAGGCTGGCTCCCGACTGCATCAGGCCCATGACGCGCCCTTGCTCATGATCACCGGCGTTCTTCGATGCGAGGCTTGAGAGTGCGGGAGAGGCAAAGGCATTGCCAAAGGACAAAAACGCCGAGACGATCAGCAATCCCGCCAACCCATAAAAACTTGGCCCGGTGTAGGGAAAGACAAAAAGGCTCCCCGTCAGAACAAGACAGCCGAGTACCGCTAAACGTGCCTCGCCAAACCGCTTTGCCGCGATTCCGAAAACCGCCCCCTGCATGATGATCGCCATCAGTCCCACGTACGCGAACAGATATCCATTCTGCTCGGCATTGTAGTCAAATCGAAACGCCGTAAACAGAACGAATGCGTACGTCATTATTGAGAACGCCGTGATCAGAAGGAAATAGATGATCGAGATCATCCGAATGTGCGGATCGGCAAGTGATTCAAATATCTCGGCGATCTTACCCTTGCGGATATCCTCGCCCTTTCGAAGACCGGGTTTCAGAGATTCGGGTAGGACAAAATATAGAGCAATCGCGTTGGCCAACGACAGGATAGCCGCACAATAAAACGGCACGTGAATGCCAAACTTGCTCAAAATGCCCGCGAGGGCAGGCCCAAAAATAAAACCCAAACCGAAGGCCGCTCCGAAAAGCCCCATTCCCTTGGCTCGATTTTCACGCGTCGTGACATCGGCGATATAGGCTTGGGCCGTGGCGATATTTCCACCCGTGATGCCGCCGATGATGCGTCCGACAAAAACGAGCGCGAGCGTTCCGGCAAAACCGATAATAAAATATCCTACCGCCGATCCTAGCAAACTAATGAAAAGGATCGGGCGCCTGCCGTAGGTATCCGACAGGCGTCCAAGTATCGGCGAGAAGAAAAACTGCATCCACGAATAGATCGAAAACAGCATTCCGATCTCAAAAGGCGACGCCTGAAATTCTGCACTCGACGCATAGAATGGCAGTATCGGTATCACCATCCCAAAACCGATCAGATCGATAAAGATAGTGACAAAGATGATGATGAGAGGAGTTGTAAAAAACTTATCCTTCGTCGCTTGTTGTTCCATTCTTTCGGAATCGCACGCGGCGATATAGGTCGGGCAAGGGGATCGACAATTCGACCGACGCCAACTCGACAACCTCGCAGGCTTCGTTGAAGTAATATGTTATCCAGCCGCCGTTGGGCTGGCGGCGATGCACCTCGATGTTCATTTTGTGCTGGTCAACGACGACATACTCCTGAACGCTAGGCATTTGCTGGTAGAACAGCAGCTTTTCACGACGGTCGATGTTCTTCGTGGCTGGCGATGTGACCTCGATGATCAAAATGGGTTGATTGCGAAAATATGGGTCTTCGGGATTTTCCTCAGACGAAACCAATACGTCGGGGTAATAATAAACATTCCGCGCCACTCGTACCTTTATGTCGCCAAAAAACGGCTGGCATTTTGAATCACGCAAGTGGCTCACCAACATCGCGTAAAATTCTCCAACGATCAGATTGTGGTCGTCGCTCGCCCCGGCCATCGCATAGACCTCGCCCTCGACGTACTCGTGCTTGGTCGGACTTATCTTTTCGCCCTCAAGGTAATCCTCGACGCTGAGCTTTGTTTTGAGTTTTGTCAGTGCCATAGTGCGACAGTTTAGCAAACTATTGTTTCGTAGTAGAATAACAGAAAATACCGACTATTTTTCATGGAGTCTATCTAATTGATGTCAAAAGATCTTCGCTCAAAAGCAACACTTTTTCTAGCATTTATCAGTCTCTTTTTTATGTATCAGGAAACGCCCGCCCAAAAAAAATCGGCAAAAGGTCCGAAAACGGCGCCCACCGTGGTCAAGGCGGTTCCGCCCGACATCGCCTACATTGTTTCGATGTCAAAGCCGTCCAATCACCTGCTCGAGGTTGAGATGCGCGTCAGTTGGTCGCAAATGCCTGACAAGACCGAGCTTAAAATGCCGGTGTGGACTCCGGGGAGCTATCTGGTCCGCGAATATGCACGGCACGTTCAGGATTTTTCTGTGAAGGACGCAAACGGAGCGGATCTCGGGTGGCGAAAGATCTCAAAGAATACGTGGCAGGTCGATTCTAAGGGCTCGGGCCAATTCGTCGCGAAATATCGCGTTTATGCCAACGAGTTGACGGTTAGGACGAATGAGCTCAATGACGAACACGCCTTTTGGAATAACGGAGCTCTTCTCTTTTTTGTAAAAGACCATCTGAATATCTCTTCGACCGTGACGGTCAATCCGTTCGGTAATTGGAAGGCGGCGAGCGGATTGCCTGTCGTTACCGGCACGACGAATACGTTTCGTGCCGAGAATTACGATGTCCTTTATGATTCGCCGTTTGAGGTGAGTGATTTTACAGAAGTGAAGTTCGATGTTCAGGGTAAACCGCATCGATATGTCATCACTGGGGAAGGAAACTTCGACACAAAAAAGATGGCGGCGGACACGACAAAGATAATCGAGGCTGCCTACCAGATCTTCGACGAACTTCCTTATGATGACTATACTTTCATCCTCAACCTGCGCGGCGGCGGCGGTCTCGAGCATTTGAACTCAACCGCGCTCCAATTCAACAAATTCGGATTTAAGCCGGACGCGAGATACAAGGCATTTCTAGGGCTCGTTGCTCACGAATATTTCCATCTTTGGAATGTAAAACGGATTCGTCCCGAGGCGTTGGGGCCGTTTGACTACGAAAATGAGAACTATACCAAGTCGCTCTGGCTCGCCGAGGGCGGAACTGAGTATTTCTCAAATCTCTTGCTTGTGCGTGCCGGGATCACTTCGCCAAAAGATTTCCTTAATGGCATTGCCCGCGGCATCCAACAGCTTCAGGCCCGTCCGGGCCGTCTTGAGACCAGTCTCGAAGAGGCCAGCTTTGACGCGTGGGTCAAGTATTACCGCCAGGACGAGAATGCAATCAACAACCAGATCTCCTACTATGATAAGGGCGAGCTAGTCACAATGATGCTTGATCTGACGATACGTTCTGCGTCCGGCGGTGCGAAATCAATCGACGATGTGATGCGATATCTGTACGCTGAGACCTTCAAAAAAGGACGAGGTTATACGCCTGACGAACTTCAGAAAGCGGCTGAAATGATGGCTGGCAAGAGCCTCGATGATTTCTTTGCGAAGTATGTTCGCGGCCGTGACGAGATCGATTATAACGCGATCGTCAATGATCTTGGGTTGCAGCTAAAATCGACAACGCCGAACGCATCCAAAGCCTATATCGGTGCCGATACGGCCGAGGACGGGAATGGACGGCTCAATATTCGTTCCGTGCCGGCGGACACTCCGGCATACGATCAGGGCTTGAACACGGGCGACCAGATCGTTGCGATCGATGGCTATCGTGCCAATCAGACGTTTTTTCAGAGCTATCTGACACAAAAGAAGCCGGGCGACAAGGTTCGCCTTTCGATTTTTAGGTTGGACGAACTTCGTGATGTTGAGTTTACACTGGGCGGAAATCGGCGTGCTGAGTATAGCTTTGCTCCCGTCGCTGAACCTACGGAATTGCAGAAAAAGCTGTACCGCGAATATCTAAATGCAGATCTTTAAGGCTGACGGCAGAGCAATTTCTGCCTGGCTCATCTTAGTAACGCTTTTGGCCGGAGCAGGTTGCCAAAGCCCACTGTTTCAGCCGAAGGAGCAGGCCGCGACGCCGTTGGGCGAGATTCTGGCCGTGCGCCTGAACTACCGCTACGAGGGTGATGTTCCGGCTCCGACGCTCGATCCGTCCCAGCAGACGGACCAGGAGGGAAATGCGGCGATCCAGACCGACTTTGACACCAATCGAACGCAGGAGGTGCTTGATAAAACGATCACCTCGCCTGATAAAAAGCGGGTTGCGGCGGTTTATCATCGCGTGACCGATTACTCGTCAGAATACCGCCTCGATATGTATGCGTCAGATGGCAAGCTTCTGAAAAAGCTGACCTCGGACGCGATGGCGGTTCATTTTCCAGATACTATCGTATGGTCACCAGATTCGTCGTCGCTCGCGTTTGTAGCGATGATCAGGGTCAATGCCCCGGATCTAGGAATTGCTCCACTGTCAGAACAGGGAATAGCCAACACACCAGCTACGCCGGTTGAGGGTGACGACAATACCGTTATTGATGCAACGAATACCGAGCCTGAGTCAACCCCCGTTGCCGCCGTACCGACACCGCCGACGCCGACAGGAATTCTCACATTTCGAACGGAGCAGATCTATACCTGCGACGCCGAAGGTGGCGGTGTAAAACCGATAACCCTAAACGAGGGGTTGATCTATTTTTACTATTCATGGTCGCCGGATAGCTCGATGCTGGTGGCCCAGGCCGCGACCTCGCGAGAATGGCATTACATCGAGGTAATGGCCAGCAACAAGGAAGAAATGATGATTCCGCAGGGCCGGCTGAGGATCATCGAAAAGAACGGCCGCGAACGCCGGCTCGATGATAATCTCTCGTCGGTCCGGCCAGTGTGGTCGCCCGATTCGACAAAAGTTGCAGCTGCCTATGAGACCCAGATACGCATATACGATGCGATGGGAACAAACCCGACTCAAGCCGCCGTTCCGCTGCGCAACCAGCTCCTGATATCGTCACAGGCTTACGATCGCGATCAACAGCGACAGCTCCAGGCTTCCGAACCGGACCCGAATGCAAATGGCCCGGCAGCAACGCCTGAGCCTACAAACGAACCGCTCTCGACGCTGCCGGATGAGAAACTTCTGGTGTCATACAATCCGATCGTCGAGATTGCCTGGACCGCGGACGACCTCTTGTACCTGCAGACCGCCTACCTTAGGCGAATGAAAATTGAGACAGAAAGTGTTCGCAGTTTTTCACGCTGGCACAGGCTGGTCTTGAGCTCACAACCGGAGACTCCGGCACAATAACCTATGAAATATGAATCTATAGCTGACGTTTTTACCGCAAATGATGCATTTCGCGAGACGTTCAAAACAACGCTTGCCGGGGTAACGGAGCAGGAAGCCACGGCACTGCCGGACGATGAAAAATGGTCGATCCAGCAGATCGTCGAACATGTGTCGATGGTCGATACGGGCATCTCGATGATCTGCGGACGGCTGCTAGAGGCGGTAAAGGCGAAGGGCGAGGCGTCCGACGGATCTTTTGCTCTGACAGAAAAGTTTGGCGAGAGTGCCGCAAAGATCGCTGGAATTAAGGTCGAGGCTCCGGACCGCGTGCAGCCGACGGGCAATGTCAGTATCGATAAATCGCTGGTGGGCATGGCCGCGGCTCGCGAGGCATTTGATGCGATGCGGAGCGATCTTGAAGGCTATGACCTCAGTGGCCCGACCTTCCCACACCCTTACTTTGGCGATCTGGATGCCGGCGAATGGCTCGTGATGTCCGGGCTTCATCAGCACCGGCACAATCGCCAGATCGAAGCATTTATTGTAAAACTCAGGTAATAAAAAAGCCCCGGCCAGAAGGAGGGTGATCCAGCCGGGGAAATCGCTTCAAACAGATTCATTATAGCGAACGAACTATCGGCATGTCTGAAGCCGCTATTTTGATGTGGCCGTCGGTGGCGGCGTTGCTAATAATCATCGTCGGCTGTGATAACATTCTCTTCTGGTATCTATCAGTGAACGTGAATGCTAGCGACGGCGTAGGGGCAAGATAAATGGACAAATTTTTGGTGCGCGGCGGAAAGCCGCTACATGGCAAGATCGAGATCGGCGGGGCGAAGAATTCGGCATTGCCCTGCCTTGCCGCGACGCTCTTGTCGGCGGAAACCGTTACGCTGCACAATGTTCCTTATGTCAAGGATCTGATCACACAGCGCCGTCTGCTTGAGGATCTCGGTGCGACCGTGCTGACGCCAGAGCTTCGCACGCACAAAGTATCGGCTCGGAATGTCGAGGTGTTTGAGGCTCCGTATGAATTGGTCAAGACGATGCGAGCGAGTGTGTTGGCTCTTGGGCCGCTGCTTTCCCGATTTGGCCAGGCAAAGGTCAGTCTGCCGGGCGGTTGTGCCATCGGAACGCGTCCGATTGACCTGCATCTAAGGGCATTTGAGCAGCTTGGCGCGACCGTTTCGCTTGAATCGGGTGATGTTGTCGCGCGAGCCCCGAAAGGACGCCTGATCGGTAATACTATCGATTTCGAAAAGGTTACGGTCACTGGTACAGAGAATGTGATGATGGCTGCAGTTCTCGCCAGCGGTCGAACGACGATTCGAAATGCCGCTCAAGAACCTGAGATCGAGGACCTTGCCGAGCTTCTGAACAAGATGGGCGCACGTGTTCGAGGCGCGGGAACGGCTATTATCGAGATCGATGGTGTCGAGGCACTGGGCGGTGCTGAGCACACGATCATACCGGACCGGATCGAGACCGGAACCTTTATTGTTGCCGCTGCTATCACGGGTGGCGAGATAGAGATCAAGAGTTGCCGTCCGCAGCATCTTACGGCGGTCATCGAAAAATTGCGTGAAGCCGGGGTCGAGATCGAGGAACTGAATCAGAGCACGTTGCTCGTTCGTCGCTCCGCAGGCGGGCTTAAGGCAAGGGACGTTACTACCGAGCCGCACCCGCTCTTCCCGACCGATATGCAGGCACAGTATATGGCGCTCATGACTCAGGCAGAGGGCGAATCCCATGTGACTGAGACCATTTTTGAGAACCGCTTCATGCACGCCTCTGAGTTGATCCGGATGGGTGCCGATATCAAGATCAACGGAAATACGGCGTCGGTGACGGGCAAGACTCAGCTAATGGGAGCGAGAATAATTGCATCCGACCTTCGTGCTTCGGCTTCGCTTGTTCTCGCCGCTCTTTGCGCTGAGGGCGAGACGACCATAGACCGCGTTTATCACATTGACCGCGGTTACGAGACGATCGTGCGCAAATTCAGATCGCTCGGGGCCGACATTGAGCGGGTCAAGTCCGATATTGCCGCGTCGGCTGAATCAAGCTAAATAATTAACATTGACCCTTTGCTGTGGTCTAATTGGGGTAGGATGAGTGTGGACGATTGTATATTTTGTAAGATAGCGGACGGTCGCATACCATCCGAGATACTGCATGAGGATGATGTTTGTGTCGCCTTTAATGACCTTAATCCTCAGGCCCCGACGCATATATTGGTCATCCCCCGCGAGCATCTCGATTCGCTTGATCAGGCGGATCCCGGGCAGAAAGCGACCCTCGGCCATCTGTTGCTGACCGCGGCGGAGATCGCAAAAAAGCGCGGGTTTTCTGACGACGGTTACCGCGTTGTGATCAATACGAACTCTGACGGCGGACAAACCGTATTCCATTTGCATCTACATCTATTAGCCGGGCGGCAGTTTGTTTTTCCGCCCGGATAGACGGATGGAGGTCTTTCGAAGTAGTTATGATACGTATTCTCTTTGTCGCGAGTTTTTTTTTCCTCGTCTTGATCGGACCGGGTTGTTCGATGAGCGGAAGCAGCGGCAACGGCAATGCCAATCTTTCCGCAGATGCTCCGCCCGCGTTTGCCGACGCCAATGCAGCTCTTGCCGAGGGAAACCGGCTTTTCGATGAAAACCAGACCCAGGTGGCGATCGACGCTCTAAAACAAGCTATCGTCTTAGATCCCGATCTGGCAGAGGCCCATTTTAAGCTAGGCGTCGCCTATTCGCTGCTTGAAATGCAGATGCAGCGTACCGGTGAATCGGCTCCGCCCGAAACCGACGCGGATGGAAAAAAGATCACGAAGCCGCGTTCCGAGCGAGCATTTGAAAAAGCTGCCGATGCCTATGAAAAATGGCTCAAGGATAACCCTGATGACGACACCGCTCATTTCAATCTCGGCCGTACATACAGCAAACTTCTGAAGGACGAACAAGCCGAAAAGGAATTTGAACGGGCGGTCAAGCAGAAGCCGGAAGATACCGAATACCAGACGGAGCTCGGAGCTGTACGCATAAAACTCGCACAATATCGTGAGGCTATCGGGCCGCTAAAAAAGGCCATCGAACTCGATGAGACCAACGACAGAGCGGCCGCATTGCTAGAGGACGCTGAGGCCGGCCGCCAGCGGGTCGATTACGTTCCGCCCAAGTCAAACTCTAATACCGCCGCCAATAAGGCCGACAATTCGAATTCGGATGTCAACTCAAATTCTGCGTCCGTCCCGGCGAACACAAAACCACCGGCCAACAAGCCACCCGCCGGCAATCAAGAAGTTCCGCGAAGCCGAGTCGTGAAAACACCTGTTCCCAGACCGACCCGGTCAAATTGACCCACAGCCCATCTGTCGCAAAAGAATACATGCCGGGTCGCATGTGTATCAACTTGACATTCTCTGAATAAGGCCCCAAATTAGCTTTACGCACAATCTTCCTAAGATAGTTTATGGGCCAGGAATCCTCAGCCACACTCTCGCTTGAGCGCAAAATGAGCATGCACGAGGCTCGTGAGGCGATTATCGATCGCCTGGCCCGCGATCTGCCGTCGAGTATTGATCTCGAACGATTTCTCAACGTAGTTGTCTCAGAGATCGGCCGCATGCTTCAGGCAGACCGTTGCGATCTGCTCCAGCTGAGCGAGGGCAAGGACCTGGTCATCAGCCACGAATGGCGGCGTGACAAATCGGTACCCAAGAGTGAAGGGACAAAGCTTCCCTTCGACGCCGAAAAGCTGGCCGAGCTAATCGATTTCAACAAGCCTCTTAGGATCAACGACGTAAAAGAGATAAAGGATACGACCCTCAAGTTCTTCGCAAAGGCCCTCGACACGCGTTCGCTTCTTGTGATTCCGATCAAGATGAATGACAGCGTCTTAGGCCTCTTGGGCCTGCACGACACTAAAAAGCCCCGCGTTTGGCTTGACGAGGAGGTTACATTCCTCGAATCCATCGCCCGCCATCTTGCTATCGGTTATCGGTACACGAGCCTCTACGTAACGCAGGAACAGGAATCGCGCCGGACGAACGCACTGCTTGAGATCGCGAACACGCTGAATTCGCACTCCGATTTTATCGAGGTCTCAGAGGGCGTGATCGAACGGGCGATAAATCTTGTCGGTGCCGATTACGGCGCTCTCGGGGTGCTCGACAACAGTGGTAAGCGGATCTCGCTGGTCAGCTTTAAGTCGGCCGCGGGTATTAAGCTCGGCAAGGTCCTAAAGATGATCGAGCAATACAACAAGTCGGTCGATCTCGCGACGTTTCCGACTCTCGGCGATCTGCTGACCGAGGGAAAGACGCTGAAGCTCGCTGATTCAGAGTTGCCATTCGGTATCAGAATTTTCTTTAACACACAGCTTCGAGGGAAGGCGGCGCTCGTAGCACCCGTTAGGGTTGGCGGCAAGCCTTTTGGCCTGATGGGCTTTGTCTGGAGCAAGCAGAGTGTTTTTGAGGATCATGATATCGCGCTCATCGAGGGCATAGCCGATCAGCTCGGCACCGCGCTTGAGCGTGACCAGCTGTCAACCGAGGTAATGCGGCTTCGCAGCGAGCTTCACCAACGGCAAAGTGAGATCATCGGCCAGGCACCCGCTATCCGGCGTGCGATCGAACTAGGGCTAAACGTCGCGGACACGAATACGACGGTCTTGATCACAGGCGAATCCGGTACCGGCAAAGAGCTGATCGCCAATCTTATTCACTACAATTCCGGCCGCGAAACTCAGCCCTTCGTTAAGATCAACTGCGGTGCGATCCCCGAGACGTTGCTGGAATCGGAGCTATTCGGCCATGAAAAAGGAGCGTTTACTGACGCCAGGAATCAGAGAATCGGGCGTTTTGAGGAAGCAAACGGCGGCTCGCTGTTTTTGGATGAGATCGGCGAGATGTCGCCATCGGCACAGGTACGGCTTCTCCGCGTTTTGCAGGATGGCGAGCTGACACGCGTAGGTGGCAAGCAGGTGATCAAAACGGATGTTCGCGTGATCGCCGCTACAAACTCGGATCTCGAACAGGCGATCGCCGATGGCGGATTTAGAAAAGACCTTTTTTACCGCCTCTCAGTTTTTCCAATATCACTGCCGCCGCTGCGTGAAAGGGTCGAGGATATCAATCTGCTCGTTATCCATTTTCTCGAAAGCTACAAGGAAAAGACCGGCAGGTTTGTTTCCGGTATTTCAAAAGAGGCGATGCGGGCGCTAGTGAATTATGATTGGCCGGGGAACGTTCGCGAACTTGAGAACGCTATCGAGCGGGCTATTATTATCGGCTCGGGGCGGCAGATAGAAATCGATGACCTTCCCGAGGCGGTCGGTCAAAGTGCGAGTGAGGCTTCGGCCCACGCCCGTTTTGAGCGGGCGACGGCCGGCGGCGAGGGCCGCGACATCGGCCTAAAGATCGAGCTGCCATCGGCGATGGACGAGATCGAAAAGCAGGTCATCGAGGCGACGCTCGACTATACCGAGGGCGATAAATCCCGAGCCGCACGGCTGCTAAATATCGGCCGCAAAACACTTTACCGCAAACTTGAACAGTACGAGGAAAGCTAGTGGCGACAGGAACTATCGAGTGGACAACTACCGTTGTTTTCGTCGTATGCTTTATCGCGGCGATCGCAATCGAGACGTTGTGGCTGATCCGAAAGGGTTGGGCAACACCGCAAAAGGCCGTCGCGTTCGTTATGCTGTCGGATACGATGAGCATGTGTATCGGCTTTCTTATCCCGTTTGTGATCATCGGCGCGATGCTGGCAGCATCATTTGGCGGCGGACTTGAAACGGTACCAGCGGCGACGCTTTGGACGGCACTGATACTTGCTCTGCTGTTCCCACCGTTTTTCCTGTTCCTGACAAAGCGGGCATTCCTCGCGTTTTTCAAACTTCAGTCCGGTGCCATGGCGTGGAAATATTCATTTCTGGCGGCAGTGCTCGCGATGCTGCTGTCGTTCGGGCCGCCTGCCCTTTGGTTCTATCTCGCCGGAAAGATCTTTTGACCATGAACATTATCGTCGGAACAGCAGGCCACATCGACCACGGCAAGACTGCGCTCGTCAAGGCATTGACCGGCGTCGATGCCGACCGTTTGCCTGAGGAGAAACGACGCGGGATCACGGTAGATCTAGGATTTGCCGAGATGAGCATCGGCGATCTGCATTTTGGTTTCGTCGATGTTCCCGGCCACGAGCGCTTTGTAAAAAACATGCTCGCCGGAGCGAGCGGCATCGACATTGTGATCCTGATCATCGCCGCCACTGAGGGCGTGATGCCGCAGACACACGAGCATTTTGATATATGTCGTCTGCTCGGGATCAACGCCGGGATCATTGCCTTGACCAAATCCGATCTTGCCGACGCCGAAACGCTCGAACTCGCAAAACTTGAAGCGGCGGAATTGGTCGCGGATTCGTTTCTCGAAGATGCTCCGGTTGTCCCCGTTAGTTCGCACACGGGCGACGGCGTCGATGAGATTCGCCAGGCTCTGCAAATAGTGGCCGAGACGCTGACCGCCCGCCGCGAAGGTTTGATCGCGCGTCTCCCCGTTGACCGCAGTTTTTCGATGAAGGGTTTTGGCGCGGTCGTCACGGGGACATTGATCTCGGGTGAGATCGCGGTGGGCAATGAAATGGAATTGCTTCCCGATGGCCGAAAGGTACGCGTTCGCGGTCTGCAAACGCACGGGAAAGCGGTCGAAACAGCACACGTCGGACAACGCGTCGCCGTAAATCTTGCCGGCGTCGATCATAGCGAGATCGAACGAGGGATTGTGTTGGCCGAACGCGACGTACTGCGGCCGACGCAGATCATTGATGTTGAGATGGAAGTCTTGCCAACCGCGGCCCGGTCGCTCCGCTCGCGTCAGCGGGTCCGGCTTCACATTGGCACCGCAGAGGTTCTCGCAAGAGCTACCGTTTTGAACGATAAAGATGAGATCGAACCGGGCGGTCGCGATCTAGTCCAACTGACGACAGAGAAACGCGTCACAGCTGTACCGGGCGATCGCTTCATCATCCGCAGTTATTCGCCGCAGATCACGATTGCAGGCGGCGTTATCATCGACAACGCGGCAACCAAACACCGGCGAAAGGATCGACCGATGGTCGTCGAGCATCTCGGAAAGCTTCTTGAAAGCTCCGATAACATGGACGTGATGGTCTCGACACTGATCGAGTCGTGTAGCAGCATGGGGACGACCATCGCAGATCTTCAGGCACGAACCGGCCTTACGAAATCAATAATTAGAGATGCTCTCGACAACGTCGTCAATTCCGGCAACGCGGTGTCTGCAGGTGAGCACTTTGTAGGTACGACTCATCTCGACAAACTCGGCGCGGCTGCCGTCGCAGCGGTCGAGTCGTTTCACAAGCGGCAACCGCTGGCCAAGGGAATGCCGCGCGAAACCTTACGCGAGTCAGTTTTCGCAAACATCCCGGACGCGATCTTTCAGAAAGCACTTGGCATTGTTGCATCGTCCGGCAAGCTGACGCTCGACAGCGATACGATCCGGCTCGGGGGACACACGAGCGTACTTTCGCCCGCTGAGACCGCCGTTAGCGAAAAGCTGCTGGCGGTCTACATATCTGCCGGGCTCGCGGTTCCAAAGTTGGACGAGACACTTGCCGCCGCCACGGCCGGAACTGCGATCACGGAAAAAAAGGCACGCGACCTGCTCCACTTGCTTATCAGCGGACATAAAATAGTTAAGGTTACGGACGAATTCTATTTTGCCAGCGAGACTATCGAGAATTTGCGTGACCGCCTTAGAACATTCGCCGATGCCTCGGCTGGCCGCTTGATCGACGTCGCGAAGTTCAAGGACTTAGCAGGAATTTCGCGCAAGTATGCGATACCATTGCTCGAATACTTCGACCGCGAAAAGGTGACCGTTCGGGCGGGCGACAAGAGGCTGATATTGAAATGAGAAAGTTCCTCACAGCAAGATGGCAGGACCTGATAATGGTAAATTATGAGGTCGATCCAGCTCTGCTCGCCTCGCGAGTGCCAAGCGGCACCGAACTCGATCTGCACGAGGGCAAATGTTTTGTCAGCTTGGTAGGGTTCATGTTTCTCGACACGCGAGTGCTCGGCGTTCCGGTTCCATTTCATGTCAATTTCGAAGAGGTCAATATTCGATACTATGTAAAACGCGACGCCGATGGCGAACTGCGCCGGGCGGTGTGCTTTGTAAAAGAGATCGTTCCGCGATCGGCGATCGCGACGGTCGCCCGCGTGCTGTATGGTGAGCCGTACGAATGCTGGTCGATGGATCATGAAAGGACCGAGAGCACCGTTAGTTATTCCTGGGCAAAGGCCGGTTGCCGTAACATTCTCGCGGTCGAGATCGACAAAAGTGAGGGCGTTCCGGGCGCAGGATCGCACGGTGAGTTTATAATTGAGCACTATTGGGGTTACACTGCTCGCGGCGGCGGGCGTGTAGATGAGTACAAGGTAGAGCATCCGAAATGGGAATTGTTCTCAGTGAAAAATGAACGAATAGACGTAGATTTTGCAGGGACGTATGGCAACGAGTTTGCATTCCTCACAGACCAAAAACCATACTCGGTCTTGCTTGCGAAAGGCTCGGAAGTCTCTGTCTACAAAGGGCAAACCATCACCCATTAGTGACTTGATCCATTAGAGTAAATAGATCTTTTCTTTGGTCAATTAAAACGAATGGCAATAATCGGTATCGTAGCGATCTCAAAAAACCTTGCCATCGGCAGGGACGGTGAACTGCCTTGGCATTATTCTGCCGATCTGAAGTTTTTTAAGAAAACAACACGCGGCAATGCGGTTGTCATGGGTTCGAACACGTGGCGATCGATCGGCAAGGTTTTGCCGGACCGTCTCAATGTCGTACTTAGCCGAAACGGAAATGTTGCGACGCCGCCAGCTGTAATGAAGCTCAGCAGTGCAGATGAGGTCATCGAACTGGCCAAGTATCTCAACCGCGACGTGTTTATCATCGGCGGAGCGAAGACGTATGCCGAGTTTGCCGATGTGATCGACAAATGGATCGTCACCGAAGTTCCTGAGGCTGTGTTGGATGCCGATACCTTTATGCCGGACGACTTTCTTCAAGGCTTTGAGTGTGGTTCAATCCACGAACTCGGCGACGACCTGATCGTCAAGATACTGCACCGCAGATAGATCTGGTGTAAGATATTGGCAAATTCCAGCGGAGGTAACGCGTTTATGATGGGCGGGCGAACATGGGACGAATGGATCGACGAATATTCTGAGAGCCATCAGCACCCGATGAATAAACTGACGCATCAATTCGGCATTCCGATGATCGCGATCTCGCTACTATTCGTCATACCGTCATTTTTTGTCGGCGGGCTGTGGCGATTTGCTCTCGGCCTGTTTGTCCTCGGCTGGGTGCTACAGTTCATCGGTCACTGGTTCGAGGGGAAACCGCCTGAGTTTATGAAAGACTACAGGTTTTTGTTTGTCGGCCTGCGTTGGTGGTTTAAGAAAACCTTTGGCTAAACACTTCTCCCTTGTTACTTCTCACTTTTCACTTATTTCGGAAAGTTACTCTTGGCACCCTTGAAACTGCCCATTACACTAGCTCTCGATATCGGCACATCGAGTGTCCGCGCCGCGCTGTATGACGGCTCGGCAAAAGCACTTCCCCGTTCGAGCGTCAAGATAGAGCGGACGCTGACGCGAACGTTGGACGGCGGTTCGGAGATCGATGCCGACGAGGCTTTTGCACAGGTCGTCGCGGCGATCGACGCGGCGCTTGCAAAGGCGGATCGGCTGAATGCCGAGATTGAGTTCGTCGCAATGTGCTCATTCTGGCACAGCCTGATGGGCGTCGATGCCACGGGTAAACCGACGACGAAGGTGCTCAGTTGGGCCGACACGCGAAGCCGTGAATACACCGAGGTATTGCGAAAGCGATTTAACGAGCGCGAAACGCACAACCGCACCGGTGCCCGTTTTCATTCAAGTTTTTGGCCTGCAAAGCTGTTGTGGTTGAAGAAAGAATCGCCGGATGTTTTTGCGCGTACCATCCGCTGGATGTCACTGAGCGATTATGTTTCGCTAAAGCTTTTTGGCGATGCCGCAACAAGCGTCTCGATGGCGTCGGGAACCGGCATATTCGACCAACGAAAATGCGATTGGGATAGCGAATTGACCCGCTATCTCGGCGTGAAACGAACCGGTTTGCCAATGATCGCCGGGGATGACGCGACATTTTCGCTGGTTACAAAATTTGCCAAACGCTGGCCGCGATTAAAAAATGCCTGCTGGTTCCCCGCAGTCGCAGACGGAGCTGCGGACAATATCGGGTCTGGCTGCGTGACAAAGAATAGAGCGGCACTGATGGTGGGCACGTCGGGGGCGATGCGCATCGCATATACCGGCGAGCCGCCGAAGCGTGTCCCCGACGGACTCTGGTGCTATCGCCTCGACAGGACGCGGGTCATAATAGGCGGAGCATTGTCCGACGGCGGTGGACTCTACCACTGGCTGAAAAAGAATCTCAAGATATCAAGAAATACCACAGATGAAATGCGCAGGCGCGGTGCCGCCGCTCACGGCTTGGTTTTTATGCCCTTTCTGGCGGGCGAACGCAGCACCGGGTACCACGAGTCTGCTGCAGGGGCGATACTTGGGCTCACTGCTTCGCATGATGCGATAGACATACTTCAGGCCGGGATGGAATCGGTCGCGTATCGTTTTGCGGAGATCTTTGGTCAGCTAGCTCGCATGATAGAGATCGATGAGATCGTTGCCTCGGGCGGGGCTCTTCGCGAATCGCCCGTCTGGACACAGATCATTGCGGATGTTTTGGGCCGCGACCTTACTATCAGCGGCACACGAGAATCGTCAATGCGCGGTGCGGTTTTGCTTGCACTCGAAAGTATTGGCAAAATAGAAAGCATCGACAATTTACCGACGCCGAAAGCTTCAACATTGGCGTATCATCCCGAGTGCCATGCGGCGTACCGAATCGCCCGCACGGAACATCGGCAACACTACGACCGGACATTTAAATAACAAAATGACAGCCGCCGCGAAAACCAAATTCGACCTCGACATACTCTGCATAAACACCATACGCACGCTTTCGCTTGATGCGATCCAGAAGGCGAATTCCGGGCATCCGGGTTTGCCGCTCGGGATGGCACCGGCGGCGTATGTGCTGTGGACAAAGTTCCTGCGCCATAATCCGAAGAATCCGAAGTGGTTCGGCCGCGACCGGTTTTTGCTGTCCGGCGGGCACGGTTCGATGCTGATCTACAGCCTTTTGCATTTGACCGGCTATGACCTGTCGATGGACGAGATCAAGAATTTTCGCCAACTCCACTCGAAGACGCCGGGACATCCTGAGAATATCCTGACGCCGGGCGTCGAGGTGACGACAGGGCCGCTAGGACAGGGTTTTGCCAACGGCGTTGGAATGGGCATCGCGCGAGAGCACCTTGCCGCGAACTTTAATGCGAAAGGCTTCCCGGTCGTCGACAATTACATCTATTGCATATGTTCGGACGGTGATCTGATGGAGGGCGTCTCGTACGAGGCTGCGTCGATCGCGGGGCACCTGAAGCTCGGTAATCTCATTTATCTTTACGACGATAATAAGATCACCATCGACGGTTCGACCGCCTTGTCATTTAGCGAGGATGTCACGAAGCGGTTCGAGTCATGCGGTTGGCACGTCTCAGAGGTTGCGGACGGCAACGATATAAAGGCGATAGAAAAGGCGATCAAGGACGCACAAAAGGTAAAGAACAAACCGTCGATCATCCGCGTCAAGACGATCATCGGCTATGGTATGCCCAAACAGGGCACCTCAAAAGCGCACTCCGACGCTCCCGGCGTCGATGCAGTAAAAGAGACCAAACGCAACCTAGGCTGGCCCGAGGACAAGAGCTTTTACGTGCCCAAAGAGGTTTCGGCCCATTTTCGCTCCGCGGTCAAAAATGGTGCGAAGCTCGAAAAAGATTGGAATTCGCTCGTCGCGAAGTACGAAAAGGCTAATGGGAAGCTTGGTGCTGCTTTCGCTCAGATCAGGTCCGCCGACCTGCCCGATGGATGGGAAAAGTCATTGCCAAAATTTGACGGCGTCGAGGCCAAGGCGACCCGTGCATATAGCGGCGAGGTCATCAACGCGATCGCGGACGCCGTACCGCAGATGGTCGGCGGCTCGGGCGATCTGACGCCGTCGAACAATACCTTTATCAAATCTTCGGCTGACATCCAGGCGGGGCAATACGGCAATCGGAACATCCACTTTGGCATCCGTGAACACGCGATGGGTTCGCTGATGAATGGCATGGCTTTGTTTGGCAGTGTGATCCCGTTTGGCGGGACGTTCCAGACGTTTTCGGACTATATGCGTCCCGCTATTCGGCTCGCGGCGTTGTCGCATATCAGGACGATCTTTGTATTCACACACGATTCGATCGGGCTTGGCGAGGACGGCCCGACGCACCAGTCGGTCGAGCACCTCGCCGCTTTGCGTGCGATACCAAATCTTGCGCTGATCCGCCCATGTGACGCTCACGAGGTCCGCGAAGCGTGGCGAGCGGCCCTGAAACGCGCGGACGCGCCGACCGCCTTTGCGCTTTCGCGGCAGAAAGTTGCTTTGATCGACCGTAAAAAGTATGCGGACGCAAAAGGCCTGCACAAAGGTGCGTACATTCTTGCCGAGGCCGAAACCAAGGCCGGAAAAGCCACTACGCCAAAGTTAATTATCATCGCCACCGGCTCCGAGATCGGCCTCGCAATGGAGGCCCGCGAAAAGCTCAATGCTGACGGCACACCGACCCGCGTGGTCTCGATGCCGTGCTGGGAATTCTTTGACGCTCAAACGCAAAAATACCGCGACGACGTCCTGCCGCCAAAGGTCACCGCCCGCCTCGCCGTCGAAGCCGGCGTCTCACAAGGCTGGCACAAATACGTCGGAGGCTTTGGCGACATCCTCGGCGTTGATAAATTTGGAGCATCGGCACCTGCGGAAGATGTATTCCGATATTACGGCTTTACCGTGGCAAACGTTGTGAAGATGGCTCGCAACTTGGTCTGATTTCGATACATCCTTTGCTACCCAAAACGCCATCTATATCTGAACAAATGCAGACAAAAGTCACTAAATTCCTGTCGATACTTCTGTTTCTCTCCGCTGCTGTTTGTGCGGCTGAGGCTCAAGCAAAATTTAATTACGCCGCGCAGAAAGCCTTGATCCCGTCCGAACTCGGTCGCGTTTATCTTGGAATGCCCTTCGACAAATTTGCCAAAGAGATTGACCTGAGCAAAGCCGAGGTGGGCGACACTCGTTTCGATTGGCTCGACCTTACTGTTCCGGTTGCTAAGGGCAATATTCAGAGTGTAAGGGTTCGCGTTCACGGACTGACGCAGGACGATAAGGCGAGAATTCTCAAACGAGAGACTGTTACAAAAACGCGCGCAGAGGGGCAGACGTACGAAGGCGAGATCCACAAACTGCTGACTAGCAAGATACCTGCGGAAGGCTTTGTCTATGAGATGAATATTGAGTTCAATCAGGGTTTTGATCTAAAAAAATATTCCCTAAAAAAATATGGCAAGGGCGAGACGCGCAAACCCAGCGAGGAATATCGTTTTTTCGATACTCAATGGACAAAGAGAACGAGCGACGGACTCGCATGGCTGATCCGTAGTTTTCACGAACGCGACAGCCAAAGACTCCAATTGATTGCCCGGATCGAAGGCACTGAGTGGGCGGTTGATTAACGGAGCAGGACAAATTTGTTTGCAGGTATATCCGTCGCCCGGGTCGGCTGATCATCACCTCAGGTCTTGCCCTTCGCATTCAGATCTGTGAGAAGTTCATCTTTGGCCCTTGGTCTTTCCTGCAGGGCCGCCCTATCCTCGTGATCCTCCTCAAAGCTGGCCCTCAACGCTTCCGGGACGATCTCGAAAATGTCTGTTTGGTGTGCGCCGCCTTGAGTTTGACCGCCTGGGGTTCGAAATAGATCGTTGTCGTTTTAGCGTTGCACTCATAACCGAATCATAGTGCGTCCGCGATCGTGAGGTCAATTGATCTAGCCCTGCATGAGAACCGTCTTGACCTATCAATGCAACGTCGTGCTATAATCACAACGCACCTTTAGTGCCGCGTTTCGTGTGATTTACATCAGAGACAAAATATCTTTGCAGAAATGTGGGACATTGGATGATTCGACGAGAAAGTGAGTGTTTACAACAAGTTAGGCCGTCCCAGAAGTGTCCCAAGAGTGTCCCATGTGGGACAGCGTGGGACCCGGAAGATTTTGTTGTACTATTGAGCTAATGAGTGTTTACGAGGAAATGACCGATTCTCAGCAGTTTGCTTGCCGCGTGATAGCTGACCACGCGCGTTCGACGGCGTTTGCGATTGCCGACGGCATTGTGCCCGGGAACGAGGGCCGCAATTACGTGCTTCGCAAGATAATGCGGCGTGCGATCTACCACGGCCGCGAACATCTCGGCCTGACCGATCCATTCTTTTACAAAGTCTGTGATTTTGTCGTTGAGGAGATGAACGGCGCATTTCCTGAACTCGAAACTCAGCGCGATTTTATCGGCAAGATGGTAAAGATCGAGGAAGAGAAGTTTGGCACAACATTAACTACCGGACTTAGCAAACTCGATGAGTTCTTCAAGTACAAGTCTGATGAAGAAATAGAGCAAATTGGAGCAATTGCGGTACAAGGTTTAGCAAAACAGCTACCTGACATCCTAAAAAATCTTGGCCCGGCCGTACTAGCCGCCAATGAAGCCATTATGAAGGAATCGGCCCACCAGATGGCGATCATTGCCGCAAATACTATGATCGGACTGGCGAAGCTTTACGACACATACGGTATTCCGAAGGATCTCATTCGTGTCTCACTGGTAGAGCGTGGTCTATCAATAGAAGAAGAAGACTTTGACCAGAGCGTGGACATAGCAGTACGTGAAGTACAAAAACAGTCTGGTATTGGCAAAACCGAACGGAAGGGAGAGGTCTCTACCATCTATGCGGCTTTGCTCGAAAAGGTTGGTGCGAACAAGTTTCACGGATACGATGCGACGCAGTTTGACGGAGCGAAGGTTATCGGGATTCTTGACGGCGAAAAAGAGCTGGACAAACTGACAGAAAGTTCGCATGGCAGCGTGATACTTGATCAAACGCCGTTTTACGCCGAGTCCGGCGGACAGGTTGGAGACAGCGGTAAATTGATCGGTACGAGTGATGCGTTTACGCGTTCCGGCGGCGACCAGCAAACGTCTAACGACGTCACTCTTACAGTTTCCGACACCTACTCGCCCGTTGCCGGGTTGATCATACATAAGGTGACGGTCGATAAAGGCACGATAAAGGTCGGCGATGTTGTAACGGCGTCCGTGGACGTTCAAAAGCGTGATGCGACGCGGCGGAATCATACGGCGACGCACCTTGTTCATGCTGCGCTAAAAGAGGTATTGGGAACGCATGTGAAACAGGCCGGTTCGGTGGTCGCACCTAGTTATCTGCGGTTCGATTTTACACATTATCAGCCGATGAGCGATGCCGAGATCAGCGAGGTCGAGGATCTTGTAAATCGCTATATCTTGCAGAATGAATCGGTTACGACCGATCTGATGAAGATCGAGGACGCGATGCGCTCCGGTGCGGTGGCGATGTTTGGCGAGAAGTACGGCGGCGAGGTGCGTGTGCTGAGCGTAGGCGACGGAGCCTTTTCCAAAGAGTTTTGCGGCGGCACGCACGTTAGGGCGACGGGCGATATTGGTTCATTTAAGATCACCTCGGACGAGGCTATCGCCTCCGGTGTGCGCCGAATTCGTGCTATCACAGGTTTCGATGCATTCGAACGTTTCCGCGAGGATGAGAGGCTTATCGATGCTTCGCTCGGTGCTCTCAACACCCAACGCGACAATCTCCCCAACGCCATCGCAAAGCTTGCCGAAGATCTCAAACGCACCCGCAAGGAGATGGATGAGCTAAAGCTCAAGATCGCGACCGGTGCGATGAACGGTGGCGTTGCCGATGGCGATGAGGCTCGCGACATCAATGGCGTAAAGGTAATGGCAAAGATCGTCGATCGCCTTGATGGCAATGGTACGCGGCAGTTATCCGACACGCTGCTTGCCCGGCTCAAATCCGGCGTGGTCGTTCTCGGCCGCACCGACGAGGGCAAGGTAGGCATCATTGTTCGTGTCTCCGACGATCTCACCGATAGAGTAAAGGCCGGAAACGTGATCAAAGAGATCGCCCCCATCGTCGGAGGCCGTGGCGGCGGCAAGCCAGACATGGCCGAAGGCGGAGGCACCGAGCCGGACAAACTGTCTGAGGCGATTGACGCTGCATACGGCGTGATCGAAAAAATGCTTGACTAAGAGTTTTTTGCCGCCGATGGACGCAGATAGCGCAGATCGAAAGACCGATTTTGAATGATCAAATAACCTATCCTGGTAATCTGCGGCTAAAGTAAGGCTTCAGTTTAATGAGTTCAGCTATACCAACAAAAACTGACGCGATCATCTCTTACAACCCGGCCACCGGCGACGAGGTTGGGCGAGTAACGATCACATCACCCCAGGAGGTCGAAGCGGCGGTAGAACGAGCACGTCAGGGCTATCAGTCGTGGCGAAAGACTTCCTTTCCCGAAAGGCGACGATTAGTGATGGCGGCCCGCGAAGTGATACTCGCCGACATAGACGGCATCGCCCATCTCATTTCCAAAGAATCAGGAAAGCCCGTTGCCGAAGCACTCTCGATGGAGATCGCACCCGTTCTCGACCTGATGCAGTACTTCGCCCGCAACACCGAAAAACTGCTATGGCCGCGCAAGATCGGCATTGGCATCTACGGGCTGATGGGACGCTTGTCAAAAGTCGTTTATCATCCGCTCGGTGTGGTCGGTATCATTCCGGCATGGAATTATCCATTTTCGATACCGCTCGGTGAGACCGTAATGGCGTTGATGGCGGGAAATACTGTAGTTATCAAGCCATCGGAATTGACGCCGTTTGTCGGGCTGAAGATCGGTGAGATCTTTGAAAAGGCCGGGTTTCCGGAGAACGCTGTACAGATAGTTTCCGGCGGTGGTGAAACGGGTGCGGCTCTTGTCGAGGCTACTCCGGACAAAATAATGTTCACTGGCTCAGTTGCGACGGGCAGAAAGATCGCAGCGGCAGCGGCGAAAAGCCTGACGTCTTGTGTTTTCGAACTAGGCGGCAAAGACCCGATGATCGTCTTTGACGATGCGAATCTCGATCTCGCTGCCGGTGCTGCGGTCTGGGGAGCCTTCTGCAATTCGGGGCAATCCTGTTCGTCGGTCGAGAGGTTGTATGTGCACGAGCGCATTGCCGCAGAGTTGACCAACAAGATTATTGAGAGAACAACATTGCTCAAGCAGGGTTCGGGCGATCGTGAGGATGTGTCGATCGGGGCGATGTCCTCTGAGAGGCAGATCAAGATAGTCGAAGATCATGTCGATGATTTCCGTGTCGCTGGGGCCAAGATCGAGACCGGCGGTCGGCGAAATACAGAGCTAGAAGGGCTATTCTACGAACCGACGGTTATTTCGGGGGCTCACAACGACATGCGAGCTATGCAGGAAGAGACCTTTGGCCCGACGCTTCCGATAGCGACTTTCACGACCGAGGATGAAGCGATCCAGCTCGCGAATGACAGCGAATTTGGCCTGACCGCGAGCGTTTGGACCCGCGACCGGGCTCGAGGCGAACGCGTCGCCCGACAGATCGAGGCCGGTTCGGTATGCGTAAATGAGGTTTTATATACTCACGGTATCGGCCAAACCCCGTGGGGCGGTTTTAAGAACTCGGGGCGTGGCCGTACTCACGGTATTGAGGGACTGATGGAACTGGTTCAACCACAGCATATTCACGTAAATCGGCTCTCTATTTTGCCGGATGCGTGGTGGATGCCGTACTCATCGACTGCGGTTGCGACCTTCCGTGAATTTGCACGCAAATTCGCAAGCGGTTCGCTCATAGAGACTGCAATGCTGCTTCCGCAACTTACGACGAGGATCAGGGAATTGATAAGGAAGCGGTGAACGCTTTTTAGACTCCTTTGATTCGAGCAGGCTGAGATTCGCAATGCTCTTCCGGGCGATAGGTTTTTAGCCAAGCTATATGCGTGCTAACGCCGATGGCAACTGCGGCTAGAATGAGCGTGAGCCAGAACGTGTCCATGACGAACCACATGCTGATCCCGATCGACACCCACAAGGAAAAGATCGTCGAGATCTTTTGCCGCATGGTGATGCCGTTGCCGGACCTGTAATTGCTGATGTATTTGCCGCACCAGCGATTACTTAGCAGCCAATTGTGAAACTTCTCGGAACTTTTAGAATAGCAATACGCCGCCATCAACAAGAAGACTGTTGTAGGCAAGAGCGGAAGGAACATGCCCAGCACGCCCAGTCCGACGCAGACGGTGCCGAGAAAGATCAGAAATGCCTTACGAACGTCCATAACGTTTCAACCACAGTTTAATCTTACTGTCCGCTCTGTGTCCAACAGATTTGAGGTGTAGAATCAAAATGTTTCTTGTGGACCAGAAAAGTATGACTCATATCAATCATCAATGAAGGAACTTTCGCAGCCAACATTTATCCCGCTCGATTTCAAGGAGCTTTCGACGGACGAGCAATTTCGACGTGCGGACGGGCTGTTTGAAATGCTAAATCGTCGCCGGACAGTTCGCGAATACTCCGACCGCGATGTGCCGATTGAGTTGATCAAAAAAGCTATCGCGACCGCGGGAACAGCTCCATCCGGAGCCCATATGCAGCCATGGCGGTTTGTGGTGGTGCGGGATCTGGACGTGAAGAAAAAGATACGCGAGGCGGCTGAAAAGGAAGAAAACGAGAGCTATCACAACCGCATGAGTGAGAAATGGCTACGGCGCCTCGCTCCGCTAGGAACTGACGAACACAAACCGTTTCTTGAGATTGCTCCGTACCTTATAGTTGTCTTCCGGATCACGTTGATCATCGAAGGCGATGAGACCGAGCCAACCTATTACTCACAGGAATCGGTTGGCATCGCCGTTGGCATGCTGCTCACAGCATTGCACAACATAGGGCTCGTGACGCTCACGCACACGCCCAGCCCGATGAAGTTCCTCCAGGAAATTCTCGGCCGGCCAAAGAATGAGGTTCCGTTTGTGCTGATCCCTGTGGGTTACCCGGCAGAAGATGCAAAGGTGCCTGATATCAAACGCAAGTCGCTCGACGAGATAATACGGATCGTCTAGCTCGGTATTTCCGGGTGCAGGAAAAACACCTTGCTAATTATTTTCCACTCGCCATCGGTCTTGAGTAGAGTAAACATATCCGTAAACTTGTGACCGGTCCAGTTATCGAGTTCGACTCGGACGGTAGCGATCGTTCCTTCGATGTCAATATTCGCGATGTTCGGCTTAAGTTCATCTGCCGGACCGTTTCCGTCAATCCATTCAAAAAGCCCGTCAATTGGCCCTCCGAAAAGGTCTTCGCCTATGTAGCCGTAAATCGTTGCACCATCGTGAAAGGCAGGCCGCATGTCGTCTCCCTTACCGGAGATACCACCGTCGATATAGGTTTGGATCGTCTTTCGAATCGCTTCGCTATCGCCCAACTGTCGTGTTGCATTTTCCATATTTATCCTATCACTCGACCAACTGATTCTGTCGAGATGAGCGGAGGCACGAGTGCCTCCGCTCATCTCAAGCGGACCGTCCAATTAAGGATCGATCTTGTAGTCCGGCCAGCACGAGGTCGGATTGTAATAGAGATCAAGCAGTTCCATTGCCTGCCGATTGGTCGCCGCACCTGCGGCACTTGTTCCGGCAAAGTTTGGGTTCAGTATCTTTGCGATCTGATCACGAACGCCTTCGAGATGGGCTCTTGTCGCTCGATCCGTGGTACGGGCAAGAGCGGCACCTGCGGAAGCTGAGATTGCTCTCAACTCAGCCCGGTAGAACGATTTCTCGTCACCACTTGAGATGAACATTGCTGCAAAGCCCCGCGGCAATCCTTGCGGAGTCGCCTGCGCTGGTGCATTTAACTTTGCATTCGCAATGTCAAGATACGCACGCTGTAGGTTGCGTCGATAGGCATCGATCGAGACCTTCGGAGTGCTAAGTTCGCCCCAAACCCCATTTCGAACATCAGCCAGGAACGCAGTGGGTTCGTACGCCATAGTGCCATCGAGAGTTTGCTGCTCGACGAGCCGCGCAAAGCGGGAGCTCGAAAGCAGGTTATTCAGGACGCTGTTTTGAGCGTTGCGAATACGATTGAGTGCCCCGACGGGTTCGATCCTTCGCAGGATCTCTTTGTCGATAGCCCAGGTGGGCGTAGCAAATGCATTATCATTCAAGAACTTGACCGCCTCGGTTTGGCGCGCCCTTGGTATGAGGTTGAACTTTACGCCACTCTGTCCGACGTGCTTTTGCTGAGAGTTGTATCCGCCGACAATTGCCGCAACGTGATTCATCTCGAGCGTCCACTGGCCGAGCATACGGCCGTAGATCTCTGCGAGATCATCGTAAGGCTGCCCTTTTTCATTCGTGGTTGTTGCGGGAACGATCAACTTCGCGACCCGTTTCAAGTTCAACAGGCCGAGCCCCGACGATTTGACAGCGTCGGCATCGCCCACAGCCTCAGTTAATTCACCCGGATCGCTGCCTGCCGAACCGTCGGTTGAGAAGCGATACCATGGCGTCGTGTCCTGTGCCATCGCCCATTGGTTCAGCGTGGCGAGTTCAGCGTCAGGTGTTTTTGCATTGGGAATCGGCTTGTAGCCCCACATCGTTGCCCACTCGTCATACGGGCCGATGCCCGGGATCAGATCCTCGATGGCAATATTATCCTCCGGCTGCGCGACGTAGTTGAACCGCGAATAGTCCATCAAGGTAGGCGTGTGGCCCATCTTTTTGACCCATTCACGGTCGCGAACCTTTTCCTGCGGATACATCGAGCTTGCCTTCATGTTGTGCTGGAAGCCGAGCGTATGCCCGACCTCGTGGGCGGCAACATATTCGATCAACTGTCCCATCAGGTCATCAGGCATCGGAAATGTCTGAGCACGTTTGTCGAGAGCTCCGACCTGAAGAAAGTACCACGAACGCTGCAGGTTCATGATGTTGTGGTAAAATTGGATGTCCGACTCGAGTATTTCGCCGGTTCGCGGGTCGCTTATATGCGGTCCCGAAGCATTTTCGGTAGTTGACGGGAGCCATCGAATCACCGAGTAGCGGGCGTCCTCAGGGCTAAAGTCGGGATCCTCTTTCTTGGTCGGCGCCATTGTAGCGATGATCGCGTTCTTAAAGCCCGCGGCTTCAAACGCCTTTTGCCACTTTTCGACGCCCTTGATCATATACGGACGCCATTTTACCGGAGTCGCCGAATCGATGTAATAGTGGATCGGCTTGACCGGCTCGGACATTTCAGCATTGGGGTTTTTCTTTTCAAGCCGCCAGCGGGCGATGAATGTACGTGTCTGTGCCCGATGCTCATTGCGGCTGTAATCGATGTTGCCGGTCGTGAAATAGCCGACTCGTTCGTCAAAGAGCCGAGGCATCATCGGGTTCTCGGGCAACTTGACCATACTGTAATGAAGCACAACTGAAGCGCTTCCCGGTCTCATACCTGACTGCTGTGCTCCACCGCCGCCGCCTGCCCCAGCGGGCGTCGGGTTGCGAATATAGGTGTGGGTCGCCTCAGTTTCGATGTTTGTCGGAAACGGGCTGATACTTTCGATGAAGGATCGCGACGCGTCCATGCTGTTCGCGCTAAGGCGCTGGCGGGCACTGATCTCGTAAATATCTGTCGTAAAGAGGCGGCTTACGTCGATCACGGCCGAATCATTATTTGGACCCCAAGCGGCCACATTAAAGGCCATAAGTATCGGGTCATTGTTCGATGCACTTACGGCCTCGGCTATGGGATTATTCGGGTCGGAAACTACGCTGAAACTGACATTGCGCAGATAGATCTTGTTACCGCTGTTCTCCCACCGAACGACGCGGCTGCCGAGTGCCTGGCCGCCGTAACCGACGCCTAGCGTCGTACGGGCGATCTGAGAGACCCAGAGATACTCTTTGTCGAATTCAGTCTTTGGTATCTCGTAATAGTATTTGTCCTTCACCTGATGGACCGTGAACAGTCCCTTTTTCGACTTGGCATCTTTGGTGATGACCTTTTCGTAGGGCTGCGGATCTGATCCTGAGGCCCCTCCGGGAGCTCCCGGCCTCTGAGCTCCACCACCCGCAGGCGGTTCCGGCGTCGGATCCTGCGCCATTGTCAGCGGCATCGCCAAGGCGATGCAGAAGACAGCAAACAGGACTCTAAAAGCGATTCCTTTCATTACAAACTTCCTCCAGAATTGAATTATGACGGTCAACTTTTTAGCGCTCGGGACGGAATGTTCGTGCAGAGCGAGAATTGGAATAAATTGTTCAAAAAATTAGATTGAGCGATATTTATAGCACCGAACCGAGGGTATTTGCAATACCGTGACAACCTGTTTGAACCTGTTTTCATATCAGCCCCAAACTAAAAAGCGAGGTCGGCAACAACCGGGGCGTGATCGCTCGGTTTATCAAGCGATCTCGGCGTCTTATCTATCCAGCAATCAAGGCATCTCTCTGCCAGCGGCGGCGATGCCCAGATGTGGTCGATCCGCAGCCCTCGGTCCTTATCAAAATCGTGATGAAAGTGGCTCCACCATGAATATTCACGGGCCTCGTCGTTCATCTGCCGAAACAGATCGACAAACCCCCAACGTTTGAGCTCGATCAGAGCCTCTCGCTCGGGTTTGCTAAAATGCATCTTGTGCTGCCACATTCGCGGGTTCCAGACATCGAGTTCGTGCGGGGCAACATTGAGGTCTCCGCAGAGCAATACGTCAGTATCGACCGTAAAGTTATCGGCGAAATATTGCTTCAACCGCTCGAACCAATCGAGTTTGAATTTAAACTTGTCGGTCCCAAATTTGTTCCCATGCGGGACATAAACATTGACCAGGCGAATGCCGGCAACGGTCGCGGCGATAAGACGCGCCGGCGCATCGCTCGGGTCGCCGGCAAAATTCTTCTGGATGTCGCTGAGTTCATGTTTTGAGATGATCGCAACGCCGTTGTACGCTTTCTCGCCGTGAACCTCGATGTGCGTGAAACCGAGCGAGCTAAAACGCGCCGTCGGGAATTTCGCATCGACACACTTCGTTTCTTGTAGGCACAACACGTCGGGGTGACTAGCCGCACACCAGTCGAGCACTTGGCCGAGGCGTGAATTTATACCGTTTATGTTCCAGGTTGCGATCTTCATGTCAACGATCTCGACGGAAAATAATTAGACCCAGATAACACAGAGCTGTCGGAATGATGAGTAACATTGAGATCAAGCCTAGCCCGAAAAGCACTCCATACGCTTCGTCGTTGGATGTGCCGGAATCTCGCAATCCTCCCATTACGTTGAACGCGGCTCGTTCCAAATTCAAAGCCGTTAGAGCCACAACGATCGCTAAAACCGGCAAAAGTGTGAAAACGATACTCGCGAAAAGGGATAACCCTCCGATGCGTTTGAAGAAAAACAACAGTAAGGCGAGTCGCCACGTAGCGACTGTTGCAAGAAACCAAACATTCAATGTGCGAGCCGAAGACAAGTCAATGAATCGCTCGACTGGAATTGCATAAAGCAAGGCTGGCGGCGAAGTTAAAGCGACAAAAGTAAGGACGTGCTTATAGGTCCAATTCTCCGGATCAAGCGGCGCGGCGATCAGCAACAAAATGAATGCAAGGACAAAAATATAAACAAGCGACCCGACGCCGAGATGTTGCAGAAAGTTCGCGCCGGGATCGTCCCACCAGCGCCCCATTCCCACGATCCAGGTACAAACCAATCCAAATACGAAATGCCTAGTACCGAATCGCGAAAATTCGTCCTTAGACAGTCGGAACGTGAGCAATCGACTGGTTGAACTAAAAACATCAGATAGTAAGGAGCGATCCATTAACTTAATTCCTAAATGTCAAACTCAGCTATCACCGGTGCATGATCACTCGGCAGGGTAAGTCCCCTGGTGGTCTTGTCAATGCGGCAGTCGGTACATTTTGCCGCGAGCGAGTCCGACGCCCATAGATGATCGATGCGCAGGCCGCGGTTTCGCTGCCAGGCACCGGCTCGATAGTCCCACCAGGAAAATTCCTGAACATTTCCGTTCATTTTGCGAAACAGATCGGTAAATCCCCACTGTTTGACGAAATGGATCGCAGCACGCTCGGGCTTAGAAAAATGCAGCTTTCCGGCCATTGCGGCCGGATCCCAGACATCGGCGTCCTCGATACCGACGTTAAAATCGCCGCACAGCAGTACGTCTCTTCCCGCGTCGCACGTGTCGTCAAAATATCGCCTGAGACGCTGCAGCCAGTCGAGCTTAAACTTGAATTTGTCAGACCATAGCTCGCTGCCGTTTGGGATATACGTGTTGACGATGCGAATGCCGCCGATGGTTGCCGAGATCATCCTCTTCTGTGCGTCGTCTGTATCATCCGGAAAATTCCTATGCACGTCCTTGATGGGCAGCCTAGAGATTATCGCGACGCCGTTGTACGATTTCTCACCAGTGAATGCCGCTTCATAGCCGGCGGCCTTGAGTTCTGCGGCCGGAAATCCGTCATCGACCGTCTTTGTTTCCTGAATACAGACAACATCCGGCTCCTCGGATTCCAGCCACGGCAAGAGTTGCGGCATCCGAACATTGAGCGAATTTACGTTCCAGGTCGCGATCTTCATAGAGAGATTTCAACACAGACCAGTGGAGGATTCAAAACACGTTCGTGCGGCCATCCAACCGCGTAGTAACGAGTACGATTCGGACGAAAAAAAGTCTCTCATTCTGGTTGATTTGTGCAATACTATCGCATCAGTTTTTTAAAATCGTAGTTTCTTAGCAGGAGCAGATAACTATGCGAATTTCGGTGTCCGTTTTTCTCGTTTTTTTGCTGTGTGTGTTCGTGTTTCAGGCAAACGTTCAGGCCCAAACAACGACCGTAACCTACCAGGGCCGCCTGCATAGTGCGAATATGCCGGCCAATGGCAGTTTCGATTTTGAGTTCGCTCTTTACGATGCTGCGTCAGGCGGTGCGCAGATCGGGCCGATGTTGGCTCGAAGCGGGATAATGGTAACCGACGGCGGTTTCGCGACGAACCTCGATTTTGGCTCAAGCTTTCCCGGCGCGAATCGTTTTCTTGAGATTCGGGTGCGCGAAGCCGGCGGCGGGGCTTTCACGGTGCTGGAGCCGAGACAATTGGTCACCAGCTCTCCGTATTCTATCAAGAGCCTGACCGCCGATGGTGCCGCGGTCGCCGTCAACGCCGACACGGCTACAAATGCATTATCGCTGGGAGGCGTCGCAGCGGGGCAGTATGTCCTGACGACCGATGAGCGAATGACAGACGAGCGCGACCCAAAGCCGGGAAGCGTTAACTATATCCAAAACACGATCACACAGCAGCCTGCAAGCAATTTTAGTGTCAGCGGCACGGGAACTGCTGATATTCTCAACGCTGCTTCTCACTTTAGGATCGGCAATATGCGGGTTCTTGGTATTGCCGGTCAAGGAAATCTTTTTGCGGGGATCGGTTCAGGAATTGCGAACACGGACGGCACGTTCAACTCTTTCTTTGGCGATTCTGCGGGGTTTTCCAATTCGACTGGCTTTAACAACTCGTTCTTTGGAAGTGGGGCCGGACGAAACAATACGACAGCGAGCAATAATTCGTTTTTTGGAGAAGAGGCAGGTTTCGATAATACGACGGGGGGCAGTAATTCGTTCTTCGGGAGCGGAGCCGGATCGTTCAATACAACTGGCAGTTCGAACTCGTTCTTCGGACAGAACGCCGGATATTCTAATACAACTGGCGACTCGAATGCGTTTGTTGGGCGCGACGCGGGATTCTTTAATACAGCAGGCGGATCTAACTCATTTTTCGGGAACGGAGCCGGCGTATCCAATACGACGGGCAACTCGAACACATTCGCAGGACGCGCCGCCGGATTTTCGAACACGACGGGTAGCTCAAATGTGTTTGTTGGCCAAGACGCGGGGTTCGCTAATACGACAGGCGGCTCTAACTCGTTCTTTGGACGTGCGACCGGTCGGTCCAATACTACGGGCGGCTCGAATTCATTCTTTGGGAGAGACGCGGGTCTTAGCAACACAACGGCGGGAAGAAATTCGTTTTTTGGAGACTCTGCCGGCGAAAGCAATACAATCGGCATAGATAATTCGTTCTTCGGCGCCAACGCTGGGCTTTTCAATACCGAGGGCGGGTCTAATGCGTTCTTTGGTGTTAGTGCAGGGCAAAACAATACGACCGGAGTGCTTAATTCATTTTTCGGGCTTCGGGCCGGTTTCGCTAATTCAACGGGGGATGCGAACTCGTTTTTTGGGATTGACGCGGGGAGAAATAATATTACCGGTGTAAATAACTCGTTTTTTGGAGGGTTGGCTGGATCTGGGAACACCGCGGGTCATAACAACTCGTTTTTTGGTGTGTTGACCGGAGAATTCAACTCCACCGGCAACCAAAACTCATTTTTTGGAGAATCGGCAGGGAGCGGCAATACATCGGGCGGCGGCAATACGTTCGTCGGGCGCACGGCTGGATCTTTCAACACTACCGGTATCTCAAATACCGCGATCGGGAATGATGCAAACATGGTCGCAGGTGACCTAAACTTTGCGACCGCCATCGGCGCGGGCTCCAGAGTACCAACCAGTAACACTATTGTCCTGGGGCGTAGTAGCGGCTCCGACGCGGTCGTCATCCACGGCACTTTGAATGTCGGCATACTCGGCAACGGCGGTGTGATCGAAGTTTGTCGCGGGATCGTGCCACCGCAACTTGCCACGTGCTCGTCGAGCCTGCGATACAAATCACAGGTACGCACGTTCACCCGTGGACTGGATGTCGTCAGCCGACTCAGACCGATCAGGTTCGATTGGAATGACGGGGGAGTGGAGGATCTTGGCTTCGGCGCCGAGGATGTCGCCGAAGTAGAACCGCTGCTGGCGACCTACAACGACAAAGCCGAGGTCGAGGGCGTTAAGTATAGGCAGATCACCACAGTCCTCGTAAATGCCGTCAACGAACAGCAGGCTCAGATCCAACGACAGCAGTCAAAGCTTGAGGCCCAGGAAAAGCTGATCGATGACCTGAAAGCCCTTGTCTGCAAGAAGCGTTCGCGAGAAAAGGTCTGCCGGAAATAGGCCCGTGACCTTATCGGGGAGCGGAGTTTCTCTCCCAAAAGACACCATCGGCAAATCCCTGTATCGTGTCGTCCTGTTCGGCACGTTCGAGTCTTTTCTGAGCGAGCAAACAATAGTTCTCATCCGATTCGATCGCGATAAAGTCGCGACCCAGCTTTTTCGCAACAACGGCTGTCGTACCGCTGCCGGCGAAAGGGTCGAGAATGAGATCGCCGGGGTTGGTGCTTGCGAGGATTATCTTTGCAAGTAGCTTTTCCGGTTTTTGGGTCGGGTGATCGGTGTTCTCAGGCATCGACCAGAATGGAACTGTGATGTCGGTCCAGATATTCGACGGGTGCGTGTCGCGAAAATTACCGTCCTCGCCGGCGATCCAATCTTTTGGCTTGCCGTTCTCCTTGTAGGGAGCGACCACGCGGCGACGCTGTTTTACGGCGTCAAGGTTGAAGGTATATTCATCAGAAACGGTAAAGAACCAGATATCTTCGGCTGCATTCTTCCAATTCGCCTTTGCCCCTCGGCCTTTTTCGCGTTCCCATGTGATCCGGTTTCGCAGTTTGAACTGCCTGGAACCCACACGCTGAATAGCCGCCGAAGACCGCCAATCGCCGCAGATATAAACGCTCGCCGTTGGTTTTAATAACGGTGAACACAACCGCAGCCACGAATCGAGCCATTCTTCATACTCATCCGCCGAACGCTCGCGAAAACTCTCAGAGCCGAATTCTTTTGTCAGATTGTACGGAGGATCGGCGAAGAGCATATCAAAGCCGCCTGCTTTGACGGATGGTAGTACCTCGCATACATTTCCTGCGATGATCCGGTTTCTGATTGAGCAAATATCATGTGCATCGGCCACAGTCCGGATGTGCATCCGCAAAGCGGCCACCTCGTTTTTGTCTACACTAATCGTGCGATTGCGAGGCGCTCTGGCTTTTGAGGTCGTTGGCGAAACAGGCATAATGCTTGAGAAAACACTAGCATATCTGATATCGATAGATCATAACTAAGGACAGCGCCAAATGTTTACTTCCCGATACGCGATCTCCGGATCGACTATTCTAACGACCCTATTGTTTGGCTGCCAGATCGTTCTAGGCCAAGGGCCAGCGAATGTGAAAGCGGCGAACGCGAAGGCCGACGGGTACGTTCGCAGAATGATGTCGAAACATCACATTCCCGGCGTGTCGCTCATGGTCCTCAGAAAGGGAAAGCCGATACACACGAAAAATTACGGATTTGCTGATCTCGAAAACTCAGTGGCCGTTACGAGTTGGTCGGTGTTTCAAATATGTTCCATCACAAAATCGCTGACAGCGATCGGTGTAATGCTGCTGGCTGAAGACGGTAAACTCTCGGTTGACGATTTGGTCATCAGACATCTGCCGTACCTTTCGAAGTCGGGAAATGAAATTACGATCCGGCAGCTACTAAGCCACACGTCGGGAATCACGGCCTATGAAAACCGGCCGGAGGCCGTTGGCCAAGAGTGTGCCGATACATTGCCCGATCTAGAGAATTGGCTCAAGAATTTTGATCTCGCTTCTAAGCCCGGCGACGAGTGGGCATATCAAAACACCGGTTACGCGATACTCGGCAAAGTAATAGAACAGGTTTCCGGTAGGGCATACGGTGATTTCCTGCACAAGCGCATCTTTGAGCCGCTTGGTATGAATGACACGCGAATGCTCAATTACGACGATATGATCAGCCGCCGCGTGAGCGGTTACATTTACCGTGATGGGAAATATTTGAACGGGCCGAACATTAACACTGAAGTTGAAGCCGCCAGCGGAGGACTGGTTTCAACGACCTTGGATCTAGCAAGACTGGACGCTGCCCTGTTTACTGAAAAACTGCTCAAGCAGAAAACGCTAAAGGAAATGTGGTCCCCGGCCCGCCTCGCCGGCGGACGCACTGTTGATTCCTACGGCCTCGGATTTGGCTTGAGCCCTTATAAAGGCAAGAGTCGTGTGGGACACACCGGAGGTTGTCCGCCCGGATTTTCGACTGCTTTCCAGCGGTTTACGGATGACAGGGTCTCAGTGATCCTGCTGACAAATGCCGACCAAGAGCCAGGTTTTATCGGAAACGCTTCAAATGAGATCGCTTATTTCTATCTTAGGAAATGAACCGTCCGGACCTGCCTTGACCCTAAAATTAGGCGCGTGATACTCTTGTATCTTTTGAGAATCGGGCGGTTTCGCCGCCTGTTCGAGCCGCGAGAGACGGCACTTTCAAGACTATGCACATGCTGGCGTTTGCCGAGACAATTCAGCTTTTTCCCGACGGCACGATCTTTTTCCATGTTGCCCTTATTTTAGGGATGATATGGGTATTGAACCGCACTCTCTATCGGCCTATTAATAGGGTCATTGAATCGCGCGAAAAGAATAAGGGCGGCCACTCAGGAGAGGCCGTTGAATTGCTTAAGGATGTCGACGAAAAGGAATCGCGGTACACGCGCGAGATGCTTGAGGCGAGATCTAAGGGTTACGAGCTGATCGAGAAAGAGCAGAAAAAGGCGACCGATGCTCGCGACAAGAAACTCGCGGATGCAAAAGCCGAGACCGCTGACAAGTTCGCGGCGGGTAAGACAGAGCTTGAAACACAGACGGCGGACGCACGTTCGTCGATCAAGACCGAGGCTGAAAAGATCTCTGACAGCATCGCGTCGAGTATTTTGAAAGTCTAGTTGGCTGCAATATGTTTGCATTTATTCACAGTTTTGTTTTCGCGTTCGCGGCCTCGGCCGGCGAGAGCGGATATATGCACTTTTACAACGAGTGGTTCAATATTCCGGGCTTTGAGGTTTGGAAATTTGTGAATCTTGGCATTTTTGTCGCGGTGATGGTCTATTTGGTTAGAAGGCCGCTGACCGAGGCGTTTAAGGCAAAGCGTGATCATATCCGCGCTGAATTGATCAAGGCAGAAGAAGAGAAGCAGGCCGCTCTTGCCAAATTGACGTCAGCCGAGGCAAAACTTGCACAGCTTGAAACCGAAAAGGAAACCGTATTGCAAAATGCCAAGGACGAGGCTGCGGCTGAAAAGAAACGGCTTGCGGAACAGACAAAGGGCGATGTCGAGAGGCTTCGACAGCAGTCGGAAGCTGAACTTGCCCGCCTCTCGGGGCAGTCACGTTCGGCTTTGAGACGTTTTTCGGCCGAAGAGAGCATTCGGCTTGCGGAAGAGAAACTCAGGGCTAAGATCGATGGCGGCGTTGATGCGAAACTCGTAAAGGCGAGCATTCAAGAGATCGGAGGGCTGAACTAAATGAGTAATGAGACAATAGCCCGCCGATATTCGGTCGCACTTGCAGACGTGGTTTTGAAAAGCGGTGAGACGGCTGTGATCCAGAACGAACTTTCATCGCTTGGTGAACTGTTTTCGCAAAACAGCGATCTTCAGACCGTATTCAGCAATCCCGCAATCACTCATATTAATAAACAAAAGGTCCTCGACTCGCTGATCGCAAAGGCGAAGCCGTCGAAAACGACCGCCAACTTCCTGAAGGTCCTGCTTCAAAACGGCCGACTTTCAGATCTTGGTGAGATCAACGACCGATTTGGTACGGTGCTCGATGAACGCAGCGGGATCATCTCGGCTGAGATCACTTCTGCACGCGAGTTGCCCGACGCAGAGCGTGCGGAATTTGAAAAGAGCCTCGCGGAGCTTACGGGCAAGCGAGTAAACATTAGCTATTCGGTTGAAAAAGAAATTATTGGCGGGGTTGTCACCCGCATCGGCTCGACGGTCTACGACGGATCGGTAAGAACGAAATTGGAGACATTGAAAGAACAACTTATTAGTGGATAGTGATCAGTGATGAGTGGTGAGTTGGTTTACGACTCTGGAAAACTCATCACTAGCCACCCACCGATAATCACTAAAGAACATGGAAGCAATTAAAGCTAACGAGATCAATGAGATCATTCGTGCACAGATCGAGAATTTTGATGCGTCGATGACGGTTGCCGAGGTCGGCACCGTGATCAAGGTTGGCGACGGTATCGCAGAGATCTATGGCCTCGAAAAAGTCATGGCCGGCGAGCTGCTCGAATTTCCGCATGGAGTTCGCGGCCTCGCACTCAACCTCGAGGAAGACAAGGTCGGTTGCGTACTTTTCGGCGATTTTCAGAAGATCAAAGAGGGCGACGAAGCAAAACGAACGCGCCGCATTATGAGCGTCCCCGTTGGCGACGCGATGATCGGCCGTGTTGTGGACGCTCTCGGTAATCCGATCGACGGTAAAGGCGAGATCGTGACCGACACGTATTTGCCCGTAGAGCAGATCGCTCCCGGCATTATTGACCGTCAGCCTGTTAAAGAACCGCTTCAGACCGGTTTGAAAGCTATCGATGCGATGGTCCCGATCGGCCGCGGCCAGCGTGAGTTGATCATCGGCGATCGACAGACCGGCAAGACCGCTGTTGCCATCGACGCGATCATCAACCAGAAGGGCAAGGACGTTATTTGTATCTACGTCGCCATCGGCCAAAAAGCATCGACCGTTGCTCAGGTCCGCCAAAAGCTCGAAGAATTCGGTGCGATGGACTACACGATCATCGTCAACGCGTCGGCATCAGATCCGGCTGCTATGCAGTTCTTGGCTCCGTATGCAGGCTGCGCGATGGGCGAATACTTCCGCGATAACGGCCGCCACGCACTGACGATCTATGACGATCTTTCTAAGCAAGCTGCGGCATACCGAGAGATTTCATTGCTTCTCCGTCGTCCTCCGGGTCGCGAGGCGTATCCGGGCGACGTGTTCTACTTACACTCACGCTTGCTCGAACGTGCGGCAAAGATGTCGGATGCACGCGGCGGCGGTTCGCTAACTTCGCTGCCGATCATCGAGACGCAGGCCGGCGATATCTCGGCATACATTCCGACCAACGTGATCTCGATCACCGACGGCCAGATCTTTTTGGAATCGGACCTTTTCAACTCCGGCGTTCGTCCCGCTATCAATGTGGGTAACTCGGTTTCGCGTGTGGGCGGTTCGGCACAGATCAAGGCGATGAAACAGGTTGCGGGTACGCTGCGTATCGATCTTGCACAGTTTCGTGAGCTTGCGGCATTCGCACAGTTTGGCTCCGATCTCGACAAATCGACCCAGGCGCAGCTCGAACGCGGAAAACGCCTCACCGAGATCCTCAAACAGCCGCAGTACAAGCCGATGGACGTGCTTGAACAGGTGCTGATCATCTGGACGGTGACCAACGGCCACGCGGACGACATCGAGGTCGCCGACCTCAAGCGTTTTGAAGAGGAATTTACTAAATTCGCTGAGGAAGCTCATCCGGGAATGTTGGCCACGCTTCGCGAAAAGCGTTCGATCGATGACGATCTGAAAGCCGCGATGAAAGAAGCGGTCGAGGACTTTAAGGCGACTCGTTGGGAGGCGGCAGCTGCTGCTGCAGCATAACAGGTTCCAAGTTTCTGGTGACAGGAAAGACCATTCTTTCCTGTCACGCGTCACTTGTCACTCGTAACTTAAGAATATGGCAAGTCTTTTAGACATGCGCCGGCGGATCAAGTCGGTCAAGAATACACAGCAGATCACCAAGGCGATGAAGATGGTCGCCGCCGCTAAGCTAAAGCGCGCTCAGGACCGCGTGACCGCATCGCGTCCGTTTGCGGGCAAGATGAGTGAGGTGCTCGGTGGGCTGAGCGGCAAGGTCGCGGGTGAATTTTCGCATCCGCTGCTCGATGAGCGTGGCGATGAAAAGTATCTCATTGTTCTGATCAGTGCCGACAAAGGACTCGCCGGAGCTTTTAATGCAAACGTCATCAAGGCGACGCAGGCCTTCCTTAAAGAAAACTCGGACAAATCTGCCTCGATGGTCGCTGTTGGCCGCAAGGGCCGGGACTTTTTCAAACGTCGTGAGATCGAGATGCTTGATGAGCATATCGGTCTGACCGGCAGCGGGCAAGTAAATCATGCTGATGCGGTCGAGATCGCAAGCAAGCTGATCAAAACATTTACCGAGGACGAGACGCTCGACAAGGTATTTGTTGTATTCACTGAGTTTAAGACCGTTCTTTCGCAAAAGCCGGTCATCCAGCAATTGCTACCGATCCCCAAGAATGTGGCAGCCGAAGGCGAAGCTGCCGCCGGTGCTGATGCTGAATACATTTACGAACAGCCGGCGGCCGAGATCTTTGGACGTTTACTGCCAAAGCAGGTCGAGATCCAGATCTATCGCGGAATGCTCGAGTCTGTCGCGTCTGAACAAGGTTCGCGAATGACAGCTATGGACTCGGCGTCGAAGAACGCCGGTGAGTTGATTGACACTTTAACGCTCAATATGAACCGCATTCGACAAGCCGCGATCACGAAAGAGATCATCGAGGTCGTATCGGGAGCGGCGGCGGCATAGATTTGGTTACGGATCAGATTTAGAGGGTTTGGGGATGGCAATCCATCTCTGAGCCCTTTATCTTTGAATTCTGCAGCGTCTTCGATTATTATCACCTTGCTTTTTGGTTCTTAATCAACAAAAACTTTTCTAGGAGGCGAATACTATGCTTTTTGCAGGACTTGGTGCTTTATTGATGTTTGTCGGAGCTATTTGGCTTATCGTCATAGCTATCCAGACGGGTCAGACGACAGGTGACAAAGTGCTATGGGCGCTTGTCAATTTTCTTTGCCAACCGCTCGGAGGTATTATTTTCTTTGCCGTAAAACGTCAGGGCCTGGTTCCGCTGATCCTCGTTATTGTCGGAACGATCCTCAGCGGTGTGGGATATTCTTCCTCGATGGGTGAGATAATGCGACAGATGCCTAACTAATGGCTCGACCCGCTGCTGAACAAGCTCAATATACGCGGCGTGCATTTCTTTGGATCTACGCGCCGCTTTTTTTGTGGATCGCGGTGATATTTTTCATGTCGAGTCCGCAGGGGTCGATGTCAGAAACATCGCGATTTATCGGACCTCTGCTTAGGTACCTGTTTCCAGATATTTCCCCGGAAGCTCTTCAAACCGTTCATTTCGCCGTCCGCAAGGCGGCGCATTTTACGGAGTACTCGATCCTGGCCTTCTTTGGCCTGCGCGCATTCACCTTCGCGGACTCAAAGATCGTCTATGGGTCAAGGTTTATTCTCGCATTCTGTGTGGCGGCTCTGGTTGCGTCGGCCGACGAGTTTAACCAGAGTTTTGATCCGACGAGAACGGGATTAGCCAGTGATGTGTTGCTCGATGTTGCTAGTGCATCCGTCTGTCTCATCTTTCTGTGGCTTATCGGCCGCCCCCGACGCACAAACACCACTGACTTGCCCGCCGATGCCGTGGAATAAAGCCAAATACTTTCATTTCCCGCAACTTTGTGTCATATTTTATCGTTAAGAGTTACTACCAAGGAGACAGTAAATGAGCATAATTGACAAGATAAAAAAAGAGGCGTTGAACCAGTTTATCGAGGTTATCGAGTGGCTCGATAACACCGGCGATACGATGGTTTACCGCTTTCCGGTGGCGGGCCAGGAGATCAAGAATGGCGCACAATTGATCGTGCGCGAGTCGCAAGCGGCAGTCTTCGTTTTCGAGGGGCAAGTCGCGGATGTTTTCACGCCGGGCAAATATACCATTGACGGCGGTAACACGCCCATCCTTTCAAAACTCGGTGCGTGGAAGTACGGTTTTAATTCGCCTTTCAAATCTGAGGTCTATTTTGTTAATACCAAACAGTTTACGGACATGAAGTGGGGCACGTCGAACCCGATCATGCTCCGCGACTCGGATTTTGGCATTGTTCAATTGCGTGCTTTTGGAGCATATAGTCTCAGAGTTTCCGATCCAAGTGAGTTCATTAAGGAGATCGCCGGGACGAATGCGCAGTTCAGCACGGACGATATCGAGGCTCAATTGAAGCGAGCCATCGTCACCGAATTTTCAGATGCTCTCGGCGAACTAAAGATCCCGGCCCTCGACCTAGCCGCTCAGTATAAGGAGATCGGCGAACAGATCCGCGGGATGATCAACGGTGACTTTAACAGCTACGGGCTCGAGGTCACCAAATTTTACGTTGAGAACGTCAGCGTTCCCGAAGAGGTTCAGGCCGCTATCAACAAGCGTGCTTCGATGGGTGCGTTGGGCGACGCCCAGACGTATATGCAGTTTCAGGCGGCAGACGCTCTCCGCGATGCGGCACAGAACGAGGGCGGCGGCGCCGGCCTCGGTGCGGGCCTCGGTGCGGGATTTGCGGTTGGCGGCCAGATGGCAAATGCTTTCGGCCAGCAGGCAGGCGCTCCGGGCTCAGGCGGCGGAGGCGGTGGAACCGCGACAGCGACAGTTCCGTGTCCGGCGTGCAACAAAGCAAATGCTCCGGGAGCCAAATTCTGTGCCGACTGCGGCGGTAAGATGGAAGTTGCGCATGTTCCCTGCGTAAAATGTGGGGCGAACCTTCGCGAGGGAGCTAAGTTCTGCTCCGAGTGCGGCTCAACCCAGGAAAAGGCGAAATGCAGTGGCTGCGAATATGAGTTGGCCCCGGGTGCCAAGTTCTGCCCGGAATGCGGAGCTAAGACGCCCGCCGCTGAATAGACTCGATTCTTGTGGTTTTTTGTCAGGGCGTTCTCATTTCGGTGAGAGCGTCCTTTTTCGTTGAGCAATGGATAACGTGATCTCAAGAAGAGAATTTGGGGCAGGCCTTTTGGGCAGCCTGCTGACCTATTCATTTTTGACGAGCTGCGCCAAGACCGAGTCGTTTGCCGAACCAATAAAACAGATCACGAAACACTGGGCGGTCGAGCTAAGCGAAATTTGTGGCGACCTTCGTCTCGCAAAGATCCCGCAGGGCATCTGGCAGGAGCAAGTTGAGAAGCTTTTTGACAGAATCGAACTACCGGACCTGTTGAAGTTTATCGAATTTGAGAAGCTCGTGACCGGCTTCAAATATCCCGATTTCGGTATCGCGACCAAACCCGTTACGTTTCCAGAGCTCGACGGACTTCCGAACGATGCCGTCTTTCTCAAAAAGGTCTTTGGTATGAAGAAGGACCGGGCGATCATTCCGCACGGCCATAGCAATATGGCCTCGGCACACCTTGTGCTCAAGGGCGAGTTTGCCCTAAAACACTTTGACAAGGTTGAGGAGCAAAAGAACCATCTTGTGATCCGGCAGACTATCGACAAAGTAGCAAAGACGGGCTCTTCGTCATCAATTTCGGACGATAAGAACAACGTTCACTGGTTCGTCGCGACGAGCGAGACGGCTTTTACTTTTGATGTGATAATGCTCGATCTAAACGACGAAGAGCACGAGATCCATAACCTTGACATCCGTGCCGGTGAGGATCTTTCGGACGGCTTGATACGCGCAAAGAAGATTGCCGTGGCTGAGGGCCTCAAGAAATACGGGAAGGAAGCGTTTCATTGATCGGTCAGTGTCTGTAACCAACGGCAAACTCTTGCTACAATCGTGTCGTTGGTCAATAAGTTTAGAAGTTTGCGTTAAAGGAGTTCTATGGCCGTAAGCCCTGAGTTGTTAGAAATATTGCGTTGTCCAAAGTGTAAGTCAAAGGTTGAGATCGACGCTGAACAAACACGTCTGAAATGTGTCAACGCTGAGTGTTCATTGGTGTATCCCATCCGCGAGGACATTCCTGTAATGCTTATCGACGAGGCGACGGTCGAGAAATAGTGGTCAGTTGTCAGTGGCCGGTGGTCAGTTTTAGGTTAATCTTTTAGGTGGTGACTACCAAAGACCAAAGACCAAAGGCCAGAGACCAAAAAGTCATTGACTGGTCACAGGTAAAGAGCGTACTCGTCGTCAAATTGCGCTCGATAGGCGACACCGTGCTCTCGACGCCGTCGCTGATCGCTCTCAGGCGATTTCTTCCCAACGCCCGGATCGATATTCTGCTCGAAGATTGGGTAGCTCCCGTACTCGATGGGTTTGGCTCGGTCGATGAGGTGATCACTGTCGGCAAAGGTACATCCGACCGCCTCAGAGTAGCAAGGGAAATTCGGAAACGGCGATACGACGTTGCCTTTAACGTTCACGGCGGGACGACGGCTACGATGTTCGTTCGGGCGAGCAGAGCCCCGCACCGGGTCGGATATTCAAACTACCAATACTCATTTCTCTACAATCATATACTGACCTCGGCGAGCGATTTCTGGCAGCGGGAAAAGACCCATTCTGCGGAACAGCAATTGGCGTTGTTAGGGTCTGTTGGTGTTCCGGTCGAAGATCGGCCGAAGACCCGGCTTGATGTACTGTCGTCGGCTCTCGAATCGCTGGAAAAGAAATTGGATACAAAGTTGCAAAGGACGCCAAACGAGGTCAAAACCGTCTGTGATACCGTTTGGTTTAACGAGGGCAACTATGCACTAATACATCCGTCGAGCGCCTTCTTTACGAAGCAGTGGCCGACGGTAAATTTCGCTAGAACTTCCGAATTCCTTGCAAAGAAAGGCCTCAAAACCATCGCGGTCGCTTCAAAAAGCGAAGCCGCAACCCTCGAGAAATTACAAAGCGAATCAAGTATTCCCGTTATAACCTTCGACGACCTGACACTTCCCGAGATTAGTGCGTTGGCGTCGAAAGCCTGTGTTTTCGTCGGCAACGATTCCGGGATTGCTCACATTGCGGCTGCGGTCGGGACACCGTCTCTCGTCATCTTCGGCTCCTCAAACCGCGACCACTGGCGGCCATGGACAGACGCGCCGAACGAGATCGTTTTTGAGGAAGTTGCCTGCCAGCCGTGCCCGGGTTACGAATGCAAAGAATTCGGCGAACCGCGTTGCATTTTGACCGTCCTCCCCGAGAGAGTGTTCAGCGCTATCAATAACCTACTTTCGTAGGCGCATTTATTGACACTAAATGCGCAAACTACTAGTATTTATAGTTTCGACTATAGTCGGAGATGTGTCTCTATATGTTCGAATCGCTGTCCGATAAACTCAAGAAAACACTGCGAAATATGCGCGGGGCGGGGAAACTTACGCCCGAACACGTGGATGCCGCACTACGTGAGATACGGATGGCCCTGCTCGAGGCCGATGTAAACTATAAGGTCGCCAAGGATTTTGTCGAATCCGTACGCGTTAAGGCCGAGGGCGAAGAGGTCTGGAATGGCCTAAAACCGCACGAACAGGTCATCAAGATTGTCTATGACGAGCTGTCTGAATTGATGGGCGGAACGTCGTCGCGGCTCGTATTTACAAAGGCAACGCCGAACGTTGTGATGATCGTCGGCCTGCAGGGTTCGGGTAAGACGACATCGACCGGAAAGATCTCGCGTTGGTTGGCGGACAATCAGGAACGCAAACCTTTGCTCGTCTCGGTTGACGTCTATCGTCCTGCGGCACGCGAACAGCTTAAGGTTGTTGCGAATGCTGTTGGCGTTGCGGTTTACGAGGCAAAGGAAACCAACGATCCGATGACGATCGTCTCGGGTGCGGTCAAACACGCGACTGAATTTGGCTTTGACACGCTGATGATCGATACGGCCGGCCGTCTACACATAGACGACGACCTGATGGTCGAGCTTGAGAAGATCAAGGCCGAGACCAAACCGATCGAGGTTCTATTTGTCGCGGATGCGATGACCGGACAGGATGCGGTCCGCTCGGCGGAAGTTTTTCACGAGCGTGTCGGCATCACCGGCGTTGTCCTGACCAAGATGGACGGCGACGCCCGCGGCGGTGCTGCATTGTCGATCAGGCAGGTCATTGGCCAGCCCGTTAAGTTCGTCGGTGTCGGCGAAAAATATGACGCGATCGAACCGTTCTATCCCGATCGTATTGCCCAGCGAATACTCGGTATGGGCGATGTCCTGACCCTCATTGAGGAAGTTCAGGGTAAGATCAACGAGGAAGAGGCCCAAGAGCAGCTTCGGAAAATGACGAGCAATCAGTTTACGCTCGAAGATTTTCAGAATCAGCTTGGGCAATTTAAGAAGCTTGGCTCGATGTCGAAGTTAATGAAGATGCTGCCCGAACAATTGACGGGCGGCATGCAGATCACTGATGAACAGTCAGAAGTGGTAGATCACCAGATGCAGCGTACCGAGGCGATAATTGGTTCGATGACGCGTCAGGAGCGAAACGATCACAAGGTAATCGACGCCAGCCGTAAGACGCGTATCGCGGGCGGTTCGGGTTCGACAATTGCCGAGGTAAACCAACTTCTGCGTCAGTACGAGCAGATGAAAAAGATGATGGCCCAGATGAATCGCGGCGGCGGTTTGTTTGGTGGCATGGCAAAGAAAATGGCCGGTGGATTGGCCGGTGGGCTGGGCAACATGCTCGGCGGCGGTGGAAATCCAATGGGAATGCTGGGCAGCGGCTCAGCGATAGATCATTCCGACGATGACGATTCGACGGATTCACTTTCGAAGAGGATAAAGAAGAAGAAACGACATAAGAAACGACGTTGATCTCGCCCCACGGGCGAATCAACCTCTCGCAGGAAAATATATGCTAGCTATTAGTTTGATGAGAATGGGCGCGAAGAAAAGACCTTTCTACCGCGTCGTAGTTAAAGAAAAGCGTTCTAAGCGTGATGGTAAGTACCTCGAAAATCTCGGTACATACGATCCGTTGGCAGATCCGGCGGATGTGCGGCTCAATCACGACCGTATCCAGTATTGGATCGGCGTCGGTGCACAGCCGACCGAGACGGTGACGAGCCTGATCAAGAATAATCCGGTTCAGACCGACGAAGAGCGCGAAGCCTCGCTGGCGGCCCGAGCGGAGAAAAAAGCCGCTGCGGAAGCTGAGAAACTTGCTGCCAAACAGGCCGAGGCAGACCGTCTCGCCGCTGAAAAAGCAGAGGCTGACAAAGCAGAAGCAGAAGCTGCTGCGGCTGCTGCCGCCGAAGCTGAGGCTGTCGAGGCACCCGCAGAAGAGACTGTTGAAGCTGCTGCTGAAACGGAAACCGCCGAAGCTGCATCGGCTGATGCTGAGCCCGCTGCCGAGGCTGCGACGGAAGAAAGCGAAACGTCTGCGGCTGAATAGTCACGAAGTTCGTTAGCTGTTTTCGGTTCGGTGTTTGTACGCCGGACCCGATCAGCCAGTTGAGCTCACGGAATATTATGAAAGAAGCGGTCGAAAAAATAGTGAAATCGCTTGTCGGCGAGCCCGACGCTGTCGAGGTGGACGAGGTCGATGACGGTAGAACCGTCCGCATCGAGGTCCGTTGCGCCGATAGCGATATGGGCCGCGTCATCGGCCGCGAAGGCCGCACCGTCAAGGCGATCCGTAGCATTCTTTTTGTTGCGGGACAAAAGAGCGGCAAGCGGTTCCATCTCGATCTGGTCGAAGATTAGTTTGGCGCGTTTCGGATGGAAGACCTGGTCGCAATAGCCAATGTCGTCCGTACACGCGGACTGAAAGGCGAAGTAGTCGCGGATATTCTGACGGATTTTCCTGAGCGGTTTGAGTCGCTCGAAAATGTAACGGGCGTGCGGCAAAACGACGAAAGGTTTGACTTGAAAATTGAAAAGTTCTGGTTTCAGAACGACCGTGTAATCCTGAAATTTAAGGGTTACGACACGATCGAGAATGGCGAGACTCTAAGGAATGTTGAGATCTGCATTCCCGAGTCGGAGGCGGTCGATCTCGACGACGATGAATACTTTGACTGGCAGCTTACCGGGTGCGTGGTCGAAACGGTCGAGGGTGTCAGACTCGGTGAGGTCACAGAACTGATGCATCCCGGCGGTCCGGAGCTATTGGTCGTAAAGGGCGACGCAAAAGAGTATCTGATCCCTTTTGCCGAGGCGATATGTGTCGAGGTGGATATTGAAAATAGGTTGATCAAGATCGATCCGCCGGAAGGACTTCTTCAATTTTAGATTTTGGATTTTGGATTTGGGATTGAAGAAATCGGAAATCCAAAATGCGAATAGATGTTTTGACAATTTTCCCTGACTTCTTTGACAAGGTCTTCGATTTTGGGATAATTCGCCGGGCAAAGCTCGCGGGAATAGTTGAAATAAGCGTCCATGACATCCGTGAATACGCGGTGGACAAGCACAAGATGGTCGATGACCGGCCATTTGGCGGCGGCGATGGGATGGTCTTAAAGCCCGAACCGATCTTTGCCGCGATTGAAAATTTGGTAGGGACGAGTGATCGCGATGCGTACCCTGAGGGAACGCGAGTCGTACTGCTTTCGCCGCAGGGACGGCCTTTCAAACAAGAGGTCGCAAGCGAGTTCGCGGAGGACGCGACGCACATCGTGATGATCTGCGGCCGGTACGAGGGCGTTGACGAACGCGTCAACGATGTGCTTGTGACGGACGAGATCTCGATAGGCGACTATGTCCTATCGGGCGGTGAACCGGCAGCGATCGTCGTCGCGGACAGCATCGTGAGGCTTTTGCCGGATGCACTCGGGAGCGATACGTCGGCAGAGAACGATTCGTTCTCTGATGGGTTGCTCGATTGCCCGCATTACACGCGGCCAGCAGAGTTTAGGGGAATATCAGTTCCCGAAGTTTTATTGAACGGCAATCATGCCGAGATCGAAAAATGGCGTCGTGAGAAGGCGCTCGAAAAAACAAAGATCGTAAGACGCGATCTATTAACAGGAGAAGATGGTGAATGTGAGTAAGGGGAATAAAAGGCGGACAAGAGTGTTCGCTCTCCATTGCTGACCTCTGGCCGAACAGTAAGATGAACAGACTGGATTTTGTCGAAAAGACACAGATAAAAGAGAACATACCTGCCTTTCAACCGGGCGACACGCTTCGCGTGCATGTCCGCATTAAGGAAGGCAACAAGGAACGTCTTCAGGCGTTTGAGGGAATTTGTATCGCACGAAAGCATGGCGGTGTTCGTGAGACGGTGACGGTTCGAAAGGTCAGCTTTGGCGTCGGCGTCGAGCGAATCTTTCCGCTTCACGCGACCGTTATTGACCATATTGACGTTCTCCGCAGAGGTAAGGTTCGTAGGGCAAAGCTCTACTACCTGCGTGCTCTTCGCGGTAAAGCGGCGCGTATCAAGGAACGCGATACCCGCAACAAGACGGTCAAGGCTGCGAAATAGTGGCCATTGGACGACGCGAATTTGTAATAACGGCGGGCGCTGGAATGGCGTCCGCCTTGTTACCTGTTAGTGTTGCCGCACAAACGAAAATGCACGGATTGATCGGAAAAATGATCGCAACCCCCGGCAAACGGGACGATTTGATCAAGATCCTCCTCGAAGGCACAGGCGAAATGCCCGGATGCTTGTCGTATATCGTCGCGAAAGACCCAAAGGAAGCGGACGCTATCTGGATAACCGAGGTATGGGACAATGAGAAGAGCCATTCGGACTCGCTCAATCTCCCGGTAGTTAAAGCTGCGATAGCAAAGGCGCGTCCGATCATCTCGGGTTTTAGTGACAGCCACACGACCGAGCCTGTTGGCGGATTTGGTCTCAAATCGGCAAAGCGGTAAAATCACACGGTGCCAGCCACCGCAAATGAATTCCAATTATCAGCCGATCGTACCATTTGGACGATCGGCTTTGATTTTGAGGACCAAGCACGGCTTGAGGGATTTAAGTTGATCGCCGGACTCGACGAGGTCGGGCGAGGGTGTATCGCCGGGCCGGTTGTCGCTGCAGCGTGCATTCTGAATGCCGAAAAAGAGATGCCCGACGGTCTCGACGATTCTAAAAAACTCACTCCCGAGAAACGCGAAGAGATCACTGAACAGCTAAAGGCCGAATGCGTCGCCTACGCGATCGGCCAGGTCGAGGCAGACGAGATCGACCGCATCAACATCCTCGAAGCCACAAAAAAGGCAATGCTGATCGCCATTGCCGCACTCAAACCCGCCGCCGACTATCTGCTTATTGATGCTCTCTATCTAAAGCAATGCCGCCTGCCGCAGAAGTCGATCATCAAGGGCGACTCGATCTCAGCATCCATCGCCGCCGCATCGATCCTCGCAAAAACCTATCGTGACGACCTGATGAAGTCGTACGACGCCACGTATCCGGAATACGGCTTTGCGGCTCACAAAGGTTACGGTGCGGCCACGCACTACGACGCTATTCGCCTACACGGTGCGTGCGATATTCACCGGAAGTCGTTCAAAGGTGTGTGTGAGGATGTCGTTCTGCCGACCGGACTTTTTTGAGCGTGAACAAGGCGGTCACGCAGTACTCTAGAATGTGATCCAATCAGTCGGCTGTTTGCTGCCCGAAATAGTAATTTTAGCTTCCGTTCTGAATAGCGGCGGGCGCATTTGCAGGGCGACTTCAGCGGTCAGACGAGCGAGGTGAGGCTCGTTAGCGCGCTGAGAGAGATGCGCAAGGACGATGTGTCGAGCCGAGCCGTCGAAATCGTTTGTGAGCCAATCCGAAAGGTCTTCGTTTGAAAGGTGGCCGGTGCGCGACATTATTCTTTGTTTAAGGTCCCACGTATACACTGAGCATGCCCGCAGCATATCGCGGCTGTGATTCGACTCGACGACGACGGCGTCACAGCCCTTTAGCTTTTCCTTGATTAGTTCGCTGATATGGCCAAAATCCATCAGTGTTGCCACTTTTACGCCATCCTTCTTTGCGACAAACCCAAAATTATCGACCGCATCATGCGGTACACTGAATGGCTCAAAATCGATATCGCCGATGCGGAATTCGCGGGTCGATTCTATCGCGACCGTCTTTTCTTTCAGTGCGGTGCGACGTTTCGAGGATTCGCCGTTGCCATTTTTGCTGCCCGCCTTCGTATCGAAATAGGCAGACTCGGTCAGGCCAGATATATAGACGGGGCATTTGACAGACGCCATCAGTACTCTCAAGCCGCCGATATGGTCGCCGTGCTCGTGTGTGATGAGGATCGCATCGAGTTCTTCGTGGCTGACACCGACGTCGGCAAGACGCCTCATGGTCTCGCGGGCGCTCATGCCGACGTCGACGAGGACATTGGTCTTCTCGCTCGAGATGAGCACCGCATTGCCGGTCGAGCCGCTGCCAAGAACTGTAAACTTCATAGACTGGAACGCAGGCGTCCCCGCCTGCAAGATCGCAAAGCGATCTGATGACGTGCCAATTTTTCAACCAAATTTTTCATCCTGAAACCTCGACCGCAAGACCTTGGCCATCACACGCCGCGTAATAAAATTGGGTACGAACTTCCCAAGCATCGCCCCGACCTTGTTTGCAAAGCCCGAGATAACCTTCGTTCGTCCGCCCTTCACCGCACGCATTGCCGTTTCGACCACATCTTCTGCGGTCTGCTGACCCTTGACCTGGATCGGCCTTTCTATCTTTGACGCCGCGAAAAAATCAGTCTTTGTCGAACCGGGACACAGCGCAATCACCTGAATTCCATACGGCTGATTTTCTTCGGCGATCGCCTCGGAAAATGATGAGACAAAAGCTTTCGTAGCGGCATATGTTGCCATGAATGGTACCGGCTGAAATCCGGCCGCCGATGAGACATTGATGATCGTACCACTTCGCCTCTCACGCATTTTACCCAAGAATGCGTGCGTGATGGCGACCACTGCCGCGATATTCAGCTCGATCATTTGCAGCTCGCGGTCAACATCAAGCTTTGCAAAATCTCCTGCCGAACCAAAGCCCGCATTGTTGATAAGCCAATCGACCTCAAATCCATGCTGCTGCGTTTCCTGTAGCAGTTTCCGGTCCGCGTCCGGTTCCGCCAGGTCGAGCACCACGTAGTGGGCCATGATCTTGTGCTTCAGCATCAACTCATCACACAATTCATGAAGGTCCTTTTTGTTCCGGGCGACAAGCACGAGGTCGTGCTTGTCGGCGGCGAGCCGTCGGGCAAAGGCTTCGCCGATACCGCTTGAGGCCCCTGTGATGAGCGTTACTTTCATAGTTCGAGTTCAGCTTCTTCTGGTTCAACAAATGAAAAATAGACGGCGGCGATACTTGCTCCGAGTATAGTCAATGTTCCGCCGAACCGGATGATCTTGGCGATCATTTGAGTTGAATCTAGTAGCCCAGTTCGATCGAGCATATAATTCCAGTCGTGAAAGCTGCCCTCGCTCCCGGTAAATCCACTGGTCAACACCAACTGCATGACAATTGCATCCGACGCGTAAACCCACACATTCAAAACACTCTGCCCGACCCATAACAGCACGATCGCGGCAGAATAGTAACTCTTTTGCCAAATAAAGTATCCAACGAACACTGCCGGAAAGATCACCTGAAACAGGGACCCACCGGCAATGCCCATAAACTCGCCAAAGATGCGAAAAAGCATGTGCCCAAACTCATGTATCGGCAGATCGACATTGTCGAGAAAACTGCCCTGCATCGGATCGTACGCGATCCACAGAAAATAAATGCTGAGCAGACCTGCGAAGATGAGTTTGAGATAATTTGGCTTCATAGGATCAATCGGAAAAACTGATAAGGGACCGTTCCATGCTACAACTTATCACTTTTCACATCTCCCTTATCACCTATTCCGAAGGGGATCTTACTCCAAACTCATCCCGCGAGATCCGATAGCGCACGCACTCCATTCCATAGTGCATTTCGTTTTTTTCAAATTTCATCCCGCACTTTTCCATAATTCGCCACGAGCCGGTGTTGTCGGGATGCGCGACCGCGACGATGCGGTCGAGCCCGGCGGTCTCAAAGCCGTACTTGAGCCACGCCATCGCACATTCATACCCGAGGCCCTGCCGCCAGTATTCTTCGGCGATATTGTATCCAACCTCGATCTCGCCGGTGCCTTCGAGCGGCTGCAAACCGGAGGTGCCGATCTTTTCGCCATTGGCCTTTAGGGTCATCGTGCAAAAACCAAAGCCGTACTTTTCGTGACACTCGAGGTAGAATGCCATCCGTTTCGTCAACGCTTCAGCATTCTGCGTCGCCGGGCCGCCGAGATAGCGATTGACGGCATCGGGCGCGCGCATCGTGATCAGCCACGGCAGATCGTCGGGCGTGATCTTTTGGATCAAGAGTCTTTCGGTTTCGAGCATGGATAGAACAAATTGGCGAAGTCGGGTCAAACCAGCTTGGAACGTGAGCAATCTCGCTAAGGCGACAATCGGGCGATCTTCCAAGAGTCCTGTTCCAACTCATAGACGATCCGATCATGTAGCCGATTTTGCCTTCCCTGCCAGAACTCAAACCTATCGGGCGTTAAACAAAATCCGCCCCAAAATGGCGGCAGCGGCACTTCATCGCCAAATTTCTCGCGAAATTCCTCGACGCGCCGTTCCAGCACCTCTCGCGATTCGATCACGCGGCTTTGGTTCGATGCCCACGCCCCATGGCGGCTGTCCACGGGACGCGAGTTGAAATACTTCTCGGATTCTTCGCGTGATGTTCTTTCGACACGACCGTATATAGCCACCTGCCGGTCGAGTTGCGGCCAAAAGAAATGCAGGGTTGCGTGCGGATTGTCGGCGAGGTCCGTACCCTTCTTGCTTTCGTAATTGGTGAAGAAAGCGAATCCCTGTTCGCCAAAATATTTCAGCAAAACGACGCGGGCCGACGGGCGGTTGTCGGGGCCGACGGTGGAGAGCGTCATCGCGTTCGGGTCAATGATATCGGCGCCCAAGGCAGCGTTCATCCAGATGGAAAACTGCTCGAATGGGCTGGCGGCAAGATCAGCCTCGTTTAGCCCGGAGGCCACGAAATCGCGTCGTAGATCTGCGAGTTCTTGTTTTTCCATAGAATTGACCAACGAGTCAGATCAAATGAACGAGCAAGCCGTCCTTCAGTTTTGGCTCGAACCAAGTCGATTTTGGCGGCATGATCTCGTCGATGTCGGCGACCGCAAAAAGGTCGTCCATCGTCGTCGCAAACATCGAGAATGCGATCGCTGCATCGCCCTCATCGACCATTCGCTCTAATTCCTCTGTACCGCGTGCACCGCCGACAAAGGCGATCCGCTCGTCGGTTCGCGGGTCGCCGATGTTCAGGATCGGCGATAGGACTCGGTTCTGCAAAAGGCTGACATCGAGTGACTCGATCGGATCGGACATGTCGATGCTGGATGGGTCGAACGCGATCGAATACCAAGTTCCGTTGAGATAGAGACAAACCTTGCCGCGCTGATCCGGCGATTTTTCTTCACTTGGTTCTACAATAAACTCGCCTCGCAGTTTCTCTATGAACTCGGCCTCGGAAAGGCCGTTCAAATCTTTGACGACGCGATTGTAGGGCATTATCCGCAGGTCCTCAGACGGAAAAACGCCTGCTACAACGAAATTGTATTCTTCCGAACCGGTGTGCGACGGGTTTTGTGAGCGGCGGATGTCACGGGCGAGCTTTGCACTCTCAACTCGGTGGTGGCCGTCAGCCACATAGATCGCGGGAACGTCGCCAAAAGCATCGACCCAGGCGGCCGTGTCTGTGATCCGCCAGACCGTCTGACCGACGCCCTGGGGACATTTGAAATCGTAGACCGGTTCGGTCGCGACAGCCGTGGAGATCAGATCACGAAGCCGATCCGTATTGCGATAGGCAAGAAAGATCAGCCCGGTCTGGGCGCCGACGGCGAGCATGTGGTCAGTGCGATCCTTGACCTTGTCGGGGCGTGTCTTTTCGTGCTTTTTGATCAGGTTGCGGTCATATTCGTCGACCGAGAAACACCCAACGATACCGGTCTGAGCGTGTTCGCCCGTGTCCAGGCGATAAACGAATATCGCATCGTCGTCGTCCTGCACCAGTGTATTCTGCTCGATCAGCTGTTCAAGATTTTGCCGTGCACGGTCGAGGATCTCACCATCGGTCGGGCTCGTACCCTCTGGCAGATCTGCCTCGGGGCGGGTAACACGCAAAAAGCTCTCAGGATTTTCCGAGACGGTCTCGCGGGCCTCCGATGTATAGATAACGTCGTACGGCACACTCGAAACGCTCTTGGCCTTGGCCGCTGCGGGCCGCAATGCTCTAAATGGCTTAATAATGGACAAAATTTATCTCCGAATCTCTAGTTCATTGGCGGTGGGGTCGCGCCGCTGTTGATCAGCTCGTCGAGCTGCTTGTCGCTGTCCTCTATGTCACGCAGCATCTGGTCGGCGTAACCCTGCTTGTCGATCTTCCACACGCCGTCTTCGCGAACGAATGGCACAGTTTCCCAGCTGCCGTAAGAGTTCTTGACCTTCAGACTCGCCTTTTCACCGTCGATCTTTTCGTCCTTAAATTCGACCGAGGTCTGCGTCTCGCTAAACAGAGTTTCACGCTTTACTATGTCGTCGATGCTGACGTTCTGGGTCTTTGCCTCGTCCTCGTGCATCTTGATCGTCGCACTCGAGAGCAAGAGCTTCATCGTCGCTGGGTCTTTTTGCTTGATCGCCTTAACGTAGGTTTTAAAAGTCTCAAGCGGCGTTGCCGGGCGTGTCGGGGCACACGCGATGACCGCCGCGGCTATCGAAAATATCAGGATCTTTGACCAAATACGCATTTTACGGATACCTTTTATGTACAACTCAAAAACATTAAGTATATCGCAAGACCGGCCAGAACCGGGAGCGGCAGCGGCGGGGTTTTTGGTAAAGTAAGGAGTAGAGATCAATGGAACGCAGAATTTTGAACGAAACAGAGCTTGAAGAAGCGCTTCGAGGGCTGGACGGTTGGACCGTCGACGGCAAACACCTGAAACGGCGTTGGGAGTTCCCCAATTTTGCCGAAGCCCTGGCTTTTGTCAACAAGGTCGGCTCACTCGGCGAAGCCGCCGACCATCATCCCGACATCACCTTCGGCTGGGGCTACGCCGAACTCCTCCTAACAACCCACGACCGCGGCGGCGTGACGGATGTGGATCTAACGTTAGCTTCCGCGATCGACAGATCCAACATCTAGATTGGAGCAGGCAATGACGTTCTTAAAGGAGCGATACCGAGAACAAAGATTTGTGCTCAAGAACTATTTCACGTTGCCCACCTGCTTCAGCTTCGTCGCCTCAATTTGAATTCTGCCACGTACAAAGCTAGTTGGGAGCAGGTTGCCGTTTGCGTCCGAGACGCTTTTGCGGGCGAGAGCGTTGGTCAGCACGATCGGAAGCTCACCGCCAACCGCGTTCCTCGCTATATGAAATGTCACGTACACAACTCGGACTGATCCTGCTGAGGATTCACTTGCAATGCCGAATCCATTTACGGAATCAACGAGTATCCCGATCTTGCCCGGGTGCGTCGAGTTTGTAGTCAACACAGCGCTATAGGGAGCACTTTCAGCTAAGGCGACTCGTGGATCCGAGAGCACTCCTGCGTCGTATTCGAGCGTGAAGCCCATCGCCGCTTCACCGCCCTGTAGGACAACTTCAATAGGAATGGTCACCCGATCGCCTGCTCTCCCTTTTACGTCGCCGGCCTTGATCTCTCTGCGATCAACTCCGAGAATGTACTCGTCGAGTTCATCTTCCAGCCGTGCGGCAGCAGGCATACTGCGGACATCAAACCGATCTATACCCGGAATGGTCGCGATGTTGCAGGGCCCGTCGACAAGATTGAGCTGTAGCAGCCCCACGGCATAAAGCCTGGCAGTTACCACATCAGTCGACGAAATGTGTCCGTCGCCATACGTTGCAACCGGAGCCACATCGACCTGCTTACACTGATCGGGTGAGGTTGGCGTCAGTAACCCAACTGCAAACAGCCTGAGGAGAGCTACGTCGTTTGCCAATACTACGCCATCACCGCCCGCAATATCCGCCTCAATTCCGGGACGGACCGTCACGGAGCCATTCACAAACTCTGTGGGTAGCAAATTGCCAAAACGATCGGAAATGCTGGCAGGTGCCGGAACACTGGCGAAGTTTACAGTGGTTGATCCCAAAGGAGCAGTTGGCAAGACAGAGAATGTGACAACAACCAATGTCCTTACAGGGGGAGACGGTGTAAATCCTGCGTTGGAGTCTAGAAGTATTCCAATTCGGCCAGAGGCGGCCTGATTGAGATTTACTACCAAAGTCGTTCCAGGCGGAGTCCCGTTTCCGAGTACGATCTGCGGGGAATTCAAGACAGCGGGATTGAAATGAAGCGAAAAAAGGACGGCAATTTCGTTACCATCGGCATTCATTTCAATTGGTATCGAAACAGTCCCTCCACGTTCTGTGAGGCCGCCGACAGCCATTACCGTCCGAACAAAGTCCGGTGTTGGCGAAGGCGTAGGTGTGACCGTTGGAGTCGGAGTCGGCGGAGGCGGAACATCGGTTCGGATCAGCGCAAACACTGAACCTGTCTTGGAACCGATCACGGTGTCATCGTAGAACGCACCGACAAATGCTGCATCGTCGCTCAATGCAACTGATTCACCAAACCGGGGGGCGACTGTTTGTCCGGGGGCGGTTAGCATCTGTTCCTGTGTCCACGTTGCGCCATTGCGACGGAAAGCATAGGCTGCGGAGGGGCGATTTACCCCCGGCAATGCCTGCTGAGGGGCTCCAACAAATAGCGAATCCCCGCTGACAGAGACTGAGGCCCCAAAATTATCATACGCAGCGCCGCCAAGGGGAACGATCGACTGCTGCAACGACCAGCTACTTCCGATCCGAACAAAAACGTGGGTCACCCCAGCGTTTGAATTCGCGGCCGGAGCTCCAACCACAGCGGTATCTTCATTTAGAGATACAGACGAACCGAAGTTTTCATCCTGCGAGGGCGGAATCAATTGTGCCTGTTCCGTCCAAACCTGCCCATCGAGCACAAACACCGCGGAGCTACCTCCAGACGCGCCGATCGGTGATCCAATAATCAGAGTTGAGCCTTCGAGCGCGAGCGAGGTCCCAAAAAAGCCAGACGGTGCCCCGAAACTGGGCTCCAGCTTTTGCTGTTGCGTCCATGATCCGGCGTTCCTTACAAAAGCATATGCGCTACCACTGTCAACCCCAACGCTGCTATCACCGAAGCGTGCGCCGACAGCGGCGGAATCGCCGCTTATCGACACTGAGAATCCGAAAAAGTCATTTGTAGTTCCGTCGCTCGGCGTTAGTTTCTGTTGCTGCGTCCAGATTGTACCGTTTCGGGTAAAAACGTAGGCAGAGCCAGAGTCGAAGCCCGCGGGGTTGTCGTCATAATACGCGCCAACTATAATCGTATCGCCGTCCACATCCACCGCGCAGCCAAACCGGTCATCCCTTGCCCCATCCGACGGAGTCAATTTCTGCTGAAAGATCCACGTGTTTCCGCTTCTCACAAAAACGTACGCTGCTCCTGAATCAGCGGAGCTCGGCGAGTCCCCGATCAGGGCGCCGATAACAGCTGTGTCGCCATCGATAGCAACCGAATAGCCAAACAGGTCATAGCCAGCTGCGTCAAGAGCAGTCAGATGAGCGTATTGATACCACGATTCGGTCCCCAAAAGCGGGCGATCTGAAATCGTGCCTTGGCTAAAGAGTCGGACGAGTTGACCGCTGTAAACCGGCTCGCCTCCTTGTGTGCTGATCCGGCCAGACAAGTCGGTGCGAGCTTCTGCCGAGACGATCCCGGACGAAGTTGCTAGGAAACTGATCGCTGCAACGAGAAAAAGGAGAAAAACCAAGGAAGCGCAAAGCCTTAAGCTTATCAGGAACCGCATATGAGATACCTCTTAAATTTTCTAGATAGTATTCAAATTCGTACCGAAATACAATAAAAATCTTTTGAGCGGTAAACGATTTGCGTCATCACGAATCCTGAGAAACTAAATCCCATCAATGATCGCATTCAGTGTGCCGGACGGTCGCATGGCGGCGTAGGCCTTTTCTGGGTTTGGATGATAGTAGCCGCCGACGTCTTGGGGGGTGCCTTGGGCGGCGATGAGTTCTTGGTTGATCTTGCCTTCGTTTTCCTGCATGGCTTTGGCGATGGGGGCGAATTTAGACGCCATGTCTGCGTCAGCGGTTTGGTTCGCTAAGGCCTCGGCCCAGTACATTGCGAGGTAGAAATGGGAGCCGCGATTGTCGATCTGGCCGACCTTTCGTGCGGGCGATTTGTCAGTGGCGAGGAATTTGGCATTGGCGGAGTCCAGGGCGTCGGCCAGGACATGGGCTTTTTTGTTGTTTTGAGTTTGGGCAAGGTGCTCGAAACTCGCCTGTAGGGCCAGGAATTCGCCGAGAGAATCCCAACGCAGATAGCCTTCTTTTTCAAATTGTTCGACGTGCTTCGGCGCGCTGCCGCCGGCCCCGGTCTCAAACAGGCCGCCGCCATTCATCAGCGGGACGATGGAGAGCATTTTTGCCGAGGTTCCAAGCTCTAGGATCGGGAACATATCGGTGAGATAATCACGCAAAACATTGCCCGAGACTGAGATCGTGTCTTTGCCCTCACGGGCACGTTTGAGCGTTTCCGCCACGGCGTCTTTTACATCCATAATTCTGATGTCGAGGCCGGTCAGGTCGTGATCTTTCAGGCATCTCTCTACTTTTTTGATGATCTCGGCGTCGTGCGCCCTGCCGGCGTCCAACCAAAAAATAGCTGGTGTGTCGGAGAGTCTTGCACGGTTTACTGCGAGCTTTACCCAGTCCTCGACGGGAGCGTCCTTGGTCTGGCAAGCCCGGAAAATATCTCCCGCCTGAACGCGCTGCGAGAGCAGGACATTGCCGTTCTCGTCCTCGACCTTGACCGTTCCTTCGCCGGACATCTGGAACGTCTTGTCGTGCGAACCGTATTCCTCCGCCTTTTGCGCCATCAAGCCGACGTTCGGCACGGAACCGAAAGTTTTTGGGTCGATGGCTCCGTTCTGCTTCATATCGTCGACGATCGCGGCGTAGAAACCAGCGTAAGTACGGTCGGGAATCATGCAGACGGTGTCTTCCTCATTGCCATCCGCGTTCCACATTTTGCCGCCTCCGCGAACAAGCGACGCCATCGACGCATCAACGATCACGTCCGACGAAACGTGAAAATTGGTAATGCCTTTGTCGGAATTGACCATCGCAACGCGAGGCCCGTTTTCGATAGCCTTTGCGATGTCCGCCTTGATCTCGGCTTCCTGCGGGTGGCCGGCGATCTTTTCGTTGAGCGTGGCCAATCCAAAGTTCGGGTTGATGTCCAGCGATGCAAAAGTGTCCTTGTATTTCTCAAAAACATCTTTGAAGTAAGTCTCGACGATCGCCCCGAAGATGATCGGATCAGAGATCTTCATCATCGTCGCCTTGAGGTGGGCCGAGAGCAGAACGTCTTTCTCTTTTGCCTCCTCGATCGCATCTGAGACAAACGACCGCAAAGCCGCGAGATCCATAACCGAAGAATCGATCACCTCGCCGGCTTTTAATGGCGAAAGGTCTTTCAAAACTTTTTCAGAACCGTCTTTCCCGTAGAAAACGATCCTGAATTTTCCCTCGCCGTCCACGGTCGTCGAATTTTCGGTGCCGTAAAAATCGCCTGAATCCATATGTGCAACGAATGTTTTCGAGTCCGCCGCCCACGCGCCCATCCGATGCGGATTTGCCTTGGCGTAATTCTTAACGGCCTTCGGGGCACGCCGGTCCGAATTTCCTTCTCGCAGCACAGGATTTACTGCACTTCCCAGCACTCTTGCGTATTTCTTGTTGATAGCCTTTTCGTCATCCGTTTTCGGCTCGCTCGGATAATTCGGCACCGCAAAACCTTGCTTCTGAAGTTCGGCGATAGCTTCCTCGAGCTGCGGAACCGAGGCAGAAACATTCGGCAGCTTAATGATGTTGGCCTCAGGCTTCGTCGCCAATTCGCCCAATTCTGCGAGAGCATCAGGGATTCTTTGATCCTCGCTCAAGTATTCGGGGAAGTTGGCCAAAATTCGTCCTGCCAACGAGATATCCGGAACTTCGATCTCAATATCCGCCGATCTCGTAAATGCCTTTACGATCGGCAGGAAAGAATGCGTCGCCAACAACGGAGCTTCATCGGTCAAGGTGTAGTAGATCTTCGATTTTTCTGTCATGCTATTGTGTACTTCATTCAGAATATTATGTTTATGATGCTACTTCAATAACTCCGCAACCGTAATTCCGAGATGGTCCCGACGGCCGTACCCATGATTTGCCTTAATCGGCTATCTTTTCTATTTTTAAACAGATGCGAGCATTTTGCGATTGTTTGGCCAATCGGTCGATCTGGCTGACCGCCTTTTTGTTTTTGGCGGCCGCGGTTGCCAGCGCTCAATCAAAACCCGTACTTCAGACGATCTTTCGCGATTCGAATAGTAATTTGATCTCAAACAATGAGTTCGTCGATATTCGTATGGCGAATTTCCATTATCCGGATGCGACGGTGGTGAAAACGCTTGAGGACGGGACGATCGAGTTTCGTTTGCAGAAGATACCGCAGGAAGGAATGAAGGCCCCGGAGTTTAAGCTGCGGACCATCGGCGGAAAGGCGTTGAGTCTCGAATCGCTGCACGGTAAGGTGGTCGTTCTCAATTTTTGGTTTATTGGGTGTGGCGCCTGTCGTGCCCAAAAGCCAAGGCTTAACGAGCTAAGGACGAAGTTTGCGAATAGCGACGATGTCATTTTTCTCGCGGTCACGGCCGACGATGCGGGTGCGGTGAAGAAATACTTGGCACGGGAGCCCTTTGATTATCTTCAAGCCGCAGATGCGGAGCGGGAGCTTGATCGGTTCCGGTTTTCCGGGTACCCAAAGAATATCGTGATTGCCGGAACGGGTGAGATCGTTTATTGGCGAAGTACCATTACAGCATGGGACAAATTCGAATCCGTCATTCGAGGCGAGCTCGAGAAAGCGTCGAAATAGCATCATCTTTTCACTCTAGCTCTCTCGCCTGTTCGCATTTGCTCTTTGAAATTTTATGAAAAAGCTCTGGATAATACTTACATTCGCGATCGGCACACTGTTCTTTAGTCCGTCGGCATCCGCGGCAGGCGGCGATGGCGGCCACGGTGGTATCGTGCTGTCTCTGCTTGGCATCGGTCTGATCTTGATCCTTGCGAAGGTCGCGGGCGAGATATGTGTCCGGCTGAGTCAAGCTCCGGTGCTTGGCGAATTGCTTGTCGGTATCATTCTTGGGTCTTTGGCTCTCACCGGGTTCGCTGGACTAGACTTTCTAAAGACCGACACTGTCATCGAATCGCTCGCCCAACTCGGTATCTTGATCCTGCTGTTTGAGGTAGGCCTAGAGACTGAGATCCATGAAATGCAGAAGACTGGGATCTCAGCGCTGGCAGTAGCAGCGATCGGGATCGTGCTGCCGACCGCTCTGGGATACGTTACGGCTGAGTTTTTTATGCCGGAGATGTCGTTTTGGGGAAAGCTGTTTATTGGAGCAACGCTTTCGGCCACGAGCATTGGCATCACCGCGAGAGTCCTTAAAGACCTCGGCAAGGTTGATTCGAAAGAGGCCAAGATCATTCTTGGCGGGGCAGTTTTGGACGATGTGGGCGGGCTGCTCTTTATGTCCGTTATCATCAGCGCGATAAATGCTCTGACGACGAGCTCGGAACTGTCCATCGTGTCGATCGCCGTGATCTTTATCGAAGCAACGGCCTTTCTTGTAGGAGCGTTGCTGCTTGGAAGATTTGCGTTTCCCATTATTACCAAGGCGATCGCTCGGTTTCAGTCAAACGGCGGGATGTTGATCTTTTCGCTGGCACTCTGTTTCCTGATGGCGTGGTTGTCGGCAGCTGTCGGCCTTGCTCCGATCGTCGGGGCATTCGCCGCCGGTCTCATACTCGAAGAAGCCCATTTTGACCCTTTTTCTCATACCGGCATGGACGACCTTCTCGAATTGATCGCCCCGCTCACAGCAATTTTTGCTCCGATATTTTTTGTCTCGGTCGGGTTAAAGGTTGACGTTACGGCGTTTGCAAACCCTCAGTTGCTAGGATTTTCGCTTGCTCTTCTTGCGGCATCCATCATCGGCAAACTCGCTTGTGTCTTTGGTGTCGTGGATAAGGGAGTCAATCGGCTTTCGATAGGATTGGGTATGATCCCACGCGGCGAGGTTACGCTGATTTTCGCCAGTCTCGGTATGACGCTGATGCTGCCAAATGCGGTGGGAGTGCCGACCGCGGTGATCACGCCGGCGATCTTCGGTGTATTTGTATTTATCGCCATGGTCACGACATTTTTGACGCCACCTGCGATAAAATGGTCTATCACCAGGGCGGAGAGAACAGCCTAGGAGAACCAAAGGACCGAAATGCCAACATCAACGACGAAACGATCAAGGTCATCCAAAGGGAATCCCGACCCGCTGGTTTCTATCATCATGGGCAGCAAGTCTGACTGGCCGACGATGGAGGCTGCATCGCAGACGCTGGATGAGTTTGGCGTCCCGCACGAGACAAAGATCGTGTCGGCTCATCGCACGCCGGATCTGCTGTTCGAATTTGCTAAGTCAGCCGAGTCACGCGGTATCGAGGTCATTATTGCCGGTGCCGGCGGAGCCGCCCATCTGCCGGGCATGTGTGCCTCGCAGACGGTTGTACCCGTCCTGGGCGTTCCGGTCGAGAGCAAAGCCCTAAAGGGGCTCGATTCGCTCCTGTCGATCGCTCAGATGCCTGCCGGCGTACCGGTTGGCACGCTTGCGATCGGGCAGCCCGGAGCAAAGAATGCTGCCTTACTGGCGGTCGCCATTCTCGCAAATTCACGACCTGATCTGCGAAAGAAGCTCGCCGCCTTTCGGACGAAGCAAACAAGGATCGTACTCACGACCTTGTAAGAGTCGTTCGCCGTATGTAAAAACTTGTTGTACTTTCGGGCGAGATTCTTTAGAATACCTTAGGCGTTTTTCTCAAACCTACCTTGACGCCTATGGAGAAAACAAAATGAATCATGGAAAATGCGGCAATTGCGGCCTTGTAAATCCGGCCTCGGCGGAGAAGTGTCAACGGTGCGAACACAAGATAAATAAGAACTGGAAGCCCGTGGACCTCTCGACGGCACCGAGCGAACAAGCTAAACGAAGCTCGTCGCTATTGCCTTTGTTCTTACTGCTAGTCCTTGCGGGCGGCGGTTATGCGTTCTGGCAATTCGGAGCCAGCGGCCAGGAAGAACCTGCACCTGCTGCCCCCGTACAGGCTGCAAAAGGCGAAAAGTCGATAATGGACACAGCCCTGGAACCGTCAAACAAGCAACCGGAGCAAACCGGAGCCTACGCTGATAAGATCAAGAACAGCAAGGCAATCACCGACGCAGGGAACCGCGCTAAAGAGATCGAGCAAATGACGGGTTCCGCACCGAAACCGCCGCAGAAAAAGAGCTAACTTAGCCGCGAACGCAAAGTTTGGACAATCGCCTGATCGATGATAATCTCGGATTTTCCGAATTCTGTCAGGTACGGGTTTATTAGTGACCAAGATCGTTTCTCCAGGCGCGACTATCGGTGTTTTTGGCAGCGGCCAGCTCGGCCGTATGTTTGCGATCGAAGCCCGCAAGATGGGCTATCGCGTGCATACGTTCTCACCTGAAACTGACACGCCGACCGGGCAGGTTGCGGATATTGAGACGTCCGCATCATACGAGGATCTCGATGCGGTTCGCGAATTTTCGAAGAGTGTCGATGTCGTCACTTTCGAGTTTGAAAATGTGCCATCGGGCACAATCGAGGCAGCGTCGGAGTTTTCTGACGTACATCCGAAAGGTGACATCCTTCATGCTACTCAGAACCGCCTCCGCGAAAAAACATTTCTGTCAGCAAATGGTTTTCCCGTAACGCCATTTCGTCACATCAAACTCATCGATGATCTCTATCGAGCCAGGAATGATCTAGGTTTCCCTTCAGTTCTCAAAACGGCGGGTTTTGGCTACGACGGCAAGGGCCAGGTCAAGCTAGCGGCTCCGCACGACATTAAGCCTGCATTTGAAACAATGAACGGGAATGATTCCGTGCTGGAAGCATTTGTCGAGTTCCAAAAAGAGGTCTCCGTCGTCTGCGCCCGCGATGCAATAGGGAATTTTGCCCACTACGGCGTGATCGAGAATCAGCACGCCAACCATATTTTAGATGTATCGTTCGCACCGGCGATCGTTTCGGAACGGGTTCTGGCCGAGGCGGTCGACATCGCCCGAAATATTGCAGATACAATGGGTTACGTCGGCGCGCTGTGCGTTGAATTCTTCCTGACCAAAGAAGACAAACTTCTTGTAAATGAGATTGCGCCTCGACCGCACAATTCCGGCCATCTGACGTTTGACGCATGCGTGACGTCGCAATTTGAACAGCAGCTTCGGGCAGTTTGTGGCTTGCCGCTTGGCTCCACTGAATTTTATCGGCCGGCCGCAATGGCAAATTTGCTTGGGGATATCTGGGAGCATGGCGAGCCCGATTGGCCTGCTGCGGCCTCGATACAAGACGTAAAGTTGCATCTTTACGGAAAGCTGGAACCGCGAAAAGGCCGCAAGATGGGGCACATCACGGCAATCGGCAATACTGCATCAGAAGCGGCCCAGACCGTCTGCGAGGCGAGGCGGCGGCTATACTCGGCGTCCCAGAGCCACACCGGCTAACAGGCCCGCAAATCCAACTACTAAACTAAGTATCAAATATCCAAACGCGATCAGTATCTGCCGCTCACGAGCGAGTTCGAATATCTCGAGTTCGAATGTCGAGAATGTTGTAAATGCTCCGATAAAGCCGATCATCACTGCGGCCTTAAAGTTGTCACTCATTTCGACCCTGTCTGTGAAAACTATCAGCATAAATCCGATCAGGAAAGACCCGGCGATATTTACAACAAATGTAGGCAATGGAAATTTATCGACGAGTCGTGACAGGGGCGAGACGTTGATCAGATAGCGTGCGACCGAACCAAATGCCCCTCCGACGGCGATCGAAAGTATCTTGAGTGCGGTGTCCATCGCCAAGATTATACATTTTTCGGCACGGTCAATCATTGCACGGCATCAATGGCCAAGCTAAACTCAATGGTTATGGCCGAATCGCTTGTTTTCACCGCGACAGACGACCGTGTTGCGCTTTATGGCGAGATCGTTCCTCAGATCGAGGCGCTCGTTGTCGGTGAAACCGACGTGGTCGCCAATCTGGCAAACATCGCTGCGGTCCTGAAGCAGGCCTTTGGGTTTTTTTGGGTTGGATTTTATCTGAAGAAAGAGGACGAGCTCGTTCTTGGCCCCTTTCAGGGCCCTCTCGCCTGTACGCGAATCGCATTTGGCAGCGGTGTTTGCGGGCATGCGTATGCGACGCGTGAGACTGTGATCGTAACGAATGTCGATGAATTTCCCGGTCACATCGCCTGCGCGTCAGAGTCGAGATCCGAGATCGTTTTGCCGATACTTGATGACAATGGCGATTGCCTTGGCGTGCTGGATGTCGACAGCGACCGGCTCGCGGATTTTGACGCGGTTGATGCTGCGGGGCTCGGACGAATTGTAAAGATAGTAGAGAGAATCATTTAGGGCCACACGAACCCTGATCAATAGATGACAGTAATTGAATTTCCCTTTTGGGTCTGGATCTCATTCTTTGCGCTGGTATTAGTTGCGCTCTTTGTCGATATCGGCATCGTCAATCGCAAGTCACATGCCCCGTCGAGAAAGGAAACGATCGTTTGGAGCATTGTCTGGATTTCGCTCGCTCTGCTCTTCAATGGCTTTATCTACTGGGTCGTTGATACCCATTACGGCGCTCAGGCGGCGGCCCTAAAAGCTAAGCAATTTTTCACTGGTTACCTCATCGAGCTTTCGCTGTCGATCGATAATCTCTTTGTTTTTCTCCTTATTTTTGGTTTCTTTAAGGTTCCGAAAAAGTATCAGCATCGAGTCCTCTTTTGGGGCATCTTCATGGCTCTTGTCATGCGCATGGTGATGATCTTTGCCGGTGTGGAACTTGTTCAGAGTGTTCACTGGATCTTGTATTTCTTCGGGGCGTTTCTCATCTACACGGGCCTGAAGATGTTTGGCGAGGACGAGAGCTTTGATCCCGAAGACAGCGCGATCGTCCGTCTGACCACAAAGTTTGTTCGAATTTCAAAGCATTACGACGAAGAAAAATTCTTCGTTAAGATCGATGGAAAGACCACGGGGACGCTCTTGCTCCTTGTTTTGATCGTTATCAACGTGGCCGATCTCGTTTTTGCCGTTGACTCGATTCCGGCAATTCTCGGCATCACGACGGACCGGTTTATCGTCTATACGTCGAATATCTTTGCGATCCTTGGGCTTCGCACATTCTTTTTCCTCTTGGCGGATCTGGCAGACAGATTTCACTATTTGAAATACGGACTCGCATTCGTTCTTTCCTTTATTGGCATAAAAATGCTCTTGCCTCTTGTAGCCGAAGGCTCGATAATGGCTTTAGGTAATGAAAATAACAGCGCTGTGGCCCAATTTGCCCATCGCTACCTAAACCACGAGTTTGAGCAGGCCGTCATCAACATATCCCTTGGCATCGTCGTCGGAGCGATACTTGTAGCGGTGATCTTGTCGCTGATATTCCCTCATAAACACGAAACGGTCGAAGCAGAAACAGAATAGAGCCGTTCGAGATGGACCAAAACAAATACCGCAAATTTTACGTCGAATGGTGGAAGATACGTAAAAGTACCATCTACGGCGTGATCGCCGTAGTGGTATTTGGCGGTTTGGCATATGGCGGATTTAAGTGGGCATCGACGAATAGCTGGTTTTTGGCGAACGAAGTGGTTGAGTATCCCAAGGACTCTGCAAGGATCATTTCGTTTGAGGGCGAGGTGCGTGTGACGCGTGCCGCGACGCGAGAAACGATATTGGTCACCAAGGAAACGTACGTTGCTGCCGGAGATACCATCCAGACGATGCCCGACGGCCGAGCAATATTGCAGATGATCGATGGCTCAAGATATCAGGTCCGCGCCAATAGCACGATCGTGGTCAAGGATACGAATTCACTCTTCGGCGGTAGAAATGTTCGTGTCAGCGTAGGCGATGGCCAGATAAATGTCCGTACAAATGAACTAGGAGCGGACTCAAACAATATAGTCGAGGTCGCTGACTCAGAAAACCGTCTGCTGTCGAACACCGATGTAAGTTTTGAAGCGGATTCTGCGACAAAAGGCGGTGAGATCCGCGTGAGCCGAGGCGGCGTTGAGACGACGATCGCCGGACAAAAGACCACCCTGAGCGAAAACGAATTTGCCGCAGTCAACGGCGGCAAGCTTTCGGCCCGTGAGAAACTGATGGCCCCGCCGAACCCACAATCACCTGACAACTCTACCCAGATCGTCGATTCGCGTGGTACGGGCGTGAATGTTGCGTTCAGCTGGCAAGACGCTGAGGGAAATCCGGCATCGAGCTATTATCTTCAGATCTCTCGTTCTCCGACCTTTGCTTCTGACTCCATGCTGGCTGACCGCAGCGGGATGACGGGCCGCAGCTTTCGCCTTAATGTTTTGCCCGGAACATACTATTGGCGGCTGAAAGCAACGGGCCGTTCGGGCCAGACAACCAATTGGAATGACGCATGGAAGTTCATTGTTGTTCGCGCGGGTGACAGTGTCGCGATCGAAGCGTCTGAGTGGAAGGTCGAAAGTGTTGGCGGCAATGTCTATCTTCTCTCCGGTCGGACCTTGCCGGGCATGATCGTGCGTTCGCTTGGCCGCGAAACGAATTCCGGGCCTGATGGCACATTTCGAATTCAGATCTCCTCGCCATCGGTCGAAACGGCAGTTGAGATCGGCGACGATCGCGGCAATCGAAAGGGTTTTATCATCTCACTACGTAACGGCCGAGTCCTTCGCCGCTATTAAACACGGAGGAACCTCATCGGACACGACCACGATCACAGCACACATTCTGACAGTCGGCCGCGTAGGCTTAAGGCCGCTCTCGGTCTGACGTTTGCCTATATGCTGGCCGAGGCTGTCGGCGGCTGGCTGACCAATTCGCTTGCGTTGATCGCAGACGCGGGCCATATGCTGACCGATGTCGCGGCTATAAGCCTGACGCTCGCGGCGATCTGGTTCGGCTCGCGTCCCGCAACTGCAAAAAAGACGTTTGGTTATTATCGCCTCGAGATCCTGGCGGCATTTGTAAACGGTATCGCTCTGGTGCTGCTCTCGATGTGGGTTATTTACGAGGCGGTGGGACGTTGGCAAGCCCCGCCAGCGATCAACGGAGCGTGGATGACGGCGGTCGCCTCTGGCGGGTTGTTGGTGAATATTGTCGCCGCAAAACTGCTTCATTCCGGTCACGAACACGACCTGAATATGCATGGCGCGTGGCTCCACGTCATGGGCGACCTGCTTGGTTCGGCCGCAGCGGTTACCGCCGGGCTTCTCATAGTGGGATTTGGCTGGTATTGGGCCGATCCGGTTACGAGCGTGCTGATCAGCCTCGTCATCATCTTTGGTGCATGGCGTCTGATCTCAGATTCTGTCAATGTGCTGCTTGAGGGAACGCCGGCTCATATCGATCATCGGGCCGTCGAGGATCTGATCGTCGAGACCGAGGGCGTCGAGGGCGTTCACGACCTGCACGTTTGGACGATCTCGTCCGGCATCGACGCACTTTCGGCACATATTACCCATTTTAATTCTGTCGGGCACTCGGAATTGCTGGTGCGGGTGCGCGAGAGGCTGCATACCGAATTCGGGATCGATCACCTCACCATACAGATGGAAACGATGGATCGCGAGGCCGAGGCGATCTATGTATGCGAGACGGGGACAAAGTGCTTTGAGCCTGCGAAACAGAAATGACAGCAGCGATCGATCTCAAATACGGACGCGATTCTATTCCGTTCGAATACGACGAGGAAACCTTTGAGATCCTCAGCAGAACTACCGAAAGCCATTCGCTTTCGGACGCGGAGATCGGTGAAAAACTAGATCAGCCAATAGATTCAGAGCCGCTCGAAGACGTCGTCGAACCGGGCCGATCTGTCTTGATCGTTGTGCCCGACGTGACCCGGCGGACGGCATCCGGCCAGATCGTTAATCTTTTGGTCCGAAGACTGATCGCGAACGGAACCGCTGCTCATGATATCCGGATCATCTTTGCGACGGGCATTCACCGCAAGGTTGCCGAAGAAGAAAGATCCGCGATCCTTACGCAATTCATTGCTCAGCGTATCAAAACGCTTGATCACGACCCGCGCGACCTGATGCAGATCATCCGGCTTGGTGAAACGTCGGGCGGAATTCCTATCGAGCTAAATCGTGCGCTGGTCGAACACGATCACGTCATTATCGTCGGCGGCATTTCATTCCACTACTTTGCCGGCTTCACAGGCGGGCGCAAGTTGATCTGTCCCGGCCTCGGATCAGTAAGAACGATCTCCGAAACGCACAAACTCGCTTTTGACTGTGGAACGCGGTCGCGGCGGGCGGGCGTTGACACCGGAGAGCTTGAGGGGAACGCCGTTCATGAGGCCTTCATGGAGGTGGTCGAGAAAATAGATCCTGCATTCGCCATCTCGACGATCGTAGACGACGCCGGTGACGCCATCGACCTATTCTGCGGAAGCTGGCAAACCTCGCACCGGGCTGCCTGCGAAGCCTACGCGGCGAACCATACGATTCGCATACAGGAAAAACGAGACCTCGTCGTTGTGAGCTGTGGCGGTTACCCTCACGACATAAATATGATCCAGGCACATAAGGCACTCGATGCGGCGTCGCGAGCCTGCCGCGACGCCGGTACGATCGTGCTGCTTGCGGAATGCGGCGACGGCTTGGGGCGAAGCGATTTCCTTTCGTGGTTCGAGGCCGCAAACACAAGCGATCTGGCAGCTCGCTTGTGCGAAAAATATCAGGTCAACGGCCAGACGGCGTGGAGCATATTGCGAAAGGCCGAACGCTTCGATATTCGGATCGTGACCGATCTGAATACGGAAACGGCGAGTGCGATGCAGCTCAAACGAATCGAACCCTCGGACGCCGTCAACATCGTCAAAAACAACTCAGCACCCGCATACATCGTACCCTCAGGCACCAAGATCGCGGTCGTGAATTAAGCCTTATATATGCGAGCGCTCAATTATCGTGGTGATTCCATTAGTGGGGCAGCTCATCTGGATGGGGTTCAATTCTATGCGAAGGGATTCGTCAATACCTATTTCTATATCATCTATGTGGTTGTTGGACTGTTCGGACTCGGTAGCCTTCTAGGTCGGCTTATTTAAGGATGAGGAATACCCCTACACGGAACAGAATGATCTATGACAAATTACGAAATCCAACAAGCCCTTTGCAATGCCATTGCCAAGCATTTCGTTGTTCAGTTGAAATATGAAGATGATCTGCGATTGCGTACCGTCGAGCCTTGTGCAGTCTACAAATCCACTCAGGACAAGATTTTATTGACCGGTACACAGACCGCCAATCCAAACGCATCAATGCTATATAGACCGTCACCCAGAAATTTTGAACTAGACCAGATCAAGCAATTGAACGTCACCGACGAAACCTTTAAAATGGATCTGAGGTTTGACACTCGAGGCCCAAAATTCGCACCCGGCATCATCTGCGCGATAAAACCCAATCAAGCTAGAATATTAGACTCGCAAGGTCGACCTTTCTCTCAAAAATGGTCGATCTTTGACATTAAGATCCTCATCTTTTGCTTTTCGCAAAAGTGTCAGGGTGACAACACCTATATCAGGAATAACCTCTCAAATGTGTCAACTTTTTTCAGGACGACACACATTGTGGCGCAAGGAAGTTCTTTTGTTGAAAAATCGCCAAAAGCGTCCGTGAATGACGGTGTAACTGGTTGAATAAAAAAAGTTATGTGCCCCAAGCAGGGCCTGGGACAACCCTGGGACAGTGCAACGGTTAGGTTTCACCGTAAGTCCAAACAATCTGGTAGTTTACAGCGATTAGCCTGTATTACACTGTAATACAGGCCGGGTCCGGAATGCCTCAATCATTTTGCTGAGAATGTTCTGGCTATAGAATCTGTCTGATTGCGGATCGAGCGAAGCGTTTCTTTTTGGCCGGTAAACCTGAGAATGTAAACGGTGGTCTCGTTTGGCCGAAGCATATAAAAGCGGCCGCCCATGGTTTTTCCGGCGGCAACGTATTCGAAGTTGTAGGCGGTTCCGCGATAGTTGCCGGCAAAGTTCTCTTCTTTGCCTGCTACAAAACCGGGCCGAAACTGGAGCTTTTGCTCTTCGCCGAGGACAACATCGGACATCAGCGTGTCTTTGCCGACGGACACCTTGCGGACCTCGAGGTGAGCGTCAAAACGATCGCCAAAGACGTACTCGACGTTCGGGCTTGTTGCAGACGGCTTGACCGTCATTTTCCATTTCGCATCGGGAAGCGAAAAAGTGTAATCAACGTTTGCGTCGCTAAAGGTATCGCTCTGGGCCATCGAGGGAACGGCCGAACAAATGGCTACAACCGCGACTATCGCCAGCATTAATATCTTTGTCTTCATAAGTCCCTCCAAACAGTTTAGCGGAAAATCCGCCAAAGTTCGAGAGTTTAGATGGGATGGAGCCTTCGATTGTTGTCTATTGTCGGCGTTTGGCAAGGCGAGACACAGATATTTATTCGCCCATTTCAGGTTAGTAGGCGTCTAACATTGCAGCGACAGTTAAGCTATATTGATTTTTGGGTACATGATAATGAATACACGCTCTTCTATTTTTCAACGGATCGCAGCCATCGGTGCTGTGGTGACGCTGCTTGCACCGACACTAATACTTCGAGCCGATACGCCGGCCGTACGCAAGGCATTGACCGAAGATCAAAAAGTCCTCCATGTCCTAAACCGTCTCGGTTTTGGCGCTCGGCCCGGTGACGTTCAGAAAGTAAAGACACTTGGATTGCAAAAATACATCGACCAGCAGCTAAATGTTGCCGCGATCGATGATGCCGTTGCGGAGGGGAAGATAAAGGATCTCGAGATCTTTAAGTTTTCGACGGCAGAGCTTTTTGCCAAGTATCCCAACCCGGGAGCGCTGTTGCAGGCGATCGAGGGAAATCGCCGCAATCAACCGGCGGCAAACCAGAATCCCGAGGAGAACACCGCCAAAGAGCGGCAGGAGCGTCAGCAAAAGCTACGCGCCCTGTATCAAAAATACGACCTTCGGCCAGCGAATCAGATCGTTCCGCAGATCGGTGCGAATCGCGTCATGAGGGCCGTGTATTCGGAACGCCAGCTTCAGGAAGTGATGGTGGATTTTTGGCAGAATCACTTTAACGTCTTTGCCGGAAAGGCCGCTGTCCGCTGGTACATACCGAGCTATGAGCGTGACGTTCTGCGGAAAAATGCTCTTGGCAATTTTAAGGACCTCGTTGTCGGAACGGCACAGCATCCGGCGATGCTCTTTTACTTGGATAATTTTGAGTCAGTCGCACCGGCCACGCAACAGCCGCGAAACAATCGGGCCAATAACCAGAATGCCCAGCGAATTCAGCAGCAGATGCGAAATGGACAATTGAATCAGCAGGCGAGAGATCGGATCAAACAGCAGCAGCGCATAACAGACGCCCAGCTCGATCAACGGCTGAAACAGATGCAAGCCGGACAGCAGCCTGCTGCACAACAGCAGCGTCGCGGCATCAATGAAAATTACGCTCGCGAGTTGATGGAGCTTCACACGCTTGGTGTCGATGGCGGTTATACACAGAACGATATTGTCGAGGTTGCCAAAGCCTTTACCGGTTGGACGATCGCTGATCCGCGAGGCTACCGACGCTCGGCCGGCAACATGATCACCGGCGAGGAAGACAAGCAGATCCAGAGGCTCCAGCGTCAGGCGGGAATTCCCGACGATCTCGAGAGCGGCGAGTTTTACTTCAACCCGCGTTGGCACGACGCCAACGCAAAGACCGTACTCGGACAGAAAGTCAACGAAGGCGGTGTTAAAGACGGCCTGAAGGTGATAGACATTTTGGTCGCACACCCGTCAACTGCTAAGTTCATCGCCCGGAAACTGGCGGTCAAGTTTGTGAGTGACGCGCCAAGCGAAGCTCTTGTAGGTCGGGTAGCGGATGCATTCAGCAAGTCGAAGGGTGACGTCAAAACGACGCTCAGGGCGTTATTCAATGACAAGGAGTTTTTCGCACCCGAAAATTACCGAGCAAAGATCAAATCGCCCTTTGAGCTTGCCGTCAGCTCGATCCGTGCGATCGCTGGCGATACAAACGGCGGCCCGCAGATGATGGCGATGCTGAACAAACTCGGCGAAATACCGTACGGTTATCAGGCACCGACTGGCTATCCGGACACGGCCGAAGATTGGGTCAATACAGGTGCTCTGCTTGAAAGGCTCAATTACGCTATCGCCCTTGCCAGCAATCAGATCGCCGGAACCCGAGCTGATCTGAAACGGTTTGAGGGCAAAGACAAGACCGAGACCTTGAACAAAGCGATCGCGCTTGTTCTCGACAATGAGATATCACCGGCGACAAAGGCCAGTTTGTTAAAACAGGTCGATCAACCGTTGCCGGCCGTCAAGGCACCGAATGAGATCGATGACGATACCGTGAGCGTGCCGAACATGCGCGAGGGGCAACAGGGTGCCCAAAATCGCCAGGCTCGGCTGCTCAGGCAGAGCGGTAACCCCGACGTATTTAAGGCCGTAAGTTTGGTGCTTGGAACCCCGGAGTTTCAACGCCAATAGCCGAGGGGCAAACCAACCAAAACGGCCGGCTTTCCCTACGTTTTCAGGAAGGCCGGTCGTTCTGTGAACAGCGATATAATGATAGGTATGCGAGTATTAGCTAGTTTCCTGACACTGACGATCGTTAGCGGCTGCGCCGTGGCGCAAAAGGCTGCGGACCTCACTGAGAAGCAGCGGTTTGAGGCTGCGGCAGCATATTCACGAGAGCATCGCGGAGTTGCGATGGTTGTGATGAAGGGCGATAAAATCGTTTTTGAGGACGATCGTGGCGGGATCACTAAGAATCTACCGTGGATGCTTGCGAGCGGGACGAAGTCTTTTGTGGGAGTAATGTGTGCGGCCGCTATCGACGACAAGTTGATCTCGGACTTCGATGAAAAGGTGTCGGACACCATCACCGAATGGAAGAGCGACCCGCGAAAGTCAAAGATCACGATACGACAGCTTCTGTCCTTGACCAGCGGCATCGAAGCCGGTCAGATCGGCAGCGTCCCGACCTATGCTCAGGCAATCAAGCGGCCTGCTAGACATGAGCCGGGAACGCATTTCCAGTACGGGCCGGTCCCATTCCAGATATTTGGCGAGCTGATGACGCGCAAGCTTGCGAAAGAGAAGGAGAGCGTGATGTCGTATCTGAAACGCCGTATTCTCGACCCGATCGACCTCAACGTGTCGAACTGGCGCACCAACGGCGAAGGTCAGCCGATCTTGTCTCAGGGACTAGCTCTCAAGGCACACGAATGGGCGAAATTTGGCATACTTCTCAGAGATGGCGGTAAGTGGAATGGAAAGCAGATCATTTCCTTCAAGCTGATTGACGAACTGACGGTCGGTACAAAGGCGAATCCGGCTTACGGACTGACATTCTGGCTAAACGCCGACGGTACAGGGCCGTCGGGCGACGCACAGCCGGGTATTTCGGGTGACATTGGCAGAAAGAAACTGGCCGATGCCAGCGATGTGTTCATGGCGGCCGGAGCAGGAAATCAGCGGCTCTATGTCATCCGCTCGCAGGGTCTGGTCGCAGTCAGATACGGAGCGTTTGGCGGTTTCGACGACGGTGTGTTTATCTCAAAACTACTGACGGGCAACTGAACTCCGACCTATCAGGAAAGGTTTGATGAGCAACAGACCGGCGAAGAAGCCACCGATGTGAGCGGCATACGCGACGCCGCCAGTTCCAGCCGGAGTCAGATACCCGGTGATCAATTGATAGGCGATCCAGATCCCCAATGCCACATAAGCCGGGACGGTCGTGAGAAAATTAAAGATGATCGCCCGCACGGGACTCTTTGGAAAGAGAAGCAGATAGCCGCCAAGCACACCCGAGATAGCACCCGATGCGCCGAGCATCGGAATGATCGATCCGGTATCCATCAGTATCTGGGCTACGGCAGCGGCAACCCCGCAAACCAGATAGAAAAGCGCGTATCTGATGTGCCCGAGTGCATTCTCTAGATTGTCGCCAAAGATGAAGAGGAACATCATATTCCCGACGATATGCATGATGTCGCCATGCATGAACATCGAGCTGAGGAAATTGAAATAGACCGGCAGCGGTGTCTCGTAGTGAGTGATCTCGCCTGTGTTGCCAAAGGCGTCGCGAATGATCTGGACGCCAGTCAGGTCGGTGCCCGTGGTTATTTCCTGGGGCACCAATGAGAATGCATACGAGAACGCATCGTTCCCGCCCAACTGCTGGAGCAGCAGAAAGACGAGAACGTTTATGCCGATGAACGCCCAATTTACAAAGGGAAAAATCGTCCGTCCGGAATTGTCGTCACCGATCGGGAACATCAGATCTTTGCGCTTTCATGCGCTTTCAAAAGTTCATATCCCTCGCTGCGAGCGACGTAGGTCGCAGCCGTAATATCACCGACGACATTCAGCGTCGTGCGGCACATATCGAGTATGCGATCGACGCCGATGATGATAGCGATCAATGCCGGATCGATACCGATCATGAACAGGATACCGATAATAAACGGAATCGAGCCCGATGGAACTCCGGCAGTGCCAATGCCGCCAAGAATGGCGAGATAGACGACTGAGAGCTGGAGACCGAGGGTTAGATCCGCCCCTGCGAGTTGAGCAAGGAAAAGGACCGTTACGCCTTCATAAAGAGCGGTTCCGTTCTGATTCGCCGTCGCTCCAACGGTTAGCACAAAACTGTTGATCTCTTTGGGGACGCCCAGATTCTCATGCGAGACGCGAAGGGCGGTTGGCAGAGTCGCATTCGACGATGACGTCGAAAACGCGGTCAAAATAACCGTCTGCACGCGTTTGAAAAATTCGATCGGATTCATCTTTGAGAGGAAATAGATCGACAGCGAATAGACACCAAAGAAATGTATCGACAAGCCGAGCAGTACCGTCACAACAAACCAGCCGAGCGACTGCAGCAGCTCCAACCCGAACTGGGCGATGTTGTTGAAGAGCAGACACGCGACGGCATACGGTGCGAACTTCATCACGATGTCGATCACCTTGGCCGTGATCGCAAAGAGCCCCTCATTAAACTTCACGAATGGCGCCGTCACCGTCGCCGGCAACAGCGTGATCGCGACACCAAGAATAAGGGCGAAGAACATGATATGGATCATGTTAGGACTAGTGCCCGAGATCGAGTTAAAGACGTTGCTCGGGACCACGGTCTTTACTGCCTGCATGAGAGCAGAGTCCGATTTGGCGGTTTCAGCCGCCTTCTTTTGGGCCTCGGTCGCCGCCGAACCGGCGCTCGAGAACTCGGCTTTCAACTCTGCGGCTATCTCTGGACTGATGCGCTCACCCGGTCGTATCGTGTTCGCCAGCGTGAGCCCGATAACTACTGAGATCGCCGAAATGATAAGCGTGTACGCAAAGGATTTCGCACCAATGCGTCCGAGCTTGCGGATATCACCGATGCCCGCAACGCCGACAACCAGCGATGAAAAGACCAAGGGTACAACGATCATGAGCAACAGGTTGAGAAAGAGCTGGCCGACAGGACGTGTAAAGTTTTCCACCGTCCAGACAACCCAGGGGTTGTCGCCGCCCCAGATCCAATTTGCAGCCAGGCCGCCGAATACACCGACGGCGAGACCAATAAAGATCTTGGTATGGAGCGGTATTCCCTTCGGCTTATCCGGCGTATCGTCGTCGAGGTCGGTGGTCAATTCGCGTTCGTACTCGTCCGATGGTATTTGGTCGTTATTCTCTTCTGGCATTTTAGAAATTTACCTTTCGTCTAAAGTTTGCTGGCCGCCTCCGGTGTGGTGCGTGGCCGGAGGCTATCTGTCGGGATTTTCGATTTTTGTGAGTGTAGCAGATATGTCGCGATTTTGGTATTTTGGGGAGAACGCAAAAGCGATAAAAGATGTTCAAATCGATACACTTTGAATCACGCGGTCGGCGCACGACCGCGGCATCTGAGCCCGAGGTGCTAAAGCGGCTGTCAGCGATAGTTGGTGACGGTAACGTGATCGTCGACCCGTCGCAAGTCGAACCGTATGGAGCCGATGCGGTGAAGGAGAAATTTCCTCCCGAGGCGGTAGTCTTTCCCGAGACGACGGCGGAGATGGTCGCGATCCTAAAACTTGCGAATGAGCATCGCTTTCCGGTAACAGCACGAGGGGGCGGGGTTGGATACACTGGCGGGGCCGTTCCGGTCGATGGCGGCATTGTGATCGGTACGGATCGAATGAATAAGATAATCGAGATAAGTGCGGATGATCTCTACGCGATTTGTCAGCCGGGAATTCGCACGTTCGAATTGCAACAGGCGGTTGAGAAACTGGGGTTGATGTTCGCACCCGACCCGGCTAGCTACAAGGATAGCTTTATCGGCGGAAACATCGCTGAGAATGCGGGCGGAATGCGCACGCCGAAGTATGGCGTGACAAAGCATCACGTTCTCGGGCTCGAGGTCGTCACGGCAACTGGTGAGGTCATTCGCACGGGCGGCAAAACGGTCAAGAATGTAGTCGGGTTCGATCTGACGGGATTGATGTGTGGGTCCGAGGGTATGCTCGGTATCATAACCGAGGCGACGCTAAAATTGCTCCCGCTGCCCGAGGCGACATCGACCGTACGTGCAAATTTTCACTCGATGGAAGCCGCATGCAGGGTGCTGACCAAATTTACGCCCCACGGCCTGCTGCCGACGGCGATGGAGGTCATCGACAAGTTTTGCGTTGCGGCTATTGAGGAAAATTTTGCCTTTGGACTGTCGCGCGAAGCGGGAGCTATTCTGCTCGTGGCTGTGGACGGTTCAACAGAAGAAGTTGAAAAGAATTCCGCGACGATTGAGACTATCATAGGGGAGAACGGCGGTTTTGACATACTACGGTCGAGATCCAAGGACGAAGAGGATAAACTCTGGGACGTCCGCCGTGCGATTTCACCCAGCTTGATGAAGTACGGCACATTAAAGATCAACGAGGATGTTGTAGTGCCGCGTTCAAAGGTGCCTGAGCTTGTCGCGAAGATCGAAAAGATCGGAGAACGACACGATACATTCGTGGCAAACTTTGGCCACGCAGGTGACGGCAACATTCACGTGAATTTTGTCGTGGATCGCGACGACCCCGATGCCATCGCCCGTGCTCGCGAAAGCGTTGCCGAGACATTTCAACTCTCCGTCGCCCTCGGCGGCACCATCTCGGGTGAGCACGGCATCGGCTATGTCAAGGCTCCGTATCTCGACTATGCCATTGACCGTCCGACGCTGGAAGTGATGAAGGGCATCAAAAGGCTATTTGATCCGAATGGCATTTTGAATCCAGGGAAGATGTTCGTGTAGAATCCGTAAACCATGGCAAATAAGTTGTTCCTTGTTGTTGTTGTCTTGTTACTGGCCTTTGCGGTCCAAACGTCTTATTCGCAGAGCAAGAACAAGACCATTGTGCTCGTCCGTCACGCCGAAAAGGTCCCGGCTCCGCCGACCGAGCCTGATCCTGAGCTGTCGCCCGAGGGACGCGCCAGGGCCGAGCGTTTTATGAAGGCGGTGGTGCGGCGGTACAAACCTCATGAAATATTCTCGACGAGCTACAAACGCACCCGCCAGACCGCAGAGCCGGTTGCAGCGAAGCGAAAAAAGGAGATCCAGACCTACGACCCAGCCAAACAGGTTGACCTGGTCGCACAGATCATGGCGAGCGATACTGACCATTACTTGATCGTCGGCCACAGCAACACCATTCCGGCGCTTGCCAATATGCTTGCGAAGAAAGAGGTCTTTCGCAATCTGCTCGAAAGCGAGTATGGGGTTTACTGGGTGATTCGCTTGAAGCGCGGTGTCCTTCAACGCGTCGAGGTATTCAGCTTTTGATCGCAAGGCAATTCAAATTGCCCGAGATTTCTCCCTTCCTAAGAAGAACCCGGAGAGCCAATTGAGGCATCTCCGGCTCTTATGTTTCACATCTTATCCCACTATTTCTTCGAGCCGTCTTTAGCAAAATATCCTTGACGGTGCGTAACTTTGACTTTTTCCTTGACGAGCTGTTGATTGGACAACTGGATCTCGATCTTTCGGTACGAGCCATCGCGGGATTGATTTGTCGGTTCGTAGGCGATCAGGTATTGTGACCGCATTTCGTCCTGGATCTGGCGAAATGCTTGCCTTAGTTCGCCTTCGTCCCGCGGAAAGTAAGCTCGGCCGCCCGTTCGCTCTGCGATCTTGTTCAGAGACCCCTTGTCCACGCCGCTGTAGAAATTGTCGCCGATCCCTATCGAATAGATGATCGCCTCCGACCGAAGTGCGGCCTGTACCGCTTCTTCAAGATTCTTCTTGCCCGACGTGTTGACTCCGTCCGAGAGCAGGATTATTGCTCGTCTGGTCCGCTCGGGTGCTGGCCCGAGAACTTCGTCGGACGCGACCCATATCGCATCCCATATCGCCGTTGAGCCCTGCACTGACTGATTGTCACCAGATATTGGCGGAGTGCCGGTGATCACGCCGCCGCCGATATAGCCCGACGGCGGGATAAACCTTACATTCGCGACCGCCCGTCGAAGCCGCGTCAGATTGTTCGTCATGCCGTGTTCGAGCGTCGCCTCGCCAGTGAACGATATGATCGCAACCTCATCTTTTGCAGGCCGGATGACGGTTTCGAGAAAGGACGTAGCAGCCGTTTTCTCGTCTGGCAGCGTCCGTTCCTGCGAGGCGCTGACGTCGATCAAGATCGCGAGGCTAAGCGGCAGATCGACCTGACGCGAGAATGCAATGATCTCCTGATCAGCGTCATTCTCGAACAACTTTATGTCTTCCTGACGCAAACTCGTCAAAAGCCGTCGATTCTTATCCTGAGCGGTAAACAGTACATTTACGACATCCGTATCGATCTTGATAACGTCTGGATCGTCTATCACCGGCAGCGGCGTCGGCGTTACGGTCGGAGCAGACGACTTTGCAGCCGGGTTTGGCGTCTGTTGTGCGTGGGTGAAAGAGAGTCCGATCAGAACGGCCAGCGATAAAGCAGTCGTCAACGAAACCAAAATTCTACTTCTCGAAAACATCTTTAACTCCTACTTCAAACTATCTTTAATAGCTCGATAGCTTGTTTTTGTTCGGATCTTGTACTTGTCGGCTTTGTCCCGGTCGGTGAGCCTTACCTCGATCTTGCGGGTACGGCCGTCGGTCGCCTGATCTGCGGGCTTGTAGGTGATCAGATACTGGGTGCGTAACTCGTCCGAAATCCGTTTGAACGCCCGTTCGAGTTCGAGCATGTCGCCGGTAAAGAAAGCTTCACCGCCCGTTTCCTCGCAAAGCTGTGTCAGAAACTTGTCGCCCTTATCCTTAACCGTACCAGCCTCGACACCAGGCACGGTCCCTAGAAACCCAGCCTTCGTTGAGATGCCGAAAATGGTTGTTTCGGTTCTTTGGGCGATATCTATCGCATCTTTTAGCTCGGCTCGGCTAAACGTATCGTCGCCGTCCGTGATGATAACGATCACACGTCGGCCCGGTACGTTACGAAGTTTTTCGTCGGCAAACTGCCATACCGCGTCGTACATCGCGGTCTGCGTGCCCGGCTTTTTGACCTTGTCCACCGCCTTGTCCAGAAGATCCAGTTTATCGGTAAAATCCTGTCTAAGTACCACATCATGATCAAACGTCATGAAGGCCGCCTTATCTTTGCGAAGCCGTGTGACCGTATAGATAAAGTTTCTGGCCGCTTCTTTTGAGAACGCGATCTTTCCGGCCGCCGAGGGCGAGGTGTCCATTAGGACGCCGACGAACACGGGTGGATTTGTTTTTTCATCTGAGAAGAATGTAACTTCCTGCTGAACCCCGTCCTCAAACACAGCAAAATCGCCGCGGGTGAGTCCGCTGATCAGATTTTTCTTCTTCTCTGTGACCGTCACCGGCAGACGAACCTCAAATACCTTGGTCACACCCGGATCATCGGGCGGTGTAGCGGTCGGAGCGGGTGCAGGCGTCTGACCGGCCGCAAAAACAGCCAGCCCAAACATCAGGCAGAGCATACCGGCGAAGTTGAAAGTTACCCTTGATCTCATAGACGACAATACAGTTCTACTAATTCGGCGCATATTTTTCGATGCAAACGGGTGGTGTGATGTTGTCCGCTCGCAACCTGTGAGTATAGCAAAAGATAGATTTGCATTACATTTTGAACCGAACCAACCTCCCGGGCAATCGCAGCATTTTGCACCTTTGTCCAACATCAGACAGAATCATGTCTGGGCTGTTATGGATCCGAACATCTTCCGTGAATACGACATCCGCGGCATCGTCGATAAGTCATTGACCGACGATGTGGTGGCGACGCTCGCCCATGCGATAGGCACTTTCTTGAGGTCCAACGGCTCGACCCGCATCGCCATCGGCTACGATGCTCGCGAAAGTTCGCCTCGCTTCTGCGAAATTCTGACCCACGGCCTGAATGCCGCCGGGTGCGATGTCGTACTCATCGGCCGTGTCCCGACACCTGTGCTTTATCACACTGTCTTTACAAGCGACGTTGACGGCGGCGTGATGATCACGGGTTCGCACAACCCGCCCGATCACAATGGGTTCAAGATCTGTCTCGGCAAACACACTCTTTTTGGCTCGCAAATACAAGAAATAAAGGTCATCGCTATGTCAGAACCGCTTGCGCCAGCGGGCGGCCAGGTTCAAGGCTCAACAGAAACTCTTGAAGTGCTCGACACCTATGTCTCGGACATCCTCTCCCGAGTCTCACTCGGTCCACGCGAACTGAAAGTGGTCATCGACGCCGGCAACGGTATGGGCGGTGTCACCGCGGTGCCGGTTTATCGCAAACTCGGCGTCAATCTAACTGAACTGTTCACCGAACCCGACTCGACCTTTCCTAACCACCACGCCGACCCGACCGTTGAGGAAAATCTGCAAGATCTTATCAAGGCCGTTCGCGATACGAAGGCGGATGTTGGCATAGCTTTCGATGGCGATGCCGACCGAATCGGTGTCGTTGACGAGACGGGGCGCATCATTTGGGGCGATGAACTAATGGTTCTCTTTTCCCGTGATATCCTTGCCCGCCGACCAGGCTCGACCATTATCGCTGAGGTGAAATGCTCGCAAACGCTCTTTGACGACATCGTCGCACATGGCGGCACGCCGATCATGTGGAAAGCGGGCCACTCGATCATCAAGGCAAAGATGAAGGAAACCGGTGCCGCCCTCGCCGGCGAAATGAGCGGCCATATCTTCTTTGAAGACCGATTTTACCGCTTTGACGACGCTTGCTACGCCGGTGCTCGTCTGCTCGAAATATTGTCAAAGACCAATAGACCTCTGTCGGCACTGTTCGCCGACATTCCAAAAACCTTTTCAACGCCCGAGATCCGCGTCGATTGCCCTGACGAAACCAAATTCGAGGTCGCCCGCCGCGTCGGCGAGCATTTCGCCGCCATCGGCCACGACGTCAACACCATCGACGGTGCCCGCATCACTTTCGACCACGGCTGGGGCCTCGTTCGTCCGTCGAATACTCAGGCATTGCTCGTGCTCCGATTCGAAGCCGATACAGAAGAAAACCTCGCGGAGATCAAGGAGATGGTCGAATCCAAAGTTGCCGAATTCACATCAACTAATTGCTAGGCAGACTCGCCTGTGCCACGTTAAGCCGCTGTGCCAAATAACTTCTCTAGCACAGAGTAGGCGTCCGTGCAGCCTTTAGTGCCTTCCTTTTCCGCCAGATTCATCTGAAGCCGGCTGAACGGCCTGACATACGGGTGGACCGTCAAATAGTGCGAAGCCGGCGTGTGACGGCGAATGATCGAGGCAATCCTGTCATAGTTCCCGGCAATGACCTTTACGGGTTCAGGCTTTTCGTCGGTTCTATTAAATATCGTCCTAATTACACCGCCGTCGTCGGACATCTCGGATCTGATGACATTAAAGCCGGCGTTCTTACCAATCGCCTCGAGAGTCTTGTTGTTGAAGTTATATAGATGGGCTTGATGAAAACGATGGATCGGGGCAAAGCACGTACCCTCGACATTGGGTACTTCGATGGCAAGAAACCCGTCGTCCGAGATCGATTCGTACAGCTTGCCGAGCACAAAGGCTGGATCGTCGAGATGCTCGAGTACGTGATGCATAGTGACAAGGGTAAATCTGCCATCTGCAGGCTTGATCTGCTGGGCGAAACCAACCCGGATCGGTAGCTCTAGATGTTCCTGAGCAAAACGACCGTATCCCTCATTCGGTTCGATTCCGCTCGCGTCGAATCCTCTCTTACGCATTAGAAAGACGAATTCGCCGCCCCCTGCACCCACATCCAGCACGCGGGCTCCGGGCGTGATTAAGTCCGCGACCTGCCGAAACCTGTGCTCCGCAATTCGTCCCGCCCGATAGACGTGCTTGAGTTTTGGCGTGAGCGTTCCTTTATACTCAATACGGTAGTCCTTCGAATAGTAGCTGCGGATCTCGTCTTCATTTGGTCTAGGGTCTGACCAAACTAGTCCGCAGTTCCGGCAGATCACTGTACGCAGATAGTTGCTGTCGCGATCCATCAGACCGATCTCTTCAGCATCCGATCCGCCGCATAGGTTACACGGAATTGAATTTTGCACAGTCATAACCGTAACTAAACGGAATTACTTCGTCCAGTCGTCCGCTGTGTGAACATCGACCTTGATCGGAACTTTGGTAACGAATTCGCTGCCGGCACGCTGCATGGCGGATTCTAGTTTGGCGGAGGTTGACTCGGCTTCTACCGCATCGCATTCGACAACTATTTCGTCGTGGACGATGTTTACGAGTATTGCCGACGTGTCACGAATATCGTCGTGGAGCAATCTCAAGGCACGCTTGAGAATGTCGGCGGAGGTGCCCTGGATCGGCATATTCTTGGCGTAACGCTGTGCTGAGCCGACGGACGAGCGGTCGTTCGGGTCAAAATTCATACGAGCCATTCTCCCTGAGGCGGTGCGTGCCGAGCGTTCGTTCAAGACGTTCCTTGCTGCGGTGCGAAGCCATTCGTCCATTCGCGGATATGTTGCGAAATACCGCCGCAGTGTTTCCTCGGCCTGCCGCTGTGTCAGACCGGTCATCATGGCGAATCTTGAAGCTCCGATGCCGTAAACAACTCCAAAATTCAGCCTCTTAGCAAAGGAACGCTGCTCCGCCGAAACATCCTCGGCCTTTATCCCAAAGACCTGTGCCGCTGTCGCGGCGTGAAAATCCGAGCCCGCGACAAATGCGTCTATAAAATTCTGATCGCCTGAAAAATCTGCCAATACCCTCAGCTCGATCTGCGAATAATCGGCGATCACGAGCTTGCGGCCCTCGGGGGCCATAAAGCAGCGTCGATACTCCGCCTCGTGCGGTATCTGCTGTAGATTTGGCTTCGAACACGAAAACCGCCCCGTCGGAGCGCCGATCTGGCGAAAATCTGCGTGGATCCGCCCGGTTTCGGGTTCGATAAACTCAAGAATGTTCTCGCCAAAGCTCTGGCTCGCCTTTGCCGCCGCACGATACTCGAGCAGCTTTTTCACGACAGGATATTCGCCGGCGAGCGGCTGGAGTTCCCATGCACGGGTCGATGCGGGAACGGGAATGCCGAGATTCTCGAGGGCGTTAGTGACCTGATCGATCGAGTCGAGATTGATCTGTGTCTGGCCAAAGAGTGACGCCTGCGCGACACCGGCCGATAGCATCGATTGCAGTTCGTCGCCCGCCTTTTTCTGTATGACCGAGACCTTTGCGAGCTGTTCACGCCAACGCCCTTCATCGAGGTAAAAGCCGTTCAGCTCCATTTCGGCGATCGGCATCACGCATTCATTCTCGAGCCGAAGCACGTCTGCCAGATTGTCCGTGGCGATGCGTTCGTCGAGCTTTGCCTTGACCTCCGGCATGATCGCCGCGTCCAACGCGGCGTACTCGATCTGCGACTGCGACAGGTCATTCGCCGACCAATCGCTAACCTGTTCGCTCTTATCCAGCGTTCGCCCAAGGAAAAACTGGACCACATCGGCCAAACCGTGCCGCCGTTCGCCCTCGCCCGCAGCCAGCAGAATGCTCGCCATGTAAGAGTCGTAAACGCCGCCAACCTCGCATCCGAGATGGTGCCGCGTCCACTTTGTGTCGAACTTGGCATTGTGGGCGATCTTGGTCTGCTTGGTTGATGAAAGCAGGTCACGAAGCGGTGCCAGATCAGGATTTGCCCGCAGAGCCTCGACCGATCCGGCGATATCATCAGCCTTGCCGCCAAACGCCCTGAGGTCGATGACCTTAGTATTTCGCCCGTCAGAGAGCTGCACGAGCCGCAGTTCGCCGCGGTACGGGTCGAGATCGGTCGTTTCGACGTCGAAACCCAAATTGCGAACATTTTTCAGTTCGTCACACGCCTTTTTTAGCGATCCGGCGTCGCTTACCAGCTCAAAATAGATCTCCATATTTAGTTAAAATTCATTGTATCGCGCCCCGTCCGCCTTGTCAGAATCCGGGCGAATTTCATCGCCTGTATGACATTGTAATACAGCCATATCGCCGTAACCCCTTGTATTATATAAACTTACGGCCACAATCGTCTTTTCCACTGTCCCAGGCTTGTCCCAGGGTCGTCCGGGGCAAATAAACCATTACGGGTCAATAGTTTACATGGCTTTTTACCGGTGTGTTCCGGCACTTTTCAAAAAACTCTGTGCTACAAAATGCGATCCGATCTTTTTGCGGCTCTGCCGCGAATGCCAAAAGCCTACATACCCAATGTCAAAGATCATAGCGACAGCATCATATGCCACACAGTGTTGCAAGGATAGCACATCTGGCAACCAAAAGTCAAGGCACTTTCTACACGTCGCGGGGCTTTCTTCGCAGCGAACTCTGCGTCGATCTCGGCGTGTCTCTGCGTTGAAAAAGGCCTCTCAACGCGGAGAGCTCTGAGTAGGACGCTGAACACAAACGGTGCGGATGATACGTATTGTATGTTGATCGAGCGCATACAATACGTATAGTTTTGATCTCACATGAAAAACAAGGCCCTCATCGAGGCCTTCGGCAAGAGGATCAGACAACTCCGCACAAAGCGCAGCCTCTCGCAAGAAGAACTCTCATTCCAAACCGGCTTCCACCGCACCTACATCGGCATGGTCGAACGCGGCGAACGGAATATCTCGCTCGCGAATATCGGTGTGTTTGCGGACGTGTTTGAGATGTCGGTTTCGGAGTTGTTCGATTTCGACCGGCTGGCCGGGGAGAACGTTGAGGATTGATGGCTCGTTATTTCTACTCCAACAAAGTTTCTGAGTTCTTGGTTGAGGATGAGGTGCGCATTCTTGGTGAACTTACGAGGAACTATCCGTTGCAGAATCTAGCAATCCTTCAAACCAACGCGTGGCGGGAACAAATCCGCATCCTTAAGGACAATTTGCGCGGAATAGGGAAAGGGCACATCTTTTTCGAGTTTGCGATTCCTAGAATGGGTAAAAGGGCCGATTGCATCCTGATTCTCGATGGACTCATCTTCGTTATCGAGTTTAAGGTTGGGGACGACCATTATGCCGCGTATGCGATTGAGCAGGTTGTAGACTATGCGCTGGATCTTAAGAACTTTCATGAAGCAAGTCACGACCAAAAGTTGATTCCGCTGTTGGTCGCGACCAACGCTCCTTCGCAGGAAAATCATCCGAAACTTTCGCCGGACGGCCTTTTTGATACGACTTTTGCAAATCGAAACAACTTACGGGCGGTTATTGATTATGCCGTGTCCGATATTGAGTCCGAACCGGTTGACGCCCATGCCTGGGCGAATTCTCGTTATAAGCCAACCCCGACAATTGTTGAGGCTGCGCAGGCTCTCTACAACAACCATAGCGTTGAGGCAATTTCCCGTTCCGATTCTGGGGCGAAGAATTTGAGCCTAACTTCCGATTGCATCAACCAAATTATCAACGCGGCGGAATCGGAACAACATAAAGCGATTTGTTTCGTGACAGGAGTCCCTGGTGCGGGCAAAACATTAGCCGGACTAAACATTGCGACACAAAACATGAAGTTTGGCGATGACCATTCAGTGTTCTTGTCAGGAAATGGCCCACTCGTTGATGTCTTGCGGGAGGCATTGGCCCGGAACATTGTAGCCACCGAAAAAGAAGCTGGTAAGAGAATTACCAAAGCAAACGCAGACCGTCGAGCAAGTGCTTTTATCCAGAATATTCATCACTTTCGAGATCATTATGTAGACAACGCCGAGATTCCGACTGACAAGGCAGTTGTATTCGATGAAGCTCAAAGGGCATGGACGCGCGACCAGCTATCGAGTTTCATGAGGCGGAAAAAGAATCGGCTAGATTTCAATCAGTCAGAACCACAGTTCTTGATTGACGTAATGAACCGGCACCAATCGTGTACTGTGGTCTGCTTGATTGGAGGAGGCCAGGAAATTAATCGCGGTGAGGCTGGACTTGAAGAGTGGCTGGAAGCACTCCGCAGGTATTTTCCTGATTGGAAGATTCATTTTTCGAACCTTATTGTCGAAGACAATAACTACCTAAATAACGATGAGCTTCGACAATGGCTGTTGAGAGTTGGAAATCAAGAGACGGATTTGCATCTGGCCGTATCCGTTCGGTCATTCCGCTCGGAAAGTGCTTCGGCTTTTGTCGAGTCCCTGTTGAATATCGACAGCAGGCGAGCAGCCGATCTCTACCAGACCCTTCAAGAAGACAAATATCCGATTTACCTAACACGAAACCTAGATACGGCTAAAGGCTGGTTGAGAAAAATGGCTCGGGGCTCAGAGAGAACCGGATTGGTGGCTTCATCGGGAGCTTATCGCCTTCGACCGCTTGGTCTTTCGGTGAAACACAATATTGACGCGCCCATTTGGTTCTTAAACGACAAAGACGATGTACGGTCTTCGTTCTTCCATGAAGAGGTCGCGACGGAGTTTGATATACAAGGTCTTGAACTGGATTGGACTTGTGTATGTTGGGACGGTGACCTGTATTTCAAGAATGGGAGTTGGGAAAAGAGAAAGTTCAAGGGGACCAAATGGCAGCAGATAAACGATGTATTCGCCCAGCGTTACCTTACGAATGCGTACCGCGTTCTTTTGACACGTGCTCGTCAAGGCATGATTATTTTTATTCCCGTTGGTGATGTAACCGACCAAACCCGCCTACCGGAGTTTTACGAGGGCACTTACTCTTACTTAAAGGGCTTGGGCCTTGCGGAGATCTAGTGTAAGTCATCGGGCCAGAGTTCCAGCGGCTCCCATTTCGACCATACAAAAATTGTATCCTCGTCCTCGAAGACCACTTCACTATCGAGGCCGTACCAGCACGGGCCTTCACCGTAGCCGTGTGAGCGAACATCGAGAAGGCCTAGACCGTCGCCGGCATAGCCGTCTAGGAAGAGCATTGCGACCTCGCCGCGAGTCAGCGGAATGCCGCCGCCCGACCCGCTTTGGGGTCGAGCTAGGATCGTTTTGACGACATCTGAGTAGTTTTCCTTTTCAACCATAAATTGAACTTTACGGTCGGTAGAAAAATAGTCCAAATTCGACTATTGCGCCTTGCGATGCCAGAAGCAGCCGTGGACGAAGATCGCGACCATTTTGCCGACGAAGCTGATATCGGGACGGCCCGGGACGCGTTTGTAGTGGAGTCGGTAGCCGCGATGGCCCGCGTGCCAGAGAGCTTTTCGGAGTATGAGTTCGGGCTTGGAGTCTTTGGCTCGATTGGCGCTCATTACACGCGAGACGGCTTCGTTTTTTGGTTTGGGAGAGCGTTTGTCGCGGACGTACACAACGAGATTTTGGCGCGAACGGTCTTGAATGTCACGGATCTGTCGCCCGCTGACGCGGGCTCCGTTGATCCTTGGTGGCCTGTTCCCCGGGGCTTTACTCTGCCAACTCTGCGTAAGTCTCTGCGTTCTCAGCGTTTAACTGCATTTTATCGCAGAGACCGCCGAGGAGGACGCAGAGATCGCTCGAGCGGCTTTGCCGAAAACGCATTGCGGTCATTGGAGAAAGCCAGATCTACCGCGCGGCGGGCGGATCGGGTTAGGGGCTGGCCGGGTTTTCTAGTTGTTTGAGGGCGGGGTTTTGGGGGTTTACTTTTTTTAGTTTTTCGATCGCGGGGGCGAGTTTGGCGGCGTCGCCTTTTTCTTTGTAGGCGAGGGCGAGGTTTTGGAGCGTGATCTCGTGGTTTGCGTCGATGGCGAGGGCACGGTCAAATTCGGCGATGGCGCGGTCGATGTCGCGTGGTTGGCGCAGAAAAAAGGTCAATCCGTAATCGTTGCGGACGTTGATGTTTTTGGGTTCGCGTTCGAGAACGAGTAGATAACGCTTTTCGGCCTCGTCAAATTTTTCGGCGTCGAAGTATGCATTGCCCGCCTTAATGAGCGGCTCGGTGTCATTGGGCTTTAGCTTTACGGCAGCCTCATAAAATTTGGCCGCGTCGTCGTAACGTTGTATCTGATAGTAAAGGTCGGCCGCGGTCATCTGTGCCTCGTAGTTCTGCGGTTCGTCCTTGGCTTTTTGAATGGCCTCCGTTACCTGCGGGATCGTGCCGCCGCCGGTATTGTCACCAGAGCTTGTGCCAAGCGGCGGATGATCGGCCGGAAGCGCAGGATTGCCCGTTAGCGGCCCGGCGGTGTTTGCCGCCGTAGTAGGTGCAACCGGAGCCACCACGCCTTTGTTAACGCTGTTAGCGGCCATAAAACCGATGATCGCACCCACCATCAAACCGATCACGGAGAACATGAGATTTTCTTTGGACATAGATGATGAAAAAGTAAAAAGTAAAAGGTCAAAAGTTAAGAGTGAACCCACGACCCAAGACTCAGGACCCAAGACTCGGGACTCTAAACCTATTTGATCGTAATTCCGATCGATTCTAAAAATCTGTTCGGCCTTTCGCCGCCTATTAGGGCGAAGATGTAATCGTTTGGTATTGTGCCGATGACCTCTTTGGTCACGACGTTTTCGAGCACTACTTCGTGCTCGCGCATTTCCTTTATTCCCGCACCAAACTTCAAGTCTAACAGGCCTTCGTCGGCACATTGATAGAGCTGGAGCTTATTACCAAATTTTACCGTCGGAGCGAGATAATCGCGAACGAGCACGGTCACTTGGTTCATGTCGGCAGGAGCGCGGGGCGAGACGGAGTTGCCGTCGCGGGTGCAGACCAGGTCGACAGCGGCCTCGACCGCGACATTGCCGCCGCCTACGACGATGAGCCGGCGGCCGCGAAATTCCATCGGGTTAGACAGGCCGTAGATGACCTTAGCCTCTTCGTGGCCGTCGATGGTGAATTTGAGATCTTCGTTGGGCAGGCGAAGCTTGTTCGGCGCACCGCGCAGGCCGATGGCGATGATGACCTTTCGGGCGGTGTATGTGTGCGGCGTCTTTTCGTTGCCGTGCTCGGTCGCGATGGTGAAATATTGCCCATCCTCGGCCGGCGTCACCGTCTTGCAGCTCTCATTCTCGTTGATCTTGACGCCCTTTGCCGCAAGGCTGCCGAGCCAGACGGCGAGGATATTCTCACGCTGATCGCCCGGGATCTTTGTCTGAAGCTGATCGGCGATGTCTGTTTTGAACTGTGCCATCACCGTCTGCTGATCGGCGACGATGTGTTTTTGAAACAGGGCCGGCCAGTCGGCGTTGCCTTTCGAGCGTAGGTGAGCGACGATGCGTTTTTTTAGTTCCTTCTCGATCTTTGCCTCAAGCTGGGGCGATAATTCTTCACGCAGCGGTACCGGAATGCTGTCGATCAATTGCGCATGAAGCAAAGGCATTTCGGCGTGAACGATATTGGCGAGCGGTGCACCGAGAGCTTCGATTACCGCATCGTCATCGCCCGCGTCTCCGCCACCGTATTTAGCCTTAGCAAGACCGAGGCCTGCGACCGGAATTCCGCCGAACCAGTCTTTCGTGTCGGGCTTGAAGAAGATGTATTTGCCCTTCGGATACAGGTCGATGGTCGAGAGCGTGTTGTTTTGTTCGAGGGCGATGTAGGTGAGGCCGGCGTCCTGAGCACAGGCGGCGGCGGACGCCCCCCCGGGGCCGATGCCGATGATGGCGACGTCGTATTGGGCCTTTGGCTCGGGCTGTGCGGCGGCGAGCTGGCCAGCGATATGCCCGAGAACGTCCGAGCCTTCTTTGACCGCATTCTTGATCAGCGGCACGCCCGACACGTCACCGATGATGTAACACCCCGCGACATTTGTCTCAAAACTCGCCCCGTCACGCGTCGGCGTCGGCATCGAGCGGACTTCTTTTGCGGTGTTGATGACGATGCATGCCTTTGGATTGACCGGACACTCAGCCTGACAGGCGGTGTCTTCCATACAGAGGTCAGGTGCGACTGCGGCGGCAGTGCCATCGACGATCGCAAGCACGTCATGAGGACATGCATCGACGCACGCCTGACAGCCGATGCAGCGTTCGGGAAAAATGACGGGGTGCGGGTAGCTCGGGCCGCGATATTTGTCGTAGCCGAGTTCCTTGAGCTCAGCACTCGCGAGCGTACGAACGGTCGGGGAAGGTTTGACGTTCTTGTCGCGGGCCTTGAAAAAGCTCAGAGCCCGTGCCGAATCGTTAAAGATCGCGATGAAACCGACTCCCAGGCCGACCGCCAGAATGCTCGCCCAGCCTATCCACGACAGCCCGCCGTACGAGACATTGTGCTCGATCAACGTCGTCTGATTGAGCCAAATGAGCAGGCCCAAAAAAGCGATGCAAATGATGATATGAAAAAGTCTCATTGTCCTTTCAATTGCTTGATCTTTGCCGCGACTGCGTCCTTTCGGCGTTGCAGAGCGTCATCGGTCAGGAATTCGCTCCAGCGATCACCGCTGTAAGGATGCTGTGTGTGACACGAGATACAGTTTGCCGTGCTCACCCCAAAACGCGTATCTCTGCCGACCGCGTCCGCCTTTGTCGTATGACACGCCGCACACGTTTCACGCGGCGTCACGCGATCGACCGGATCAAAACCGTTGTGGCACGTCGAGCAGGAAACCAGCCCGCGAGAATCGCCTTTCAAACCCTCGGGCGTTTTTAGGCGAGCCGTGTGGATGGTGTGAAAATGCCGGCTCAGTTTAGCTTGTTCGTCCTTATCGCCGGTTGCGGAGCTGTTGATCTCAGGTATCGCGTCGGCCACTTCGCGATAAACGCCTTTCCATTTCCAGAGGCCGTTCTCGATCGGATAACCGTACGATCCATCGTGTGCGGTCGCGACGGTTTTGCCGTTGTACGTCTGCTTGTTGGCGTTGTTATGACATTCGGCACAACTCTGTACCGCCGTCGCGGCCATCTGGAAATCAGCGCCCTGATGCTCTTTGTGACAGGCCGAGCAGGTGATGCCGGCATCTTCGTGTGCCTTGGTATTCGTCGCGTGAAAGGTATCGGCTTGATGACATGTGACGCACGAATTCTCGAGCGGCTCATTCGGCGTGTGGCAGGTCGTGCATGAATTTGCATTTTCGCGGACGGCGATCGTGCTGTTCTCGATCTTTTGCGCGTGCGGATTCGCAAGCGGCTTTGGAGCATAGACGTTCGGGTAGCGAAAGTATGCAAATGTCCCGACAGCGCCGATTATCAAAAACGCCCAGACGAACAGGCCCATACGCCAGGTTCGTTTCAGATCGCCGGTCGGGCGCCAATTGAACATCGCCTTCCCAGGCTTTGGCTTTTCCGTCGGACGCAACCGAGTGCCTACGTCCTCTTTCTGGCGAGTTCTCTTTTCCCAAAAAACCTTGAGCACATCGGCGGCGTCGGGCATTCCGGGCGGCGGCTTTGCCGGAGCAGCGATCTTGGGTTGCGATTGGGCAAGCTGGATCTGCTCGATATCGAGCGAGAGTGCCTCGCCGTCGATCGCCGCATGGATCGTGAACGGCCCGATCTGGATGGTGTCACCGCCCGCAAGAACGTCGTCTTTTTCAGGGCCGAGGAGACGGCCGTTGAGGGTAAGGATGTTTGAGGTCGTGAGATTTACGAGGACATATTTCCCCTCGCGAAAATTGATCGCGGCGTGAATTCTCGAGACCGATTTGTGGTCGAGGACGATCTCACAGGTGTCGAGGCGGCCGATAAAGACGCCTTCTTTATACAATTTCTTCGGCGGAGCGTCAGTTCCGGCGAAATGGATCGTAAAATTTCCCGCGTCCTTCGACAGCATATAGCGAATCCGTTATCTCACATTAAAGTAAACGACCTGAACGATATGTATCAACATCAGGACGAGCATCAGGGATGTAAAAAGAACGTGCGGAGCGACCCACAGTTTGAGCAGCTTGTGCAGGTAAATCAGTGCATCGACGCGTCTGAGCGTCGCCGCATTTTCGACAGCGTCCATCAGCCTCGTATCGTCGCTTCGGCTCATGTTGTCGGCAGCTGAGCGAAATTCTTTTCTTGCAGCGGCCAGCATCGATTGCAGATCCTCGCGTTTGAGATACTGCCTCATGAGATACGCCAGGCCGAGAAAACGGCGGCGAACCTTGCGCTGGATCAATGCTGTTAATACCGGACTCGATGTATCTGCCGCTGTTACGAGAAGGGCGTTTCGGAGCTCTTCGCGCCGGGCTTCGAGATCGTCGACGAGCAGCGGTTCGCGTTCGATCCGCGTCATGAATCTCGGCACGATGACATAGCAAAGTGTCCCAAAAATGCCGGTCACGATCACCATGTCGAACGAGATCATCAATAGTGTCGTCAGTAATCCGCCGGAGCTCGTGCCTCCGTGCACCAGCAGCACGACGCCCGCGAGCACGCCGAGATAGATGTGCGACAGCATCCAATATCGCAAGGCTCCGGCACGGCGGCGATAGACCTGTTTTCGCATCGGGTATACCATCACCCAAGCGATGCCCCCGAGCCCGAAGAGGCCCGTGATCCAACGCATCGTCACCCAACTTCCGGGGCTGAGAGGAATGTCCTGAGCAAACTGCATCGTTGCCCAGATCGCCGCACCGCCGCCCGCGATCACGGCAATAAAGCCAAAGATGTGCCAGATCGTCGCCCACAGGTCGAATTTGTGGATGTTCTCGCCGATAGCGTGTGTTTTGCTTCGCTGAACGATGCCCACGGTTTCTTTGACCTCGTCGAAGTATTCACGTGGGTTCACGCGAACCAATGCGCCAGTCGGGCAATTCTCTTCGCACGAATACGCGGCCGTTTTCTTGCCCTTCGGATTAAGGCCGGTGTCCTTGCAGAGATTACATTTTACCGCGAGTAGATTTTCTGTCTGTTCGACGGGCTCGGGGAGTTTCGTTTCGCGGAGCGAGAAGCCGGACAAGAGTTTTGAGAATACTCCTTTGCCATTCGAGGCGTCGCCCTTCGGAATCATCGAGATCGCGTTGTACGGGCATTGCGTCGCGCAGTCGCCGCAGCCGATGCAGGTTGTGGTATTGATATCTATCTCGCCGTTTGGAAATCGGGCGATCGCACCGGTCGGGCAGCCTGTCAGGCATTCGGGATCCTGGCAATGCATGCATACCTCGGGGACGAGCACGCTTTGGATCGATGAACTCAGCGGCTTTACGGGACGTTCGATATGGATGCCGCGTCGGACAAGCCGCGTGCTGCCGTGTACCGTGTGACAGGCGAGCGAGCAATTGCCGCAGCGTATGCACTTGGCCATGTCCATCACGAGAAGATTTACGCCATCCACGACACCGCTCTCGATCTCTTTGGTAGTGGCGTTGATGACGCGATTATCGACCGGCCGCGACGGGGCCGATGACCGGTCGCCGTTGGTGCTCTTGAGAAAGGGCATAACGGCGGCGGACAGTTCGTGATCGTCGCGCAGGCGACTTACGGCAACCTCGACGACCTCGGCACGGCCCCAGACGGTCGCGGTGTACTTCCACGTGCCCGTCTGATCGATAGCGTCGAGGCCGAGACACGTTCCTGAGCCGAGAAAATCAAGCCCGACCGAGGCGTCCGATTCGAGCAAGATATCGGCGGCCTTTGGGTTAAATTGTGCACCGCTCACACGCTGGATCCACCCGTTTCGGACGTACAACACACGATTTATCGGGTCGCCCTCGCGAAAAAGAACGTGATCCTTTTCATAGACGGCAAAGCGGGCCGCGTCATCGAGGCGTTTTAGCACACCGTCGCTAATGTTGCCGTGCATCACATTTTTGAGTTCGTTGATGGTGAGCGACTGGCCGTAAGCTCGGTAGTTTCGGTCAAGGAAGCGGCCAAATTTAGGAAGCTTTCGGAGCAGCCGGATCGCCGGACGCGAGAATTCAAGCACAAGCGCCGGATCGACACCTGCGCCGACCGCGACGGTTGCCGTGCGTGGCGTGCCGGAGAGCAGTGCCATCTCGCCGAATGAATTGCCCGCCGGTATCTCACCGACCTTTTTCTGATCACCAGATGCTCCCGTTATCAATGCGTCGAGAGTTCCGGTTACAAGTATGTAGAAAAGGCTGCTTTCCCAAGTATTTTCCTGAACGATACTTTCGCCGGGAGCGAATTCAAGGAGACGGCAATAAGGCCCGACCTGTTTGCCGCGATAGCTGCGGCCAAACAGGATGATGTCCATGTCGAGTTCGTTGCGAAACTCGCCATTTGGAAGCTGTTCGACAAGCTCCGAGACGATATCGACATTTTGAAACGCCTTTATTATCTGCTCGTGCTTTTCGATTTCACGTGGCATTTGAGTTTGGACTAATTATAGAAAGTGATCAGCCTGTGTTCAACGAAAACCAATAGATCGCAGCAGCCGCAAGGATAATAAGAAAAACGGCAAGCACAACCACGGCGGCGGCCCCCAGAACTATCCATTTAATATTGCTCGACGAGGCGGGCGGAGCCTTCGGCTTTGCAGGTGCTCGCGGTGCCGCCGGTTCTGCCTGGATCACCTCGACTCGCTTTTCGACCGGCTCCGGGGCTCTTTCAATATTCAACCCCATGTCCGAGAGCATCTGGTTGTACATCGTCTGCCCGAGCTGGACGGTGCTGTCCATTTTCTCGAAACTGTTTGCAGCAGACCGCTGCTCTTCCTCAACGAAGGCGTTACCGCACGCAGGGCAAAAAGCCTTGGCCTCATCGACCATCTCGCTACACTTGTCGCACTGTTTTACACCCATGGATCAATTCTGAGCGTGGCAAATCAGACAATCCTTGGACGTGGCAAATCCTTTCTTACTCTTCAATTCCGGACGCGCTTTGAAAGCGGCGTCGTGACATGTGTTGCAATTGATATGATAGGCTAGTTCGTTATTTAGGTCCTTGGTCGTCGTCCTTCCGCCGTCAGTATAATCGGCTGTCGGCATCTCTTTATCGTCAGGAACCAGGCCGTCTTGGAAATGGCAGAAACGACATTCATTGACCTTCTGGTTCGAAGCCTTCCATGAGTCGAATGTCAGGACAACATCGCGCTCAGAGGTCAACAGAGGCGGCTTCAATGCTGATTTTGGCTGGTCAGTGTGGTGACATTCGACACATCCGACGACCAATTTACCGTCCGGGCTGTACGGTTTGAACGCATGGTTCTCGTGATTGAACGGAGACTCGCCATATTCCGAGAAGCTGTCCTTGCTAAGAATGAAGGATTTTGCCATTTTCTTGTCGCCAGCTGCGGGTGTCGGCGGTTTGGCCGCATTTGTATTCGCAGCTACATTCGCAGTATTCGAAGCCGCGTTCGCGTTTGTTGGCGCATTGGCATTTACTTTGGCGTTCGCCCCGTTTGCCGGGACCGGAGTCGGCGTCGCGGCTGCTTGAGCCAGAACAGATGAACCGACACTCGAAAGGTCAACCCTGGTTAGAAACGCCAACATCGCACTTAATGCGAACACGAGAACGACTATCAATTTGACCAGATTTTTCATACTTGTTTGCACCTATTAGAACCCCATTTAGCGTGGAATGTCAATATTTTGATAGATGCTGCGTAAGCTACGATGGATCGCTAAATTTATCAAATGCACAGTTTGAAGGCAAGGTATCTTTACTCTACTTGCGACACGGATCGCCCGCCATCATATCGAATCCTGAGCCAGTATGGCACCTGGCACAGCTCGTCAGATCGGCAAAATTACCATCGCCAAACGCGCGCGAGCCGTTATGGCAAGTCGCACAGTTGTTTGTACCGCCGCAATGCTGTGACACGGCAATATCAGTGACCTGACGTCCCTGCGGAGCACCGGCGAGAACGCTGTGACAGTCCGCGCACCCGACACGCCCATGGTCATTGTGACTAAAGCTTCCGCGAAAAGCTGTCCGTCGCGGCGACGTTCGACTGTAAGGTTTTAGCTCGTGACAGGTATTGCATGAACCGATCTTGCTTTCGGCCGTATGGCATGTGTAGCAGTTATTATGTGCCTGAAAACCTGCGGGGATCGACTTTCCTCCACCGGCCGGAGCGTGGCACGAAACGCAGCCCTGTGCGGGCCGTCCTTCGCCCGAATCATGGTCCGCGTGGTCGAATTTCATGTTAAAACCCTCGACAAATTTTGCCGGGAAGGTATTCATAGTCGGGGGAATTGGTTTCAGATCGTTGTGGCATATAGCGCACATTGCGGGCTCGCTGCTCGTGAATTGGTTCAGGTGGCAGCCGACGCACGACTCATGGGCAGCAAACTCCATATCGAGCGACTTGCCCTCGCGTCTGTGACACGAATTGCATTCAAACTGTTTATGCTCCTCGATCGAGTGTGAAAAGTCCTTAAATGTTGCATCCGAAACACGTTGGGGTACTGGTTCGGGAGTTTCGGACGAGGTGATCGTCGGAGGCACTTTTGCCGAAGGCTGAAGGCAGCTTGCTACAAATATCGAGAGCGCACCAAAGACAAGCAAGGCCTTGATCGAGTTTTTTACACGGAAGCCCTTTATCATTTTCGTCGGATCAGCGTTCTTCGTGGCTCTTTGGCACGGGGAAACGTCCCAGCTCCGTTGTGTGGCAATAGATACATTGAAATGCCGGTTGCTTATTGGTGTTTGTCTCAGCCCGTTTGCCCAATTCTGATGAGACCTGTTTATCATGGCAAGACAGACACGCGATGAACGGCACATCGGCATCGACCAATGTTTTCAGATCGGCATTCTGCGATATCCTGACGTGGCAGGTCATGCAGTCCCTGACTGAGTGCTCTTTTTGCTGATGTTCAAATTTTAGCGAATAACGCTTAACAATGGGCGAATCTGAATACGGGTTAGTCAACTTATGACATCCCGCACAATTCACACCCTTTGGCTCGATGCCCTGATAATGGCACGTAAAGCACGATTGATGGCCGCTCGGCATACCCTTAAAGAATGACGCCGTGGGCTTGAATGCGTCAGCCGCCGCATCCGCGAGCGGTTTCATCGAAGACGGGATCCGCGACGAGTATTTTGGTAATGCGGTGGTTGTTTCATGACAGATCGCACAATTGTTGAAAGTCGGCGGATCGTCGGCCGGCTTAACAAAACTTGCATTTATGAAATGGGCAACGGCAACGTCGTGTGTCCTTGGCACACCAGGCACGCTGGCAATGATGTCCTGGTGGACACTGTGCGGAAAAATGCTTGTAAACTCCTGCGAACGCGATCTCAGCGGAAACGGAAACCGCGGCGAACGTCGGGCATTACCGCCCGGAGTGTGACATGCACTGCAAAGAGCTAGAAACTGACGCCCCGTGTGGCAGCTATTACACGCTGTGTGGCCCGGAAAGTCGGCAACGTCAGGGAATCCACGGGCTCCAACCCAGTTTTTCGTTGGAAGCGCATGGCATGAATTGCAGTCCTTTTTCTTATGAGCCGCCGTTGCGTGAGAAAACCTGTCGCGTCTCTGTGCAGACGCGCTAGGAAGGTATCCGGCCGCAAATACAGCGGCCAGCAAACCAAGCAAAGATAATCTCAGACAGGTTTTCATTTTGTCGGGCAACTCCCGCCGGTACATGCCGGCAGATCGCGGACGACTATTTCGCAGTCCTTTGTAGTTCCGCTCTTGTCGGGCACCGAAAAGGGGCGCAATTTTACTTTTTTCCCGCTGCCGACATCGATTTCGCATGCCCAGACAACCGCCTTACCGCCGACCTCGATCGGGACCACATTTGAGACCATAAAGGTCTCGCTATCTTTTCCAGCCAACTGGAGCGGTATGTCGAGAAAGATCGCGACCACTGAAACGCTGTCGGTCATAGACGACTGGATCGGCTTTACTCCGCCGAGCATCGTCTCGACCGCTAATTTTTGCTTGTCATAAAAGCCGTTACGAAGTATGGGCGTGAGATTTGTAGTAAGCCATGCCCGTGCCAGATCTGGCTTGTTTCGAAACTGCTGCAATCCCTTATTATAGGCCGCTTGGAACTCCGGTACCTTTGCTACGTCCTCGGTGCTGATCGCACGGCAGTAGGGCGATTCGCAATCTTCGGCGTTAAGCCATGCAATGTATTCAGGGCTCACTTTTTGCGAGCAATAGTAGCAGTCGCGGGACGTGAACTCAGCAGCTTTTATGCGGTCGATCAGCGGTTTATTTGCTTCGAGTCCGCCGCGAAAAAGATAGAAACGCTTTCGTTTGATCTTCTCGAGTTTGCCGCCGGCACGGACACGTCCAGACATTTCAAGCGACCCGCGTTCCTGTCCAAATAGTCCCACCGATCCGGCCGGTGCGATAAGTAGTAGCAGCAGGATCAATCGGATCGCTAACATAGTAAATTAATCGAGAAACGGTCGTGCGGGGAACTTAAGAAACGGCAGCCTTACATTCCTGACGAAGATCGTGTCCGACCGTATCGAGGCCGGAGGTGCAAACGTGTCGGCCCCGCTGGCGGCGATGAGATCATCTTGTTCGATGCCGTCGCCGCTGACGCCGATGGCCCCAACATGGGTTGAGCCGCGAAAAAGCGGAAGGCCGCCTGCAAAGGTCTGAACGCCGCTGCGGAGTTCCGGAACCGCTGTGCATGGGCACGGCGCCATGACCGAACGTTTTGTAAAAGCAGCCCCCCGGCAAACCATCGGAGGCGAAACGAGAGCGTCTTTTACAAGATCAAGCTGAAAACCTGGATTGAACGGGCTCCAGTTCGCGATCTCGGAGCTGAAGGGGCCGGCGGCCGCTCCTGTGATACCGTCCGGGAAAAATGGCCGGTGCAGAAAACCGAATGAGCGGTCGCTAAAAGCGATGCCGCCGCTAAGCGTAAGGCCGTCCGCCGCCGCTCTTGATACATAGGTTCCGAAGCCGGCCGCATTCAATTTCGTACCGGCATCGGCTCGGGCAAAAAAGTTTGAGGTGCGGCCTTTCTGTGCCGAAACGTCGAGGCCAAAAACCGGCGCGTCCACCTGACGAAATATTCCGAGAACGCGTCCGTCAGTATCAACGACGGCCGCCGTCACATGGGCGCTGCTACCGAGGGGTTTTCTGATCGCCGCCCGGACACGGCCCGCGGTCAGTATCGCTGAGGACAATATCTGCGAGACCTCGGCGACGGTCAGACTTGAACCGGCGACTACTGGAAATCGCGTGCTGAACTGGCCGGGGACGCCATTGAGCGTTCCGTTGACGAAATCACTTGGAAGGGCAGCCCGGATAATAGCTACAACACTGCCTGGCAAGCTACCAAAGGCAATCGTCGGCACCGTGCTCGCGTCAACCGAATTGACGAACGGCAGCCGAATACCTTCAATAAGGATATTGTCTCCGCGAATAAGTGCGGGGGCTTCAAAACCACGCGACCCGTACGCCGCGATGGTCTCTTCTACCGACTGGTCATCATCTGTCGGGATTCGGTCAACCGTGTAAAGCCCGTCGCCCTCGACACCAATACCGCCAACGGCCGCCCCATTTTTATACAACGGCAGGCCGCCCGGATCACCCGAAAGGCCAAGCGGTAATCCCGTGATGGCGACGTCCGAACACGGCAGCGTCGAAAACTGGACGCCATATAGCGGGCCGCCCGGACGGAAATCAACGCCCGGAGGGAAATGTTCTTGGATAATAAATCCTGCCGTACGTGTCGAAAAAGCATTGCCGCCGGTCGAAAAAATGCCCGTCGTCGCCGCTTTGGATTGTGACGCAGCAGATGATGAAACCGAAAGGTTCTCAAGGCCTTGGCCCGCAGTGCCGACGCTGCGGATTAGCGTGTTCGCCGGAGCACCCGTCATGGCAAAGGTCCCAAGTAGGTTTCCTTCCCGGTCAGTCACTGAAACGGTGACTTTCTGATTCATCGCAGCGGCCTTTGACACTGCCTGCGCGATGATCGTTTGAACGTCTGAAATGGTTAGGCTTTGAGCGCTTGCGGAGGCACACACAAGCAAAAGTAACATGAAGCCGGCAAAAAACTGATTCGTCCCCACCCTAAAATAGTTCTTCATGATGGCAACAAATATTATACAATATGCGGAGATAGTCAAGTTTTAAACAATTTGTGATTGCTGCCGATATGTGCTAAAAACACAGGCAGTTGTCGAAAATCTGAATCCAAGGTGGGCTCTATGTTCTCGGGAATTCCCAAATTAGCTCTTTGGTTGATGCCGCTGATCCTCTTCAGCGGATCGGTCGCGCTATCCCAAACTTCGGATGGGAGACTCACGGGAAAGGTTACTAGTGCCGACGGCAGTCCGCTTGCCGGAGTCGTCGTAACGGCCACAAATCAGACAAGCTCAGAACAGAATTCGCAAAGAACTAAGTCGGACGGGACCTATTCTATCCGTCTAAAGGCCGGCGCATATCGTATCTCTGTCGAACCTCCGTATCAGGCACGTTTTGACCGCGGAAAGGCTGCCGAATACGGTGTATTTTCAAACTTTATTTGTGACGAAACAAAGACAAAGTGCGTAACGCTCGAGAACGTAATAATCGACGGCGGTGAGCGAAAGATCGACTTTGCCGTTGCAGATCCCTCAAAAGAAACGTCCGCTGAACCCGATGCTCAACCGGCGGCGGTCGCGGTTCCCGATCGACGCGAAGTTCGCGACCGATGGCGCTACGGCTTTCCGGAATATGACCGTTACGGCGACCAAGGTGCCCGCGGACGCGACATCCCATTCAAACGCGGTAAATGGTACAACCCATACGATCAGAATGTATTGAAGGGCGATCTGCCGGTGATCGGTGACGATTATTTTCTGATCCTGTCCGCCGTGAGCACGACTGGAGCGGAACTTCGCCGCACACCGTCCGGCAATGCTGTCAGCTCGGCTAATCCTAACAGCAACAACTTCTTTGGCCGGCCGGAGAGTTTCTCATTTAACGAAACTTTACAATTCTCGTTTGAGTTTTTTAAGGGCCAGACGGTTTTCAAACCGCGTACGTGGGCGATTAAGATCTCGCCGACCTTCAGCATTCCAAATTATCTAAACGCTCGCGAGAACGGCATCGTGAACATTGACGTCCGCCGAGGTACGACCCGCACGGATTATCATGTCTCGCTCGAAGAGGCATTTGCCGAGGTCAAGCTCTTTGACACGAACGACAATTACGATGCGGTGTCGATCAGGGCGGGAATTCAGCCCTTTAATGCTGATTTCCGCGGCTTCCTATATTCGGATAATAATCTGGGCATCCGAACGTTTGGAGCTTTTTCGAATAACAAGATCCAGTTTAACGCCGCATGGTTTCATCAACTTGAAAAAGACACGAACAGCAACCTGAACGCCTTCGAGTTTAGAAAACAGAACGTCTATATCGCAAATTTCTTCCGTCAGGATTTTTTGACCAAAGGCTACACGATCCAGGCGGTTGGGGCGTTTAATGATGACCGCGGCGATATCCATTACGATACGAATGGATTTCTTGTCCGCCCAGCCCTCGTTGGCAGTGCGAGACAGCACAACGTGCAGGCCGGTTACGTCGGATTTAACGGTGATGGCCATTTTGGGCTGTTGAATCTGACCAATTCATACTATTTTGCGTTTGGACGAGACAGTTTCAATCCGATCGCCGGCAAGAAGACCGATATTCGAGCACACATGGCGGCCGTTGAAGCGTCGATGGACAAGGATTGGCTCAGATTTCGCACCTCGTTCTTCTTTGCGTCGGGTGACAAAGATCCGACAGATGATAAGGCGGGTGGTTTTGATGCCATATTTGACGATCCGAATTTTGTCGGCGGACAGTTTTCATATTGGAATCGACAGGGCATAAGGCTTGTTTCGACCGAGATCGGACTGGTGCAGGGCAACAGCTTGCTGCCCAGCCTGCGCTCAAGCAAGACCGAAGGACAGGCGAACTTTGTAAACCCCGGTATTTTCATTTACAACGCAGGTGTCGACGCCGAACTAACGCAGACGATCAAAACGGTTTTCAATGCGAACTACCTGCGATTTCACAGAACGGAACCGCTCGAGTATGTTCTGATGCAACCGGGCATCCGGCACGAGATCGGTTATGACCTAAGCTTGGGCGTCATTTACCGTCCGTTCCTGATCAATAATCTAACTTTTACATTTGGCGGAAATATGTTTTTCGCGGGCAAGGGCTTTAAGGATGTATATCGCGACCCGAGCCGGAATTGCCCGATCCCGAGTTTTTGCGAGGGGTTCGTTCCAAATCCGACCAAGCCGCAGTACACACTGTTCAGCCAAATGAAACTCATTTTTTAGCGAGGTAAGGGGAAGTAAACATGGCCGCAAACAGAAGCATGGTATTACGCATTAAGGTGATCGTCCTGATTGTATTTGCGTGCGTGCTCGCGGCGGCAGTGTTGCAACGAGACCCAGTCGTCAAAGCTCAGGATGCTCCGGCCGCAACCCCAACTCCAGCAGAACCTTCTGCACCCGCGCCGCCGCCAGCCCCGCCGATGGAGGGCTGTGTAAAGTGTCATAACAATATCGAGCCGATGCATAGATACAATGCGACCGGCGACGTGTTTGACAAGATCGTTGACGGCAAAGATGCCCAGGGTTTGACCTGCACCTCATGTCATGGCGGCAACCCGGCCGCGACGGAAGCAAAAAATGCCCATGTCCAGCCAAAGTTTCCGAGCGAATGGGGATGCCGAAAAGGCGGTGATTGCTCCAGCCGTAATCCGGAACGTTCGCTGACGCTACTTCAAAAAGAAAGCAAGGAATTTGTCCGTTTTATCAATCCGGGTGATTTTCGTGTGGTCAGCCAGGCATGTGGATCTTGCCATACGGACGAGAATCAAAAATCGAAGCGGAGCATGATGGCCCATGGTGCGATGCTCTGGGGAGCCGCTCTCTACAACAACGGCAGTTTTCACGTAAAAGATTCAGGTTTTGGTGAGAGCTACAATGAAGATGGCCTGCCGCAGGTTCTCTTTCAGGTTCCTGCCCCGACCCGCGAGGAACAGGCGTCCAAGGGTTTTCTCAACTCGATATTCCCACCGGCACGGTGGGAATTATCGCAGCCGGGCAATATTCTTAGAGTGTTTGAGCGTGGCGGCCGCCGTCGGCTCGAGGTCGGCCTGCCTGATAAGGAAGAAGAGAATGGCAAGCCAGACAAGGGGTTGAGTCCGCGTGGTTTGGGAACGAACAACCGTACCGATCCTGTCTTCCTTGGTATCCAAAAAACAAGACTGCACGACCCGACACTTAATATGCTCGGGTCAAACGACCACGCTGGCGACTATCGTTCAGCCGGGTGTACAGCTTGCCACGTCGTTTACGCTAACGACACAAATCCGCTGGCTGCGGCCCAATACGCGAGCGCCGGAAATCAGGGATTTTCGCAGTCGGCCGATAAGTCGATCCCGCGTAGTGAATCAGGTCATCCGATCAAGCATCAATTTACGTCGCAGATCCCGACGACACAGTGCATGACCTGTCACATGCATCCGGGTACGAACATGGTCGCGACCTACCTTGGCCAGACGTGGTGGGACAATGAGTCCGACGGCAAAATGATGTACCCGCAGGATAAGCAGGCGAATCCGAGTGAATCCGAGATCGTGGAAAAACTTAAGGCTAACCCCGAGGGTGCACAGCTGCGCGGCCTCTGGTCGGATTCGATATTCCTGCAAAACACGGGCTCCGCAGATTTCAATAGTAAATTGACGAATGTGCAGTTTGCCGATACACACGGGCATGGCTGGATGTTCAAGAATGTCTATAAGAAAGATCGTAAAGGAAATCTTCTGGATGTCGAGGACAAGATCGTTCCGCCCGGCGACCCGGAAAAGTGGAAAAAGGCTGTCCACCTGCAGGACATTCATCTAGAACGTGGTATGCACTGTGCCGACTGTCATTTCCAACAGGACAGCCACGGCACCGGCATTTTGTATAACGAACCTCGGGCGGCGGTCGAGATCGGCTGCGTTGATTGTCATGGGTCGGTCAAGGAAAAGGCCAACGGAATCACAAGCGGTTACGCCGCAATGGAACCGGAAAATAAGAATGAACTCAGACTGCGGGAAAGGCAACAGAAGCCGCTGATCGGTCGCGATCTCACGCGTTTGCGATTTAGGTCGACTGATGGCAAGCGTCTGCCGGTGATGGAAATTCTGACTCGCGATACCAAACGGGAGGATGCAAACGGGGTTGAGGTCGAACTGAAAAAAGGTGATGTGATCCAAAACTCGATCGTGGAATCCGGCAAGTGGTGGAAGGTAACGCAGACAAACGACACAGTAACGCCCGGTAATCCCGACTACAGCGAAAAGTCGGCGTATGCCAAGACAATGCAGCGTGACGCCAAAACATGGGGTGATCTGGCCGCAACCGAGGACATGCTCGCCCATCGCGAGAGCAGCATGACCTGCTACGCGTGTCACACATCGTGGGTAACGAGTTGTTTTGGCTGTCATCTGAGCATGGAGGCGAACAAGAAAATGCCGAACCGCCATAATGAGGGCGGCGATTCGAAAAATTATACGACCTACAATTATCAGGTTGTTCGCGACGACATATTTATGCTCGGAAAAGATGGCACGGTGACCGGGCACAAGGTCGCTCCGGTCCGCTCAAGTTCGGCGATCATCGTCAGCTCGCGTAACCAGAACCGTGAATGGATCTACAGCCAGCAGCAGACGCTTTCTGCCGAGGGATTTTCGGGCCAGGCCTTTAATACACACGTTCCGCACACCGTTCGTGGTAAGGAGACGCAAACCTGTTCGGATTGCCACGTTTCCAAGGATAGGGACAACAACGCGTGGCTCGCGCAGGTGATGTTGCAGGGCACCAATTTTGTTAATTTCATGGGCCGCTACGTCTATATTGCGGCAACTGACGCTCTTGAGGCGGTGGCGGTCACCGAACATACCGACCCGCAGGCGGTTTATGGAAGCGCCCTTCACCGTATCGCGTATAAGGATAATTACGAAGACTTTGTAAAGGACGGACGCGAGCTCGAGGAAGTTTACGAAAACAAAGGGCGGCCCGAGGCTCTCCAGGTGCAGGTGCGCGGTGAATATGCATACGTCGCCGCGGGCAAGGGCGGCCTGCGCGTCTATGACGTTGCTCAGATAGACCACAAGGGATTCTCTGAACGCATCGTGACCGCTCCGGTTTCGCCGCTTGGGCAGAAGTTTTATGTAGATACCAAATACGCGACAGCGGTCGCGGCTCCATCTACACTTGCGGTTGACCCGACGCGTTGGCGAACGATCGTAAAGGATGACGGCACTTATACTCAAGTCCCGCCGGATGAGGCACTGCGACTGAATGCTGCGGCAAAGGCGGCCGGTAAACCGGCACCGGCGATCAATGAGGAAGGCCCGATCCATCCGCTCTACGGGTATCTATATGTGGCCGACAAGTTTGAAGGCTTGATCCTCGTCGGCGCCGGCACTTTGCTCGATGGAGATCCGCGAAACAATTTCCTGAGTCGTGCTCTTACATATAATCCGAACGGTGTTTTGAACGGCGCAAACAACATTACGATCGCCGGCAATTTTGCCTACGTCACGACCGATCGCGAACTCGTGATCGTCGATCTTTCAACACCGCTACAGCCGAAGATAACCAAACAGATCGCGTTTGACGCTCCTAAGGCTGTTGCCGTTCAGTTTCTTTACGCATTTGTTGTCGATCACGCCGGAATGCACGTTCTAGACATCAAGGAACTGCAGAGCAAGGGCGAAGTAACGAGGGTCGAAGGAGCCATGGTGCCTCTCAACCATGCCCACTCGATCTATGTTGCTCGCACATACGCGTACGTCGCCAATAAAGAGGACGGCATTGCCATTATCGACGTCGAAAGGCCGGAACAACCTAGGCTTGATCAGACATTTAATGCTGAGGGGTCGATCAATGACGCTCATGACGTCAAGGTTGCGATGACCAACGCCAGCCTTTTCGCCTATGTTGCGGACGGCAAGAATGGCCTTCGCATTCTGCAGCTTACCGATCCCGAAACGATGCCGACCTACGCGGGCTTTAGCCCTAGGCCGCAGCCGCAGCTGATCGCGACTTTCAAATCCAAGGGCGAAGCTCTCAGCGTCTCAAAGGGCCTCGATCGTGACCGCGCCGCCGATGAGAGCGGTAACCAGATCGCCGTCTTTGGCCGACGCGGGGCGACACCGTTCGCGTACGAAGATGTGATGCGTATGCTCAGAACGAATAGCGGCACCGGTGATTTCTTCACCGTTTCTGACCAACCCACAAAATAGGGTTGCGTTTGAGGTTGGCTTCTTGTTCCTAACTTTGCGTTCTTTGCGGCTT
>JBATDM010000119.1:0-12991 GCA_049663465.1 Pyrinomonadaceae bacterium
ATCTCACCCCGCTCGAAGCCGCGATGGATGAGGATTATTGGGCGACGATACAGCAGGCGTTTTCGATCGGGCGCGGAAATATCAATCTCAACAATGGCGGCGTTTCGCCCAGCCCGCGCATCGTTACCGAGGCGTTTGTTCGATACACGTGGCAGCAGGAAGACACCACTGCCTACACGATGTGGCACGTACTCGAACCGCAATCTGAAACGATCCGCACGGGGCTCGCCGAGATATTTGGATGCTCGCCCGAGGAGATCGCGATCACGCGAAACGCAAGCGAGTCGCTTGAGATATTGCTGATGGGAATGGATTTCAAGCCCGGCGATGAGATCTTGACGACAACCCAGGACTATCCGCGAATGCTGACGACGCTCAAACAGCGCGAACTTCGCGAAGGGCTAAAACTAAATCTCATCAAGATCCCGATCGCTCCGGACAATGTTGATGATATCGCGTCTGCGTTTGAGAAAGCCGTAACGCCAAGAACCAAACTTATCCTCATTTCGCACCAGATCAATCTCACGGGCCAGATAACGCCGGTCAAAAAGGTTTGTGAGATGGCACGTTCAAAAGGCATCGAGACGATCGTCGATGGCGCACATTCGTTTGCGCAGTTTGATTTCAAACGCGACGACCTGGGATGCGACTACTTCGGCACTTCCCTGCACAAATGGATCTATGCCCCAAAGGGCACGGGACTTTTGTACGTCAAAAAGGACAAGATCCCAAAGATCTGGGCACTGATGGCGTCCGAGGATAGGAACAAGAACGACATCCGCAAATTCGAAGAGATCGGCACACACTCCGCAGCGATGCGGCTTGCTATAGGCGAGGCCGTGCTGTTTCACAACGCCATCGGCGGAAAGCGTAAGGAAGAACGGCTGAGATACCTTTCGCACCACTGGATGAATCAGATCAAGGACATTCCAAAGGTAGGTTTCAATACGTCGTTTGACCCAAAACAGTCCTGCGCCATCGCCAATTTCAAGATCGACGGCATCGACCCAGGAGCGATCGGCAGCTATCTCCAGTCGAAGCACAAGATATTTACGACGCCGATCAAGCACGACGAATTCAGCGGTATCCGCATCACGCCGAATGTCTATACGACTCTTTGGGAGCTAGACCGCTTTTCCGAGATAGTCGCCGATATCGCCCGAAAGGGATTACCAAAAGCATAGATATATATGAGCATCACAAAAGTTACACTGCACCCGACCCAGAATGAGGGATTGATCTTTGAGCGTTCGCAGACCGGACGGGTCGGTTATCGTCTGCCGAAGCTGGATGTCGATGAAACAAACCTCGACGATCTATTGCCAGCCGAACTCCGTCGAGACGATGACCTCGAGGGCGTTCCGGAAGTTTCTGAGGTAGATGTCGTGCGCCATTTCACGCGGATCTCAACGTGGAACTACTCGATCGATCTCGGAATGTACCCGCTCGGGTCGTGTACGATGAAGTACAATTCGCGGCTCAATGAAAAGACCGCACGGATCGGCGGCTTTGCCGGACTTCATCCACTTGCACCGGAGGAAGAATCGCAGGGTGCTTTGGAGTTGATCTATCGATTGCAGGAAGATCTGTGCGAGATCACCGGCCTGCCCGGAATTTCGCTTCAGCCTGCCGCCGGAGCCCAAGGCGAGATGACCGGCGTGATGTTGATCCGTGCTTTTCTGGATAAGCGCGACGCTGGCAGCTCTCGAGACCATAGCGTTATGCTGATTCCCGACTCGGCTCACGGCACAAATCCAGCCTCGGCCGCGATGTCGGGCTTTACCGTCAAGACGATCCGCTCAACGCCCGAAGGCTTGACGGATATGGCCCATCTTCGCGAGCTTTGCGATCAGGGCGGCGTTGCCGGGGTGATGTTTACCAACCCGAACACGGTCGGTCTCTTCGAACGCAATATCAAGGAGATCTGCGACATCATCCACGACGCCGGCGGCCTCGTCTATATGGACGGAGCAAACATGAACGCGCTTGTCGGAATCGCTCGTCCGGGCGACATGGGTGTCGATGTGATCCATCTAAATTTGCACAAAACGTTCTCAACACCACACGGCGGCGGCGGCCCGGGCTGTGGGCCGTGCCTATGTTCTGCAGACCTCGCTCCGTTCTTGCCCACGCCAAGAATCGTGTCAGAACCGCCTGCGTCAGCGGGCGGCGAGACGCATTACCGCCTCGACTACGACTACCCGGACTCGATCGGCCGCGTTAAAGCATTCTTCGGCAACTTCGGGATGATGGTGCGAGCACTCTCATATATCTACACACACGGCAACGATGGCCTCAAGGAGGCGACCGAAACGGCTGTGCTCAATGCTCGATACGTCTCGCATGCATTGGAGGACACCTTCGACAAACCGTTTGCCTCCGATTGTATGCACGAGGCGATCTTTTCGCACAAGAATCAGTCTAAGAAAGGCGTCGTCACGCTCGACATCGCCAAGCGGCTGATCGACTACGGCTTTCACCCGCCAACCGTATATTTTCCGCTCGTTGTCGAAGGAGCGATGCTCATCGAGCCAACGGAATCCGTCGGACGTGCTGACCTCGACGCATTTGTCGAAGCAATGAAAGACATCGACCGCGAGGCCAGTGAAAACCCTCAACTCGTCATAGACGCACCGCATTCGACGCGAATTGGCCGCCTCGACGAAGCTACGGCTGCTCGTAAACCGGTTCTCCGGTGGCGGCCCGATACCGATTCGGCGGCCAGCTCTGCTTAGCTGTCGGACTAAAAGCTCGCATTTTCCACTTTTCAAACTTCGCTTTTTCGATTACGATATGCGGAATCGGAAAATAAAGTTTGAACGGGCGTATCGTGTCGCCACAGGTCTCTAACCAACGGAGTGTAGAAAATGATCAAAAAAATTCTGATCGCCCTTGTCGCGATCGTCGTCCTGCTTGTCGCGACCGTCGCGATAGCATCGTTTGCCACCGCCACCGATTTCAAAGTCGAGCGTGAGGTGACCATTAATAAGCCGAAAGCTGAGGTCTTTGCCTATATCAAGGAACTCAAGAATCAAAATGAATGGGGGCCGTGGATCAAGAGAGATCCGGCAATCAAGCTGGACTACAAAGGCACCGACGGAACTGTCGGTTTCGTTTCCAGTTGGAAAAGCGAGAAAGCGGATGTTGGTTCGGGCGAACAGGAAATTACGAAGATCGTTGAAGGCGAGCTCATCGACAGCCAACTCAGATTTCGCGAACCCTTCGAATCGAAGGCGGACGCATACATGATCACAGAAGCCTCGGGCGATGTGCAGACTAAAGTAAAGTGGGGATTTTCGAGCTCTATGCCGCGGCCGATGAATATCATGCTGCTCTTTATGGATATGGACAAAGAGGTTGGCAAGGATTTTGACGAAGGCCTGGCGAGCCTGAAATCGATCATGGAAAAGCAGTGATCCCTTGATGCTTTGATGATTTAGAAAACGCCGCGGACGTCTTGCCCGCGGCGTTTTTGACGAAAGTGTGAGCCACTTACTTACGAAATCGAGTATTGTTTTTCGGCGAGTATTTCTCGTCGCTTGGATTGCCGCAATAATCACCGCTGCGGGCTCGTACATCTACGATCCTGCAAATTTTTCTGCCGAGCAACTGGCGGCATTCATGTCTCGATTTGGCGGGACCGTTTGGCTGATCTACATAATATTTTCTACTTTCCGCGGTTTCACGCTTCTGCCAAGCACGCCGCTGGTGATCGCCGGAACGATCCTCTTTCCCGATCATCCGTGGATAGTGCTTGCCATATCCGTAGCCGGCATCCTGATCTCATCGACGATGATCTATTTCTTTTCAGACTATCTCGGATTCACGGCTTATTTCGAGAACCGCAAACCCAAGCTATCGAAAAAGATAAGGCAACGGCTCGATCATCCGCTCGGTTTCCTATTCGTAGCCGGATGGGCATTTTTTCCGCTCGTGCCGACCGATCTCGTTTGCTATGCTGCCGGAACGATGCGTATGAAATTCCCCAAATTCATTGCGGCGATCTTCGCGGGCGAATTCGCACTCTGTATCATCTACATCTTCTTCGGCGGCTCGCTGCTTCAATACATGCGATAAAAATAAAATTGTCGTATTCTTTAGACCGCACGGACAAATTCTGCATCAAACCCGTTCGGAGGAATTATCTAACATGAAAGATTGCGTCAAATCGACCGGTTGTATGGGCCGGAGAGAGTTTTTGGTAAAGGCCGGCCTGACCGCTGGCGGTTTGGTTTTGGCCGTCTCATCGCTGGGCAAGGCAGTCGGTGCAGCGAGTTTTGAAGAGCTGATGATCAAGATCGGCCCAGACAGCCCGCTCGCAAAGGTCGGCGGTTCTCAGATCGTCGATTCGTCCGCCGGGAAACTGATCGTGGTCCATCTTGAAGAGAACAAGTACAAGGCGTATTCAGCGATCTGCACACACAAACGTGGGCTTCTGGCCTATGACAGTAAAAACAAGGTGCTGGCTTGTCCGAAGCACGGTTCAAAGTTTGACGAAGCGAGCGGCAGCGTAAAAGATGGCCCGGCGGAATCGCCGATAGCTCTGTATGCGGCGAATGCCGGCGAGGGTTCGGTTACCGTAATGATCGACTCTTAGGCCGATCTGGATCTAATTTTTCGTCCGTAGACCGTGCGATCCGCGAAGGGATTGCACGGTTTTTTGTTTGGGTATATAATCCGCGCGAAATCCTAATTGATAATAGTCGCCTTGCAACCCTTAAACTCGGAGCGAGGCGAATATGGAGGAAGCATGAATATATATACTAAGAGAGTTCTCTCGGGGCTTTTTGTGGTTTCCGTTCTGGCAATTTGCCATACCACCGCGAATGGATCGTGCTCCGATCCAGAGACATCTTTGACCGGAGGCGTCCAGCAAAAAACTTTTAGCGATTACAAAGGCGTCAAGATCGGCACCTCTACCGAAGATGTTCGCTCAAAACTCGGCGGGCCAAAAGACAAGTCTGATGCGATGGACCTGTACGTCTTTTCAGATGATGAAACAGCCCAGTTCTATTACGACGAATCGCATGCGGTAAAGGCGATCATGATCAATTACTCAGGCGATCTTAAGGGTGCACCTACTCCGAAGGACGTTTTCGGAGAGGATGTCCCGGCAAGAGAAGACGGTGGTCTGTTCAAAATGGTTCGCTACCCAAAACTCGGATACTGGGTCTCATACAATCGCTCCGGCGGTGACGACGCCGTTATCAGCATTGCGATGCAAAAGATCTGATAGGCCGGTCAGCCAAGATCTTTCCAAGTTGTCCTTCCCGCAGGTGGTTTCCGTTTGTCTCCGCACCGGTTATCTAATAGAATTTCATCAAGTTACATTTCGCGGCCATTTTCACTTGCAAGACAATTTATGACAACGATCGGCATTCCAAAAGAGATCCACCCCGGCGAAAAGCGCGTAGCCGCGACGCCGCAAACTATCCTAAAGCTTAAGAAACTCGGATTTGACGTCGCTGTCGAAGCCGGTGCAGGGCATGGCATTAACGCGGCCAATTCTGAATATCGCGAGGCCGGTGCGACCGTGATCGAGGGAGCAAAAGAGCTCTGGGCGGCATCGGACGTGATCCTAAAGGTCCGCCCGCCCCAGGAAGACGAGAAATCCGGCCAACACGAAGCCGATCTTCTCAAAGAGGGAGCTTGGCTTGTCGGCTTTATGTGGCCAGCCCAGAACCGCGAGGTGATCGATCGGCTCGCCAAGCGGAAAGCGACCGTTTTCGGGATGGACTGTGTCCCGCGTATCACGCGGGCGCAAAAGATGGACACCCTCTCGGCAATGGCGAATATCGCCGGGTATCGAGCGATAATCGAGGCGGCGAATAATTTTCCGAGATTTTTTGGCGGCCAGATCACTGCTGCCGGACGTATAGATCCGGCGAAGGTGCTTGTCATCGGTGCTGGCGTAGCAGGATTGTCATCTATCGGTGCGGCTCGTTCGCTCGGGGCGATCGTCAAGGCTTTTGACCCGCGTTCCGCGACCAAAGATCAGGTCGCCAGCATGGGTGCCGAATTTCTTGAGATAAACATTAAAGAAGAAGGCGAGGGGAAAGGCGGTTATGCAAAATCGATGTCCGATGCCTTTCTCAAAGCCGAGATGGCCTTGTTCGCTCAGCAAGCGATGCAGGTGGATATCATCGTCACGACCGCTCTGATCCCGGGCAAGCCCGCACCAAAACTGATCACGACCGGCATGGTCGAATCAATGAAACCCGGATCGGTCATCGTCGATCTCGCTGCCGAACAAGGCGGCAACTGTTCACTCACCGACCCCGGCAAGATCGTCCATCACAAGGGCGTCACGATCATCGGCTATACCGATCTTCCGAGCCGCATGGCCAGCATGGCGAGCCAACTGTACGGCTCGACGATCTCGGCACTGATCGAGGAACTCAACGGTGAAGATGGCCTCCACGTCGATCTCGAAAACGAGGTCGTTCGCGGTGCGATCATTCTGCAGGATGGCAAAATGATGTGGCCCGCACCTGCCCCGCCTGAGGCCGCCGCACCACCGGAACCGGGCGTTCCTACAAAGAGTTCCGCGAGCAAAGGCGTTTCTGATGCCGCTGCGGTCGCGGCAAAGAGCGGACATGGCGAAGGCAAAGGCGTCAGCCCACTCATGCTCGCCGCCGTCGGTGTGATTCTGATCGGCCTCGGCATCGTCGCACCGGGCAGTGCCCTGTCGCATTTCACAGTATTTATGCTCGCCTGCTTCGTCGGCTGGCAGGTCGTCTGGAACGTCAAACCCGCCCTCCATACGCCCCTAATGAGCGTCACCAACGCCATCAGCGGCATCATCCTAGTCGGCGGAATGCTCCAGCTAACAGGCACAAACACCAGCCTTACAGTAATTTTAGGCGCGATCGCTGTCCTGATCGCCGCGATCAATATTGCGGGTGGATTTTTGGTCACGAATCGGATGTTGGGGATGTTTAGGAAGTAACTGCAGAAATGCCAAAGAATCAGTTAATACCTCGAGTCTTTCCGCTAATTTGTCCGAAATGTCACAAGACGACCACGGCAAATGCGGAGGTTAGCTTAAAACCTCAACAAATCGATTGTAAAAACTGCAATGTTCTTTTTTCGACTAGAATTGTAAAAGTGCGGAGCCGCAACTCACGTCATATAACGAAAGCTGATGAACGGGCTTTCTCAATAAGGATTTTGGATCTGGAAGGCAACGAAGACCTTATCGAGTTTCAAAATCCAGGAAAAGAAAACTTCGAATTTCGATCTGGTGACATTGTTTGCTTTACTCATGGCGGTTTTCTTGGAAACCTAAAATTGGTACAGAACTTTACGATCGATAGATCGATGCAAATAACGTCAAACGCTCTTTTCGGCTTAATAGCAATTATTATACTTTTAGTCGTGATCTTCTGGTGCTGTTACATCGGAAGGTAATAAACTCAAATTCATGCAACAAAGCCTGATCACAATCGCGTACATCGCCGCTAGTGCGTTGTTTATTTTGAGCCTCGGCGGCCTTTCGCAGCAGGAGACTGCTCGGCGGGGGAACCTTTACGGCATTCTGGGGATGCTGATCGCTCTGGTCGCCACCGCGGCTGGATTGTCGACTGGTGGATTGCCGGTTCTGATCGGTGCACTCGTGCCCGGATTGATCATCGGCGGCATTTTGGCGTCGCGCGTTCAGATGACATCGATGCCAGAGCTGGTGGCGATATTGCACAGCTTCGTCGGTTTGGCAGCAGTGCTGGTCGGGTTTGCGACCTATTTGGGGCCGCAGGCTACGATGACCGCGGCGGAACACCATCTGCATACCGTCGAGATATTTATCGGCGTTTGCATCGGCTCGATCACATTTACGGGTTCGGTTATCGCGTTTTTGAAGCTGCGGGGTTCGATCAGCGGCAAACCGCTTTTGCTCCCCGGACGGCATTTGATCAATCTGATAATGCTGCTGATAACGATCGGCCTCGGCGTTGCTTTCTTTATTTCACCGGACGCCGCTACGGGACATTTTCCTCTGGCAGCGGCAACGATAGTGACCGCTCTGCTCGGCGTTCACTTCATCATGGCGATCGGCGGTGCGGATATGCCCGTGGTCGTGTCGATGCTCAACAGCTATTCGGGTTGGGCGGCGGCGGCGGCCGGATTTATGTTGGGCAACGATCTGCTGATCATTACCGGAGCGTTGGTCGGCTCAAGCGGTGCGATTCTTAGCATGATAATGTGTCGCGGTATGAACCGCTCGTTCGTCAGCGTGATGCTCGGCGGTTTCGGCACCGAAAGCGGGACAGCGTCAACCGCAGGTTCTGCCCCGGCAGGCGAAGTTCATCCCATCGAATCTCCCGCCGCAGCCGATCTGCTCCAAAACGCACGAAAGATCATCATCATTCCCGGCTACGGCCTGGCAGTCGCGCAGGCACAGCATTCGCTGGCCGAGGTCGTCAAGATCCTCAAGTCCAAGAATATCGAGGTCAAATTCGCCATTCACCCGGTCGCCGGTCGCCTGCCCGGCCACATGAACGTCCTGCTCGCCGAGGCTAATATTCCATACGACATTGTCTTCGAGATGGACGAGGTCAACGAGGAGTTCAGCGGCACCGACATCGCCTGGGTCATCGGCGCCAACGACATCGTCAACCCCTCCGCCATGGACGACCCCGGCTCGCCCATCGCCGGCATGCCCGTCCTCCATTGCTGGGAAGCCCGCGATACCATCGTCATGAAACGCGGCATGGCCAGCGGCTACGCCGGCGTCGATAACCCGCTGTTCTACAAAGACAACACGCTGATGTTGTTCGGCGATGCAAAGAAGGTCGTGGATGAGATACTGACGGCGATGCGAACGTAGGCACAAATCGCTATCAAAACATTATCTTGACTAAATATTACATTGATGGAATACTATGCGCTGTGAGGTTGAATACACCGATGAATTTGAAAACTGGTGGGATCAATTGAAAATTGAGGAGCAGGCGACGGTCGAGGCATACGTGAGGATGCTCCAAACGCACGGCGTCACGCTCGGTCACCCGTATTCGTCTGACATCCGAGGTTCGCGATTCACGCATATCAGGGAACTTCGTCCGCAGCATCAAGGAAGACCTTATCGTGTTTTATACGCCTTCGACCCTCTGAGAAATGCAATCTTGCTGATCGGCGGCGACAAGACAGGAAATAGCCGATGGTATGAGCAATTCGTTCCACTAGCAGATGAGTTGAATGAAGCTCACCTAGACGGGTTGAAGAGAGAAGGATTAATCAATGGCTAAACCTTTTAAGAATTTACAAGAGAAGATGTCTCCCGAGGCGAAAGAGATGTCGGATAAACTCTTCGCCGAGCTGCAACGAGAAGTCCGCTTAGCCGAACTACGCAACGCTCTCGGAGTAACGCAAGAGGAACTCGCCGATCTTCTCAAGAAAAAGCAGGCCGCGATCTCCCGATTCGAGCGCCGGTCAGATATGCACATCTCGACCCTTAGGGAATTCATAGCCGCTCTGGGAGGGCGTTTGCAAATCATAGCGAGTTTTCCCGATGGCTCGTATCATCTTAATCAGTTTGAAGAGGAGACATAAAACAGCCTGTGATTCAGGCGGGAGAATTGTAATCGCCCTCCGCGCAGGGTTAAAGTTATTTCGTCTGCTCCACAGACTAATGCACAAGCCCGCGCAGAGAAAGGGCGATCCCGCCTACGGCGACGACAGCCCGCTCTACGGCGCAATGGACTTCGTCTGCAGATCCGAACGCAAATCCGGCCTCACTAAGAAAAAGAAAACTCCGTAGTTTTCGACACCCATCGTCGTTGATAATACCGAAGTTGGTGTATTATCAACGGCGTTGGGAAACTTGCCGTTGACTCGTAGCATCAAAAGTTCAAACATTCCCCAGAAAAAGTGAATTCAACGCTTAAAGTATTAAGCCACGCAAAGAACGATGTATTACAATACCTTCCTAAAACTTTCCCTTATCTTTCTAACTCTTGCTTTCGGAGCGGAAAGTGTTCTGGCTTGTTCGTATGGACCGAGTACTGTATGCGAGAAGTACGAACGTTCGGATCTGATCGTAGTGGGAAAAATTGAGAGTGTGAAGCCTTCAGACGGGGGCCAAGCCGTAGTCGTAAGTATCGGAAAGACATTCAAAGGACGACAATTAAAGAAGATTTTACTGGATCAACCGCAATCCACCTGCGATTGGGATTTTACGGACGATGTTGGCAAAACGATGTTGTTATATATAGGTCGTAACAGAAAATCAAAACAATATTCTGCTCTTTCGCCAGGAATACAAGGGCGGGTTGAACGGATGAGCGAAGACTTGTATTGGTTAAACGGTCTGCCAGCATCACTCAAACGTACGAGGCTGTCAGGAACTGTTGAACTCTATAAAGGGAATGTTGCGAATTGGGTACAGGATCCTTTCGAATTTGTTAAGAACGTTGCAGGGATAAAGGTAAAGGTTTTTAGTGACAAAGATTCATTTGAGATCGTCACCGATAAAAACGGAGTATATGAACTCTGGGATATTCCACTCGGCAAGTATCAAATCCAAACGGTCTTGCCACCTAACCTGATATCTGACTTAGAAATGGAAAAAGGCTCGATCTATGACCCAACAAGTAATTACGATTCGTTTGGAATACGGAGGCCGAATGCCAAGCCCGCTTTAATTGACATTCAACGGAATAGTTGCGGCGGGATGGATTTCGTTGTAATACAAAAGCCTGCTCCGAAAGCGACTTCCTAATCCTCTAATTTCATCAACGCCAACCTTTCGACCACATTTCCCTTTTCAAGATGTTCTTCGATGATCTCCGCCGCGTCTTCCGGTTGGACTTGGCCGTACATTGTGCCGTCGGGGTAGACCATGACGGCGGTGCCGATGGTGCAGAAGCCGATAGAGCCGCATTCGGTGAGGACGATCTCACCCATTGGGTTGCGGCCTTTTGATTCTTTGCCCTGGCGGAGGCCTTTTTCGGTGAGGATGCGAGAGAACTCGGCCATTACTTCCTGACCGCCGACAGCGGCGCAGGATTTGCCGGTGCAAACGAAGACTTGGCGCTTTATCGGAGCCTTGAGCATTGGGGCTAGTTTTTCGAGTTCTGCACGGTCGGTAATAAATTTCGGCTTTGCCATACAGCTTTATTTTGCCAGAAGACTCGCAAATTTGACATTGGTGCCCGTTCTCAATGTGATAGAATTTCACACGAGCAACAGATTTAACCATCCATGGCAGTCGGCATTATCATCCACATCACAGTCGGTACGGAAAAGCGGACGGAGTTCTTTTCGCAGGAGAGAATTCGGATCGGGTCTGACGACAATGCCGATCTACAGATACACACGCCCGACGCCGAAGGCAGCGGGCCGTGGTTCGATCTGGAGAGCACGGACGGTGTCTATCGCATCGTCGAATTTAGCAAACCGCTTGACCTTCAGATAAATCAAAACCCTATCCGCCGTTTTATTGCTGTGACGGACGGCGATGTAATTGACGTTCCGGGCTCAGATATTTCGTTCTCGTTCTTCTCGCTCGAGACCAAATCTTCGCTGATCACGACAAATCGCGATCAGCCGCACATTTCACGGTTTATTGAGGAAGCAGCTCTCGACTCCGCCGGATCTGGAAAGCGCGACGATGCAAAAGCCTTCCTTCGCGAATTTGTCCGCGAGTTGTCTCGCGAGATCTCGTGGACATCGAAGCTTATCGCTCTCGTTCTGGTTGTCGCATTCATCTCCGGAGTGTTGTATATCGGTTTTGCGGTAAACAGCGAACTGCGAAAAAGCCGTGAACAGTCCGAACAACAAAGTGCGATCATTACAAAACTCGAAGAAAAACTCGGCCAGACAAGCGAGCAGATCGGCAGCCTTGAGAAAACCAACACCGACCTGATGAAACAGGTCTCGCTCGCCCCGAATCTTCGTGTCGAGTATGGCGGCTCGATCTGCTTGATCATCGGTGTCTACGATCTCGTCGAAAAACGCAGCGGCCGCGTGCTTCGATACCGCGATCCGCAAAGTTTTTCTCCAAATCCATACGAGCCGACCCAATCCGAAGACCCTTCGCGACCGATGATGGAACCGCAGATCGGGCTGACGACCGAGGGCAATGGCTCGACCGTCGAGTACGATTTTATCGGAACGGGCTTTCACGTCGGCGGCGGATACATTGTCACCAACCGCCACGTTGTCCAGCCGTGGGAAGAGGACGACAACGTCCTGCAAATGATGCGCTCCGCCAAGGGCCGTGCCCGCGTAAAGAGTCTCGTCGTCTATTTTCCAAACTTTGCCCAGCCGTTCCCGCTTAAAGTGAGACAGCTTGGCGGACGCGAGGACGTTGCGATCGGCACGATCGACCCTGAAACCATTCCGCCGGAGATCGTTGCGGTCCCGATCGAGACAGATGCAACGTCAGCGACCGTCGGTAAGACGGTTGTGACGATGGGCTACCCGAGCGGGCCAGATCGTCTGCTTGCGATGGTGAATGACGATGAGGCGAAATCGATCAATCAGCGTTTTGGCAATTCGCGAACGAATCTCATCAACTTTCTTGCCCAGTCGCAAAAGATCGTCCCCTTGACCACGCAAGGATTGATCACGGATCTTGATGCAAACCGCATAGTTCACGACGCAAAAACCGCCGAGGGCGGTTCGGGGGCACCGCTATTCGGCCAGGCAGGAAAGGTTATCGGCGTCAATTTCGGTGTCTTTACAGAAAACACCGCCGCCAATATGGCTGTGCCGGTTCGCTTCGCCGTTGATCTGTTGCGAAAGGCCGGTTGGAGATCGCCTGAGGAAATACAAAAGGACGCCGAGAACGATACGCAGGTCGCGTCCAACGAATCCAACTCAAACTCTTCCCCTACGAGCAAGAACCCAAACTAACCGCTTCCCAACCCATCTTCGGCCGCAGGTTGATTGCGCGCATTTATCGCAGTCTGTTCAGCCATCAACATCGTTTCCCCGCAATTCTCATCAGTCGAAGCTAGAGTCGTTTCCGGTGTTGCGGTGGGAAGCATAA
>JBATDM010000120.1:0-20818 GCA_049663465.1 Pyrinomonadaceae bacterium
CAAGTGGATAGTTCCTCGACTAATCACGATCCACTTGTCACTAACCACTGAATAAAAGGACGATCCGCTTTTGCGGTTCGTGGGCGATGGTTCATAGTTTAGAAATGAAAACCGCTCTGATCCATCATCCGATATATGAAAAGCATGACACGGGGCCTGGGCATCCGGAAACGCCGGGGCGTTACACAGCGGTCATGGATGTTCTCCGCGCGGACGAAGAGCTTTGGAACAGCGTTATCAAAATTACACCCGAAAAGGCGTCGAAGGGGTTGATACAGGCGGCTCACACAACTCAGCATTTTAAGCGTGTCGAGGGAGCGTTTGAGAACGGAGTTAGTGCACTCGATGGTGACACGATGATCTCGATGCAGTCGTTTGATGCATCACTGTTTGCGGCGGGCGGGGCGGTCGCGGGGGTTGATGCGGTGATGCAGGGCGAGGCGGATAATGCGTTTGTCGTGGTGCGGCCGCCGGGGCATCATGCGACGGCTGAGAACGCGATGGGGTTTTGCATTTTTAACAATGTTGCCGTTGCGGCCCGGTACGCACAAAACAATTACAAGGATATCGAACGCGTCGCGATCCTCGACTGGGATGTTCATCACGGCAACGGAACGCAGGGGATCTTTTACGACGATCAGACCGTTCATTTTTTTTCTATGCACCAGTATCCCTGGTATCCGGGATCGGGTTCACGCGGCGAAACGGGTTTTGGCCGTGGGCTTGGGTTGACGATGAATGTTCCGGTAAAAGCGAATACTGCGGCGGAGGAACAGACCCGAATGTTTGAAGGTGCACTCGAAGATATTTCTAAGAATTTCAAGCCCGATATCGTCTTTATCTCAGCCGGATTTGACGCTCATCTGACTGATCCGCTCGGTCAGCTGCGGCTTGAGAACAGCGACTATGTTTCGATGACGCGGTCAGTGAAAGACTGGGCTGCGGACGTATGCGGCGGTCGGGTCGTCTCGGTTCTTGAGGGCGGGTACAATCTGGAAACTCTGGGCGGGACAGTGAAATCGCACGTGATTTCGTTGCAAGGCGATTGATGGGATCTTATTGTTTCTAAAATAGCGACTTGATCCATCCGCCATCGACGGCGATCGAGCTGCCGGTGATGTAGCTTGCACGTTCAGAGACGAGAAATGCGGCGAGGGCGGCAAATTCTTTGGGAGCGCCCAGCCGTTTCATCGGAATTTCCGCTTCCCAACGGCCGCGGATCTCGTCTGCGGTTAGAGATTCTCTTTCTGCAAGAAAATCGATCAATTCATCGAGGCGTTCGGTCAGTGTGTAACCGGGAAGAATGTTGTTCACCGTAACACCGTCGGCCGCGACCTCATTGGCGAGCGTTTTAGCAAATCCGGTTACGGCAGCTCGGACAGCGTTGGAGAGCATCAGGTTATCGACCGGCTGTTTTGAGGCGATCGAGGTGATGTTCAGAATGCGGCCCCAGCCGCGTTCCTTCATTCCGGGCAGTATGAGTCGAGTAAGATCGAGAACACTTGTGAGGAGAATGCGGACGGCGTCATCCCAAGATTGGCGCGTTAGCGAGTCGAACGGCCCTGCCGGCGGGCCGCCGGAGTTGGTTACGAGGATGTCGATCTTGCCATAGTCCTCGACGCCAGCTTTGAATAGTCTTTCGATATCTTCGGCATTGGAAACATCAGCTGCAATAGCCAGAACATCGGCTCCGGTTTCATCGCGTATTGTCTCTGCGGCAGCATTGATCGAGGCCTCGCGACGGGAACAGATCACGAGCGAAGCACCTTCGAGAGCGATCTCACGCGCAACCGCAAAGCCAAGCCCTTGGCTGGATGCACACACTAGAGCAGTTTTTCCTTTTAGTCCGAGATCCATATCTATTTCCGCAAATAGTCGTCCGTTTTGTCGATCCATTCCTGTCGCGGAGGGCTAAAGATATCGACATCGAGCGTGTCTTCGAGCGCCTCTGCCTTGTGCAGGACGTTTGACGGGATGACGAGCACCTCGCCGGCACGGACGATCACTTCCTTTTCGTCTTCGCCGATCCAGAATTTCAGGGCACCCTCGAGGATGTATGTGAGCTGCTCGTTTTCGTGCGAATGCTGCGGTACAACGCAGCCTTTTTCGAGATAGACATGGGCGAGCATCATCCGCTCAGCCGTGATGAGACGGCGTTCGAGTTGATCCGAGACACGCTCTCGCGGCATGTCCTCCCAGCGGTACGATCGAGTCAGTTCTTGTTCCATATTGGATTTCAAATATAAAGCCGCCGATGCGTAATAGCAAACCTTTCGGTGTGTGATAGAATCTCGACATTATCAGTCAGTTTTGTTGCAAAGGGGGTCAAGTATGCCGGACGTAGAAATTACGTGTGTCCAGTGCAAGGACGTATTTGTATTTAGCGAAAAAGATCAGGAAATCTTTTATCAGCGAAACATGATGACGCCGCAACGGTGTTCGAAGTGCCGTTCGAAAAAAGCGGCCCAGCGCGAAGATGCACCGAAACGGTACGAAATGGTTTGCGATAATTGCGGAAGGCATGACACCGTTCCGTTTCAGCCGAAAGTCGGGCGCTCGGTGCTCTGCAAAGATTGTCACGAAGCCAGCCGCTCGCGTGCCCGACACGCTTGAGATATGGCCGCAAAGAGGCGCAAAAAGCGCGAAATAATCGGTGGCGAAAATTTTGCGCTTTTTGCGCCTATCATACATAGAATATGAATCTTGAAACTGTCACATACGAACTGAACAATGGCGTTGCGACCGTCACGATGAATCGGCCGGACGCTCTAAACGCGCTTTCGCTGCAATTGACCAATGATCTCGACGCGGCGTTTCGGCGGGTCATCCTCGATGATGCGAGGGCGGTTATTCTTACGGGCAATGGACGAGCGTTTTGCTCTGGCGGTGACCTGCGAGAGATGCAGGCAATGTGGGAAAAGGAAGGGCGCATTGAGGCGTTCCTCGAAGATCCGCTTGGAGCTCTGCATGGAGTTCTTAGATTGATCCGCGAAACTCCCGTCCCGTTTGTGGCGGCTGTCAATGGTGTTTGCGCGGGAGCAGGAGTAAATTTTGCTCTGGCCTGCGACATTGTGATCGCGGCTGAGGACGCAGCATTTCGCGAGGCATTCGTCCGTATCGGTCTCTCGCCGGACTGCGGCGGAACATTCTTTTTGCCGCGTGTGGTTGGCGAAAAGATCGCTGCCGAACTTTTTATGACGGGCGACGCGGTTGACGCCAACAGGGCACTCGCTATCGGAATGATCAATAAGGTCGTTCCCGCTGATTCTTTACTCGCTGAGGCAAATGCCTTTGCCGCCAAACTCGCCGCCGGGCCGACTGGCTCGATCGGCCGCATTAAAGAGATGCTCAATGCCAGTTTCTCTAACGACCTCGAAGCCCAATTGGCCTTAGAACACCGCTGCCAGATCGAATCGGGCAAGTCCGCGGATTTCAAGGAGGGCGTCGCCGCATTTTTTGAAAAACGTGCACCGAATTTTACGGGTAAATAGATCAATGTAAACGATCCTGACGAGCCACCGTCTGTAGGTGGCTTTTTTGAGCCTGAGCGATTCTTAGATCAGAAAAAATCTGGCGTGGCTGGTCCGGCGACCTGGGTTACGGGAAATAGGTGATCTCTCGGGTCATGACGCGGGTCGTTTTTGTCATTTCCTCCTCTTCCTTCTTTTTTTCAGACGCAGGCCTCTTTTCGGTAACTTCGCTAAGCACGTCGAACGCTTCATCATCCGTTTGACTTATCGAGGTGCTCTTGACCCAATTGCTTCTAGAATCGAAAACGTAGCTGTATGAGATCTTCGTTGTCGCAAAACTCGACTTGATCGTATAGTTCGTGTAATTTCCGTGGTCGTCGTAGGCAAAAACCCAATTCTTTTTTTCCAGCCCATCGGTTTCATAGGCGGCTTTCGTTATTGGACGATGAGACGAATCATAGGAAAACACCACGCGATGAGCACCAAGACAAGGGCCGATCGGAGCTGTTGCCTTTTTTCCGTCGCTTAGGAAGAAAGCCATTTGTGTTGCATCGCCTGCGGAATTGTAGGTAAAAATTGTTTTCGCAACTGCTTTGATCGGGTCATAATATACTTCCTCGCTCATGTTCCCCTTCGTGTCGTACGATCGCGTTGACTTTTCGCGAAGAACGCCCTTGCCGTCGTACGACCGAGTTTCCACAAGCTTTCCGTCACTGTGCCTGAATGTTTGCCTTTCCTGAAGACTGCCCCTGGGATTGACCCATTTTGATTCCAAAAGGATTCCGTTGGCATCGAATACCTGTGTTTGTTTGCCAATAGCCTCGCCAAAATCGCTGACCATGATACGTTCGATCTCGTTTCCTACTTTGTCGAATGTCACCATATCGCCGGAATCCGGTTTTTGACGGCTGTCTGGACCGCCGTAGTGCCATATGTTTGTGCGGATAGTTTGTACAGGGCCACGGAGATTGGCTTTGTCACGGTCGCTCTTTAATTGGGCGGCAGTCGAAGTGACGCACACCGCGATAATGAGAACCAATGAAAGTCTGACCATACGATCGATTTTACTCCGTTCGTCTGCGGAGAACAATATTAAATTTTGGTACTCGTTCGGCTGGTTTAGACGCAGCCTGTCAAAGTGTTTATTCTATCCAAATGCGTTCGCTGACGTACGGCGAGTTGATCCGCGGGAATCGGAATTTTCGCAATCTGCTTGCCGGGCAATTCATCTCGGAGCTTGGGAACTGGTTCAATTTTATTGCCGGGTTGGGATTGGTTCGCCTTGTGTCCGATGCTTCGCCGATGGCGGCGGGGTTGTTTTTTGTGGCGCGGCTGATACCGTTTGCAGTGGCTTCGCCTATCGCCGGGACGTTTGTCGACCGATTTTCACGGCGGCAGGTGATGATCGCAACAGATTTCGCTCGGTTTGCGATCGCGCTGTCGTTTTTGCTCGTTACGGACCCCAGCCGCCTCTGGATCGCGTATCTCGCGACGGTCCTGCTGCATACGACCGGTGCATTTTTCGATGGTGCAAAGAACGCGGCGGCCCCCAATTTGACGGGAAAGGAAGGGTTGCTCGCGGGAACAGCTTTGTTGTTCTCGACAAGGTTTTTGCTGATGGCGGTGGGTTCGGCTCTTGGCGGTTGGGCTTCGGCGGCATTCGGATATGAGGTTGCGTTTATCATAAACGCCTTTTCATTCCTGGTTTCGGCTTACACAGTTTGGCTGATTCCTGAGGAAGCCACTCGCGATGAGGCGACCGGTGCTCGAATGTCAACGTTTCGGCTGCGCCGTCGTAGGACGCCGCCCTCGGAACTTCCAAATTTTGTGCAGACGTCGCCGCGGCCTTCGTTTTTGACGGAACTGCGTGAGGGATTTGCTTATACGGTCAACAATCGCTTTGCTTTCACGATCCTGATCATGAACGTGATTTGGGCCACCGGCGGCGGTTCGATAAATATTATTTTCGAGCGGCTTGGCGGCGTTTACTTTGCCGGAACCGAAGGTTGGAATCCTGATATTGCGGTCGCATTGATGTGGACCGCGACGGGTCTCGGGCTGACAGTCGGAATGCTGCTCGCGCATCGAACCTCGACTTTGCTCGACCGCAAAGGCTGGAATCACGGCTTTATCGGCTGGACCTTGATCGTTCATGGCCTGCTCTTTGCGGTTGGTGGATTTATGCCGACGCTGCTACTGTTTTCGATCGTGACGTTTGTCTCGAGAGCGATGGTAGGCGTCGAATACGCCGTCCAGGAGACGATGTTCCAACGCAGCCTGCCCGATCACATCCGCGGCCGCATCTCGACTCTGGACCGTGGCGCGGAGCTTACGGTTTTTGGCCTCTCAAGCTACGTTGCCAGCGGGGCGATGTTCTACATCACGCCGCAGACGCTGACGATCATTTCTGGCGTTTTGTCAGCCTTGGCAGGGGTCGTTTGGTTTATCAGGAAAAAGAAGGGCGAACCAACTGCGTTGTAGAAGGATCCCCTTAGGCGGTGATGATAACGGCCTTCGTACCCGAAAGTTCAGAAAAATCCTTTGTAAATACCGTATCGACGCGCCGGATACCGGCGATCGTATCAACAATATCCTGCGTCTGGATAAAGCCGTGTTCCACATGAGCGATGGCCCATGTTTTGATATGAGTGGCTCGGCGAAGAGTGTTTTCGAGCAGGTGTAGGTATTGCGATTTAGTTTCCGTCGCGGCCCCGAGTTTGCCGGACATTGCGGCTTCGAGAGTGTCCCAAAATGTATTGCCCCGCCGGAGCCATTCCTCGCGCCATGCGGCACGGCCGAGATGTGTGCGTAAGTTTTGAGCGTGAGCCGACGGCAGACGCAGGAACATCAGTTCGGCCGGAGTTTCCGCAAGAAAGTCGTCGGCGTTCTTATTTGCGCAAGTGTTTGTCTGGCCGTTATTAAATGTCTCAGGCTGGATCGACCAGAGGCGTTTGAATACTGTCGAGAGCGGTTGGCGCAGTTCGCGGGTATCCTCGTTGAACGACATTGCGTAATCGCCGACCGCCATGACTATGCTCGAAGCTATCGCTTGTGACATTTGAGATGGCAGGCGGTCGATATTACGCCGGACATTATCAAACCACCATGCGTCCACCTCGCTAAACCATGAGACCAATGCTTCATTCTTGAGCCGATAGCCCGGGACATACGCATCCTCGAGAATGATATGGACCTCATCCGCTGTGAGCTTGTGGCCGTTATTCGCGATCTCGGCAATCGCACGTGCCCAAACTGATTGGACCGGGTCATTGCAAAGAACGCGAGCATTCCAGCGTTTGAGATATGCTCCAAGTGCGGGCTGATCTGCGAAGGGAATAGCGACCGTGGTAAAGGTCAACCTTCGGAGCACATTGAGATCAAATGCGAGCCAGTTTTTTGGCGAATTTTTTGTCTGTCCAGCCATCATCAAGAAAGTAAATTGCAGCAAACTATAACAATGAAAATCCCCGGTCGAACGGATCGGTTGAAGGCTGCATAGATGATGCCGCCGGTTCTGTACGCACGTCGAGGGCGAGAAATATTTTTACGACCATTGGGTCAAATTCGATGCCGGCCCACTCGGTCAGATACTTCTTAGCATCATCGTCAGAGAGGCCGACACGAAATGGCCGTGTTCCCGTCATCGCGGCAAAAGTATCTGCAACTCGTAAAATCCTCGCCGCAAGCGGTATTTGTTCACCTATTATTGCGTCAGGATAACCGCCGCCATTCCACCATTCATGATGCCAGCGGACGATGAGCTGGACACCGCGCGGCAGGCCGAGCTTTGCGGCTTCCTGTTCACCGATGACCGGATGGCGTTCGAGGTCGATACGCTCAGATGTGCTGAGGCCGCGCGGGCCCCGGATGTACTCGCGATCCATCAGCAGTTCACCGATATCATGGATCAGCGCCGCCTGCTCAAGAAAAAAACGATCCCGCGACGCGAGATTAAATGACGCACCAAGCGACGCGGCGATAGCGGCGACACGCCGTGCATGCGGCCCGGTGTACCCCTCAAATTCATCTATTCGTGAGGAGATCGCCAGCAGCTTTGCATCGGTCTCAGTTCTTTCCGGAAGAATGCTTTGCACCTATCTAGTTTCGCCTTTCGTAGGGGAAAGTTCAAGAGTCAAATTTTATGCTTTGGCTTTGAGTGAATCCAGCAGTTCCTGAGCTTCTCGATTGCTCGGAAAAATGCTAAGCAGGCGGTTAAGTTCGCCTTCGGCCCGTTTCAACAGATTGTACTGAATGAAAAACTCCGCAAGCAGAATGCGGTAGGTTGGGTTGTTTGCATCGAGTTTCAGAGCTGCCTGCATTTCGGATTCGGCCTTGTGCCGTTTCTTTTCATCGAACGAGAGAGCCTTACCGTAATAGGCGTGATAACGGGCGTTTTGTGGTGCGTAATGGACGGCACGTGCGAGGAATGGAATGGCCGCCTCAGATGCGTTTTCGATCAGAAGGTTAAATCCGCGCTCGAAATTCTCAGCGGCCTGTTCCGTCTGTAGGCTGACGCTGCCCGTCGTGCCCTCTGCCTCGTGCTTCTCGCGCTCGGCGATCTCTTTTCGCATTCGATAGTCGTATAGTTCGCGTGATTCAGGATTCTTGAGAGATTCATGGGCCTGGGCCAGCATTGTGAATGCATTTTGTATCCGCTTGAGTTTTTCGCCGCCTTCCGAATGATAGCGATCGGGGTGAAACATCTTGGCGAGAAGAAAATAGGCCTGTTTTAGCTCGCCGCTCTCGGTTTTTGTATCAACGCCAAGAATGTCGTAATGAGTTTGAGATTCTTCGACACGTTTTAGATATTCTTCGAGTGTGATGACCGGGGCGGCTGGTTTTTCAGTCCCTGGGACCGCATCTGGTTCCGTTGCTTTTTCCTCAGGGATGGATGCCGTGGGGGCATTTGGTATTTTCGCCTCTTGGCGCAGCTCGAGCTTGGCATGGCGCATATGAGCGACTGCCTCAATAGGAAAAGCTGGCTGCCAATCGTTTCGCACGAGAAAACCGCCAAGCCACAACGTATAGATGACGTGCAATGCCCGGGCCTCTGACATTCCGGCCAAATTGACGAGATCCTCGGCCGTGAGTTGGCCATCGTTTGCCCGTGAAAGCACGAAAGCTTCCTCGGGGCTAAGCGTTTCTCCAACGGTCATTTCGGTTGTCAAGCTGTACTGCTCATCGAGGCTGCGAAATCGTGACAGCATCGTGTCAACCGCCATGGTTCGCCCGTAGTCGAGGAGCAGCCGTGTTGTGTTTACTCCATAATGGAGCCCATCACGAATGCGGGCTAGCGATGTGAATGCCCAATCCCCGGCGGCCCAGGTCAGTAAATCGACCACTATGGCCTCGATCTGTTCTACAAAAAGCTGATCAATCTCATTTTTTGATAGATAGTTTTTTTCCTTGAGAAACGCGGCAAACTCAAAGTCGTTGGCAAAGTTCGGGATCTTGGCGAGATCTTCCTTCCCGAGTTTGTTGCGCTCAAGCATGATGTCGAAAAGCCGCGATGTTCGGGCGTTTGAAACCGCGAAAACGATCTCGCCGCTTTTGAAATACACGACGCACTTCTTGTCCTTGTCCGAGGTGCGCAGCGAGCCGTGCAGCCGAGACTGAGCGATCTCGGCGACCAACTCAGCGAACGGATGCATCAGGAAATTTCCTTGCAGTTCGAGTTCAGATTGCGGGGTCATTAACTTGGGCGAACGTCAATCCGGCTGCGGGAACCGGGCAAATATGATGATATCAAATAGGAGCAGGAAAAGTTAAGAGATATTTTTCGCGTTTGGGCCTGTGATTTGATAGCATTTTTTTCATCATTGACGAGAATGAGCGACGAGATAGAGATCAGAGAATGTGTGACGGTTGACGAGTTGGCGGAGTGCGTCCAGCTTCAACGCGATGTTTTTGCTCTGCCTGAGGTAGAACTTTCACCTGTGCGGCATCTGATTGTCACGAAAAATGCGGGTGGTTTTACGCTTGGAGCCTATTACGGGGAGCGTTTAGCCGGATTTGTGCTGAGTGTCCCAGCGGTCATGCGTGGCGAACCGGCGTTTTACTCACACATGACTGGTGTTCGCCCCGAATTTCAAAGTCTTGGAATCGGTGCGAAGCTCAAATGGGCACAGCGTTCGCGTGCTTTGGCTGGGGGAGTTCGGAATATCAAATGGACTTTTGAGCCCGTAAAGGCTAGGAACGCATACTTTAATCTTGAGAAACTTGGTGCGATCGTTGCCGAATACGAGGTGAATTTTTATGGGGTTGATTACACGGCGGCCCCGGGCCAGAAGATCGGACTGGCGAGCGACAGACTGTTCGCCGAATGGCATCTTGAGAGCCCGAAAGTGAAGGCTCTGGCGGCAGGGGAGATTTACGTAGAGGATCGTGAGCCCGCTGTCGAAGTTGAGGTGGTGAACGATTGGATGGAGATAGTTGGCCGCGACCCTGCGGCTGCGCTTGCCGAACAGATTCGCCTTCGAGAAGGATTTCAGGACGCGTTTGGGCGAGGGTTGGTTGGGCGGGGTTTTCGAAGGGACCCTGATCATCCGGCTTATTTGCTATACGAAAAGTAGAAAATGTCACTTTTTCAGATCGACCCAGATATTCGGAAAGCTCGAACGCTCTCGTCTGAGTTCTATACCGATGAGAGCTACTTCGAATTGTCCAGAGAGAAGATATTTGCAAATTCGTGGCAATTTCTCGGGCGTAGGGACGACTTTAGCGGAATCAAGCCGATGACATTGCTGCCGGGTGTTGTCGACGAGCCGGTGTTGTTGGTAAACACGGACGGGGCATTCAAATGCCTCTCGAATGTTTGTACACACCGCGGAAAGATCCTGGTAGAAGAAGAGTGTGAGGCCCATTTGATCCGATGTTCGTATCACGGACGGCGTTATTCGCTCGACGGGAAGATGTTGTCGATGCCGGAGTTTGAGGGTGTCGAGGATTTTCCGGCGGCGAGCGATGATCTGCATAGATTTCGGGCCGAGGAATTTGTCGGTTTCAACTTTACGGCGTCCGTACCGTTTGCCAGTTTCGGGAATCTCGTTGACGGCCTAGCAGGGTTATTTGATGATGTAAATATCTCCGATCTGCGACTGACCGCGACCCGCGAATACGAGGTCAATGCTCACTGGGCATTGTATTGCGAAAACTATCTCGAAGGCTTTCATGTTCCATACGTCCATCCGGCTCTAAACGATGTCGTTGATTATGGAACTTACACGACAGATACATTTCGTTATTCGAGTCTTCAAACGGCATATACCGACAGCACGGAGAGCGAAATTGCGGCTCGATTTTTATACATTTTCCCAAACACGATGCTTAACTTCTATCCGTGGGGCATCTCTGTAAATATCGTAAAGCCGCAGTCTCCGACAAGAACGATCGTGGAATTCCTGACATACGTCAGCGACGAGACACTGACAAACGAAGGAGCCGGAGCCGACCTGCACAAGGTGGAAATGGAGGACGAGGCGGTCGTCGAAAGCGTGCAAAAAGGGATCAGGTCTCGGTACTATTCTCACGGACGTTATTCGCCAACACGCGAGCAGGGAACGCATCATTTTCATCGGCTGATCGCGGAATTTATGGGTTGATAAGTAGTATTACTAGAGTTATACTCAGAGTATGAATTCGAGAACAGCGATCTCAGTTCCGCCGGACATCCTAAAGCTCAGCGAGAAACTGGCTAAGAGGCTCAAGATGTCTCGAAGCGCTGTCTTTGCGAAGGCGGTGAAGAAAATGGGTGAAGAATATGACGAGCAAGAATTCATCGCTCGAGTAAATGCGGTTTGCGCGGAGGTCGATACTTCGGTCGATCCTGTGATGAAAGCCTATCAACGCGAAAGACTTCGAAAAAGCGAATAGTGATCCGACGCGGACAGATCTGGTGGGCTGATCTCGGAACACCGCGGGGTTCCAGCCCTGGATATCAACGCCCCGTCGTTGTTATTCAGGCGGATAAATTCAACAAAACCGATATTAGTTCCGTTATTGTCGCCATTTCAACCACCAACTTACGGTTAGCGAGGATGCCGGGAAATATCCTGCTAGAACGTGGAATCGGTGGATTGCGGGAGGACTCCGTGATCAACGTTACTCAGCTATACACCCTCGACAGATCGGATCTATTGGAGTTGTGGGGCAGTCTGCCGAGTGAGAAGTTAGACAAGTTGAACGCTGGGTTAGCCCAAATTCTTGAGCTTGACTGACAAATCGTAAAATCGTGAATATCCAAAATGAGATCGAAACGCTTCGCGCCGAGATCGATCGGCACAGCGATCTTTATTATCAGTCCTACGTGCCGGAGATCTCTGATCTTGCATTCGACCGTCTTCTTGAGCGGTTGAAAAAGCTCGAGGAAGAAAACCACGAACTAATTACACCCGACAGCCCGACGCAGCGAGTCGGCGGTAAAGCGACTTCGCTCAAGCCGTTCACCCACACCGTGCCGCTCATGTCGCTCGATAATTCGTATGATCTTGATGATCTCAAGGCGTTTACCGAGCGGTGCGAAAAGCTGGCTGAGGGGCGAAAGCTCGATTATGTTGCTGAGTTAAAGATAGACGGGCTTTCGGTTTCGCTACATTACGAGAACGGCATTCTGGTCACGGGGGCAACACGCGGCGATGGTTCGCAGGGCGATGAGGTGACGCAGAACGTCAGGACGATCCGTACGATTCCTCTGCGTCTGAAAATCGATGCTCCCGCACACGCCGAGGTGCGCGGTGAGGTGTTTTTATCGCGGTCGCAGTTTGCACGGATCAACTCTGAGCTTGAGATGCAGGGCGAGAAAACCTTCGCGAATGCACGGAATTCTGCGTCGGGAACGTTGCGGATGCTTGATTCGGCGATCGTGGCTTCGCGGCGGCTCGATATGTTTCCGTATGACGCATTTACGGGGAATCAGAAAATGTTCGCTACGCACGCTGAGGTATTTGAGTGGTGTGAGCGGAATGGATTTCACGTAAATCCGCATCGGCGGGTTTGTAAGAGCTTTGAAGAATTGTCGGCATTTATCGCGGAGATGGAAACGGTTCGCGATGGGCTCGATTATGAGATCGATGGCGTGGTCGTAAAGGTGAATTCGACGGCGTTGCAGGACGAATTTGGAACGACAACAAAAGCACCGCGTTGGGCGATCGCGTACAAGTATCCGGCACGACAGGCGACGACGCGGCTATTGGGCATTGGAATTCAGGTTGGACGCACCGGAGCATTGACGCCGGTCGCACATCTTGAGCCGACGCTTCTAGCCGGCACGACCGTCGCGAGGGCCTCGCTCCACAATGAGGACGAGATCAAGCGTTTGGACCTCAAGATCGGCGACACGGTTTTGATCGAGAAAAGCGGCGAGATCATCCCGCAAGTTCTGTCTGTCGTGACCACAAAACGCGATGGTAGTGAAACGGAGTTTGAGTTTCCGACAGTTTGTCCGGTGTGTAGTTCACCGGCGGAGCGGCCTGAGGGTGAGGCCGTTCGTCGATGCATCAATCCGGTCTGTCCGGCCAAGATAAAGGCTCGTATCTTATATTTTTCATCGCGAAAGGCGATGGATATTGAGGGGTTGGGCGAGGTTTTGGTTGAGACGCTGGTAGATAATGGTTCTATTCAGGATATCGCCAATCTATATGCTCTGACCGTCGAGCAGATCGCATCGCTTGAGCGAATGGCGGAGAAATCGGGCACGAATCTCATTGAGCAGATCGAGGCGAGCAAAGGACGAGGACTTCAAAGACTTCTTTATGGTATCGACATTCGCCACGTCGGAGAGCGTTACGCCAAGATCCTTGCACGTCATTTCCGCAGCATCGACCGCCTCGCTGAGGCGTCGGTCGAAGAACTCGATGACATCCACGAGATCGGCCTTGCGGTTGCAGAAAGTGTCTATGAATGGTTTCGCGATGAGCGAAATATCCAGCTCGTCGAACGGCTAAAGGCCGCCGGCGTAAAAACAGAAACGGACGCCGCGTCGACCGCCCTAATCGATGAGCGCTTCGTGGGCAAGACATTCGTCCTCACGGGCAAACTCAAAAACTACACGCGCGACGAGGCCGCTAAACTCATCGAAGACCGCGGCGGCCGCGTCTCGTCATCTGTCAGCAAGAAAACCGACTTCGTAGTCGCTGGCAGTGACGCCGGGTCGAAGTTGACGAAGGCGGAGAGCCTAAGTGTTGCGGTGTTGGATGAAATTCAGTTCAGCTCGATGATTCAGTAAACAAAAACATATACTATCTAATCTATGAGCGATTTTTTCACAGCAAACATCGCAGATGCCGATCCTCAGGTCAGTAACGCTATCGACGACGAAGTTCGGCGGCAGACGGATGGGCTTGAGTTGATCGCGTCGGAGAATTTTGTTTCCGAAGCGGTGCTGCAGGCGATGGGTACTGTCTTTACCAATAAATATGCCGAGGGTTATCCAGCAAAGCGGTATTATGGCGGGTGCGAGTTTGCTGATGTTGTGGAGAATCTGGCCATCGACCGTGCCAAGCAGCTTTTCGGCGCCGAGCATGCCAATGTCCAACCGCACAGCGGTGCTCAGGCGAATATGGCGGTTTTGATGACCGCACTTGATCACGGTGATCAGATATTGGGAATGAACCTGTCGCATGGAGGGCATTTGACCCATGGTCATCCGCTCAATTTTTCCGGCATCAACTACAAGGTCGCTGATTACGGCGTTAGAAAGGACACCGAGCAGATCGATTACGACCAACTGCAAACAATAGCTGAGGAATCGAAACCCAAATTGCTCATCTGCGGGGCCTCGGCCTATCCGCGAACGATAGATTTTGAACGGATCGGCGAGATCGCTCGCGGTGTCGGTGCGAAAGTGATGGCTGATATCGCACATATCGCCGGACTGGTCGCCGTTGGATTACATCCTTCGCCGGTGCCGCACTGCGAATTTGTCACGACGACGACGCACAAGACATTGCGTGGGCCCCGCGGCGGTTTGATCCTTTGCCGTGAGGAATTTGCGACGGATGTAAATCGCCGCGTATTTCCGGGCGTTCAGGGCGGGCCGCTTATGCATATTATTGCGGCAAAGGCCGTGGCGTTTGGTGAAGCTCTTCGCGATGATTTCAAGGCGTACCAGCAGCAGATAATGGACAATGCCAAGGCTCTGGCTGAAACGCTCTCGAATGGCGGTCTGCGGCTGGTTTCCGGGGGCACCGATAATCATCTATTGCTCGTTGACGTGTTTATGGACGGAAAGGGAATTACCGGAAAGGTTGCCGAAAAGGCCCTTGAGGAGGTCCACATCACGGTAAATAAGAATACGATCCCATTCGATACCAACAAGCCGTTTGTCGCGTCTGGAATTCGACTTGGTACGCCGGCATTGACGACTCGTGGGATGAAAGAGCCCGAAATGCGGCTCATCGGAGAAATGATCGCATCGATCATTCATGAGCCTGAATCAGCGGACGTCAGGAACAAGGTCCGTAGCGACGTGGCCGAATTGACCGCGAAATTCCCAATGTATCCGGGCCGCCTCAAGGAACCCATCGGGGAGTCAATTACCGCTGTATAACAGTGCAACGGGAGTTAGCCGTGTTGATCAGATCTGCCACATCGATACTTGTCGCTGTCCTTTTAGCGGCTTCCGTTAGCTCACAGGCTGGGTCATACTCTCAGCCGGTGAAGCCTTTTGTCAGCGATAGTTGCTCGTGGTTTCCAGACGGCAATTGGGCGGATTGCTGCTATGAGCATGACAAGGAATATTGGATCGGTGGGGCAAATAGTGTGCGCAAGGCAGCCGATAAGCGACTCAAACAATGTGTTCGGGAAAAAAATAAAGGCTGGAAAGGCCGATGGCTCTCAAACGCGATGTATATGGGCGTGCGTCTCGGCGGAGTTCATTGGCTGCCATTGCCCTTTCGGTGGGGTTTTGGAAATAAATGGCCTAAGAAACAGCCGGAAAAGCCTACCCGGCAGACGAATAAGTAGACTACTGTCCGCCAACCATTCCCTCTGACTCCATCTGATCGAGAATATCTCTCGCTTCGTCCGAATCAAATTCGAATGCTTTCTGCTCAATGGTCACTGCGGCGATACCTGCGTACAAAGGGTCGTCCAATAGAGACACGATCGCAGTTATCGGCATCATGGCCAAAGTTTCATAGGCGATGGCACGGATCTGAGGCAGATCGCTTTGCCGAACGATTTCGGCGATCTCGGCCGATGAGTATCGCTCGGCCAGGTGATCTCCCAGTTTGTCCAGGCGGTTGTAATCGTTGTCTTTTATCGCTCGCTCGGCGAGTTGGATGAAAACCTCGGCGGATGCAGACTGGGCTTCCAGAACGCGGACGCAGGTATCAGCAAGTTGGGTGATCTCACTCAACCTGGCAGAATCTCTACGCACATCCCGTTGTTTGGATCGTTCGTCGAGGGCAGAAAGCAGACGGCTAACCTCCCAGTCGGCGTGGGCGTCATATGAGAACTTTGGGGTTTTGGGATTTGGGGTGCCTAAACTGCCGGACTGGAGTGCCCCGACAAGCATCTTTTTTGTTATCGGTCTAAGGCCGTCCCAAACGCTCGCTACCTTTCCGCCGAATTCGTCTATCATCATGTCAACAGGATAAGTTTGCTATTCGAACGGGCGCTTGTCAAGCTGGTCGTTTCTTAGATATCGCCTCGCTCAGGCGGGTTTCCACGGCCTTTAGAGACTGCTCGAAATCAGGAGATTGTTCATCAATTTTTTCAACCAGGGCAAACGGGGAATTGCCAATATATCGAAGCTCCCATGAAACGCCGCCTTGCTGTGGGGGCCGCGAAAACCATGCCGCGTCGAACTCATTCAGGATGATCAGGACGCCCGTGGGGATCATTTCTTCTGATGTCGCGAGGACGGTTTGAGAGTCTGACGAGAGCAGGATGCGGCGGAGGAGCCATCCGTATTTCTCATATGTCGCAATGGTTTCGCCAAAACTTGATACGTCGATCATTTGACTTTGTTTGAGTTGGCTGGCGGCAGTACCCGGACCGAATTTGCATTGGACATCGAGTCGCCGTTGGCGTCGATCAGCGGTCTTACTTGAATCGGATTTGCCGCATTCGCAGCCTCTTTTTCCTTCTGATCGCGGCCTATGGATGGGAGCTGGTATGTGCCGGCAAATTGCTCACCCATTGCCAGTTTCCAAGTGCCGTCTTCCAACATAAACGGCAGATCATTCCATTGCTCTTCCTGCGAATTCCATACCTCGAGTGCCGCCATATTGTCCTTGATGCGTTCGTCGCGCATCTCGGGGAGCGACTCCGAAAATGTCGTGGCGGTCTGACCGTTCTCGAGCATCTTTTCGGTGGTTGAACCAAAGCGTTTTGCTGCCGTCGCGGCAAGATCAATCGAGCGTTTCGTCACAAGTTTTTTGATGCTGTCTATGTCCTTTGCCTTAACCGCTGTAAACAGCTTCTTGTAAACCTCGGTCGGCGAATCAGAAGCGTTCGATGGAGTATTTGAGCAGGAAAGCGCGACCGCCAGTAGCGAAAGGACGATCGAGAGTAAAGCGATTCTCTTCATAACAACAAGTCGACTGAGTCGAGATTATCCCAGGCAACCGCGCAAATGCAACCTTCTTTGTGGCCCATGCGTTTACAATCGAAATGGTCTGGAATATTATCTCAGGGTTTCGACTACGCAAAATATGAAGGCTCTCCGATACGAGAATGGAAAACTGAGTCTAGCTGAGGTTTCCCGTCCGCGAGCTGCAGGCGAAGCACTCGTTCGTGTAACGATGTCGGGCATTTGCAACACCGATCTAGAGATCGCGAGGGGATATGCCGGGTTTGAGGGAACTATTGGGCATGAATTCGTTGGAGTGGTTGAGAAGGCCGACGATATGCCGGAACTGGTCGGCGGTCGGGTTGTGGGCGAGATAAACGCGGGATGCGGAGTTTGCGAAAAATGCCTGTCCGGTGATCCGAGGCATTGTCCGAAACGAACGGTGCTCGGGATAGTCGGCCGCGACGGCGCGCACGCTGAGTTTCTTGAGCTACCCGCAAGAAATCTTCTGATCGTTCCAGACACTGTCACCGATCAACAGGCCGTATTTGCCGAGCCGCTGGCGGCTGCATTTGGCATAACTGAACAAGTTGATATCACGTCGGAGACAAAGGTGGCGGTTATCGGTGACGGAAAACTCGGGCTGCTTTGTGCGATGAGCCTTGGTACGAGAGCGAGAAACATTACGCTCATAGGCAAGCATCCTTCAAAGATCGACATTGCTGAAAGAGGTGGTGCAGAGGGCATTTTGCTCATCGATGTTCCACCACGGATGGCATCCAATTTTGATGTTGTGGTCGAAGCTAGCGGGTCGGAATCCGGCTTTGCCACGGCTCTTGACTTGGTGCGTCCGCGTGGAAAGATCGTGCTCAAGTCCACATTTCATGGTACGCCGAAATGGGCTGCGGCTCGTGTGGTCGTTGACGAGATCACCATCGTAGGGTCGCGGTGCGGGCGTTTTGGGCCTGCCATTGACTTGCTGGAAAGCGGTGCCGTGAATGTCGATGATCTAGTTGAGGACGAAATGAGATTGTCTGATGGTGTTGTTGCGATGGCACGGGCGGGCGCGCCGGGAACATTGAAGGTCCTACTTGTCGCAGATCGATAAGTGTCGGAATAGAAACGGTTGATTTGCTATAATCTCAATAACCGCAAAGGGAATTGGCAAATTTAGGAGTAGTAGTTATGTTGAAGATCGAGTATTTTCCGTCACCTTATCGGAAGCTTTCCCTCATTGTTGCAGCGATGGCCGTCCTTTCGTTCCCTGTGTTCGCACAGCCGGAGAAGGTGTCATTCGCAGAGGTCACAAAACGCGTCGAACCGGCGGTGGTGAGCATCGACAGCAAGAGCAAAGTGCAGCGTCAGATCGCGAGCGGTGCTCAAACGCCGGGCGGTGACAGCGATATAATGGAGTTTCTCCGCCGGCAGACGCAGCTACGTCCAGTTCATGCTCTCGGTAGCGGATTTATTGTAGATAAAGCGGGTTATATCGTTACGAACCGCCATGTGGTCGCGGACGCCGCCCGGATAACCGTAAAGCTTGACTCGGGCGAGGAATTTCTCGCGAGGGTTGTCGGCACTGATGAGTTGACTGATATTGCAGTGCTCAAGATCGATGCCCGCCGTGAACTTCCGTCGGTTAAGTTTGGCGATTCTGACAAGGCCGAAGTCGGCGATTGGGTTCTCGCGATCGGTTCGCCGTTCGGGCTGAATAAGAGCGTGACCGCCGGAATAATCTCGCAGAAGCAGCGGGAAACGCCTTACGCCTCCGTATTTCAAAAATTCATACAAACCGACGCCGCGATCAATCGCGGCAATTCCGGCGGCCCGTTGGTCAATCTTGCCGGCGAAGTGATCGGCGTAAATTCGCAGATAGCGACCTCGACCGGCGATTACAACGGCGTGGGGTTTGCACTGCCATCCAATGAGACTGAGTACGTTTATAATCAGATCGTAAAAAATGGGAAGGTGCGCCGTGGCTACTTGGGTGTGCTTCTGGATTCAGTAAAGGCCGAATTTGCAAGTGTTTACGGACTAAAGGATGCGAAGGGAGCGATCATAACAGACATCCGCGACCGCCAAGGGCCCGCAGCCGCGGCCGGGCTTTTGGTTGGCGATGTGATCGTTGAAGTAAATGGACAGCCGGTCGAAGATGCACAGGCGTTGATAGCAAAAGTTGCGGCAACTTCTCCGGACCAAAGTGTCGCGTTTGCCTTCTTACGTGAGAACGGTACAGATCTTGAGAGGAAAACTGCCTCGATCAGATTAGGTGAGCGTCCGGTGGTGAACGCACGTGACAACGAGAATGATCGTCGCCCCCTTCCGGTTGATGGAAAGGCTCCCGATCAAAAGCCGTTTGGTTTGACGCTTGCTGAGATCACTCCGACACTAGCTGAGCAATACAAGCTTGAGGGCAAAAAGGGTTTGGTTGTCAAAGAGATCAATCCTTCGAGTTTTATTGCCGATGTGAAGAATTCGCTTGGCAACGATGCGATCGATGAGGGCGACCTTATCCAGCGAATTAATCGAGTCAGTGTTACTGAACTCAAAGCGTTTAATGATGTCGTCGCCAAGCTCAAGGTTGGCGATCCGGTCGTGCTGCACGTTATCGCATACGATCCAGTTCAGCGTGTGCAGCAGCTAAAGATCATACAATTTACCGTAAAATAGGTAGTCACAAAGATGTCTCTTGTCCCGGGTTGATGGTTCGCGATGCGAGCGATAAACTTGGGACTTTAGATTTTGAAAGCAAAAAAATATATGGCAAAAGCGAAACCAGCAGAGAAAGGCTCGGCGAAAAAGCCGACAATTAAGAAATATAGCAATTATATCAATGGCGAATGGGTCAAATCTTCGTCTGGCGAATGGTTTGACAATGTGAATCCGGCGGATACGACGGATATCGTAGGGCGTTTCGCAGCTTCGAATGCCGATGACGTCAACGCGGCGGTCGATGCGGCAAAGAATGCGGCTACGCGTTGGCGCCGGACTCCGGCACCGAAGCGAGCTGAGATATTGTTCAGGCTCGGCGAGATCCTGCGAGCCAACAAGGATGAATTTACCCAGCAGATGACCCGCGAAATGGGTAAGGTGCTCAAGGAAGCTGGCGGCGATGTTCAGGAAGCGATCGACTGCACATATTACACTGCGGGCGAAGGCCGACGGCTGCACGGCTTTACCACTCCGGCCGAGATGCCGAATAAATTCGCGATGTGCGTCCGCCAGCCGGTAGGTATCTGCGGGCTCATTACGCCGTTCAATTTCCCGATGGCGATCCCGTCGTGGAAGCTGATCCCCGCGCTTGTCTGCGGAAACACAGTCGTATTGAAGTCGGGTGAAGATGTACCATTGTCTTCATTGAATCTCATCAAGGCGTGTGAACAGGCGGGAATTCCCAAAGGCGTTGTTAATCTCGTCAACGGCTTTGCCGAACCCGGAGCGGCTTTGGTCGATAATCTGGATGTGCGGCTCATTTCGTTTACCGGCTCGACAACGACGGGCCGTATTATTGCTGAGCGATGCGCCCAGGACAACAAGATCGTTTCACTCGAAATGGGCGGCAAAAACGCGATCATTGTGATGGACGATGCCGACGTTGACAACGCGGTCGAGGGTTCGCTGTGGGGGGCGTTCGGTACGAGCGGCCAACGTTGCACAGCCTCATCGAGGCTTATTGTTCATAAGAAGGTTTACAAGAAATTCTGCGAGAAGTTGGTCGAGCGCGTCAAAAAACTTCGCGTCGGTAACGGCCTTGACGCCAAAACCGAGGTTGGCCCGGTCATCAACCAACAGGCAATGGACAAGATCCTCGGTTATATCGACATCGGTAAAAATC
>JBATDM010000121.1:0-1828 GCA_049663465.1 Pyrinomonadaceae bacterium
GGTAATGGCTCATCTCTTGCTGAATTAAGTGTAGAAATAAAGCAACTAAGAGATCAAATTTGTTTAATCAGCAATCAACATTTAATGGATTGCTACGTATATGATGGCTTTAGTCCACATGATCAAAAAACAGAATTTGCATATCATTCTGTATTGAACAATACTTTCCAAAATGTTTGCCTTGCTTTTTCTACGTTTAATGCATCAAACTATAGTCAAAATATAGGTGGCGAGTTTAAATGGGGATTATATGAGTGTATAATTCATTTAAAATGGATAGTAGATAATTATGCTGAATTTGAAGAAATGAGAAGAACCAATTATGAACAAGAAAAAACAAATATTTCATTATCACATCCCGATGAGATATTTTATTGGTTACCATATGAAAAGGTATCATTAGACTTTTTAAAGTTCAAACTAAATTATTTCACAAATAGGTTTATGAAGGATTTTGAGAAGACCTTGAGCCTTCATAAAAACTTTATCATCATTGCTTGTAAGCCATCAAAGTTCAATATCATATTCAATTCAAAAATAGGAAGGTATGAAGTAATTTTTCCTAAAATATATCCTAATGAAATTGTGGCATATTGTCCAGTAGAAGAATGTAATATTGAATATGATCATGAATTTATTCTTAAAAAACATCTAGAGATTAAAACCTTACACAAGCAAAAGTATGAGTTAGAGAAATTATATAATTTGCACGCACCATGACAATTTGTAAATGAATACCCAAAAGCCATATTTTAACACCATCCTACGGCACACTTCATTCCTTCATTCATTACGTTTGCTACATTTCACGATGTTCCCATTACGCTGCACTCCATTTACTCATACATTCAGAGAGCCTACGTATTCCCGCAGCATAAGTATCTCCGTCATTTCATTGCACTCTCCACCTCATATTCAGATCAGCAAGCAGCATTAGAAAGGTGAAGCGAAAGAAGAAATAAATAATGTTTTTTCTAATGCTACAATTGCTTCACTTCATTCACAACTAAGAGTTTCATTTCATTCCTACGATACACATGCTCTTTAGCCTAGCTTCCTTTAGTCCCCGTTTCAAATTGGATGTAGTCAAAAAATATATCACGTATCATGCAGCAAAGGTACAGGGAATGCATCTGACACAAGAAGTACCGCTGCGCTATATGACAGAAATCTCCACACCGTTCGGGTAGTATTTATGCCATATTCCTTCTTTTAGTCAGCTCCACCCTGTGATCACGGCACCATGATACGAGATATATTTAAGAGACAGTACTTCGGCTGGTGGCTAGTTTGTTCTCGAGTGGCTTCTACTTCAGTGAGTGTTGAGTTCGGTAAGTTACCTTATGATTTAGTATGTATTCAGTGTTTTGGGTACAGGTTTTTCATTAGTAGGTTACCATTTTAGTTCAGTGTGTTTCAGTAGCTCTCAGTGATGGGGGCTTTTTTTATATCCGCATTATTCCTATTGGACTTGTAAACTTGTTTGCAAGCTATCCCTTTAATGGAGTTGTAAACTTGTTTTCAAAATTATCCACACAAAACTTAATCCTTATTACTCCATACCATAACATCTTCCCCAACTCTTTTTTGCCTATACTCAAAGCCTAACTTCATAAGCTGTGTGCCAAAGGCACTTCCTTAGTTGTCGCTCTGCTTGTTCATTGCATTTCACAGCCCAGAGCTTTCACAGGTTATATGGCATACTGTCTCAGCCATAGACCAGAATGTTCCAGCCACTTCCCTAACTCATAGCGCTTCATGTTCATAGAGTACACTTAACTCAATCCCACCACAATTGTACCCTATGCCCATGAACGCCATCTCTATC
>JBATDM010000122.1:0-60855 GCA_049663465.1 Pyrinomonadaceae bacterium
TATTTGTAGCCCGCGAATTTCGGATCTATTTCCGACATTGCCGTTCGCTTTAGCGAACGGACGGGGGCTGACCGAACTGATCTCGGGGCTTTAGCCCCAAAACAGGCGGATTGGGCTAAAGCCTGGCAGTTCTTTCTCCATCCGATCCGTTGCCTAAGGGCAACGGCAATACAAACGGATCGACGATTTCGCGCAAAACCGATTCGGCCAACCGCGTCTCATCTCCCGCTTCTCATTTCTCGGTTCGCACTTATTTGCTACTCTTTTCAATAGGACGGACGATGATCTCAGAAACGGCAACTATCACGGATGAGTTCCGCTGGAATCTCTTGCAAAAAAGGACGCAGGAGATAAACGCGGTTCGTGCTGTCACGCTTTTTCGTGAAAACGCGATCGAGCCGATCCTGATAAAAGGCATTTCCGCAGGCAGATATTATCCGGCGGACAGGCCGCGGATCTCGATAGATGTCGATCTCGCGGTTGCCTCAGGGCAGTTTGACGCGGCTCTCGCGGTCGCTCGTTCAAAAGAGGCAAATGGGCTTGCGATCGATCTTCACAACGAGCTGCGGCACCTTGATACGCTCGCGTGGGACGATCTGTTTGACCGGTCAGAACTCACAGCGGTCGATAAAGGAGAGATCAGAATGCTGTGTGCCGAGGATGCCCTTCGCGTACTTTGTCTGCATTGGCTGACGGACGGCGGAGCAAATCGGGAACGGCTTTGGGACATCTTTTATGCTGTCGCAAACCGGGACGCAGATTTCGACTGGGATCGTTTGTTGAATGTGGTAAGTCCAACGCGGCGGCGGTGGATCGTCTGCACGCTTGGGCTCGCGGCAAAATATCTCGGCCTCGATCTAACGGAGAGCCCCGTGGCAGCAGATGCTCTCGATCTTCCAAAATGGCTGATCGAAACGGTTGAACAAGAATGGGCAAGCAAAACGAAATTCGAACCGCTTGAGGTCGCGATCACGGATCGCAAGCGGCTCTTGAAACAGCTCGGCAGGCGGCTGCGGCCAAACCCGATCTGGGCGACGATTCAGGCGGAGGGAAGTTTCGATGCAAAAACGCGTGTTTTTTATCAGATAGCGAATATATTCCGGCGAACGGCACCTTCATTTCGCAGAGTGACGGCAACCATCGCGGCACGTTCAAGTAATGACTGATACCTCGACAATTCTCGCGATCGAATCCGCCATCCGCGGCGGCAGCATCTCGCTTGTTCGCGACGGACGTGAGGTCGCCAATTGGCTCGGCTCGGCAGATGTTTCTAAGGCAGAAGAGCTTCTGGTGGACATCGACCGAATGCTCACGGAGAACGACATGACCATCCGCGATATTAACCACGTCGCGGTCTCCGCCGGCCCGGGGAGTTTTACCGGAATTCGGATCGGAATTGCCACGGCCCTAGGATTAAAGAACGGACTCGGAATAACGATGTCGAGCGTTTCGACGATGCAGGTGATCGCGGAGGCGGCAGATATCGACGGAAAGGCAACCGTCGCGGTTCCGGTCGGCAGAAACGCGATTTGCCGGCAGATATTCTCACGCCGCGGCACTGAAACGGTGGCTGTTGATAAACCGACGACCGTGTCACCGGACGAATTTGCGACGATGATCTCTGACGGCTCGAAGTACGTTTTGCACCGTTCGCTCTATGAGCAATTCGACAAGCCTGTGTCGGCGATCGATTTTGGCGAAACCATCTCTGTTGCGATCGCGGCCGCGTGTGCCAGGGATCCAGGAAAAACGACGGATCCATTGTTTATCAGCAAGAGTTTTTAGGGAATATGGCGAGCAACGAAACATCTCACCGAATCCGCCCCGTCGAGGCAGGCAATGTCGCCGACCTGATAAGGATCGGCGAGGAGACGAACCTAAGCCCCTGGACCGCTCAACACTATCTGGACGAGATCAAGGATCCGAATGCAATAATGCTTCGCGTGGTTGCGGAGGACAATTCAACCCTAGGATTTGTGGTTGGGCGGCGAGTTACCGGCGGCTCGATCGACACGACACTCGACGCAGAGATATATAACATCGCGGTTAATAAAGAAAGGCAGGGAAGCGGTTTCGGCCAGGAATTATTTGACGCATTTGCGAATCTGTGCCGACAATCGGGCGTTGGAAATATCTGGCTCGAGGTGCGGGAATCAAACAAACAAGCGATCGGATTCTATAAAAGGAATGGCTTTGAACAGGTGCAGACACGAAACAATTTTTACAGCGATCCGCGCGAACACGCGCTATTGATGCGGCTTATCCTGAAATAATGCAAGGCTTGATAATTTATTCGGTAAGGGCTAGAATTGACCTTGAGGCTGGTTACACAGAACTTAAATGTCGGGAATTAGCCTCAAATTTTGAAAAGTGAGGACAACACGCTATGGACATGTCGACCGCTGATCCGGTGAGGGACGAACTGATAAAGAGCAACCCGGAATTCAGAGAACTGGTACATCAGCACGAGGATTTTGAAAAACGACTGAGCGAACTCGCTCATCTCACCTACCCGAACGACGACGAACAACTAGAGGAAGTCACTCTCAAGAAACAGAAGCTAGCTATAAAAGACGAAATTTACTCCATGATGCAGCATCACGCCGTTTCCCATTAGTGAACGGATCTGATGCTTAATTTTTTTGAGGTGGCGGTGCGGGCGTTTGATCCGAACCGCCATCTTTATCTGCGGCACATCCATTCAGGCTGTACGCGATAACTCTATTGTTCGTCAGGACAATGATTTGGCCGTTTGCAAATATCGGGTTCGCAACAAGAAACTCATTTGCTTCGAGCACGATCTGGCCGACAGTTTTTCCAGTCTCCAGCCTCACAAATATTGCCCCGTGTTCCTCAATGCTCGAAATCAAGGCGAGCGAAGTTTCCAAGATCCCATAGTAGGAAACCCGCCCGGCAAAACGCTTTTTCCAAGCCAACCCACCACGCGGCATCGACAGATAGTAGATGAAATTGTCATTGGAAGCGACCAACAGATGCCCATTGATCGGCAGCAAAGCCGTGATCGCCCCGCCCGCCTTGTAACGCCAAAGTACTCCATCATTTCCGTCAGGAAAAAAAGAAACACTACCACGGCCGTCACCGATGATAAGCTCGCCTGAACTCAATTCCGCCGCCGCCCTCGTGCCGGTATCGTTCTTTCTCATGGACCGTATCTCACCGGTCACGAGCGAAATAATAAAAAGCTGATTTGAGGTCGAGGCCATCAAGACTGCATCAGAGCCAAACGAGGGATCTCCGGTAAACCCTTCGGCGATCTCGCGCCGCCACTTTGTGGAACCATCTTTGACGTCAAGCAATTGGACAACGCCACTTGAAGAAACAACCACGATGGAGCCATGGAACTCTTTCAGGAAATGCCGGTCGGCCTCAGGCAGCCTCAACCCCGTTCGCGGAATTCCGGTTTCTTTGCTAAGTACACGCAGAGTATTCCCGCCGGTGTTGCCCTTATCACCACCGAACGGAGTCGATGTGACGAGGTACAAAGCTTCATTGCCAACCAGAAGATTTGATACGAGTTTGCCGCCGAGATCGGTGGTCCAGAGTTTCTGCCCATCCAGCGATATAGCTTCGATCTTTCCTTCCACGCCGCCCGCGTAAAAACCCGAGCCGTCAACCACAAACTCCGCCGCACCAATGCCGTACGACCAGCATTTTGAAACGACAAGTTCGGTTTCGGCCTTGTCCTGGCCAATTAACGCCGAGACGGAAAAAAACGCGGAAACTATCAGCAAAAATAGGGCTTTGGGAAAGGTTTTGCGGTGCATCAGATCCATGTGTCGTCCGGCGCGAATCTTCGATTTTAGCACACGCCCCTTGTCGTGCTATATTGATGCGAATACCTTAGTTAGAGTTTGATAAAATCAGCCAGCAGGCGTGATCTTTCGGCTTTGAATGGTAGCGAACACAAAACACAAATCACATAAAAGAGGAAACTAAAATGTCATTCAATAAAATCATTCTCGTCGGCAATCTGGGCCGCGATCCGGAACTTAGATATACACCGCAGGGAACTGCAGTATGCAGTTTTTCAATGGCAACGAACGAGAAACGTCGGGACAAATCCGGAGAATTTCAGAACACCGCAACGTGGTTTAAGGTCACTCTGTGGGGCAATCAGGCTGAAACAGCATCGAAGTATTTAGCGAAGGGGCGACCCGTATACATAGAAGGGCGTCTGCGTATTGAGGAATGGACCGACCGTGACGGAAACAACCGCCAATCGCTCGAGGTCAACGGAACCGACATGCAGTTTCTCGGCGGATCAGATCGCGGCGAAGGCGGTGGTGACTACAGTGGCGGCGGCAGCAACGACGATTTTGAAACCCACAGCGGCCCACCTGCGGCCAGCTCAGCGTCATCGGGAGCATCATCATCCGGTTCGACCGGATCACCCAGTTCGGCACCGGTTGCTGCTCCCGCGGGTGATGATGATATTCCGTTCTAGTCAGAACAACCTGCGGTAGCGGGTGGTTGATCGAAATACAGGAAAGGCGGTCGAGGCCGCCGATCCCATTTCAAGAACAATTCGTTAAACCCATTCGCCCATCTTCCGAAACTTCTTATAGCGCTCATCGAGCAGAGTTTTCGTGTCAAGGGCGGACAGGGTTTTGAGTTCGCGGACGACTGATTTCTTTAGGGTTTCGCAAATACCATCGAAGGCTTTTTGGAGTTTCTTGTCACCGTTAGAGGGAACTGTCCAGGGTTCTGGTTCGGGAATAATCTCATCGATGATGTCGAATTTCTTGAGGTTGCCGGCGGTGAGTTTTAGACCCTCTGCAGCATCCGGAGCTCGACCTGCATCTTTCCAAAGAATGGCAGCACAGCCCTCGGGCGTGATGACCGAATAGACCGCATTCTCCATCATCAGTACGCGGTCCCCAATGCCGATCGCAAGAGCGCCGCCCGAACCACCTTCGCCGAGCACGACCACAACGATCGGCACTTTCAGACCGGCCATTTCACGCAGATTAAATGCGATCGCCTCGGCCTGGCCCCGCTCCTCAGCATCGATACCAGGATATGCTCCGGGCGTGTCGATAATAGTAATTACTGGACGTCCAAATTTCTCGGCCATTCGCATCATCCTGAGGGCTTTGCGATAACCTTCGGGCTTTGACATTGCGAAATTTCGATGTCGGCGTTCATTGATATCTCGCCCCTTCTGCTGGCCGATCACACAAACCTCAGTTCCATCGAGCCGTGCAAATCCCGTGATCATCGCCGGATCGTCAGCGTAACGGCGATCACCGTGAATTTCGACAAAATCTGTGAAGATCGTCGAAAACAGATCCATCGCGTAAGGCCGGTCAGGATGCCGAGCCGTCTGGACCCGTTCAAAAGCAGTTGCTGACATAAACTAGATGATACCTTTTACGAAACCCAATCGACAACGCAGCCACGCTCTTCAAGCTCCCGCTGTAGCGAACGGCTTCCGCCAACGTTCAGCCCTTCAGCCTGGATCTTGACGGCAGTAGAACCGACGGTCATTGTCAGGAAGACTCTACACCGGCCGCGCTCACGTTCGAGCAGACTGTAGAGCTGTTCAAAATACGCCTCGGAGTGCTGCTGGCCGGGAACAGTAATATTCAATTCGCGGGCAGCGGTCGCAACCGTTTCGTCGAGCGATTGCAGCGATTCGATCTTGAGCGTAGGTTCTTGCCCTTCCGGCGCCTCGATCTTACCTTCGGCAATAAACATTCCGTCATCGCCAAGGAGCATGCTGAGTTTATTGAAGTTCTCGCCCAACACAACGCCCTTGATACCGCCCGAACGGTCCTCGAATCGAAATTGAGCAAATCGGTTGCCACGTTTGCTCGTCCGCACTTGTAGAGCGCTGATCATACCGGCAAGCCTTACGGTTTGGCCAGATTGGAGATCGTCAAATTCGGCAATATTCTTGATATGCATACCTGCCAACATATCTTTGAAATTGTCGAGCGGATGAGCTGAGAGATAGAACCCGACTGCGGCCTTCTCACGCTGAGCGATCTCGTTCTGAGCCCAGGCTTCGGCGTCCGGAAGCTCGTCCGACGCCGTCACGTCCGTTGCCTCGACCGCTCCAAACAGCCCGGTCTGGCCGCTAAGCCGATCCTCGGCCATCCGCTGGCCCTGCTGTAATGCGGGTTCGATAGCGGCAAACAGCCTGGAACGCCATGATCCGGTATCACCCTCATCCGGCATCATCGAATCAAACGCTCCGGCGGCGATCAGGCTCTCGAGACCACGGCGATTAAGGGCCCCAGTTCCTAGCCTGCCGCAAAAATCGTAGAGGGAAGTGAAACCGCCTTCTTCCCTCGCTTCGACGATCGCATGTACGCTCGATGTGCCCATTCCCTTGATCGCTGTCAGGCCATACCGGACTGTATCTTCGTGAGGCGTAAAGCCTTCGCCACTCACATTCACATCCGGCGGCAACAGACTGAGGCCCATCGATTTGAGTTCGGTAGAGTATTTATAAACCTTTGCGCTGTCCTGGGCTTCATGCGAGAGCACGGAGGCATAGAAATAGGCCGGATAGTGTGCCTTAAGATACGCGGTCTGAAATGCGAGCACAGCGTACGCCATCGAGTGGCTGCGGTTAAATCCATAGTCGGCAAACTTAGCCATGAGGTCAAAGATTTCTTTCGCGGTTTTCTTTGGGATCTTATTGGCGATCGCACCTTCGATAAACGTGTTCTCGTGCTCCGCCATCTCCTCGATCTTCTTTTTGCCCATCGCCCGACGCATCAGATCGGCTTGGCCGAGGCTGTAGCCAGCAAGCTTCTGCGCCAGCTGCATGATCTGTTCCTGATAGACGAGCACGCCAAACGTGTTACCGAGGATCCCTTCCATCTCCGGCAGCAGATATTCGACCGGTTTAGTTCCGCGATGACGATCAATAAAATCGTCGATCATACCGCCATCAAGCGGCCCGGGACGATAGAGGGCATTCAACGCGGAGAGATCTTCCAGCTCTTTTGGCCGTAATCGACGGCACATATCAGCCATGCCGGACGATTCGAATTGGAATATCGCCTCGGTACGGCCTTCGGCGAAGAGATGCATCGTCTTTTCGTCATTATTAGGGATCTTGGTCCAATCGATTGCAACGCCAAGCTTCTCTTTCATCGATGCGAGACAATCCGCAATAACGGTCAGCGTGGTCAGCCCGAGAAAGTCCATCTTAAGCATCCCGACCTTCTCGAGATCGCCCATCGGATATTGGCTAGTTAGTTCCTCTTTGCCTGAGAGAGCAACAGGGACAAGCTCATGCAACGGCCTTGGACTGATAACAACCCCGGCCGCATGCACCGAAGTATGCCGCGAGCAACCCTCAAGTTTGAGAGCCAACTCGACCAACTCTTTTACTTGTTTGTCTGTATCAAAAGCCTTCTTGAGCTCAGGAACTGTTTCGAGCGCCTGCGATATGCTTACATTACGGCCGCGGATCGGCGGCGGGATCATTTTTGCGACCTTTTCAACAGCTCCGAACTCCATGCCAAGAGCGCGGCCCACGTCTTTGATAGCTGCCCGCGAGGCCATCGTTCCAAACGTGATGATCTGGCAAACCGATTCCTGACCATAAAACTGGGTTACATGACTAATAACCTCTCCACGCCCTCGAATACAAAAGTCGATATCGATATCCGGCATCGAAATGCGCTCAGGGTTTAGGAAGCGCTCGAAGAGCAATTCGTACTGAAGCGGATCGACATCCGTGATCCGCAAACAATACGCTGCAAGAGAACCAGCCGCAGATCCTCGGCCAGGGCCGACTGGAATGCCTTTGTCGCGGGCATATTTGATAAAATCCCAAACGATCAGAAAATATCCCGGGAAACCCATTCGCTTGATCGTTGCGATCTCTTCGTCGAGGCGTGCTTGATATTCGTCGAACGAGTGAACAAGCGTGCCGTTTTCGATTCGCGGTTCCCATTCCTCACGTTTACGCTCTTCAAATCCTTCTTTCAAAACCTGTTCAAAGTATTGTTCTTCGTTCAATCCAGCAACGGGGATAGGAAAACTCGGCAACTGCCGGACGTTATCTCCTTGGGGAATTTTAAGATCGCACATTTCGGCGATCTTGACTGTATTTGTTAGGGATTCAGGAAGCTCGGAACCAAACAACTCCCACATTTCCTCGGTCGAGCGAAGATATTTGATCGAGCTGGCTGGATCTCGTCGATTCTCCCCGATTGTTCGCCCTTCGCCGATGCATATCAACAATTCCTGTGCCCGCGAATCCTCTCGATTGAGGTAATGGACATCATTCGTTGCGACCAACTGTAGGCCGGTCTTTTTTGCAAGATCGACGGTGTCCTTGGTGAGCTTTTTAGCATCTTCACGGATCCCGTCTGAGATCTGAAGATAAAATTTTTCTTTTCCGAATATCTCCTGCAGCGAATTAGCATTCGCTAGGGCCCGGTCATCAGCTCCATTTGCCAAGAAATGGCCGACCGGACCGCGCGGGCCGCCCGACAAACCGATCAGGCCGCTACTCTTTTCGGCAAGCAGCTCGATGTCTATCCTTGGTTTGTAGTAGAAACCATCGGTAAACGCTTTAGAGGCAAGAAATGCGAGATTCTCATAACCCTCGAGGTCGCGAGCCAGAAGTATGAGGCTGTAATACGGCTTTTCACCTGCAGACACAGCTGTCGTACGGTCAAATCGGCTGTCAAAGCGGAAGAACGCTTCGTACCCGATAATCGGTTTGATGCCATTCGCCGACATCACATTAAAAAACGAGACCGCACCGTACATGTTGCCGTAATCGGTGACGGCACACCCTTTTTGATCTAACTCCTTGAGCCGTTTGGCTAAAGGCTTTAGTTGGATTGTGCTTTGCAACAAGCTATAATCGGTGTGCAAATGCAGGTGAACGAAGTCTTTTTCGCCAAAAATGACAGGTTCGCTTTTGTCGGGCATATATGAAGAAAGTTTATCTCGAAACCTTTGGCTGTCAAATGAACGTCTCCGATTCGGAACGTGCGTCGACCGTATTGGCTCGGGATGGTTTCGAAATGACCAATGACGAAGACGCCGCAGACGTTTTTATCATAAATACTTGCTCAGTACGCGAAAAAGCTGAGCACAAGCTCTACTCACGAGTGGGCCGGCTGCGAAAACGGCGTTCTAAAATGCCGGTGGTTGGTGTCATGGGCTGTGTTGCACAATTGGAGGGTGAAACCCTTTTCGACAAGATCGAAGGGGTGGATTTTGTCCTAGGAACGAGGGCGGTTGGCCGCGTCGCAACTGCCGTAAATGAGACACTTAGCGGTCGCAGCGACTATCTTGACGTCGGCGAGCGTGAGGACGAATATGATTGGACGGTGGCTGACACGCATAGGCATTCACCTTATGTCGCGTTCTTGCCAATTATTGAAGGCTGTAATAAGTTTTGCACTTACTGTATTGTCCCGTTTTCGCGCGGCCGGGAAAGGAGCCTTCTCGCTTCCGACATCATCCGTCAGATTCTTGATCTACGCCGAAAAGGCGTCAGGGAAATCCATCTGATAGGCCAAAACGTCAATAGTTACAGGCCCGAGAGCAATTCAGGACTCGAAGGATTTGGAGGGAAGTCGGCCTTCTCCCGCCTTTTGCGAGCGGTCGCCGCAACTGGGATCGAGCGGATAAAGTTTACAACCTCGTTTCCCCGTGATTTTCGTGACGATATCGTCGATGCGATCGAAGAAAACGAAAATCTGTGTAATTGGGTACATTTGCCTGTCCAATCCGGTAGTAACCAAGTGCTCAAGAGAATGAAACGCGGCCACACTATCGAAAAATACTTCGGCCAGATCAACCGGCTAAAGGCCTCAACGCGCGACATCGCCTTGACCACTGACATTATCGTCGGATTTCCCGGCGAAACCGAGGCCGATTTCCTCGATACGGTCAAAATGGTAGAGCATTGCGGATTTGACATGGCATATATGTTCAAATACTCAGCGCGCCCCGAAACGCCCGCATACAGTATGCTCGACGATGTATCTTCAGCGGAGAAAACTTTACGCTTCTTACAACTCGAAAACGCACAGAAAGATATTCAACACAGCAGGTTACAGAGATATCTTAATCAATCGCTTAAAGTATTGGTGGAGAGCCCTTCGACGCGTACCAATGCTGGATTGACCGGACACTCTACCTGCCACAAAGTAGTTAATTTTGCTGGATCACGAGAACTTCTCGGGAAGATCGTCGATGTTAGGATCACACAGATTAAGGCGAATTCGTTATTTGGAGAGGTTTGTTAATGGAAAACGGCAGCAGCTTGATCGAGGTTAAGATCGGGGCCCTGATAATGGATCCTAATACGAATACACCCATCGTGGTTCTCAAAGGGATCGAAAATGAGACCGTTCTACCTATATGGGTAGGTGCTTTTGAGGCCAATGCGATCGCGCTTGAGATCGAAAAGGTCGTTCCGCAGCGACCGATGACTCACGATCTGCTTAGAAATATCATCATCGAATGCCAACTATCAGCCGCCAGTGTAGTGATAACTGATCTGTTAGAGAATACGTTTTACGCTCGCATTGAGTTGACAGACCTTAAAGGTGAGCCTGTTTCACTCGACGCACGACCATCCGACGCCATTGCTCTCGCCCTTCGATTGGATTGCCCGATCTACGTTGAGCAGAAAGTAATCGACTCATCGGCGGCGTCCAATCAAAGCTCTGATACGTCTGGCGATGAGATTGAGGAGCCCACTGAAGAGTGGCCGGAGCTGATCGGCTAGGATTCTTGCCACGAAGATTACATAACCTCTATTATCAGACGCAACGTGTAGGTAGTTTTGAAAATTCGGCCCGTATAAGACGAGGACCTCCCCTAGGCCTTGGTTGGCTATTTCGAATGCGTCGCCTCAATTGCCGCATCAACTTCCTCGATCAACTCGTCGTGAACCGCCTCTGAGATCATTCCGTTGCTGAGCATCGATGAAAATGTGGTTCGCTGGGCCCTGAGACTCTCAAGCTCTGCATCTTCACGTTCTGCCGACTGGAGACTCGGGTGCTCACTGAGAAGCTCGGAATGGGCTGATTGAGCAGCATCGATTTGCTCCTTTAGCTTGGCTTCAACATCCCGAAACGCATTTCGTGAGAGCATGTCGTTCAGATGCAGTTCCTGGACTCTGCGGAACGCTGCCTGTGAGGCAAGTAGTCGGCCGTGCCGGCGTTCGTATTCTAATTCCAACACCTCGGGCTGGCCGATCCCCAACCGCCGCATAAGAAACTGCATAGTCGTGCCCTGTGCAAGCAAAGTGAAGAGCACAACACCGAAGGTCATGACCAATAGGGTCTCCCGTTCAGCCAGAGCGGCCGGAAGGCTCAGTGCCAAGGCCAGGCTGATCGCACCGCGCAATCCGCCCCAATACATAATATGGCGGAAATTCATTGGGATCTTATTCACCATCCGCCAGTTGGTTAGAGCGGTCAGCCCATACACGACCAAAGCCCGGCTAAAGAGCACGGCAACGAGAGCGATGCCGATCGGAAACAGATTTGCACCAATCGCACCAAGATTCACGTCGAGGCCGATAAGCAGAAATACGAGCGAATTGGCTACAAACGCGAGAAATTCCCAGAAATTGAAGAGAACGATTTTCGTGGTCGGCGACATTCCCTTAAGGCCAATATTGCCAGTAATGATGCCGGCTGCAACGACGGCGAGAACGCCGGAAACATGGAACTTTTCGGCCACAAGATAAGCACCGAACGCCAAAACCGTCGTCAACATCGTCTCGATCAGATAGTCGTCCACCCGAGCAATCACAACTGCCGCTAACCAGCCCAATGCCCCGCCGATCAATAGGCCTCCCGCCGAAACTTTTACAAAATCAACCGTCGCGGCTACAAAGTCGATCGATCCGCCCGCGTCATGACCCATAGCCGCACCTGATGCGACCGCGATCACGAGCATCAGCTTGAATATGACGATCGCGGTACCGTCATTAAAGAGGCTCTCGCTCTCTACGAGCATGGCGAGACGCTTGGGAGCCCCAAGTGCCTTAAAAAGAGCAACCACGGCCACCGGGTCCGTAGCTGCGATCAGTGCCCCAAAAACCAGAGCGCTTGTCAGGGGGATCCCAGTTCCCTGCGATACAAGCAGTCCAACGATCACTGTAGTCAACAACACGCCTGGGATCGCAAGCGTAACGATCGGCACCCAATTTGCGCGAAGGCTCTTAAATTCCAGATGAAACGCCGCCTCAAAAACCAACGGTGGAATGAAAAGTGAGAGGATTAACTCAGGGGTAAGGTCTAGCATCTCCGGCTGCTGAAACGTGATCAACAGGCCGACGACGACGAGTGCGACCGTGTACGGTATTCTCAGGCGGCGGACTACGAGTGCGACAAGCGAGACTACAAGCAACAACTCGATAATTATGGTTTCGGTATTTAGAAAATTTTCCATGGGGCTTAGACTAATCCGACATCATAGCCGTAATCCTATTTTGCCTCAATTCCCGTTGCTAATTTTGTCGCCAATTCCCGGAGGTCAAAGAAAACAAACGGGCAGACGTAGTTGTTCCGATTTCTGGTACGTCAAAGACTCGACTAAAACGTCTTTGACACTGCCCTGCAAAATCGTTACTATTATCGTTTTGTTATCTATAGCAGATCGCAATTAGAGACCTAACTATAAGGAGTTACGAACAATTGAGTAACGGAAATTTTTTATTTACTTCGGAGTCAGTTACTGAGGGTCATCCTGACAAGATCGCAGACAATATTTCTGACGCGATTCTTGATGCAATACTTTCGCAGGACCCAACGGCTCGGGTAGCTTGTGAGACGCTCGTCACTACGGGCCTGGCAGTAGTAGCTGGCGAGATAACTACAACTGCTACAGTTAATTACAAACAGATCATTCGCGAGACGATCGAGGAGATCGGTTATCACGACGCAGAGTACGGATATGACTCGAACACCTGCTCGGTGATCGATGCGATCGGCACGCAGTCGCCGGATATTGCGCAGGGTGTTGATACTGGCGGTGCTGGGGATCAGGGGTTGATGTTTGGTTTTGCGTGTAATGAGACGCCAGAGCTGATGCCGATGCCGATACAGATGGCGCATAATCTGACACGCAAACTGAGCGAAGTTCGGCGCGACGGGACGATTCCCTATCTTCGACCGGACGGAAAATCGCAGGTTTCGATCGAATATCGTGATGGACGGCCTTTTAGAGTCGAAGCAGTGGTTATTTCATCGCAGACAGCAGACCTCCCGATCGAACAGATCCGTGCAGACATTCTCGAGAAAGTCATCAAGCCCGTAATTCCCGCCGAATTGCTTGACGAGAATACAAAATATCATATTAATCCGACCGGAAAGTTTGTCGTTGGCGGCCCGATGGGTGACGCTGGCGTGACCGGACGAAAGATCATCGTTGACACGTATGGCGGTTACGCTCCGCATGGCGGCGGTGCGTTTTCGGGTAAAGATCCGACAAAGGTTGACCGCTCGGCAGCGTACATGGCTCGTTATATCGCGAAGAATGTGGTTGCTGCCGGCCTCGCCGATAAATGTACTGTCCAATTGGCTTACGCGATCGGCGTTGCGGAGCCGGTGTCGGTTTTGATCGACTCGCACGGCACTGGAACAATCGATGACGAACGCATTTCGGACATCGTTCGCGAAAATTTCACGCTCACGCCAAAGGCGATCATCGAGGCGCTTGACCTTCGCCGCCCGATCTACAAAGCAACTGCACGATTTGGTCATTTTGGCCGCAAGAACGACGAATTTACTTGGGAAAAGACAGACAAAGCCGAGGCTTTGCGGAGCGCGGCTGAAAGAGGCGTCGCGGCATAGGACAATATTTATGGCAAATCCAGGAACATCAATGGAATACGATATCAAGGACATCAACCTTGCTCCACAGGGCAAGCAGCGCATCGAGTGGGCTGATCGCGAAATGCCCGTTCTGCGGCTGATCCGCGAGCGTTTTGAGGCTGAAAAGCCGCTGACCGGCGTAAAGTTGGTCGCGTGTGCACACATCACGACCGAAACGGCGAATCTGGCCCGCACACTGCAGGCTGGCGGTGCGGAATCGTTGCTTATCGCCTCGAATCCGCTCTCGACGCAGGATGATGTTGCGGCTTCGTTGGTTGCCGATTGGGGCATTCCGGTAATGGCGATAAAGGGAGAATCTACAGAGACTTACGTTCGCCACGTCAAAGCGGCACTTGAAACAAACCCGAACCTGATCATTGATGACGGATCTGACGTTGTCGCGACGATGATCAAGGAAAAGCCTGAGCTTATCCCGACGCTTCTCGGTACGACCGAAGAAACGACGACCGGAATTGTTCGCCTAAAGGCAATGGTCAATGCCGGCGTGCTCACCTTCCCTTCTATCGCGGTAAACGACGCTCAGACCAAGCATTTCTTTGACAACCGTTACGGTACGGGCCAATCGACGCTCGACGGCATCATTCGTGCGACGAATATCCTGCTCGCCGGCAAGACGTTGGTCGTTGTCGGTTACGGCTGGTGCGGTAAAGGCGTTGCGATGCGTGCCCGCGGTATGGGTGCGAATGTTGTCGTCTGCGAGATCGATCCGATCAAAGCAATCGAGGCTGTTATGGACGGTATGCGTGTCCTGCCTATCAAGGAAGCATCGAAGATCGGTGATTTCTTTGTCACAGTCACCGGCAATCGCCACGTTATTGATAGAGAACATTTTGCGTCTATGAAAGATGGTGCGATCGTTTGTAACAGCGGCCACTTTGACCTCGAGCTTAACCTCGATGCACTTCGCGAATTGTCGCAGCCGGTCGTCAAACGACGCCCCTTTGTCGAGGAATATCGCAGCGTCGATGATAAAAAGAGCGTCATTGTTCTCGGCGAAGGCCGTCTCATCAACCTCGCCGCCGCCGAAGGCCATCCGGCCAGCGTGATGGATATGTCGTTCGCCAACCAGGCGCTGTCGGCAGAATATCTCGTCAAGGAAAAAGGCAAGCTCGCCGCAGGCGTTCACATCCTCCCGGTCGAGGTCGATCAGGAGATCGCTTCCCTCAAACTCCGCGCAATGGGCATCTCACTCGACACCCTGACCCCCGAAATGCTCGAATACATGTCGAGCTGGGAAACGGGAACTTAAATAGTGAATAACTAACAACTAATAGTGAACAGTGAAAGAGTGGCTCGGCAGCAGATCGCCGGGCCATTTTCGCGCGAATGATCTCCAATGCCAGTGTATTCTGTTCTGAAACGGATAAAACTTTGGTGGTGGAATGCTTTCAAATCATGCAAATCAGCGTCTGTGATCGCATCGGCGGCAATGTCTGGCATTTTGAATCTGCTTCAAAACGCCTGGTTTCTGATAGCAAGCTCCTGATATCTATCGTTTGGAGCCGTTTAGTGAATTGCGTGCCAGAGCGATTTGAGGTGATCGCCGAGGCACGGTTGATTCGGCACCGACGCCACCACTGATTCGTCCAAGTCGCCGGGGTTTTATGGCCAACCGGTGTTCCAAATTTGAAATTTGGGATTTGAAATTTCCCAACCCACCGTCTGCCGCTTGACACAGTGTTTCATAGATACTACCCTTGTCTCATTATGGAGGAACGAATGTTCTATGGAGATCGAATGGAAAATACTACCGCGGGGTGATGTGGCGGCTCATTGGTCAGGGCTGTATGTGACGATGAACAAGCTAGGGTCGATCGTGATCAGCCGCGTGACGCATGAGCGGCTCGGCTCGCCGGACGCTTATCAGATCCTGTTTGACCAATTTAACCAGCGGCTCGCCCTAAAGCCTGTCGATGCCGAAACGCCGCACGCCTACCCGGCACGCAAACGCGGCCTTCGCGGAGCACGCATTATTCGAGCCTATCGCCTCATCGCTGAATTTGGCATTCGCCCGCCCGATACTATCGAGTTCGAACGCCCAAAGATCGACCTCGACGGCGTCCTGATCCTCGACCTCCGCAAAATACGAATCTCGCCGAAGGCCCATTCGCAGTGTCGGACGAGTTCGTGATTCGATCCGCAGTTTATGCAAGCTCCTTCGCGGAAGATTTCGTTGTTTTGCGGCTCTAACCTGTTACATCTTCCCTGCCTGCATCTTCGTCGCCACGGCCTGGACTTGATCTAAAACTCGCAGCAGATTTCCGCTCCAGAGTCCTTCGATCTGTTTTTTAGTGTAGCCCCGACGGACTAGTTCCAGGGTTACGTTGAAGGTTTCGGCGGCGCTGTCCCAGCCCTCGACGCCTCCGCCGCCGTCGAAATCAGAGCTGATACCGACGTGGTCGATGCCGATCTTTTTTACGAGGTAGTCGATGTGGTTGACGAAATCCTGGACGTTTACGTCAGGTGCGGCGTCTTTTAGACGTTCTTTGACAATCGGGTTTACCTTATTGCGGAACGCCACGAAGCTTTGTTGATATGCGGCACGCTCTGCAGCCGGAAGCTTAACGACATCGGCACGGTCCATCATTTTGACGCCCTCCTTGTCGGCAAGCTCTTTCATTATCTCGGCCGTTTTCGCCGAACGAAGGTCGCTCTTCTCTTTGCTCACATAACTGCGAAAAGCGACCGTCTGAACCACACCGCCGTTTTTTTTGATGGCAGCGAGCTGTTCGTCGTCGAGATTACGACTGACATCGCAAAGTGCACGTGCACCCGAATGCGAAGCGATCACAGGCGCTTTGGAAAGAGCGATGGCCTGCATGTTCGCGAGCTTTGACGGGTGCGAAAGGTCGATCATTATGCCCCATTTGTTCATCTCATAGATCGCCTGTTTGCCAAGATCGCTGAGGCCGTTGTGCAACCATTTGTTGTCGCGTTCGCCGGTGTTCGAATCGGCGAGTTGGCTGTGGCCGTTATGTGCAAGCGACATATAGCGTGCACCGCGATCGGCAAATTGCTTGACTCGCGAGATGTCGGTGCCGAGCGGATAGGCATTTTCGACGCCGATCATCGCGACCAACTTCCCTGCTTTTGACAGCCGCCGCACATCATTCGAGGTCAATGCTAAACCGATCTGATCCGGAGCGATCTTTTCGGTTAGGCGATGTATCGCGTCAAATTTATCGATGGCATTGTCGTACGCCTTTTTATAGCCGTCTTCGGACAGCTCGCCCTGGCCCGTGTACACGATCATCCACGAAACATCGAGCCCGCCGGCCTTCATCTTTGGAATGTTTACCTGATTCGGCAGGTCCTGAGTGTAGTTGACCGTCTCGGTAAAGTTGCTCGTATTGATGTCGTTGTGCGTGTCGAGTGTAATGACCTCAGCGTGGATCTTCTTTGCCTTGGCAATCAATGAAGGGTCGTCCTTTACGCTTTGAGCAAGGGCCGGAACGCCGGAGATCGAGATAAAAATTGCGATGGCGGTGAGCCGAAAAAGGAATAGTTTCATGAGTTCTCCAGAAAGTTGTTTGTTGAAATCAGCTTACTTGGAATAAGAAAAACGGGCAAGCCTCGAACTTTTCTTTTGCCTAGAACGTACTATCGACATTCTGACCGAAATATTATTCTGGTCATTTTGTCATGAAATCTAAGGTCGCGGTGTTTCAGTACTAGTACGAAATACGTCTTCCTGTCTAGCAGATCTTTATATATCCGGAGTGCGCAGTAATGAACTACCAAAAACGCTCTGTTCTATTATTCCTCAATCTCTTTCTAATACTAACAATAACGGCCGCGGCACTCGCTCAGGAGTCAGGCGGCGGTTCGGGAGAATCCGCACCTGAACGCAACGAACCTTCTGCCTCAAAAACCGAGAGATCCGCGTCGAAGTATATGTCGAAGAACGCCCCGGCACGGATTCCCCGCCTTGAGACGCCGCCCACGATCGATGGCGTTCTGGACGATGGTGTATGGCAAAACGCCGCGCTATTCGGGGAGTTTATTCAAACGAATCCGGGTGACAACGTACGGCCGAAGCATGAGACCGAGTTCATGATGGCCTACGATTCGAAGCATCTTTATATGGCGTTTCGGGTCAAGCAGGACAAGAGTACGGTCAGGGCCACAGTCGCCCGCCGCGACAATATTTGGAACGATGATTACATCATCATGTATTTGGACACGTTCAATGACAAAAGGCGGGCCTATGCATTCGGTTGGAATCCGCTCGGTATACAGGCCGACGGCACGATGACGGAGGGCCGCGGCGAAGATTATAGCGTTGATATCGTGATGGAATCTAAGGGCGTGCTGACCGAGGATGGATTTACGATCGAGGTCGCGATCCCGTTCAAATCACTACGCTATGAGGCTGGGAAAGACAAGCAATGGGGAATGCACGTTTTTCGCCGCGTAAAATACAACAACAACGAACTCGATAGCTGGATGCCGAACAAACGCGGGCTGAACGGTACGCTTGTTCAATCGGGCCATATTACGGGACTCGAAGGTATTGAGACGACGCGGCAGCTAGAGATCAATCCAAGCTTTACGTTGAGTGAGACGGGCCGCCGTACGCGACATACTTTTGACGGCGATCCGGCCGGAAGGTATGTGAACGAAGGAGTCAAGGCCGATTTTGGTATGACTGCGAAATTTAGCCTCTCGCCGAGCGTGACACTCGATTTTGCATACAATCCCGATTTTGCACAGGTCGAGGCAGATGCTCCGGTGAGTACGGCGAACGTTCGATTCCCTATCTTCTTTGCCGAAAAGCGGCCATTTTTTCTCGAACGTATCGACATATTTCAGAGCGGAATGAACGTCGTCAATACGCGGGCGATCGTAGATCCCGATTTTGCGGCGAAGATCACCGGCCGTCGAGGTAAGAACACCTTTGGACTAATGTACGCTTCGGACAACGCTCCGGGCAACTACTCGGTTGACGAACGCGAGAGCCTGTTGCAATGCCAGAATTTGCGGGTAGCAAACCCAAATTCTGGGATCAACTGTCCGCTAGAGCGATTCGTTGATCAGAATGCGGATATTGGTGTGTTTCGTCTGAAGCGCGATGTTGGCACGCAGCACAATCTCGGCTTTTTTGCGACCACATACAACTTTGTCGACCGGCACAACAATACCGCCGGTTTTGACGGGCGGTTTCAGTTGACGTCAAAAGTAGTTGGCGAATTTCAGGTACTAGGGACGACTTCACGCAGAAATTTTTACAACCCGGACGTTAACCGGAATCAATTTAGGACCGGCAATGGATTTGGCTACCGCGGATTCCTCCAGCGGTCCGGCCGCAATCTCTATATGGAGGTTTCCGCATCGGGCAGAACATCGGATTACCGCGCTGACGTCGGATTTACTCCGCGAACCGACACAAATAATATTGGTTCATTCGTGAGATACGAGACCGATAAGAACGCAAAAAAGGCAATCATATTTAAACGACTCTTCAATCAGTCAAACATAAGCTATGACTGGAAGGGCCGTACTCAAGGGATGCAGATCAATACACAGGGAATGATCGCTCTGCAACGCCAGATATTTATCGGCGGCGGTTTTGAGCTCGGCTATGAGCGGCTTTTTGAGCACGAATTTGGCCCGAGGCGATCTGCTACACAGGCAGGTGCGTTCTTTGGATCCGATGGCGAGAGATCTTCGCAAAGAAAGGAAGTCTACGGTTTTGTCGAAGCGTCCCCCGCAAGGCAATGGTTTCTTAGCCTCGTCCTGAGCCGAAATTTTGGCAGTCTGGATTATGATTTCGGGGCCGGGCCGAAGTATCCGAGGGTTAGTGCACCATATGTTGACTGGTACGAGACATGCGGCCAGTTTGATGTGTGTACGACCGCACCTCCTGCACTCGACCCCGGAGCAGGTAACCTTACATTTGTCGAATCTTCGGTTAGGTATCAGCCTACGACGGCATTTCAGGTGCAGGTTAGCTACAATCGCTCGAAACTGACCCGCAATGATACAAAACGCGTGGTATTCGACGACAATATCTTTAGCCTGCGTTCGACATATCAATTCTCGCGAAACGTGTTTACCCGTGTTCGACTAGACTATTCAAACATTGCCAGCCGCGTTCGTCCGCAGGTAGTTTTTGGCTGGACGCCGAGCCCGGGCACCGCGATCTACGCGGGGTACAATGATGACCTAAATTATAATGGGTTTAATCCATACACAGGTCTACGTGAGCCCGGATTCACCGGGAACGGCAGAAGTTTTTTTATTAAAATGTCTTACCTGTTCAGGAAAAGCTTCTGATAGATGATATTAGGATCTCAACGTTCTCAGGGCTCGAGCGCTTTGGTGCTCTCCTCGTAAAGCCGCCGAAATGCCCTGAAAACGTTGGGTTATGTTCTAACTTTGGATAAGAGAAAGACGCCGCACAGGCCAAAAATTACAAGCGGAGCCCAGACCGCTATTGTCGGGGAAAGCATCGCGTTCAACCCGAATTGTTCAAAGACGCTGCTTGTCCCCGTAAATAATAGCCACAATCCAACCGCATATCCCACGGTCGCCGCCTTCCCTTTCCGACTGAGCGAAAGCGAAAAAGGCGCCGTAAACAAAGCCATGACGAGCGGTAAAAAGAGTGTAGTGCGTTTCTTAGTGAGGGCAACGACCAAATTGAGGCGTTCGACCTCAGAATCAGCGGTCCCGATCTGATCCTCCAATCGGGCCGAGTCTAGATGACCGGGCTTTTCCCGTAATTTTGCGAACGGGTCTGAACGTTCCTCGACCGTGACCCCGCGGGCCGTAGACGCCACGATCCGGCCTTGCTTCAGCTCAGACCGCTCGACTGATCCGACCAAATTAACTGTTCCATCGCGCCAAAAACCATTTTTGGCACGGTACACCGCTTGCAAAGTGACCCCGTTATCCGCCATTTCGTAAACGGTGAGATCGTGGACGCAACGTTCCGGGCAAAGATCCTTTTCGTTATCAGACGCAGCTTTTATGATTCCCGGCGAACCATCCGACGCCTTGGCTACATTGGTAGCACGGCCTATTTCGTTATCAGACTCACCAGCGTCTTCCGTTAGCCGAAACGAATATATCCGTCCGTCCGTGGCGACCCAGTACTTCCCTATATCTGCGGGCGGCACACCTCGATTGCGAATAAGCGTTCGAGCCGCATCCTGCATCTGATTCGCCCCTGGAAGCACACGTTCCTGGATGATCCAGTTCACCGCGCCAAGAAGGATCATAAGCAAAAAACACGGGGTCAAAAGCCGATATACGCTCTGTCCGGCAGAGGTCCACGTCACTATCTCATTCTGGCGGGATTTGATGACATAGGTTGCCAAGGTCGCGATCATCGCTGCGGACGGAGCGATCTGGAGATACATGAACGGCAGCAAATACGTAAGGTATTTTGCGAGCAGGAAAATGCCGCCGTCAATCGTTCCAGCAAACTTCCACAATTCGAATGCAGTAAAGATGATAAAGATCGCCGAAAGAAACCCGAGCGTCAGGAGAAAGTTTTTGACCAGGTTCCGGATCAGATCAAAATCTCGCAGACCGGTGGTCAGATCGACAAATAAATTCCTTGTCTTGAGGCGCGGGAGAAATCGACCGAGATCAGCGGTCCATAGAGTTACCGAATTAGCGATTCCGCTCCAAAAGGCAAGTCGGCGGGAAAAACTGAACCATGCTATCAAAAGCAGGCTCCCCGCGAGCGGTATCATTGTCCCTACCGTCACGGCGATCGCTCCTGTGCGCGCCAATTGTTCCCCTAGAAAGGCCAGTAGGTAATAGCCTATGAGCACCGCTAGCGCAAGCAAAATGCCAAAGTTTCGCCCGCCGCGATTGAGCCTCAGGACGATCACTGTCCCAAGCAGACAAAACAAGAACGGCGAAATCGATAATATCACGCGCCGATTCTGGAGGATCTGGGCCTCGACACGCTCCTTCCCCGTTTTGCTTGCGGCATAATCCGTGAGCTGTTGAAGCCCCAGTTCTTCCGGAGTCAGCTCGGACCGGCCCAGCTTGTCGATAAGATCGCTCCTCGACGTCCGGATCGCAAGTCGAACCTCGTCAATATTCTCCGAGACATACTTTCCCGCGCCCGGCGAAGCGGGAAGGGTCGTGACAGAGGCATTCTCGAGGACCAATTCCGAAGCCTGGCCCGTGGTGTCGATCCGGCCATCGGTTGACGTTATCAGACGCAGAGATTTATTCGCTTTGTCCTCGCTATAAATAAAAAGATTTTTCCAGCGCCCGGTCTCCAGATCGCCGCCGCGAACGTAGATCGTATAGCCCGCTACCTCTGTATTAAAAACGCCTGGTTCGAGCGGCGACTCAAGCTTTTTGATAGCCGTCTGGAGCGCAACATTTCGAACCAGCGTCGCGGCGATCGGAACACCTTTCAGATTCACAAAAAATGCGAATATCGAAAGCAAAACGCCGAGAAGCATTATCGGGAGAGCTATCTGCAAATTGCCCACGCCCGACGCTCGAATGGCGACGAGTTCGCTATCACCCTGCATTTTCGTTAGGCCGATGATCGTTCCTACAAGGATGGCCATTGGACATGTGAAGGCGATAACGTTCGGAACGAGGGCTATAGTAAGTTGCCAAACGAGGTTCGCGGGAATATTGACGCTAAAAAAAATGTCAGAGAACCGGCCGGCCTGTTGGACAAACAGAATGACGCTCAAGAGCAGCCACGACATCGCAAAATACGGGACGATCGTCGTAACGAGATATTTTGAAATGAGCCAACCGGTCCGCTTCATAGATCAATTGCCGATCGCGAGCGAAGTCTCGCCTGCGATTTCCCTGCCGATCGCGTGCGAGATCAATTCGCGAAGAATGGTTGAGAGATCGGCAACGCCAACCGATCTTGAGGCAGCAAATTCAGTAAAATCAGCCGGCGAGAGCCGCATCGCGTTTGCCGCGAGAGATCGCCCGTCCTTATCCAACATTCGGCGCGAGGAACGGTTACAATTTCCGCACAAAAGATGAAAATTTGGCCTGACAGTGGTTTTTTCTGCTTCTTCAAATGTGCGACCGCACTCATCGCATTGACTCCATTCAGGCAAATAGCCCGATAGTTTTAGCAGCCAGATCTCAAAATACACGCCAAGGCTTTGTATCGCATCAGGCCGTGAAACTGCGGTCTCAATACAGGCCTTTGCCATTCGATAAAGCGTCGGATTAGGATCGTGAGGCGGCAGCAATGCGATCAGGATATCGCTTAGGTAAGAGAACTTTTGCAAAAAATCTGGAACGCTCGCCGCGGTAAAATTTGACTGGACGATGTCCATTCTTTGGATGGAAACAAGTTCCTGGGAATCTTTCTGAAAGTATTCCGCCGTTATAAATGAGAACGGTTCAAGCCCGCTACCAAATCTACTCTTTAGGCGCTTCGCTCCTTTCGCAACCCCACGAACAATTCCATGTTCGTGCGTCATCAGAACGACGATTTTATCAGCATCGCCGAGGTTGTAGCTCTTTAGAACCAGGCTCTCGGTCTCGATCAGTGGCATGTTGGAAAAAACTGACGTTTACCACGGGACAAAATAAAGGATCCAGGCGAGGACAAGGCTGACGACGACAAACTGCGCAAATGATTTCAACCCGTAGATAATACGGTCCTTCGTCGTGCCGGTTGAAAATATTCCAAACGCGACCGCGACGAACAATGCAAACGCTATGAGGTATAGGAAATGGATCATTTCTTCCTCCCGACCGCGATATCAACAGCGTCGATCGCCGCAAGGTAATTTAACAAACCCGCGACCTCGAGAAATCGTCCGCCGTACTCAAACGTCGCAAGAGCCGCGACATGCGGCGATGGAGTACCGGCCATAATAAAGCTGACAACCGCCCCAACACCGTTGCCTAATCGAGCAAATACATTTAGAAGATACAACAGCGTGCCGTCCTTAAAATCAAACCCAGGATAATGAGCACCGCCGCTGACGATCGCAATGACAAACATCGCCCAGACCACGGCCGCGATGATTATTCCTCGCTCGATCTTGCCCTGGATCAGATGGCCCGCACCGGGCACCGCCCAGGAAATAATGGCTATAATAATTGGATTCTCCATCAATAAATCACTTTAATAAACAAGAGCTATAATGTTGCGGAAAAAATATTTATCCGCGCGCCTCACGTATAGCTTTAAGTCTCACCGATCGCTCGAACCATACTTGGCGAAGGTTTGCCCATTTTCGCTTTCGAAAACAAAGCATCTTTGCGTTACAATTGAAGAGTTACGCTCTCACCTCCGTTAACGTTCAGCTACGGCATTTTTCGACAAACACGCGAAATATCTCCTGCGATATCGTGTCGTGTTCCTTCGTTAGCTCCGGATGCCACTGCACCCCGAGCGCCCAGCGGCCTTTACGGGTATCTTCGACAGCTTCTATGATGCCGTCTTTGGCCCACGCCGTCGCCTTTAAGTTCTTACCGACCTTTTTTATCGCCTGATGGTGCGACGAATTGACCCGCACACCGTCTTTACTTGTTTTCACGGCATCTAACGAAGCCAAGATTCCGCCTTTCCCTACGCGAACACTATGCGAATTCCGATGGGCAGGAATTCCCTGCTCGTGCTTGTTGCTGCCTTTCACCTGCGATTCAATGTCCTGTACCAAGCTGCCGCCGCGCCATACATTAAGCGCCTGCATTCCAAAGCAAATGCCCAGCAAAGGCAATTTTAACCTCTCAGCCTCTGCAATTACGAGCCGATCGGTCTCATCCTTTTCCGAAATGACAATCCCGAGCTTATGATGCGGTTCTTCACCATAATACTGCGGATCGACATCCGTATTGCTTCCCGGTAAGAGAATCCCATCACAATCGTCGACAATCTCAGCGATGTATTCGGCCTTCGGTATCAGCCCGATATGGACCGGGACACCGCCGCACGCCTCAACGGCCTCGCCGTAATCGCGTCCGATATAAAATCGTCCGGTCGACATTTCGAGACGCATTGTTATACCGATACGCGGTTTCTTCATAAAACCCTTTAATGTTCAAACAATTAGACCAATTATGTCAATTTGAGCATTTGAAATTAAAGATTTATCATTTAGTTTTTATGCGGAAAGGCGAAAATATCGAGCGGATCAGGTCCACGACCGTGATCCTCGTAAAGCACGGCGGTAAGACCGCGATGGCCGGCGACGGCCAGGTTACGCTTGGCGAGACCGTGATAAAAAGCACGGCGCGGAAGGTTCGACGTGTCTCGAACGGAAAGATCCTAGCAGGGTTTGCGGGCTCAACGGCAGACGCCTTTTCGCTTCTTACACGGTTTGAAACAAAGCTCGAACAGTTTCAGGGCCAACTCGAACGTTCCGCGATCGAGCTGAGCAAAGACTGGCGCACTGATAAATACTTGCGCAATCTCGAAGCTCTCTTGATCGTCGCCGACGAAACCGACGCATTTCTCATATCCGGCAAAGGCGATGTGATCTCGTCGGACGATGGTTTGCTGGCGGTCGGTTCGGGAAGCATGTATGCACTCGCAGCCGCTCGAGCGATGATAAAACACACCGAACTCTCGGCGAAAGAAATCGCAGAAGAAGCATTGCGTATCGCAGGCGAGATCTGTATTTATACCAACTCGGATATTGTGATCGAAGAGATTTGAACCAGTCAGAACCACCTGCGGTAGCGGGTGGTTTAACCTGAGATTTCAAACTCTCTGATTTAGCCGATATTTTTCCCGACCAATGACCAACCACCCGCTACCGCCGGTGGTACTGACTAGAATGGCTATTTACCTTGGCGGCGAAACCGCCGAACGAAAAAATCTGGATGACCTGACGCCGCGGCAGATCGTGGCGGAACTGGACAAGTATGTCGTCGGGCAGAATGCGGCAAAAAAGGCTGTCGCTGTCGCGTTAAGAAATCGTATTCGCCGTCAAAAGCTCCCTGCCGAGATCGCCGAGGACGTTTTGCCAAAGAATATCCTTATGATCGGCTCGACCGGCGTCGGCAAGACCGAGATAGCGAGGCGTCTGGCCCGTCTGGCGAATTCCCCGTTCATTAAGATCGAAGCGTCAAAGTTCACCGAGGTCGGATACGTTGGCCGCGATGTCGAGAGCATGGTCCGCGAGCTTGCTGATGTTGCCGTGGATATGGCGAAACAAGGAGCTTTCGAAGAAGTTCTGCCGCGGGCTGAGCAGAATGTCGAGAAAAAACTGCTCGATCTGCTGCTGCCCCCGACCGCTCTTCATTATCAGACGCAGGAAGACGAAAGTAGTCCTGACATCCACGTTTCCCAGTCGAAAACGCGCGAAAAGCTCCGCGAACAACTTCGCCGCGGAGATCTCGACGAGCGTCTCGTAGATATCGAGACTCAGGACCGTTCCAACGCGACCATCGACTTTATCGGCGGGCAGGGAATGGAAGAAATGGGCGTAAATCTGCGGGATATGTTTGGCAATATGTTCCCCGCAAAGACCGTCAACAAAAAGCTGACCATCGGCGAAGCTCGTAAGATAATGCTGCGGGACGAGCAGGAGAATCTCGTTGACGGCGAACAGATCACGCGGCAGGCGATAGACCGTCTAGAATCCTCGGGCATCATCTTTCTCGACGAGATAGATAAAGTTGCAGGCCGCGAGACGGGTGGGAATCCGGATGTGTCGCGTGAGGGAGTGCAACGCGACCTGCTGCCGATCGTCGAGGGCACAAATGTAAATACAAAGTACGGGATGGTCTCGACCGACCATATTTTGTTTATCGCGGCGGGTGCGTTTCACGTCTCAAAACCTACGGACCTCATTCCGGAGCTGCAGGGCCGTTTTCCCATCCGCGTTGAGCTCGAATCGCTCACCGTCGATGACCTTAAGCGCATCCTCGTTCAGCCAAAGAACTCCCTGATAAAGCAGTATCAGGCACTCTTAAGCACCGAGGGAATTGAGCTCAATTTCACAGACGATGCGATCGACAAATTAGCCGAAATGACGGCTGAGATCAATAAAACCACCGAAAACATCGGTGCCCGCCGTCTGCACACTCTTGTCGAGAAACTTCTCGAAGAGATCAGCTTCCTCGGCAGCGAGCTCGAAGAAAAGAAACAATCTATAGACGCCGCATTCGTAGATGAACGCTTAAGCGCCTTGATCGAAGATCAAGACCTCAGGCAGTACATTTTGTAATTAAGCACTCTTAAGCACTTGAAAGTTGAGAATTGAGAACTGAAAATTAAAAGTCAAAGACCTTTTCTCCAGCGGCTCCGCCGCAGTGCTGTGCGGAAATGGCTATGCCTTTCCGACAGAAGTATTCCTAAAATCCACGGAGGCTCCGCCTCCACTCATATCGATGCAAATATCAAAGAATAACCCCTTTTATTTCATCACCTCGGTCACGCACAACAGACTTCCCGTTTTCCGGACAGACAAACTGAAGCAAATCCTCGCACAAGCCTTTGACGAGGCTAGGAGATCCTCCGGCATCTCGCTTTTCACTTACGCGATCATGTACGACCATTACCACATCGTAACAGGCAACGAGCGAAACCAGTCGGATACTCTCAGATACTTCAACGGTATCTCGGCCCGCCGCGTGATCGGTTATCTAAAGGACAACGATCTGAAAGCATCTCTAGATAAACTCCGCACCGAAACTAAGAAGCGCGAATACAAGCATTCCCTCTGGGAGCATCACTCAAATACTTTTGAGATCAAGACCGAGACCGTCCTGATGCAAAAAGTCAATTATATTCACTTTAATCCGGTCCAAGATGGATTGGCAGACAAACCGGAAGAATATTTGTACTCAAGTGCCAGGATCTGGACATCGTGCCCAATTGAAGACGAGCCGTTGGATATGGATATCAGAAAGATCGATTGGCGAAAAAGCTGAGGCGGAGCCTCATGAACTTTTTAGACTCTCCGGAAGGGCACAGCCCTTCCGCACAGCACTGCGGCAAAGCCGCAAGGAGCATTCCAGTTAAACATTTTCAATTCTCAGTTCTCAACTCTCAGTTTCCCCTTAGGGCTTCGCCCTAAGCGCTGTGCGGAATGGCTATGCCTTTCCGACAAACCTCCCTAAACCTCTCGGAGGCTGCGCCTCCAAACCCGCATATGGTAGAGTTTTCCTAGTGATTACCCAAACTCGAAATAAAAGTCTTAGAAGGTCAGGAATAGTTCTGATCATCCTGACGTTTCTCTTCGCCGTCGGTTGCGGCAAGCGTGGAGCGCCTGTGCCTCCGAAAGGGAGAGTGACACAAAGGGCTGAGATCGCGGGGTTTCAGCGTGGGAATCAGGTAATACTCTCGTGGAAGATGCCGGCACGAAATGCGCCGACGGGAAATGTTCAAAACATCTCGCGGATCGACGTTTACCGTCTCGCCGAGCCTGCCAATTCCCCGCTGCAGCTTTCCGAAGAGGAATTTGCCGCCCGCAGCACGATAATCACGACCATTCCGGTCACGAATGCGGATTTTGCTCTTAAAACTTTGCAATATAAAGACACGCTGCAGTTTGCGGGCCAGCCGGCGCGTCTGCGGTACGCTGTCAGATATGTAAATGCCGCCGGGCAAAAGGCCGCGTTCTCAAATTCCCTGCTGATCGAGCCCACGTCAAAGGTTGCGTCGATCCCGAGCGATCTCGAGATCACAACGACCCAAACTGCACTTAAACTAAACTGGCAGCCACCGACCCAGAACATCGACGGCACCTCGCCCGTAAGTATTCAGGGTTACAACGTTTACCGCTCAACATCTAAGACAGAACCTGCAAAGTTGTTAACCGCCACACCGATCTCAGATGCGGAATATACGGACGAATTTTTTGAATTCGAAAAACAATATTACTATTTCATTCGTGCGGTCTCACTCGGCACACAGACCGAGCCGGTCGAGAGCGGCGAATCTAACATCGTAGAGATCAAACCTGTCGATACGTTCGCCCCCGCAGCTCCCGAATCCATCACGATCGCCGCCGCGCCCGGCACGATCTCAATTTTCTTTGTTGCACCTCTTGATACAGACGTCGAGGGCTACAAAATATATCGCACAACCGACCCCGCGACCGATAAAGCAGATTGGGAACTCATCACCCCTGACCTACTGAAAACAAACACCTTCCAGGACAAACGCGTCGAGTCCGGCAAACGCTATCATTACTACATCACCGCCACCGACAAATTTAAGAACGTCAGCGAACCATCCGAAGTCGTCTCAGAGATCGCTCCGTAGTTAGATCTTTTCCCTGCCCATCTTGCGAGAAACTCCGGCCCGATGATGTTTCTCGAAACCCGCCGAACGCTCAGCGCGTCTCTTAACCATCTATCTGAAAATGCGACTGTGATAGCATCGGTAGTAACGAATATGAGATCAAGAATATTGTTTAGCACGAGTATAGTTCTCTTCTTTTTTGTCGTCGGTTTTCAGGCTAATTGCGAAAAGAAAACCACCACTGTGTCGAGCGTTAAGGTCACGGCGGTCGATCCGGCGTTGTTTCTGAAGGAAAATCTGCTCGGGGATGTTGTCATGGAGGACTGTCAGCTCTCGGACGGGACAAAAACGCAGTGTTACAAGATATCTGTAAAAGGAACGCCGGGCGAGCACAAAATGGGGCCTTGGTGTCCTGAGAATATCAAAGATGACAAGGAAAAAGGCGGCATTTGGTTCCGAGATGGAAAGGTTTATGACGTTGACGGGAAATTTATAGCCAATCTGGACGAATTCTATTCCGATCCGAAATGGAAACTCTATCGCGAGGACGGCTCGATCAACGTAACCAAAACCCAGGCAGCGTGCGAAGCCGCGGCACGACCTGATGTCGCTGCTGAATACAATAATTACTGCGTCGAATGTGCTCCCGGATTTTATGCAAATCTCAAAACGGTTTATCTGATCCCGATCAATCCTATTTATCAGGAAAACATATCGGCGACGAGCGGCAGACCTCCGGGCGGCGGCGGACCTCCGGCCGGTGAGAGACCTCCACGCGGCGAGAGGCCTCCGGGTGACCGACCGCCGGGTGGCGGACAGCCTGGCGGCGGCGGACAGCCTTACGGATTGGCATTAAACGGTGTGAGATTTGATCCGCCCGCTCCGCTCAACGCGATATTAGACGCACACACTCTTGCACCGCTCGATGATTGCGGCGGACATGTTAACCCGCACGAGGGCTATCATTATCACGCCGCAACAGGCTGCTCAAAAGAAGCGGCGGCAAAAAACAAACATTCGTCTCTGCTCGGTTACGCACTGGACGGATTTGGAATCTACGCGAGGGCTGACAAGGACGGAAAAGAGCCCGCAGATCTAGACCAATGCGGCGGACACACCGACGCAAATATCGGCTATCATTATCACGCCGGCAAACCGGGCGACAATCAGGTCATCGGCTGCTTCCGTGGCCCGACCGGCAGCGTCCAGGTTACGAAATAAATTTTCATCGAGCGCGAAGCAGGTAAAATCATCGAGCCAGAGGAAAAAAAGGTCTGCGAATTGCACAACACGAGGCTCAGGAGCCGAAGGTTCCGATCCTATATGGGATGAGGCCGCCTGATCCGGCCTGGCGGGTTGAGGAAGAGCTGTTTCCCTACGCTCACACGTCTATAACGGGCGGCTGTTTGTTTGACGAGAGCTTCGCAACCCACGAAGCCCGCATGATCTGCCCCGAATGCCGCCGCGCTAAAAAACACTGGCTCACCGATAGTGAGACCGTGGCTCAATAACCAAACGCCCGTCTTCCCTGCCCCCAAAATGTCCCTCGCAGATATTCCCCAACCACTTTTGAGCATTCAAAAGTCATTCTCGAACGTTCAAAACTCATTTTTGAATCTTCAAAAGTCATTCTGGAACGTTCAAAACTCATTTTTGAATCTTCAAAAGTCATTCCCGAACGTTCAAAAGTCATTTTTGAATCTTCAAAAGTCATTCTCGACCGTTCGAAAGTCATTTTCGAATCTTCAAAAGTCACTCCCGAACGTTCAAAAGTCATTCTCGAACGTTGAAAACCAAATCCTTCTTCTGAATAATCAGATAATCCTGTATAATTCCGCACACAGTTACTAGTTTCCCGATCCACAGGCGGCTGCTCTTCTCAAATTTGTATGATTAACGCCAACAAAGAAGTCCTTAACTCTTTCTTTTCCAGTAGCCTTCAATATGTTGTTCCGTTCTTCCAACGTTCTTACGTATGGGACGAAGAGAATTGGGAGATTCTTTGGGACCACGTTGAACGAACTGCGCTGGCGATTTCAAACGGGAATATTGAAAAGGAACATTTCATTGGCACACTCATAACGAAGCAAAGGCAAGCTCAGGCAGTTGGTGAGAATAAGCTCGATGTGGTGGACGGGCAACAGAGGCTGACTACCTTTGCCCTCTTGTTCAAAGCGATCGCGGACTCCGTATCGGAAGGCTCCGAGTTTCTTAACCTTGCCGAGAATACGAACGCCCTTCTCGTCTTCAAGGACTCCAAAGGTGTTCAGCACAATCGGATTGAGCATTCAAAGAACGATAAGCCATATTTCGATGCGGTACTGAATGGGGCTGATCTCGCCGCCTTTCCGAATCAGTCCCACCGGATACTTTTGTGTTACGGCTACTTCAAACGAAAGCTAAAGGATTTTTCTGACGAGCAACTAGACGGCCTAAAGAGCATTATTCTCAACAACGTTCCGCTGATCAGCATGCTGCTTTCGGCGAACGACGACGAGCAAGAAATCTTCGACACCATCAATTCCTTGGGCGTTCGACTTACGACCGGAGAGCTTCTAAAGAACTTTATTTTCTCAGACATAGACATTCGGGCGTATTACGAGTCTCTGTGGGAGCCGGTCTTTGAATCAGACGAGGACCAGATCGAATTTTGGAACAAGAAAAAGACATCCGGCAGATTTACCCGTACGAATGTCGAGGTTTTGCTTTACTGCTACTTGATAATCCAAACAAAGAAACCCGTCGAGCTTGACCGGCTATTCAAGGAATACAAGATCTGGCTGACCGGCAAATCACTGGAAGAACGGATAGAAATTCTAAAAGACATCAAACGGAATGCTGAACTATACTTCGCGTTTCCCGACAGTACAGCGCTGAATCAGATTGCCTTTTCAAACCATGAAGCACGTTTTTTCCACGTAATCGAAAACTTCGAGATTACGACCGTCTATCCTCTGATCCTTTTCCTTTACGGAATGACAACCGACAGAGACGAGCTTGGAAAGATGCTGAGGATTATTGAGAGCTATATCGCACGGCGCCAAGTATGTAAGTTAACAACCAAAAACTATAACAACGTTTTTATCAAGATCATTAAAGACTTCGAGGAGATCGGAGAAGTCTCGGCGGAGGCGTTGGAGGCAATTCTCGATGAATACACAGACGACGGCAACCGTAAGCCCGGTGATGCCGAGTTTGCTAGATCTTTTTCTGAAACTCCAATAAGCAATAAGAATGCCAACGAAGTCCTATTCTGCATTGCGCTTTATCAGGTAGACGATGTTATGGCGGACATGCACAAACTAAGCTCTAAGAGCTACACCGTCGAGCACATGATGCCGCAAAAGTGGGAAGAAAATTGGTTCGTTGAAGGGATGGATGAAAATGCGAAGCACGAAAGGAATCAGAAGATAAAGACGCTTGGAAATCTTACGCTGGTCACACAACCCCTCAATAGCAGCATGAAGAACGGCCCTTGGATTCAGAAGCGCGAAGCTCTCATTGATCATTCGCATTTGAAGATCACTACCGGTTATACAGATAGGGCAGATTGGAATGAGTCTGAAATCGCTGCAAGAGCAAATGATCTAGCCTCGGTTGCCGTTAAAATATGGCGATAGCTCGGATGGAAAAAGTGGATCAAACAAGATCGCGACAGCGTGTATCGGATCACGGCGAAGTTTTTACTTCGCCGCGTGAAGTGAATGCAATGCTTGATCTTGTTAAGAATGAGACAGAGCGGATCGATTCTCGGTTTCTTGAGCCGGCTTGTGGGCATGGCAACTTTCTTACTGAGATATTGAGGCGAAAGCTGGATGTTGTTGAGGCGAGATATAAACGTTCGCAGTTTGAATATGAACGAAACGGCGTAATAGCGATTTCCTCGATCTACGGGATCGATCTTTTGCCGGACAATATAGCCGAAGCAAGAGAACGATTGTTAGGCATTTTTACTGAAAGGTATTCGCGGCTTTATAAAAACGAAGTAAAAGCCGAATGCGTTGAATCTGTTCGATACATTTTGGAAAAGAATATCCTCGTCGGCGATGCTCTTGATCTGATGACTGTTGGCGACGATCCTAAACCGATCGTGTTTTCAGAATGGTCATCGGTAAACGGCAGTATGATCAAACGCCGTGATTATATATTTGAGAATCTGGTTGCCAATATCCCGCTTGATGGATTGTTTTCCGATCTTGGCGATCAGGCATATATTCATAAACCGATAAACGAGTTCCCGGCGGTACATTTTCTAAAGATTTCCCGTGCGTTTGACGATTTTATCGCGTAGCGATATTTGAATTTAGCCGTGGGTTTAAACCCACGGTAGGTGAGATTGTGATTTAGCGTCGCGTTAGCGACGATTGAAATTCCCGGCGGTTTATTCAGGCGTCACTGACGTGACGCGGAAATATTTCCCGAACTAACCGTGGGTTAAGACCCACGGCTAAATTCATCTTTCCGCTACGCGGCAAAAGAGCTTTGTAACAATGTTATCGTCTAGCCAATACAATCCCGACGTTTTATCTTGTCTCGCCAATCTGAGCAGCGACGAAGTTTTCACGCCGCCGCAGTTGGCGAACGATATGCTCGACCTTTTGCCGGGCGAGTTTTGGAGCGACAAGAATGCTACATTTCTCGATCCGGTCTGCAAATCCGGTGTTTTCCTCCGCGAGATCGCAAAGCGTCTGATCGAAGGATTAAAAGACGAGATTCCCGATCTACAGGAACGCCTCGATCATATTTTTAAGAAACAGCTATTCGGTATCGGCATCACCGAATTGACATCGCTTTTGGCCCGCCGATCGGTTTATTGCTCAAAGAAGGCTGATGGCGAATATTCGATCGTTCAGTTTGATTCGGAACAAGGGAATATTATCTTCGATCGAATTGAGCACACTTGGAAAAATAATCGATGTGAATATTGCGGTGCAAGCAAAGCGGAATATGAGCGTCAAGCCGATTTAGAGACACACGCTTACCAGTTCATTCATTACGAGAAACCAGAGGAAATTTTTGATATGAAATTCGACGTAATAATTGGAAACCCTCCTTATCAGCTGAGTGATGGCGGACACGGAGCGAGTGCAAAACCGATTTATCACCAATTCGTCCAGCAGGCAATTAAATTAAGTCCCAGGTTCCTATCAATGGTTATTCCCTCAAGATGGTTCGTTGGTGGAAGGGTTGGTGAACTTAGCGAGTTTCGAGAAGAAATGCTTCGCGATTCGAGAATTAGAAAAATCCATGATTTTCCTAATGCAAGTGATTGTTTTCCGGGCGTAGAGATAAAAGGCGGGGTAAATTACTTCCTTTGGGAGCGGGACTCGAAAGGCGATTGCAAAATCTATTCCCACGAAGGCGATAAGATCATCTCTGAAGCCGAGCGACCTCTACTTGAAAAAGGCTTAAACACATTCATCAGAAAAAATGATGCAATTCCGATCTTAAAAAAAGTCATGCGTCTCGGAGAAGCGACCTTTGATTCAATCGTGAGTGCAAACGATCCCTTCGGATTCGATGTCCGCGAAGAAAACAGCATGCGCCGTATAAAACCGGATTACAAGCACAAAGAATTTGATAATAGTGTTGCGTTTTACTACAACGGATGGAAAAAGGAAGGCCTTGGATATATCAGCCGTGCACATATTAAGAAAAATTCTGATTGGCTCGACAAGTCAAAACTATTCGTTCCAAAGGCAATTGGAATTGGCGATAGCAAGTCCGATCAGGTCAAACCACTAGAACCTCAGTCAAATTCTTGTTGCAGTGAAACGTACATAGTTTTTGGCCCATTTGAATCAAATCAAGAATTGCAGAATGTTCTGTCATACGTAAACACCAAATTCTTTCATTTTTTCCTTTCGCTCAAAAAGATCACCCAGGAAGCGAGGCGAGGCGTCTATAGCCTAATTCCTCTTCAGGACTTCACCCAATCGTGGACCGATCAAAGTCTTTATGAAAAATATGAACTGACCGAAATCGAGATTGATGTAATTGAATCTACGGTCCGCTCAATGGATTCCACCAATGACTAGAGAATTCTTCCCAAAGAGACCACTCGCAAATCCGACGATTTACGCTTACGAAAATACTAATCCGCAGTTCAAAGGGCTGCTAAAGGTTGGGTATTCGGATATTGATGCTCAAACGAGAGTTGCCGCACAGTTTCCGATCAAAACTCCGGGTCCTGCGCAATACGTCATTCATCTGGATGAATCCGCAATGCGTGACAATGGCGATTCGTTTTCTGACCACGATGTTCACCGCTATTTGAGATCGAGAGGAATTAGAAATCCTGAGGGCGAATGGTTTGAATGTTCCGTTGCCGATGTAAAGGCGGCAGTAATTGCCCTGAGAACCGGACAGCTTAACGAAGAAAACAGAACGCAAACTTTCGCAATGCGGCCGGAACAAAAGGCGGCGGTCGAAAAGGCTTCGGATTATTTTAACAGCGCCAAGGCCGAACGGATCAACGTTCCGCATTTCCTGTGGAATGCAAAGATGAGATTTGGCAAAACATTTGCGTCTTACCAACTTGCTCTTAAAGAAGGCTGGAAAAAGGTTCTAGTTCTAACATTCAAACCCGCCGTTCAGAATGCCTGGGAAGAAGATCTAAAATCTCATGTCGATTTCGAGGGCTGGCAGTTTATTTCACGAAATGGATTACGTTTTGAAGACGCCGACAAGAATAAACCATTTGTCTGTTTCGGTTCGTTTCAGGACTATCTCGGGAAAAATCCGGCCGGAGGCATTAAGCCTAAGAACGAATGGGTTCACACGACAAATTGGGATTGTGTAATTTTTGACGAATATCATTTCGGAGCTTGGCGTGAGGGTGCGAAAAGTCTCTTTGGGTCAGACGAAGAAGAACTCGGTGAAGTCGAACAAGAATATAAAGGTAACGGTGAAGAGTATTTTGACGAAGAGTTGATGCCGATAACAACGGATCATTATCTTTATCTCTCCGGCACACCATTTCGAGCGATCGCAACCGGCGAATTTATTGAAGAACAGATATTCAACTGGACGTATTCAGACGAGCAACGGGCAAAGGAAAACTGGCAAGACGATAGCAATCCTTATCTCGCTCTGCCGAGAATGGTTCTAATGACCTATCAATTGCCCGACGCCATCAAAGCTATTGCGTTGAAAGGTGAATTTGATGAGTTTGATCTAAATACTTTCTTTGCGGCAAAAGGCTTGGGAGCGGAAGCCAAGTTTGAATATGAAGACGAGGTCCAAAAATGGCTCGATCTGATTCGCGGCCAGTTTATGGAAACTGCCGTAGATAATCTGAAACTCGGAGCAAGGAAACCGCCTTTTCCTTACTCTGATTCGCGACTCGCGAACATTCTTACGCATACTCTCTGGTTTCTCCCAAATGTTGCTGCCTGCCAAGCAATGAAGAATTTGCTTGAGAAAAAGCAAAATACTTATTATCACGACTTCAATATCAATGTTTGCGCCGGAACTGGTGCGGGAATCGGACTTCATGCTTTGCCACCGGTTCTGGAATCAATGCACGAACCGCTAAAGAGTCGCTCGATCACATTAACCTGCGGAAAATTAACGACGGGCGTAACCGTGAAGCCGTGGACGGGAATCTTTATGCTCCGCAGCACGTCCAGCCCGGAAACTTATTTCCAATCGGCATTCAGAGTTCAATCACCGTGGACAATGAAAAATCCTGACGTTGACGATCCGAATAAGGAATTGATCCTAAAGGAAGAATGTTACGTGTTTGACTTTGCTCCAGACCGAGCTTTAAGGCAGATCGCCGAATATAGCTGTAAATTAAACGTCGAAGAACCGAATCCTGAAAAGAATGTTGCGGAGTTTATCAAATTCCTCCCAGTTCTAGCCTATGATGGAAGTTCGATGAAGCAAATCGACGCCGCGGGAATTCTAGACATGGCAATGAGCGGCACAACTTCAACACTGTTAGCAAAAAGATGGGAAAGCGCCTTGCTCGTGAATGTAGACAACGCAACATTGGCTCGTCTGATGGCTAATGAAGATGCAATGAAGGCTTTGATGAGCATTGAAGGATTTAGAAGTCTCAATCAGGACATTGAAACAATTATCAATAAATCCGACGCCGTTAAGAAAGCAAAAGAAAAAGCTAATGAGGAAGACCCAACCAAGAAAGAAAAAAAGGAAATGACGGATGCCGAGAAGGAATTAAAGAGTAAGCGGAAGCAAATTCAGGAAAAGCTCATCAAGTTTGCAACGCGGATTCCGGTCTTTATGTATCTCACGGATTATCGGGAACACAGTCTAAAAGACGTAATAACCCAACTTGAGCCGTCACTTTTCAAAAAAGTAACGGGTCTTGACGTCAAGGATTTTGAACTCTTGGTAAGTTTGAATGTATTCAACAGCGGACTAATGAATGATGCGGTTTACAAATTTAAGAGATACGAAGACGCCAGTCTCTCATATGCCGGAGTTGCAAAACACGATGGACTAAATATTGGTTTATTCGATACGGTTATCAGTTCGAAGGAATTTGCCGGAACGATCGTCGAAGGAGTGTAATCGCCGCTTTGGCATTGCTTCGGGCTAATAGCAAAATTCTTCAAATCTGGGGACTTTCCCGGAATTTCCGCTCAAACTTTTTTCAACTATTTTTTGGCATTTTCTTCCGGGCCAGTGTTTATGGGCATTGGAGGCGTGTTTAGACCGCGCAAAAAAGTATTGATTTCTGGTCAAAAAACATTTTATACTTTTTGTGGGATCACCGGGAGCACTTCCTAATTCCGCTGATCGCATCTAAAGATTCCCTCCTTCTGCTGCATTTCTTGCCGATACGCCCGGGAATCCTAATCTAAAAAATATAGGAGTCTAAACACATGGCACGTAAATTCTGGTGGCCGGGATCAAAGCCCGAGCAACTCGTACTAGTAAAAAACTTTCAGGTGAAGCTGCCGGGCCACTCTGCGGCCCTGGGGCTGTCACCTGCTCAACTAACCGCCGCAGACGATCTCTGCAACGCATTTCTTGGCTCAGTCGACTCGACCGACCAATGTCGAATGTCGATGCAGGCGATGACGCAATGGCGCGATCAGGTATTGTACGGTGAACCGGGCGATCCGGCACCGGCCGCACCTGTTTTCCCTGTTATCGGTGCCGTCACATACACGACCGGCATTGTTAAGCAGTTTATAGACTTTCGCGATCTGATCGTGGCCTCGCCCGGCTACAATACGTCGATCGGCGAGGATCTCGGCATCATCGGAGCGGAAAAATCAAAGACTCCCGAAGGTTTGTTCACGCCCGAGCTAAAGGCCGTGACCTCGACGGGATATTGGGTAAACCTGAGCGGTTCGATGAAGGGCATGGACGCTCTGCGTGTCGAATATGCCCCTGCGGGCGGCACTTTTTCGACCGTGGCGTTCCTGACGAACACTCCGGGCGGCTTTCAGATCTCTGCCAAAGAGCCGGGCCAACCCGAAAACGGCCAGATCCGCGCTGTCTATATCAAAAAGAACGAGGTATTCGGCAACTACTCGGCGAATTATCCTGTTACTCTTTCTTAGAGTTTGTAAGAATTTTAGCCACGAATTGCACGAATGGCACGAATTTAGGGAGATCTGATCTCCGATTCGTGTCATTTGTTTTTATTCGTGGCTAAAACTCTTTCTCCGGCTGTGGTAGATTCTATTTCATGAAAATCGACTTTGCTGATGATTTTTCTCCCTCGAAGATAATTGGCGTTGGCCGGAACTATGCTGAGCATGCAAAAGAGCTGGGGAATGATGTTCCGACAGATCCGCTGTTGTTTTTGAAGGCTCCGAGTTGTCTGTTATTGCCGAGGATAAGAAGTAACCACGAAAAACACGGAACGCACGAAACTGCAGAACAGAATTGGCCGGCGATCGTGCTGCCTAAACAATCACTTCAAGTTGAGCATGAAGGTGAGCTTGGGGTGATTATCTCACAGAGGTGTAAGGATTTAGCTGATGATGCTAATGTGATGGATTATGTTCGTGGGTTTACGTGTTTGAACGATGTAACGGCTCGGGATCTTCAGCAAAAAGACGGACAATTTGCCCGGGCGAAATCGTTTGATACTTTCTGCCCTGTGGGGCCACATATCGAGACAGAACTTGATGTTACGGACATTCGCGTCATTTGCCGTGTGAATGGCGATGTAAAACAGGACGGCCGAACCTCGCAGATGGTCTTCCCGGTTGATTTTCTGATACGATACATATCAAGACAGATGACGCTGCTGCCTGGCGATATTATCGCGACGGGCACGCCCTCCGGAGTCTCGAAATTATCGCCCGGCGATGTTTGTGAGGTCGAGATCGAAGGAATCGGAACACTAACTAACTCAATTATTTAGAATATTTTAGCCACAGAGGGCACAGAGAACACAGAAATGAAATTCTTTATTGATACAGCAAATTTGGACGAGATCAAAGAGGCTAATGAGCTTGGGATGATCGATGGCGTGACGACGAATCCGAGCCTGGTGGCAAAGGAAGGCGATGTTGATTTTAAGGAACATATCGCCAAGATCTGCGCGATCGTCGCGGGAGACGTTTCGGCCGAGGTAACCGCTCTGGACACCGCGGGAATGCTCGAAGAAGGCCGCGAACTAGCTAAGATCGCCCCAAATGTTGTCATCAAATGCCCTCTGACGCTCGACGGCCTGAAAGCAACGCGTGTATTTCGCTCAGAGGGCACGAAAGTTAATGTAACGCTTTGCTTCTCTGCCGCACAGGCCCTTTTGGCCGCAAAGGCCGGTGCATCATACATTTCGCCCTTTATCGGACGCTTGGATGACATTGGCCAGGACGGAATGGCGCTGATCAGAGATATCGTGCAAATATATGACAATTATGGCTTCGCGACCGAGGTCCTCGCGGCCTCGATACGCCATCCGATGCACATCGTAGATTGCTCACTCGCCGGTGCAGACGTCGCAACCATTCCATTTAAAGTGATTACTCAACTTGTGAAGCATCCGCTTACGGATAAAGGGCTTGAAGGGTTTTTGTCGGATTGGAAAAAGAGCGGGCGATCGTAGGAATTGAAAATTGAGAGTGGAGAATTGGGGAACATCCAAGGCTTCCGAAAGCTCTCAACCGTTGGAATTTTTCCGGGCAGATTTGATTGAGGCCGTAAGAATGGCCTTAAGTTCGCTCGCGTCTTGCAGAAGCGAGTTTGCCTGGCTTTCAGTTAAATATTGACTATCCCTCAAGAGACTAAGCCAGTATTCGGTTTCAACAGTTTCTTTCAGGGCGATCCCCAATTTGCTGATGAAATCAGCCCGGGATTGAGCTTGATTTGCTTCGGCGATATTTGCTCCTACTGAGGTCCCAGATCGCAGGAGTTGCTTGGACAATACGTACTCCTTTGATTCGGACAAGATGTGCCTATACGCCTTGATTATTCGGAGTGCAAAGGCATAAGACTTATCCTTGAGAACGTTCTGTTTATTTTCCATTCTCAATTCTCCGTTCTCAACTCTCACTTAACAGTTTTTTGAGTTGGCTGTGAAGTCCCGCAGCGTTTGGATCTCGCTGTAGGGAGAACTGATATTTTGCCTTAAAATACTCGTCGGTTTCGGTCATGTTGACGAGTTCTCTTACCTTTTCGAGATTTGCCTCGATCATATCGGGGCTGATTCCCTCTTTCAGATCAAACATCTCGTCGATCTCGACGATCAGCATTGAGAACTTTCGCAGCCAGGCAAAGTCCTCGTCTTCCAGCAATAAATTTAGAAATTGAGTCGGCGTCTGCTGCCCGTGAATGCCCTCGTACATTTCGCGTTCGAGATCTATCATTGATTTGTGCAATTTCAGCAGAATATTGCGCGAATTCTTAAGCAGATCGGCCTTTTCCATAAACTAATCTTAGCCTACTTCTACAATAAATCATATCGTGCTACCTTTTGATTATTAGGACGCTAATGATATATTGTTAGCGTCCTAATAATGGATTAAAAGCGGGCTAACGAAAAATAATTACCACGCAAAGTGTTTGCTTAAAGCATTACACAAAAAGAGTTTATGGCTGAGGAAATCGTATTTGAGACGACCGTGAGCTACCTTTTGGCGAAGGTGGGAAATATTTTCAGAACTTCCCTTGATCGCAAATTGATCCCGCTCGGGCTTCACAGCGGCCGCGTCTTTGTGCTGATCGAACTGTGGCGCCGCGACGGACAAAAACAGATCGATCTGGCCAACCGAATAAATGTCGCTGCCCCGACATTGAGCAAGATGATCACCGGGCTGGAGGAGATAAATCTGGTCGAACGAAGAGTGCTTGAGGGCGATGCTCGGGCGACAAGAATATTCCTCACGCCTCAGGGCTGGGCGATCAAGGGCGAGATCTCGCCACATTGGCGTGAATTTGAGGTAAATTTTCTCTCGTCGCTGACCGAGAGCGAGGGCTGGATGATCGCAGACCTTCTCGGAAAGATCCGCGCCGCAAATTCCCCCGGCGAGACCAACGGTGACGACGAATGAGCGAACGTCAGATCACCGTCAACGCCCGAAAATATGACGGATCTATTCGGAGAAGCTGGATGGCTGGAATTGTCAGCCAAACAGACAAGCTGATCGTGGCCGAGGGAAGATTTGAGACTGATGTACTGCACAATGATCTCGGACTTGTTCGCAAAGGTACCGTTTCTTTTGAGTATTTCTGGACAAACCGTTGGTACAATATTTTTCGCTTTCACGAGCCTGACGGAGCATTGCGAAACTATTATTGCAACGTCGCGATGCCTGCGGTTTTGAAGGGCGATACCTTGGTTTTTGTCGATCTTGATATTGATGTAGTTGTATGGCCCGACAGTCGTGTCGACATCCTTGATCGAGATGATTTTACGGAGAATTCCATTAAGTTTGGATATCCCGCCGAGGTGATCAAGCGGGCGGAAGAAAGCTTGACTGCCCTACTTGAGTTGATCGGGAACGGAGAACTTCCTTAAAAGTGCTCAAGATTTCCAGCCTATCGCCGTACAAATCGTGGTATCCTCAACAAAATCTCTAAAGAATTTCGCGTAGGAGGCTCATTTTTGTGAAGAAAAGTTTTCTAGTCGTCGCGTTCGTCCTCGTTGTTCAGTCCACCTCTACATTCGCCCAGAATAGTGTTGACCCCTTGTACAACATTTCGGTCGAACTGACCAAGATATCGGGCTCGGTCGCTACGCTGAACACCCGTCTTAAAGAATTCGTAGATAAATTCGAAAAGGTTCCCGGCACTACGTTTGATGAAAAGCAACAAAAGATGGTGCTCGCGATGGAGATGCTTGTGCGGGCGGAACAACGGGTGGCGAATCTACAGCTTGCTCAAATAGAATTTGTTTCAAAGCTCAACGAGAACCGTGCAAAGTTGACCCAAGTTGAGAGTGACCTAAGGCCAAGAAACATTGACCGCAGCGTTGCATTTGAGGGAACGACAGAAACGGAAGAGGTGCGAGACAGCCGTCGACAACGACTTCAGGGGGAACGGTCAAATCTGACGCAACTTGTACAGCAGATTCAGATCTCTCTTGAGGATACGGCTGAGAGTTTGCGAGATGCACAAGCCTTGGTCAAGCGGCTGCGCCGGCAAATCTTGCCCGAAATTGAACGCGAATTGTTTGAAAAACAGTAATTATTTTGGCTGGATCCGCAGCATGTAGGTGCAAATATTTAGTGGAATGCCGATCGTAACGGTGACTCTCTGACCGGCCGGAAGTTCATAATTGTTGATCGTTGGAGCATTTTTGCCTTCGTTTACTGCCCAGAAATTCCCTGCTCCATCGGTCGCGAGTGTCAAATGACGACGACTGACCTCGACGTCGCCAACGAGAGGAATATCTACCGGTTTTGATTTAGAACCGCGTCCTATCATTATTTCCTTCTGAAAGATAGGCACAACATTTTGCCTCACGCCCGCCCGCCATATCTCTAACTTATAAAGCTCCGGATGCCGTGAATTAACATGCGTCATCTCCTCGCCTTCCTCGGGCGGGATCGGAACGGCCTGTTGGATGGGCGAACCCGAAAGGGCCTGAGCCTCCGGCGTCTGAAATTGTGCTGGCCGAGCGGTGGGTGATTTTATGATCGGATCGGTCGGAAGTGCTGGCGGACGCTGAGCAAGTGGCGTCGGCAGCGTTGGCATGTTCTTGGGCCGAGCCAGAACACCGGTCTTGTTTGTGTTCGGGTCTTCCCAGCCGTGCTGAATGCGAATTTCACCCTGATCGAGCGTCCCGTCTATACGCAGTTCAATCACGAAAGAACGAGTTTCGAGTTTTTTGCGGCCCGCGATCTCTTTCGCTCGCTCTGCAAGGATGTGATAGAGCCCCTGTTCAAGGCCCTTTCGTTTTGCTCCCTGCCATTCCTTATCGTCTTCGCTACTCAGAAAGATCGTATATTCGCTCGGAATTATCGTAGTTCCCTGTGGCAGCGGGACCATCTCGTCCTGCATTACTTTTTCAACCGAACGGGCGATCTTTACGATGAACTCCTCCGCTTTCGAGCGCGGTTTTATTTGTGCGTCCTTCGCCGCCTGTTCGAGAACAAGCTCCGAGGTTTCGCCGTCGATCCAACGCCTTACTTTGTCTAAGATACTCAAATTCCCTTCCGTTTCATTAGTTTTCTGCGATATCGAGGTATTTGCCGTTTAACCAGCCGCGTGTCGCGTTGGCGGCAACAGGCCGCACGCGCCCCTGCTCAACGATATCAACTTGATACCAATTATCCTGAGAATTTACAATGCGCACTTTTGAATTTCTGGTAACCAGTCCGATCGGGTCATTGTCCGTATTGGGCGTCGGCCGCAGATAAATGTCGGTGGTCGCAACACCTGTAGGCGAACGAAACGCCCCTAAAATATCGGGCAAAACCCCTCGGCCCCGCATGTAACTCGCCGTGCCGTATAGCGCCCCGGTAAACAGGATCACAGTGACCGCAAAGACCGCGAAACGCCTGATGAATCGCGGCTTCGGTGGCATCTTCGCCGTTGCCCTAGCTCGATCGAGTACGCCCACATCCAAGTCTGCTGTACGAGGCACCGCGTCGCTTCGGATGTTCGCCGGAGATGTCGAAACAGGAATATTTTCGACCACCGGAAAAGTGGGCCGCGTAAGCACTGGCGTTTCCGGCGGCGTCTCAAATTGGGGCCGAGCCGGGGCAACTGGCGTGTAGCCTCGTGAGACGTGGGGTCGCGGGGCAGTGGGCCGAATCTGCGTAACAAATTCCCCGTCGGCGGCGATCTGCCTGAGAGCAGAAAGGTCCTGCCAAAATTCCTGCACCGTCTGGTGTCTGGCGGCCGGATCGTCGGCCGTTGAACGTCGCAGCACGCGGACTAGATCTTCTGCCCAATCCTCTCCATTCACATGATCAGGAAGACTTGAGATCGGTTCATTCGCAAAGGCCCGCGGCGATTCGTGCGTGAGCAGCGTGTAAACCGTTTTTGCGAGCGAATAGATGTCGGCCGCGGGGGTGAGTTTCTCTTCATTGCCGCGCCCTGCCGATAACGGGCTATGCTCGGGCGGTGCATAAATATTTGTTCCTACACGCGTTATTGGTGAGTCCAGTACGGAAAATCGCGCGACGCCAAAATCGGCGATCTTAACGGTCGAATGATCTGCGGTCAGCAATAAGTTATGGGGCTTGATGTCGCGATGAATGATGCCTCGTTCGTGGGCGTGACCGAGCCCGGAACAGATCTGCTCGATATAGTTCATCGCCTGTTGAAACGGGACATTCTGACGCCGCATCCGCTGCTGAAGGTCGCCGCCCGCGAGATATTCGAGAACGAGGTAGTGAAAAACAGCCCCGCGCAGATCACGGGCAGTACCGTGACCAATGCGGCTGATGATATTCGGGTGTCGAACGCGGTCTAGTGCAAGAGCTTCGTTTTGAAAATTCTCGACCAAAGTCCGCTCCAGGTCGGCATCGAGTTCGTCCTGCAAAAATACGTTTAGGGCCTTGATCACCACCTGACTATGTGGCGATTGGGGTGAGGCAAGCGTGTCACGCGCAACAAATATCTCAGCATAACTGCCGCGGCCGAGAGGTTCGCGAATATCGTATCTTTTATCAAGACGGCAGTTATTTAGAACCAGTTCTTTCATCAAGATCAAGGACGTATCCTTAGACACAAATACGATATCACAATGCGGAAGTTCGAAAAACAAAGGTCCGAACCGGCATTCAAAGAAAAAGGCGACCCTCGCGAGCCGCCTTTGTCAGAATGAATCACCGTACGTCTAGTCGTTCGTCCGCTGAAATCCAGTGGTCTGGACGTATTGGAAGAATGGCGTGCCGGGCGGCAATCGGGCCGGGTCAAGGAAGGTACCGTCAAACACCCAGTTTCTGATCGGTGGATCGTAAACCGTATTGCAGCATTTGAACGAGCCGTTGTTGTTATGCGAGTTGTATAGATTGATAAGAGAACCTGCGTAGTCAAGCCTTTCACCTGTCCAGCGTTCCAGAAAACGCTTAAAATTGTGAACACCGCCGTTCAAGTTTGCCCAACTGTTACCCTGGTTTGGGGTAGATTCCTTATTAGAGATCGTATCGCCGGCGATCATTCCAAATCTCATTTGGGTCGTATCGGCGAGCCGTTCACCTTCGTTATACGGCGATGCAAAGCTTTCTCCATCGTTCCAGGCGTTTGACAAAATAATGACCGCATCACCTACGATCGATGCTGGAATATGGGTCGCCGTATTTGCAGGCAGATAGTTGCCAAATGGCGAATTGCCCGTGCCGGGTGTGCTCGAAAGCCCCGTAGTATTGTAATTTCCCTGTACGTAAACGCCGTTTTCGGACGCAAACGTAAATCCTCGGGTGTTCGACGGAGTTGTTGAGTCATAAATGCCCGGAATAACGGTGCCGTGTATTAGACGAACCCCCCGGCGATAATACCGATGGTCGCTAACCGCACCTCTGTCTGCCTGGATCGCGTTAGTATTGTACTTTTCTGTCTCGGCTAGGAGATCGGCCGTAGCATTGATTCCAAAATACCTGGCATTAAGCGTTCCGGAATTATTTACGTCCTCGCCGGGTTGAAGTGAACCGCTATTGCCGGGCGCAAAACTATAGATATCCTCCATATCCAGCTCGCCGTCAAAATCGGCATCCCCGCGGCGGTCAGAGACGTAAAACACCCAACCTTCCCGCCAGGGAATATCCCCGCTGACCAATCCGCTGCCCTTTGATGTTGCAAACGGCGTAGTGGTCGGGAACAACCCGTTGAAATCACCGCGAAAGAAACGCCGTAGGTTGGCAACGTCTATATCGACCATACTCATCAGGCCATTTCGAGTAAGCTCTGACAGATCCGAGAGATAAGTTGTGCTCCGCTCATCAAAATATTCCCCCTCGCGGGTGTCGAACATCTTTATTGGAAACGGTACGATCGCCACATTTGACGTACTGTTGACCGTAGCCCGCTTAAGATGGGCGAGACGTTCCTTATCATTCGTAAAGCTCACAGTGCTGTCGCCGACAAGAGCAAGATCATCTGCCGAACAGCCTGAAGAGCAGCCTGCGGCGACCTCTGAATCGCTGACGCCGGTAAAGCGACGCACAACGCTCAGCGTCGACGAATTTGACCCAAACGTTGTCAAGACATTACTTCCGCCCGGAATACTTGGGCTCGAAACAAATGGGCCGGGGAATGCCCATCGCTGGATCTTGATCACAGCACGACTGTCCGGATACGTTGAAGCTGTTTGGGCGGAGGTCGCCGTAAGATTTGAGCTCGGACTGGTCGCGGTGCCGTTATTCTGCCTCGCTCCCGAATAGGCATTTACCGTGATTGCCGACGGAACCTCGTCCGTTATCCCCATGCTCAGAAAATCCTGTGTAATATCCTTGGTAGTTACGGTCTGAGTAGCGTCGTCTATTGCAACGGTCTCAACTTTGATCCAAACTTCCTGAACTCGACCCGAAGGGACCATGCCTCCCATATAGAGACGCTCCCCGTTAACGCGTGTCGGATCGTAGTTAAAGCCTGAATCGGTTGAAGATAGTTTCATCGACCGAGGTTGGTAACCGCGAGATCGTTCGGGGGTGGCTGTGGCAGACGGGCTTGGGTCGGGGCCGGTTCCGCCGCTATCTCCGTCGATGCGTACACCACAGGGGCCTGTAATGGGAGTGATGCCCGTTCCTGATGCGCAACCGGGCAGTTTTGCTTTGCTGTCAGCAAGCGTGACACGAATGCCTGGTTTGTTGGCAAATCTCTCTGATCGCATGATGTCGTCATCGTGGTTGCCATTCGTAACAGGTGCGAGGGTACCGCTTGAATTCTGGAATAGATCGCCACCCGCAGAATTGGCGATATTTTTAGGCCGTCGAACCAACTCAACAAGGTCAGTCGGATACCCCACCTTGAGCGGCAGCCTAAGGACCTTTACGTTCGACTCTAAATTGCCATCGAAAATTGCGGCCTGCGTAAGAAAGCTCGTGTTTTCACGGCTGGGTGGCAGATCAGGATTGGCGGCAAAGACGTTCGCTCCCCCTGGCAGATTCAAAACGCTACCCATTGTCGGCAACAATTGTCGATCGACACCGGACGCATTCTTAATAAAAGTCTGATTATTTGAATTATCGCCCGTGTACCAATTGCGCCAAGTTTGTGTCACTACCTCGCCCGCAGTCGTCACCTTTGAGTTAAAATAAACCCCCTCGCTCCCTGGGGAAAGAAAGAAGTGTCGATTGGAATGTACACGCCCGCCAAAGCTGAATCGCGGTGGCCTGAAAAGTTCCAGATCGTCGTCATAAAAGATACCGAACTGAAAGATCGGGACTCGGCTATTGAGAATATTCCGGCTTAACTGCACCTGTACGCCAACGTTATCTGTCGCCGTCGCGCGAAGACGCCAATTGTCTCGAATTGCGTAGAGGCCGCTGTAGGGGCCGCCGCTGATCGGCTTGATCTCACGGTTCGAGGTTTGATCTAGTTCCTGTCGAAACGTAAATCCATTGAGCCCGGGGACGATCCCATTCCGGACATTATTCAGATCTGTCGCCGAAGGATTTAGCTTCGTTTCAAAAACCTTATTGAAGTTCCGGGTCATCGTCTCGAGACTTCCCTGAGCCGCATAGAAGGTCCGCCCCTCAGCCGTTTCATTTCCGACCGCCGCAGCCTCCGCAGATGTCCGAGACAAGGCAAGTGCCACAAACACCGTAATGAGAGCCAGGACAAACAATGCAATTACTATCGCCGATCCTCGCTCTGGATCCACATTCCGATTGGCCGTTTTGACTACTTTATTCTGAATATCCATGATCGTTCCTTACTACCTCAATTAATTCGCATCATAGCCAAGATTTCGAGTACTAAATGTCGTCGTCTGAGTTGCCGAATAATACTGGTTCGCCGCGTTCTTTTCTGTAGAGCGAACGCCGATGGTGTAGCGTATCTGCCGCACCGCAGCCAGATTTGCTGGTGTATCGTCTGCCGTACCAGCAACGCCGTCCGGGCCAGCACTTGGGTTGTTCGAGGTCGTACCGTCGTCCATCACATATACGATCTGAAGGTCCTCAACCCCATAGATCAATGGCTCATCAACGAAGGCTACGGCCGGCAGTCGATTTGCATACTGACGACGGGTCAATATCCCCTCGGGCGTCACGAAGTAGGTAACCATGGTTATTCGTTGGACGCTGGCCGGCACCGTGATGCCGCGAAGAGGACCGGAGGTTCCCGTTTGGTTAAAACCTAAAAGGTCTCCATTCGCAAACTGCACCTTATTGCTTCCGCTTAGGGCAGTGGACAGGCCAATGGTCGACCCGGTGTTACCCGTGACCAAATAGATATCGTTAACGCGACAGGCGGAATTAGTGCCGGAAAGCGGGATGAATTCATCGATCCCGCTGCCGGTGGTTGTCGCGGCGTTGATGAAGAGGGGCTGTGAAACTCCTCCTCCATCGGGATTGAACGAATTATCTTTGAACAGAAACGTAACCTGATCGGTTCGGGTATTCGGAGTAGGATTATAGGTATTTAGCGTAACATTGTTTCCTGCAACGATCGGAGCAATGGTGTCACGCGTACTGTCCACATCCACCGGCACACCTAGCAGCACCCCAATCCTATTGTCCGGGAGTACGACAATGCTCTTCAACGGATAGCCAAACCCGGCGTTGTACGTGTCGCGTCCGATCAGATTTAGGGCAAGGCGAACATTCCTATTCAGTCCCGTGTTCTCACTGACGATCGTCCGGGTCTGCCGTCCAACCTGTAGTAACCCGAAAACTGAGCCCGTTACAACCAGAAAAATGACCATTGCAATGATCAGCTCGAGGATCGAAAATCCGGCTTCGCCGCGATTCGAAACATGTAGTTGTGAGTTTCTCTGCATAGCCTTTCCCCTACGGATTTTCTACCACCGCGTAATCCGTCAAAACGGTCGTAAGTTGTTCCTGTCTCGAAAGAGCACCGACATAGTATCTAACGATCACCTGAACAGAGCGTATGCGAACTGCCGATAGCCCTGGTGTCGGACAGTTGTAAGACGGCCGCTCAGGATCGCACTGATCTGTGATTATGATCTGTCGCTGCATTGCCTGAAGAGCCGTGCCGTTGTCATCAGCTGTCCCCAGTATCTCGTCCGCCCCCGCACTCGGAAATACGGGCTGCAAGCCGACCACAAAGATTCCCCGTGCGACGCCTCCAACCACGTTCGATCCAACATTTCCGACCGCATCCCATCCCAAACGTGCCGGGTCCGTCTCCTTGACAGACATTATCGACTCCAGAGTTGACGCTGCCATTTGTTTGGCGATCATCTGTTGCTCCTGCCCCTTCGCCTGAAGAACTGCTCCGGACATACCGGACATGAGCGCGAGTATCCCTACCATCAGGATCACGATCGCGATCATCACATCTACATAGGAGAATCCAGATTCTGCCTTTATCATTTTTTCCTCTCCGTTATTGGGCGACAAAAGTTGTGCCGTTATGCTTCCAGTATCGGACCGCCCCGCTGCCGCCAAATATGGTTATCGCTCGAACCTCTACCTTATTCCTCGGGGTCAAACTTCCCGGCGTCATAGGCGGCCAGATATAAATGTTCACACTTATCGGCGTTCCTGCCGCATTTACAACCGAACCATTGCGAAGAAATCTCGCGAACCAGACGTTGTGCCCGCTGACCGTCGCCCCCCCCTCAAGATGCCCAAGTGCGTCTGTAGCGAATGATGCATCCGTGTAATTGGGAGGATTTGGCTTTGCAACGCCCGATGGCAGCGCATCTACGCGGACATCGGCAGCTTTCTCGAACGGGATCTTTTTGACCAGTTGGTCCGCCTCGTTTGCCTGCGTGCCGGGGTCAGGATTTCGCTCGTCGATGAGCAGTATCGCGTTGGAAGTCAGATCTATCTCAACTCTCATCGATCGACGACGCGTTAACGCCATTTGGCTTGCTTCCGTCATCACGTCGATCATCTTGATCGCCTGATCGTCGGTGCGATATACCTTTCGGTAGCTAAGCAGATACGGAATGGAGATCGCCGACAGGATGGCAATTATTCCAAGTACCACCAGGATCTCGGCCATCGAGAATCCTCGTTGGCGGCCTTGTACATCAAGGCTGCAACGGTTTCCCTTTCGGAGAGCGAAATTAAATATTCTCATTGTCTTGACAATGTCCTTGGGCTTTCCACACCGGCGAGATCGATGGGAGCGTCCCGCATTTCAAATCCGTTTGGGAGCACTAAGTAGTATAAATGCGGAACTCCCAACTTTTTCCAACATTATTGTACATTGTTTAACTTTCGAAAGCAATGGATTTCAGAAACTTTTCTTTAGTGCTGGTTTTGGCTAGAATTGATACAATTTTTAGAAGAATCATACCCGGCAGCGATCACTGTAAATGGCTGAAAAGGAACAAGTTCAAAAGACCCAGATGTCTGCAGATTGGCTGTTGCGCGGAGCATTGACCAAGATCGGAGATACTTTTGACCGGCTTACCGGCCGTCGTTGGGTTCCTTCAAGTAGTCTGGCGACAAGCGAATTGATCGAAAGAATTAAGAAACTCCTCGACTCTGAAGCCAAGGAAGTCCAGGGAAAAGGTTTGGTCGTGCCGCACCGCATCACTCTTAAAATGCAATGGGACAAGTTCTCTACAGACTCTGAGGATGCACTTACCCGATTAGAGCACGAACTGCTCACCGCAGCGGCCGATCACATAAACGATTCTCTATATTATACTTATGCCCCGCTGAAGGTTGAGGTGAAACCGGACTATTTTACTGAAGGGGTCAAGCTTTTTGTTGGTTTCGATAAGTTTTCAGAATCCAAGCCCGAAGCAGAGTTAAACGTCACAATCGCCGGCATAAACATTGATGCGGTTCCAAAAATTGAGACACCCGATCCCGCCGCAAACGAGCCCCTCTTTCATGCCCGCTTTCAACACAAGGGTTATCCGCGCGAGAAGGATCTTGATTTTGGCAAGGAAAACCGAATCTCGATCGGGAGAGCCGCCAATAGCGGCCTCATTTTAGACGATGACAGTGTTTCGAAGATGCATGCCGCTCTGGTTGTTGATGAAAACGGAGAGTTGTCGGTCGCTGATACAGGCTCCACAAACGGAACTTTCCTCAATGGCGAGCGTATCCCGTACGGAAAAGCAGTCCGGCTCGCAAAGGACGACAAATTGAAATTTGGTACCGTTGAGGTGGCACTCGAACGGACCGTTCGGACGGTTGACGAAGATCCGCCGGACTTTTTGTCAGAATCCCAGATCGATGATCTCAAGCTCAAAACTCTTGACTCGACTGGCCAAGGCGACATTCTAGACGATACGGCGAAAATGCCGGAAAATGTGTTTACTGAGGCTAGCCGTCGCGACGGTTTTAGTGAAGGTGGATCCGATGATCCCAAACCATTCGACGAATGATCCTTTTACTGATTCAACTCGACTGGGAGAAATGGAAACCGGAGAATCTTTTCGGTGGACAGGTGCTCGAACGAACTCCGGCTGGCCTTTCGATCATATATATCATCGGAATCGGCGTGTTGCTGGGCTTTCTGGTTCTTACGCTATTGGAGAATTTTCGACGGCCTAAGTATCTGTTTGAGCGTGACCTTCCAGCAGCCGTATCCCGGCGGTTGACCCAAGCGGTCGCGAATCGCAGCCTTCGCGTTTGGCATGTCTTCTTTGTGGTTCTGGCCTTTTCAGTGTTTGGCTTTCAAGTCTATTGGACCTATTACGCTGACACTTCCAACGAGCAATTTCAGGCACTGAGTTACAAAGATCTGCGGAATCGCAGGACAACCGCTGCAAGTCTTCGTGGCTGGATGCTCGACCGTTCCGGCAAGCTTGCGAGTGCTCTCGCATATTACAAACTCGACAACAACAAGGACGTCGTCCGCGGATTTGCCCTGGAACGAGAGATGGCTCACCTGCTCGGCACTGAACGCGGCACCCCGGGACTCGAGCGAACCTTGTATAAACGGCAAGCCGATCCGATGCCAGAAGCATGGGAGGTTCTCACCCGCATCAAAAAGCCGGAAGATGAACAAAAAGACGTAAGAATCACGATCGACCGCGACCTGCAAGCGTATCTCGCTAGTCAGTTGGACGGAAAAAAAGGAGCGATCGTCGTCTTAAATCCTCAAACGGGCGATTTGCTTGCTATGTACTCGAACCCGTCCTATAGCCTGAGCGAAGCCCAGTCACTCGATGATTATCTAAAGTTAGAAGGCAATAAACGCGACAAGCCATTGCTCAATCGGGCTACTCGTGAGTTTTACGCACCGGGCTCGACGTTTAAGACGTTTACGATGATCGCCGCTTTTCGCGCCGGAAAGCAGAACTCCGTTTTTCCCAGCTATCCCGGAGGTTTCATTCCTGTTCGCGGCTCGCGGCCGATCGTTGACGCGACGCAAAAACTCGGTGCTGACGGCAGCGTCGGCGGAGCGTGCGATGGTGGATGTCAGGAAAAAGACATCATGTTTGCGTATAAGGTTTCAAGCAATCAGTATTTTGCACAGCTTGCGATCGAATTGGGCAGGGAACGTATGAGAGAGACCGCCAATCTCGTTGGGATCGCCCCCGTCGACACACCCGAAGAGGCTCTGCTGCCCCGATTTTTCCCAACCGTCTGGAACACGAGCAATCCGAACATTGCGGGTGCGATAGCCCCGCAGCAATCGACACTTGTAACCGGAAAGGATATTTCGCTGTACGATCTCGGCATCGAGGGTATGGGGCAGGGATACGCCGGGCAGATGACGCCGTTTCAGATGGCCTTGATAGCTTCGATTCCAGCAAATATGGAAGGCAAGCTGATGAAGCCGCGTATCGAGGCCGATCAGCCGCCGCAGTCTTTTGCACAAGTAATCTCGCCGCAGCAGGCCGCCACGATCCGCAACATCATGTCAACGGTAACCGAAGAACCGGGCGGAACGGGAACTGTTATTTCCGCGAAGTTGGCCGGAACAGGTATTCGCACCGGTGGCAAAACCGGCACCGCCGAGAAGCTTGCCCCTGAATACGACGCTGCGGGAAAGCTAAAGACAACTAAAAAGCGTCGAAAAAATGCGAATGGCGAATGGGAAGACTATTTCGTTCCAAACATGTACGAGCGAACCGATAGTTGGTTCATAACGATAGCTCCCCTCGAAAAACCTCAGCTTGCGATCGCAGTTGTGGTTGAGGGAGGTGGTTACGGTGCCCGAACAGCGGCTCCGATCGCTGCGAATGTCATCCTAAAGGCTCGAGATCTTGGGCTTTTGGGTGACCAGTACAAACCAAAAGGCCCCGCGCCTAAGACCCCGGGCAAAAGACGTAAATAGTCCTTAATAACTTGAAAAATCGCACGTCCTCACATTTTTTTATTCTAGTGCTGATCGTCTTGGTGACGGCGATCGCTCACTACTCTATTTATTACGGTGGATTGATCCGCGGCTATGAGACGTCAAGTGTCACAGCGTGGCGAAATATCTTACTTCTTTCTTTTCTTGCATTTCTGCCGGTTTTATTAAAGCGTTTTCTTAGGTTTGACGGAAATTGGACTTTGTACACGTCCGCTATTTTACTTTTCTCGATCGGGTTGACTGTTCAATACCGCCTCTTCAGCGACCCTGAGTACACGTCAAGAAAGGACAAAGCACAAGCCCGGCAGGAAAAGATCAAAGTTCTCCAGATGCACTACATTCAGGAGAATTACACGGCTGAGAAGAAACAGATCATGGGCCTGCCGGCGACGCCGCCTTCGCCGGTTGACCTTTCCGCCGAAACCCCTCGTCCCGCGACTGACGACACGACTGCAGTTCTCCTTTCCGGAAAAACGATCAACCCCATACTTGGGATCATTGGCTTGATCGGGGCCTTTATTCTCCTGCGGCGCGGCGATGTGCTCGAACTCTTGCAAAAAAACGGATTCCTCGTCGTACTCCTAACACTTGGGCCACTGTTTGTCGCCGCGATCTGGTCGCGGGCAGGAAAATTTGGTGGGAATCTAACGCCCTGGGAACTTGCCAAGATTCCTTTTCTAATAGGCTTTGCAGCGATCCTGGCGGTTCTCTACAAAAATTTGGCACGAACATATTGGGGCGTACCTCGTGCAAAGGACGTTTTGCCGCTCGTATTCATGGCCATCCTGCCGTTTCTCCCATTTTTTGTACTAAAAGATTTCGGCCAGATGATGGTCTTTAGCTCCGTTTACGCAACTCTTTACCTCATCGCGGTTCGGCGATTCATGCAGAGATTCGTACTCGTTGGGAGCGTGTTGCTGGCCGTTTCAGTTTTAGTAGTTGGTGCATTGCCCGAAGCAACGCAGTCAAAAATACCTCTGCTACCGACGCTTGCATCGCCAGTAAGATCGATACTTCCTGATCGGATCCAGCAGCGATTCCACCTCTGGCTGGATGGATTTGATCCGCCGTCGCCTGAAACGAGTTGGTGGAAGTCGGATTATGACGACTATTACAAGAAACTCGTTGAAAAAGACCCGAATCTGCCGCAGATGTTGGAGGAAGATCCCGATCTTCAGCGAACGATAAATATTGACGCCTGGTTTGATATTTTGGCATTCCAGCCGGCTCAGGCTACTTTTGGCCTGGCGTCGGGAGGCACTACTGGACGAGGACTCGGGCTCGGATATCCGGAATTGATCCCCGTCGCGGATTCAGACTATATATTCTCTGCGATAGCCGAAGAACTTGGACTTTTCGGTGGTTTATTGGTAACCTTTGCCCTAATTGTGTTCGTCAGCGCAGGCGTAAGAACGGCCCGTGATTCTCGCGATATGTTTAGTAAATTGTGCTCAATCGGACTCGCTGCCTTTATCGGTTTTCAGGCGCTGGTAAATATAGGCGGCATTACGCGGGCGTTACCAATGACGGGTATCACACTGCCTTTTGTGAGCCATGGAGGCTTTAGCCTGATCACAAGTTTCATTATGCTCGGTATGTTAATGGCCTTTTCTCATCGCAATAGCATCGATAGGCGAAAAGATGACTTTCAAGCCGAACATTAACTATGTCGACGTAAACCATTAGGAACATTGCCCTTCGTAATGGCCATATCAATGCAAAACAATCTGATAGTAAATTCTGCTTCGGTCAGTGATCGCGGATTAAGCGAGAAGCGGCCTCAAAATGAAGATTCCTACATCGAGATGCCGCAGTGCGGAATTTACGCAGTTGCCGACGGCGTTGGCGGTGCTCAGGCCGGCGAAGTTGCGTCGCAAATGGCAATGGAACTGCTTGGCGAGGCATTCGCAAATATTCCGCCCGGAACCGATGCTGAAACGCTCTTGAGATCGGCGATCGGACAGGCAAATTCGGCTATCTACCAGATGGCAAATGAATTACCCCAGCTGGCAAATATGGCGACCACGATCGTCGCTCTCCATATCGATGGCGATATTGCTACTATTGGCCACGTTGGTGACTCGCGGCTGTACCGTGTCGATCAAAACGGCGATCTTTTTCGCGAGACCGACGACCACTCGATGGTCGCTGACGAGATACGAGCCGGCCGGATGACCGAGGAACAGGCTGAAAATCATCCCAGCCGAAACATCATCAGCCGTGCTCTCGGTGCGGAAGCGACGGTCGAACCCGATCTTAAAACCATGATGATAGCTCCGGGAACCGCGTTCTTGCTTTGTTCCGATGGCATAACGCGTCATGTCACTGACGCAGAAATAAAAGGCGTCTTGACGTTCGGAGGTGATGCCGCCGATGTCTGCGATTATCTGAAAGGTCTTTGTTTCGAACGCGGTGCCGAAGACAATCTGACGGCGGTTGTCATTCGGGCCGGCTACGCAGGTGAAGCCATTAGCGATATTGCAAAAGACGATATACTCGACCTCGAGGAAACAACGATCACGTCAGCACGATCTCCTTTTGACGATAAAGTGCTTTCCGATAATTCTGATTCCCTGCTCGAACTCGATGCGGCGGATCCCGACGATGTCGCGACCGGATCGCTCATGCCGAATTTGGCGGAACCCATCGATGACGAGCCTGCGGTTACGTTGAGTCCGATCCCAGGCGAACTGATCGAAACGACGCCTGATTCAGATCAAATGGCCATGGCTCCGACCGAAGCGTTCACAATGTTTGGTGAGGTAAGCGGACCACCCGAAACTTCTCAAGCAAATTCCCTACCATCGATACTTGCCGCAGTCGGCATGCTCGTCGTAGGAGCGGTCATCGGTCTCGGCGTCTATCATTTTGCTCTCGCTCCAAAACCCGTCGAGGTGCCGTCGCCGCAACTATCCGAGATGAAATCGGAAAATATTCCAATGACATCATTCGAAAAAGCTCGAAGAACTGTGGACGTAGATCCCGCTGCATACGTCAAGGAAGTGGCTCCGGCCCTGGATGCGATCGATTTTTATTTGATGGGAAGGGCTCAATTATTAACGGGCGACTTCAACACTGCACGATATTCACTCTTAGAAGCGGAAAAGCGTCTCCCCCAGGTTGACCCCACGAATGCCAAAGTACTCGAACATGATATTGCCATCGCCTTGGCTATAGCCAACGACCCGGCAGGTCAACAGCGATTAATTGGTGAAATTGCAGCCGCCCAAAAAGCGGCATCTAACCCGAATCCGGCGAACGTGAATCGCTAGATGCCAGCCTGACGGCGGGCTTCGAATAGTATTATTCCGGCCGAAACCGCTAGATTTAGACTTTCCACTCCATCGGCTAATTGTATTGTGATCGTCTCGCCAGCCGCAGAGATCTCGCTCGGCGTCAGCCCGTGAGCCTCCGAACCAAAAACAATCAGGCTCGGGATCTTCCAGTCAATCTCCGTGTAAATAGTCCCGATCGAGGGTTCGGTCGCAACTACTTGCATACCCGATCGTTTTGCCCAATCCGTCGCTTCCTCAAAGCTCACGTTTTCCCATATCGGTAGGCGAAAGGTCGACCCCATGGCGGACCTCAACCCCTTTGGCGAAAAAGAATCGGCGGATCTGGGCGAAGTGATGATGCCGGAAACGCCTGCGGCTTCCGCAGTTCTAACAATTGCTCCGAGGTTGGACGGGTTGTTGATCTCTTTTAGAAATACGAATAGCGGAAGCTTTTGCCTCGAATCGTCGATCGGCGTTTTCCTTAATTCGAAACCGGTAATTGGTCGCTTTGCGATAACAACAATTCCTTGCGGTTGCTGGGTATCGGCAATCGATTGAAGGAGCCTGGAGGAAAGAATTGAGATGGGGCCGCGTTCGCTCAACGCCTCGACCATCTCCTGATCGTCGAATTCCTCAGATGCAAAACACTCGACGAGCTCAATGTTGGATCGAAGCGCTTCGTTCACCAATCGGCGGCCTTCAACAAAAATATACTCTGAATTGTCTCCGTCCCGGATCTTCCGCGCACGCACAAGCCGTTGATTGTCGCGGCTGGTGATCTTTTCGAAGTCTGTCATCTTCACAGATTTAATCATTTCCGCACCCGTTTTGAAAAGATGGTTAAAATCGCTAAACTTATGCGATATGCAGCCCGAACCCAAAGTCATTAACAAGATCGAACTTTTAAAAGAAAAGTCACAGGTTGCCGAGCAGGGCGGTGGGGCCGAAAGGATAGCAAAACAGAGGGCCGCAGGAAAAATGACGGCCCGGGAACGAATTGACTTTTTCCTCGATGAGGGCAGTTTTGAAGAGTTTGATAAATTCGTCGTACACCGCTCGACGGATTTTGGCTTGGACAAGCAGAAGTTCCCAGGCGATGGCGTTATTACGGGCCATGGGCTTGTTGACGGCCGCGAGGTTTTTGTATTTGCGCAGGACTTTACTGTGTTCGGCGGCTCGTTGTCCGAAACCCATGCGCAAAAGATATGCAAGGTAATGGACCTGGCAATGAAGGTCGGTGCTCCGGTGATAGGACTTAATGATTCGGGGGGCGCACGTATTCAGGAGGGCGTCGTGAGCCTTGGCGGTTACGCGGACATTTTTCTGCGAAACACTCTTGCCAGCGGAGTCGTTCCGCAGATCAGCTGTATTCTGGGTCCGTGCGCGGGCGGTGCCGTATATTCGCCTGCCATCACGGATTTTAATGTGATGGTCAAGGACACGTCGTACATGTTCATCACCGGCCCCGACGTGATCAAAACCGTCACACACGAGGATGTGACCAAGGATGAACTCGGCGGTGCGATGACCCATAACGCCAAATCCGGTGTGGCACATTTCGCCGCTGACTCGGACGGGCACGCTCTGCGATTGACTCGAGAGCTGCTATCGTTCGTCCCCTCGAACAACATGGACGACCCGCCCTTCGTCCCGACGACCGACCCAAGTGATCGTGCGGACGAAAAGCTCAATACCATCGTTCCCGCGTCGGCAAACCAACCGTACGACATCCGCGACATTATCCACACTGTGGTGGATGAAGGGTATTTCTTTGAGGTTCAGGAACATTACGCTCCGAATATTGTGATCGGATTTGCCCGTCTCGGTGGTTATTCGGTGGGAATCGTCGCGAATCAACCAGCATTCCTTGCTGGCGTTTTGGACATCGACGCTTCTGTCAAAGCAGCCCGTTTTGTAAGATTCTGCGACTGTTTCAATATTCCGCTCATTACGTTTGAGGATGTACCGGGCTTTTTGCCGGGCGTCAATCAGGAACATCTTGGAATAATTCGCCATGGAGCAAAGCTCTTGTATGCTTTTGCCGAAGCAACAGTACCGAAAATCACTGTGATCACCAGAAAGGCATATGGCGGTGCTTATTGTGTTATGGCGTCAAAACACATTCGCACTGACATTAATTTTGCTTACCCGACCGCCGAGATCGCAGTAATGGGAGCAGAAGGTGCGGTTGGGGTTCTTTATAAAAAGGAATTGCTCGACACGACAAATCCCGAGGAAACCAGAACACGGATTGTAAATGAATTTACCGACAAATTTGCCAATCCGTATGTTGCTGCGGAAAAGGGCTTTGTCGATGAGGTGATAGAACCCAGATTCACCCGCCCAAAGCTGATCCGAGCTCTGTCGCTCTTGCAAAATAAGCGTGACACTAACCCGCCAAAGAAGCATGGCAATATTCCATTGTGATGCGTTCGCAAACGCTCTAACACGATGGATACTAAATTACCCCAAAGACCAACGACTGCGATCGTAGATCTCGACACTCTCGCGGCTAACTTCAGATCAACGAAAGAGTTTGTCGGATCAGATCTGGCGTATATGGCCGTAGTCAAGGCGAATGCGTATGGCCACGGAGCCGTCGAATGTGCCCGCCGACTTGCGATCGAAGGGGTTGACTGGTTCGGCGTTGCTATTCCCGAGGAAGGTGTCGAACTTCGCAAGGCCGGCATTTCGCTACCGATCTTGTGCCTGGGATCATTTTGGCCTGGCCAGGAAAGATTGTTGGCTGAGTATGATTTGACTCCTGTTATTTACTCGCTTGATGCTGCCCGATCTCTGGATTCCATCGGTCACAACTTTGATATCCACGTGAAGATCGATACCGGTATGGGCCGGGTCGGTATTCCCTATCAGTCTGCGGAGGAATTTGCCCGTGATCTATTGGATCTTCCCAACCTAAAGGTGACCGGACTGTTGACCCATTTCGCGGCAGCCGAAGACCGTGGACAGGATGATTTCACGTTTTCTCAGATGGAGCGATTTAACATTGCTTGTAAAACATTTGAATCTGCGGGGCACAACCCCGAATATTTCGATCTCGCAAACTCGCCGGGTGCGATCACGCATCCGGAAGCTCGCGGAAATCTGGTCCGGCTAGGCGGTGCTCTTTACGGGTTACTCGATGATATTCTGCCCGCGAATTCGAAAATGCCGGAGTTGCGTCCAGTCTTGTCGCTGAGTTCGCGGATCGCCCTTATCCGCCATGTGCCCGCAGGCGAAAGTCTCGGATATGGTCGAAGTTTTGTTACAAGGCGAGATTCCCGCATTGCTCTCGTGCCCATCGGATATGCCGACGGCTATCCACGAATCCTTTCGAATATTGGCAATGCTGTGATCGAGGGCCAGTCGGCGCCGATTGTCGGAAAGATTTCGATGGATTGGACGCTATTTGATGTCACTGATATCGGTGAAGCCGCCGTCGATAGCCAGGTCACACTCATTGGCGATGGCACAACCGCCGCTGACCTGGCGGGGAAATGCGGTACCATTGGGTATGAGATCACGTGCGGGCTAACCTCTCGGGTGCCGAGGGTCTACATAGGCGACGAGTCGAACTGACAGCCCATCGTCATTCAAACTTTGCATGGGAAGAACTACCAGACTTAAAACTTTTGACTGGAAGAGATTCTTCGTCCGCCTGTACGAACTGACTTTCGAGTCTGAGATATTCAGCCGTGCCGCCCAAGTCGCTTTTTACTTCTCATTCGCTATCTTTCCACTTCTCTATTTTCTGGTCAGTCTTTTCGGAATGGTGATAGAT
>JBATDM010000123.1:0-26511 GCA_049663465.1 Pyrinomonadaceae bacterium
GACTTTCCGTTCATGCTGAAAGGGTGGGACGAGGCCAAGACGGAGAAGGCAGGCCCAGAGAATCTTGCAAGGCTAAAGATCTACGGTAAGATGCTCGATGAGTGGAGGCAGTTTGACCTGATAGCCCGCGTAAAAGAGGTAAATCTATCGGATGCACGGGAACCGATCGCGTTGATCGAAGATTCGGGCCGTCCGATCACGGTCGCTCTTGCCCGTGATAGTCTGGGCAAAAGTCTCAGAACTGCGATTGAAGCGGTTAGTGGTAAGGGTGCAAAAGTGAGATCAGTTAATGCGGCCGGGGTGTCGCCCGTAATTACGTATCTGGAATTTTGAGAGATAAAAATGAGCAGTGAAATACAAGCCGTTGGATTAGATATAGGCACAGACCGCGTTCGGTGCGTGATCGGCGAGCCGTCGCCGGACGGGCGGATGAATATCATCGGTATCGGTGAGACGGAGTCAAAAGGGCTGCGTCGTGGAGTAGTCACATCAACTGAATCGGTGGCCGAGTCGATCCGCAAAGCCGTCAGCGAGGCCGAACGGGTCTCAGGTGTCGAGGTCGAGCGTGCAACGGTAAATCTATCCGGAGAACATCTACAGGGCGAGAACAAGAATGGCGTTGTGGCCGTTGCCGGGCCTGAAAAAGAGATCACAGAGGACGATATTGATCGCGCGGTCGATTCGGCGAGCGCGACGCCGCTGACTCCCGGTTGGGAGATCGTGAGCCGTTTGCCGCAGGAATTTATCGTTGACGGACAGGACGGGATCACGGAGCCGATTGGCATGAATGGCTCGCGTCTCGAGGCGCTTGTTCACGTCATTTCGAGCCCAAGTGCGGCGAGACAGAATCTGGAAAAGGCGGTAACGCGTGCCGGTATCGACGTGGAAAGGCTCGTCCTTGAGCCACTTGCCGCAGCCGAGGCCGTGCTTACCGACGATGACAAAGAATATGGCTGCGCGATCGTCAATATGGGGGCCGAGATAACGAGCCTGATGGTTTTTGGCCGTGGAGCGGTGCAGCATACGGCCGTGTTTCCCTTCGGAAGCATGCTGTTTACAAAGGATATCGCGACCGGTCTGCGTGTTTCGATCCCGGAGGCCAACAAGATCAAACACAACTGGGGCTGCGTCGCAAAATTTTTGCTCGATGCTGAGGAATTGGAAGAAGTGATCGAGATCGTCCCCTTCGGCCGCAGTGAAAAACGCGGGCTTTCGAAAGAAATATTGTGCGACATTATGCAGCCGCGAGCAGTCGAATTGATGCAGCATGTGGCGAAAGCGACTGAGGAGGCAAAGGCACAGATCTCCGGCGGAGTTTTCCTGACTGGCGGCGGGGCGATGATCCACGGCATCGCCGAGATCGCCGAACAGGTCTTTGACGCTCCGACGCGTGCTGGTTTTGTCGATCCGGGATACGTCGGCGGCCTCGCCGAAGAGGTCCAGGGGCCGCAGTGGTCGGCAGCGTGCGGGCTCGCACTTTTTTCGATGAGCAGTCAGATGCGGGGTCATTTTGGCGACGGGAAATCATCGGCGAAGAAAGTTGCGGAATGGTTTGGCAATTTTCGTGACCGGTTCAGATAAATGTAACATTCGCGATTGGAGTTTTACCGCTAATCGTTGTATGCTGTTTGCCCGATAGCACAATATCTTGTTATTTCGCGACAAACAGCAAAGATTCGAAATTTAGGTATAGTTTTGTAGTTTCGCTATGGGAAATTTTATTGAAATGGACGATATTCAATCGACCGGCAGCAGCATAAAAATGTTCATCGATGAGCCTCCGATCACCGGTGCCCGCATCAAAGTGATCGGCGTCGGCGGCGGCGGCGGTAATGCCGTCAACCGCATGATCGACGCTGGGATCAAAGGTGTGGATTTCATTGTAGTGAACACGGACATCCAGGCACTCAACGCATCAAAAGCCCCGATGAAGATACAACTCGGGACGAAATCTACGCGCGGTCTCGGGGCCGGATCAAATCCCGAGGTAGGCCGCCAGGCGGCGCTTGAGGACCACGAGAAGCTGCTCGACGTGCTCGAGGGTTCCGACATGGTGTTTGTCACCGCCGGTCTTGGCGGCGGAACTGGGACGGGTGCGGCGCCTGTCGTTGCTTCGCTCGCGATCGAACTCGGTGCTCTGACCGTCGCGGTTGTCACAAAGCCATTTATGGTTGAAGGCAAAAAGCGCATGGCACAGGCGGAGCAAGGTCTGGCTGATCTTCGCGGCTGCGTCGATACGCTTTTGACTATCCCAAATTCGAAATTGCGTGAGGTCGAGGAAAAGATCACGATCACCGAAGCCTTTCGACGGGCCGACGATGTACTGCTTCAGGCGGTTCGCGGCATAACTGAGCTGATAATCACGCCGGGCATTATCAATCTTGATTTTGCTGATGTCACTACGGTTATGCGCGGCAAAGGCGTCGCTTTGATGGGAATTGGGAAGGGCGATGGCGAAGATGCAGCGTCGAAGGCAATGCGGGCTGCTCTCGACTACAAACTTCTCGAAGAAAAATCGATAAAGGGGGCAAAGGCTGCGCTCATCAACGTCACCGGCGGCCCGAATATGGTGCTTGGAGAGGTCGAAGACGCCATAAGCCTGATCGAACAGGAAGCAGATGATAATGCCGACATTATCTGGGGCAGCGTGATCAAGGAAGATATGGGCGACGAGATCCGCATCACGGTGATCGCGACCGGATTTGAATCAGCTCTTTCACTTAAGGCCCCTCAGCCGGGCACGCAGGAAGCTCGGGCCGTTGGTGCTCCGAAACAGAGTCCAAAACCTTCAGACATTCTTCTTCCGCCAGATCTGACTCCGATGGACAGCATCGATACGCCGACCTTTATGCGGCGGCAGGCAGACTAGGTCGTCCTTGTGCTAATCTTGAGGCAAGATGACTCAGGATACTTCAGGGCGGCCGGTTATCGGCATCACGATGGGCGATGCTGCGGGAATCGGTCCGGAAATAGTACTTAAGTCTCTTGCGGACAACAGGTTGAAAGCGGCGTGTCGATGCGTGATTGTCGGCGATGCCGCTTTTTTGCGCCGGACTGCGGCGGAGCTCGCGATCGATATTGAATTGGTCCCGTTTGGCGATGAGAATGCTAGCGATGCAGTCGAGGTATTTGATCTCGCAAACCTTCCGGCCGAATTCGAGACCGGTGTCGATGCGGCCGTTACAGGGAGAGCATCGGCCGAATATATCGAGGCGGCCGTCGGCCTTTGGAGTGATGGTAAGACCGACGCGATCTCGACGGCTCCGATCAGCAAAAAAGCGATCGCCCTCGGTGGGTATCGCTATCCCGGTCACACAGAATTTCTAGCTGAGCTAACGCAGACGGAAAAATTCTCGATGAGCTTTTTTGCCGATAAACTGCGTGTCGTATTGCTGAGCACGCACATCTCTCTTGCGGATGCGATCGCAAATGTGACAACGGAACGACTGATCGACCGGATCGACTTCGCGAACCGGACGCTTGGCAGACTATTGGGCAGAAAGATATCGATCGCCGTCGCCGGGCTTAATCCGCACGCTTCGGAGGGCGGGATGTTCGGCAGCGAGGAAGCAGACGAGATCACACCGGCGATCGAACACTGCCGATCAAATGGAATTGATGTTTCGGGGCCGTACGCACCCGACACGATCTTTCTCCGAGGCTACAAGGGCGACTTTGACGCGGTTATCGCGTTGTACCACGACCAGGCGACGATCGCCGTAAAATCGCTCTCATTCGGATCTGGTGTGAATGTTACGCTCGGCCTGCCGCTCGTTCGAACATCAGTTGACCACGGCACGGCGTATGACATTGCCGGAAAGGGCATTGCCGACGCATCGAGTATGGCCGCGGCGATCCGATTGGCAGGCGAATTGGCCGTTGGTTAGCGGATGGCACAGAGAATTTGTTAAAATCCCAAACTGACGCGAGCAAATATTTCGATAGCGTGGGCTGTAAAACTAGGAGCTAAGATACGTGAGCCGTCCCAAATTACTTCTTGCAGATGATTCCGTAACGATCAGAAAGGTCGTTGAACTGACCTTTGCCGACGAGGGTGTCGATGTTACAACCGTCGCTGATGCTGAGTCGGCGATGCTTCGTTTTGTTGAGATCCATCCAGATATCGTACTTGTGGACGTCGGCCTCGATGGCACGAGCGGGTATCAGATCTGCGAGATGATCAAGCTGGACGAAGCAACCAACCATATTCCTGTGCTTCTGCTCGTTGGCTCATTCGAGCCGTTTGATCAGGACGAAGCCGAGCGCGTCGGTGCCGATGGGTTTCTCACTAAGCCATTTCATTCGATCCGTGATCTAGTCGCTCGCGTCGATGACCTTTTGGGCCGTAATTCTGACTCGCCTGTCCTGGATGAGACTGCTGATCTGGTGGATACCTTGGAGCAATTGCCCACCGAGGAAGCGGCGAGCGAGATCACGCCCGAGACGGTTGATATCGAAAATCTCTATCGGAGCAGTTTTGCTGAAACGGTCGAGATCGATGAATTTGATACGGTCGAAGATCTTCTCGACGATCCGGCACTCGACGATGAAATGATCGAAACGTCCTTTCCCGGCGGAGCACCCGCAGAAGATCTTAACGGGCTAATTCCGACGGCGGATCTGACGGAACCGACCAAGGAATTTGACTGGTCGTCGGAGGCGATCGTTACAGGAAATGTCGCTGATGCGTCTCATGGCAAATTTGAACCCAAATTTGTGTTTGACGAATCATTGGGCGAGGTGGAAGAAACAGTCGAGGAACATTGCGAACCTCCTTCAGAGACTCCTGACCCGGAGGTTTCAGACGAATCTGAGTTAGAAGCCGCAGTAGAAACATCTGCGGAGCAGATTCAGGAGCAGATACTTGAACCCGCGACGCAGATGGCACCTGAAATTGAAATGCCGGATGCTATCGCGGATCCTGCTTTGGACAGCGAAGCCCCGATTGCTTCCGAGAAACTCAACATGTCGCCGGAATTTATTACGGCGGTCGCCCAGAAAGTACTCGAGAGCCTTTCAGATCGCGTCGTTAGAGAGGTTGCTAAGGAAGCGGTACCGCAGATCGCGGAAAAGCTGATTCGCGAGGCTCTGGACGGCACCAATACGGATTAATCTTACGGTCAGAACCGCGAGCGGTAGCGAACGGGTTCTTGCGTTGAGCGAATAGGAACCCGTCGCTACCGCTTCCGGTTCTGACATTTTTTATTATGGAATTAGCAAAGGCATACGACCCGAAAGCGGCCGAAGAAGATCATTACAAGCGCTGGGAAGAGAGCGGTTTTTTTGCGCCTGAGATCAATCAGGACCCGAACGCCGAGAAATATTCGATCGTCATTCCACCGCCGAACGTGACGGGAAGCCTGCACATGGGCCACGCTCTGCAGCATACGATCATGGACGTGTTGACGCGTTGGAAGCGCATGCAGGGATATCGAACGCTCTGGCTGCCGGGAACCGATCACGCGGGCATCAGCGTGCAGCGAAAGGTCGTTGAGCAATTAAAAAAGGACGAACACAAGAAACCGACCGATATCGGCCGCGAAGAATTTGTCCGTCGTGCATGGGTGTGGAAAGAGCAGTACGGCAACACGATCACCGAACAGATGCGTCGTGAGGGAGCGTCGGTAGATTGGTCACGGCATCGGTTTACGATGGACGAAAGCCTGTCGCTTGCCGTTCGTAATGTGTTTTGCACCTTGTATGAAGAAGGAAATATTTATCGCGGACTTCGGATCGTAAATTGGTGTCCTAAGGACAAAACCGTGCTCTCCGATCTCGAAGTAAAGGAAGAGACGAAGAAGGACGGGAAGCTTTACTATCTCAAATATCCGGTCAATAAGTTAGAACCCCCTGCGTTAGCGGGGGGCAAAAACGTTGACGACCTTGCACCGTCTGTGCCACCCACTCACGCGGGTGGTTCTGACTTTGTTGTCGTCGCCACGACGCGGCCCGAGACCATGCTTGGTGATACCGCGGTCGCGGTTAGTCCGTCGGATGAGCGTTATAAAGATCTGGTCGGCAAAACGATCGCTTTGCCTCTGACCAACCGTGAGATACCGATCGTCGCGGACGAATATGTCGATGCTGAGTTCGGGACCGGTGCCGTAAAGGTCACGCCGGCGCACGATCCGAACGACTATCAGATCGGCGAACGTCACGATCTCGAACAGCTTTTGGTAATGAACATGGACGGCACGATGAACGCTGCCGCCGGGCCGGAATTTGAGGGGCTCGACCGTTTTGCCGCACGTGAAAAGGTCGTCGCGATGTTTGACGAGCTTGGGCTGCTCGAAAAGGTTGATGATTACGAGATCACTCTGCCGGTTTGCGAACGCTGTAAGACTATTGTCGAGCCGATCCTGTCGGAGCAGTGGTTCGTGAAGATGGACGAGATGCGCGATCTGGCCCTCGATCTGATGCGCAACGAAGGCGTGCCTCATTTTTCGCCGCAGGTCCCGCACGAAAAGGTTTACACCGCCTGGCTCGAAAATCTAAAAGACTGGACGATCTCGCGGCAGCTTTGGTGGGGACATCAGATACCGGCGTGGTACGACGCGGACGGAAATGTTTTCGTCGGACGAACCGAGGAAGAAGCGGTCGCACAAGCGGGCGGCAAAGATCTGACGCAGGATCAGGACGTGCTCGATACGTGGTTTTCGAGCGGGCTGTGGGCGTTTAGCACGTTTGGATGGACCGGCGGCGATGTCCAAAGTCCTGAGTCCAAAGTCCAAAGTCCTCGGCCGGACACGACTTCGGACCCCGGACTCTGGACACCGGACCTCGATGCCTTTCTCCCGACCGACGTTCTGGTCACGGGGCGTGACATTATTTTTCTGTGGGTTTCGCGGATGATGATGTTGACGAAGAAATTTGTGGGCAAGACCGCTTTCAAAGATTGCGTGATCACGGGCACCGTTCTCGGCAAGGACGGCAAGCCGATGTCGAAGTCTCGTAACAACGGCGTCGATCCGATCGAGATGTTCGACAAATTTGGCGTGGACGCGACGCGGATCTATCTCGCGTCGATCGCGACCGGTGCCGACATCAAATGGAACGACATCGGTGTCGAGACATACCGCAATTTCGCCAACAAGATCTGGAACGCGACGCGATTCTGCCTAATGAACGTTAGTGAGCAGGGAGCAGTGAGCGGCGAGCAGGCTGAAGAAAGTCTGCTTACTGCCAACGGCTCACCGCTTACTTCGTTAGCCGATCGCTGGATCGTCTCGCGGCTCAATCAAACGGCCATTGATGTTAATCGATCGCTCGACAAATACGAATTCCACACCGCGGTTTCCTTGCTTTACCATTTTTTCTGGGATGATTTCTGCGATTGGTATATTGAGCTGAGCAAAGTCGTGAGCAGTGAGCAGGGAGCAGGGAGCAGTAACGGCGGAAACGGTCAACTGCTTACCGCTCACAGCTTACCGCTCACCGTTCTGGAGACCGCGCTGAGGATGCTGCATCCGTTCATGCCGTATTTGACCGAGGAATTGTGGCAAAAGCTGCCGGGGACTTCGAGCGAGCTGCACGCTGATGCTTATTCCAACGCAGAGGCGACCGTTATGCTGACGAAATTCCCGCCCGGCGACCCGGCGGCGATCGACAAGGCGGCGGAGGGCGAGATGTCGGCGGTGATCGATCTGATAAAAAAGATCCGCAACATCCGTGCGGAGATGAATATCTCGACGGCGATCAAATTTACCGTGCATATCGCGGCGAATGCGGCGATCCAGGGCGTGTTTGCGGCGAACGAGGCTCAGATATTAAAGCTGGCAAAGGCCGAGAGGCTTGTCATCGCGGACACGCTCGACGTTCCGAGGGCTTCGGCAAAGGCCGTGACCAACGACGCGTCCATCGCCGTCCCGCTCGAAGGCCTGATTGACTTCGAGGTCGAACGCACGCGTCTAAATAACCAGATCGCCAAGCTCACCCTAGAAAAAACGCGCCTCGACGGCCAGCTCTCAAACACAAATTTTGTCGAACGCGCCCCCGCGGAAAAGGTCGAAGAGCTACGGGAACGCTCAGCCGAGTTAAAGCATCAGGTAGAGACGCTGAAAAATAATCTGGAGGCACTCGTGTAACGGAAAACGACCGGCGTCAGATCTGACAGAGAAACCAATACCCGCAAAAACGGCATCTCACAGCATATGACAAAACAGCTGCTATTCATTTCCTGTGCGATTGCGTTTAGTGGTTGCTCACCGTACTCCCGCATTCCAGAGGTTGTCCCTCCATCGACTGCTGGAACTACAGCTCAGGATGTCACCGTCTGTGACCTAAAAGAGGATCCGCCCAAATATAACCACAAGGTTGTAAAAGTAAAGGGCTACTTTTCCCGTGGGTTCGAAGTCTCAGCACTTTACGATCCAACCTGCGAATCCGATCAAGTGATTTGGGTAGAATTAGGCGGCAAGCGAAGTGTCGATGTCATGTATTGCTGTGGCGTCGTGCCCAAAGCGGAACGCGATGAAGAGCTAGAAGTCGAAGGCATAGAACTTCCGCTAACAGAAGATGACAAGTTTATCCTGTACAACAAACTTTTGAGCGAGGGAGAGAACGTCAAAGCGACAGTCATCGGAACATACTTCTCAGGGGAGAGAATCGAATGGCCAGGTAGGGTGGGTTATGGCGGCTTCGGCCACTTTGGAATTGGCAGCTTATTTATCGTACAGCGGGTTCTTTCTACGGAACGAACCAGCGTAAAAATTGGACCCTACACGCCGCCGGATAGTGAAACTGAGGCGCCGATCAAATAGGTTATTAATTCGCTTGGCGGCGGGGTGAAGCTTGCGATGATGGGCAGATTTCCGCGGAAAATATATTTGATGGTTAAGTTTGATCGAGTGATTGCAAAACTCCATCAACCTATGAATGACATCCATCGTGGGAGTTAAACATCTCATTATATGATGGACTCTAATAACCGAGCAATTGAGAATATCAATCTAGTTATGGACAATCTTAATCGTGCGATTTCGAGCATCCATCATTTGATAGATACCACCAATCATTCGATAATTAGAACACATCGTATGATGTAGAGTATGAATCCCTTGAGTTTGACTAGCAAATTGTTGTAAATTTATCTCTGGGACGTCTGGAATTGCTGCGTTGCGGGCAATTTCGGGCAAAACTGTCCCGAGGAGAGATATATGCCGACACGTAAAGATTGGCTTCCGTATGGAATATTGGAGAGAAGGGCGGCGTTTAGGATGATCGCGATGCGGATCGATGAGTTTGGGCCGCAGGTTGGGTTGAGCGCGGCGCAGATCGACCGGATCAAGGCGATCTCGGCCGAATATGACTTCGCGGTGACCATTTATGAGCAGAATCGGGTGGCGAACAAGGCTCTGAGGGGGTGGCGCGACGCGGTTATTTCTAATAAGCGGTCGGTAAAGTTGGCGGGCGAACGGCCTATTTATGATAATTCGCCCGCACCGGCCGGCACGCGGCTCGGACTCGTCGCCGAAATGCGAAGATTCGTCGCATTGATCAAGGCTTCACCCGGATTCAACGACGCGATCGGCAAGGCGATGGAGATAATGTCGCCCGACCACGTGAAGAAACCTCTCCGCGAAGTCACTCCGGTGCCGAAAGTTCGGGCGGTCGAGGGATTTAAGATCAGGATCGCCTGCGAAATGCAGGGAATGGACATTTTGCAGGTCGAATATCAGCGAAACGGCGAGGAAGAATGGCGAAAGATCGCGCTCCTCACCACCCTGCCCGAGACCATCTACATCGAACCCGCCGTCCGCGGCGTCCCCGAAACCGGCAAGATCCGCTGCGTCTACTACAAAAAGAACAAGATCGTCGGAAAATACTCGCAAATGCCGACCGTGACGATTTTTGGATCTTAGGGCGTCGTTTTCGTGTATTATTTTCCTTTCAATGTTTATTCAGAGATGTCACCGAAGGTGACAAACAATATAGCGTAGGGTGCAACCCTACGTGCGGGTGACGAGAAGAACCCGTCGCCGAAGGTGACGAACAGTATGCCGCAATCATTGGTCAAGATGCTGGTTCATGTAGTGTTCTCGACGAAGAACCGTGCCGATCTGATCGCCCCAGAGATCGAGGGAGGCCTGTTCTCCTACATATCCGGGATCATTGAGAATAGCGGCTCAAAGTTGATCATTGCTAATGGAACGGCAAATCATATACATCTTTTGATTTCTCTTGGCAAAACTGGAAATATCAGCAAACTGATCGGCGACATCAAACGCGCAAGCTCGGTTTGGGTGAAGGAACAGGGTGACTTTCGTGATTTTTATTGGCAAGAAGGATACGGCGCGTTTTCGATAGGGCAATCGCAGGTGCCGGCGGTCGTGAAATACATTTCCGCACAAAAGGAACATCATGCGAACCAGGATTTTATGGCGGAGTTTCGCGGATTGTTGAAGCGATACGAAGTGGACTACGACGAGCGCTATGTTTGGGATTGAGGTTCGTCCCCGTTGGGGACGGGCGGTTTTTGGGGGCGTTTTCGTAGGGTTTCACCCTACGCTATATTGTTGATCCCCTTCGGGGATGGTTTCGTGTAATATCTTTTCTATGAACTGGCTTGAGAGTGGCGAGGTGATGGCGGCGATCGGTGAATTTTTGGCCGAGGACATTGGGCGCGGGGATATTACGACGACGGCGACGGTGCCGGCGGAGACGCGGGGCGTCGGGCGGTTTTTGGCGAAGGAATATCTCGTACTGTGCGGGCTAGATGTCGCTGAGGCGGTGTTTTTTCACCTCGATCCGGACGGCAGCGAGATCGAGGCGGCGTTTAACGAGGGCGACGAGATCGAGGACGGGACCGTTTTTGCGACGCTCAAGGGCTACGCGGACGTTCTGCTCGTCGGCGAACGCACCGCGCTGAATCTTATTCAGCGAATGTCTGGCATTGCGACCATGACGCGTGCATATGTTAAGGCGGTCGAGGGCACGGGCGCGAAGATAGTTGATACGCGAAAGACGACGCCGGGCCTGAGGATGCTCGAGAAATACGCGGTGACCGTCGGCGGCGGCAAGAATCACAGGATGGGGCTCGACGACGGCGTTTTGATCAAGGACAACCACATCGCCCTCGCCGGCGGCATCGCCGAGGCCGTAAAAGCCGCAAAGGACAAGGTCGGACATCTGCACAAGATCGAGGTCGAGGTGTCGAATTGGGCACAGCTTCGCGAGGCGATCAACGCCGGTGCCGAGATCGTCATGCTCGACAACCAAACTCCCGAAGAAGCCGCAAAACTAGTCGAAATGGCCCGCAATATGAATCCCAACGTCCTCCTCGAAGCCTCCGGCGGAATGGACCTCGACCGCGTCCGCTCATACGCAGAGGCGGGCGTAGATCTGATCTCGGTAGGGCGGCTGACGCATTCGGCTCGTGCCGTTGATATCTCGTTCAAGATCCAGATCGCTTAAGATCATTGTCCACAGATGAACACAGATGGACACAGATCAAGAAAATAGAAATTCTTATCTGGGTGAATCTGTGTTTATCTGTGGATAAGTTCTTAGTATTTAAACACCCGCTCACGCGGGCGGCTCTGACTTTAGTTGCGGAAGAAAGTAGATCGTGCCGATGGAGATCAGGAGCGCGATCGTGCAAACGAGGCCGCCTTCGAGGCCGTAGCTGCCGCCGGTTAGCCATGCTGGACCAGCATCGGTCGCGCGGAGAATGGGGTCGGGGCTGAATTCGGTAATTCCGCTGACGTTTATGCCGAAGACCGGGCCTTGGAGCCAATTCCACGCCAGATGCACGCCGAAAGGAAACCACAGGTCGCGGGTTTTTAGATATGCGGCGGCGAACCAGAGGCCTGCAATAAAGGTATTGATCCACGAAAACCAAGTCGCGTCCGGATTGTTATTGTGGGCAAGAGCGAACAGCACTGAGGTGAAGAGAACACCGATCCAAATAACATTCGACCGGCCAAACGTCTGCAGCAGATAGCCGCGAAACAACGTTTCCTCCGACGCGGCCCCGACCGCGAAGATTACCAAAGTCGTCGCAAGAGTTGACGCGATCGCTGAGGTTGCCGACGCTCGATTCAGAGCCAGACTCATCCCGCCGGACATAATTGCGATCAGGACCGCTGAACCAAACGCCACCGCGCCAACCGCAGAGCCGAAGGCGAGATTCTTTAGCCAGCCCTTTTCAAAAGAACATCCGAGCGCACTAAATGGGACACCATCGATCTTTTTCCCGAACAGCCATCCCAGGATTATCGCTATCGCAGCCGACAGCGCGAAGGGAATTATCAGCGGCAGAAATCCACCTTTGCCCTCGCCGAACGGGAATTGAGCGATGACGGCCAACGCACCCAAGATCATTAGAGCGGAAACAAAAAGAAAAATTACGAGAAATGCCGCCGCACGCCAACCGCTGCGAAGTATGCCTGATTCGTCGATAAATAGTGATCTCATTTGGTTAGACGTTCGATGATAACGAATCACGGGTCGGCGGACAAAGGCCGGCAATCGCGGCGGGTAGTTATGCTAAACTTTCACACGTGGAAGAGCACAAACCAAAGCAAAAGCGGCGCAAGACGCCGTGGGTCGTCGGCACGCTGATGGTCGCGTCGCTGGCGCTACTGATCATCCTGCAATCGACGAATCTTTGGAAGACATTTACGATCGAATCTTCGAGCGATCTATTGCTTCTATACGCTCTTTCGGGACTCAATTTCATCGCGTTTGTCATTTTCGGGTTCATTTTTCTTCGAAGCATCGTCAAACTTGCCCGCGAGCGGCGCACATTCGAACTCGGTGCTCAGATCAAGACACGGCTGCTGATCTATTTCTTTGCGGTGAGCCTGCTGCCGATCATCGCGATGGCGGTGTTTTCGTATCTGTTTATGAACCGGGGACTCGAGCGTTGGTTCTCGCAGATACCGCAAAATGTTATTCGCGGTGCTCAGGACCTTCAGCAATCAACGATCGAAGATCGCGTTGCCAGGCTGGACGGTACGGCGAGGATGCTCGCGGCGACGATCGATGACGATAATGTTGCGAGCGTTGATCTATCGAATATTTCCGCTGTCGGACGTCTTGCACATATTGAGATCGTCGGTGTGGATGGAACGGTGCTGGCCGTCAGCGACCGCGAATTGCCGACTGAGTTGCAAGGCGAACTAAAGCAGATCATTGATGCCTTTCGCTCGGGCAGCGATTCATCGTCTTTTCGCGACGGCAAGGGCCTCGATGCCGCTATTGCCGAGATGTCCGGCGGTCGGCGGCTGATGATCGTGCCCGATCCGGTTAGCTCTGCAAATATTGAACAGACAGCGGAGAAATCGCTACAGGAATTAGACCGCCTAGGCCAGCAACAGTTTACAATTCGCCGTCTCGGATTGCTGACGCTCGGCGTCCTCACATTTCTGCTTATCTTTGCTTCTACGTGGATCGCATTCTATGTCGCACGCGGGCTGACCGCGCCGATCAAGGCTTTGGCCGAAGGTGCGGGCGAGATCGCAAAGGGGAATCTTGGGCATCGGGTCGAGGTGTTGGCCGAGGACGAACTTGCGATCCTGGTTAATGCGTTCAATGAGATGTCCACTAGGCTCGACGCGAATTCTGCCGAATTGACGGAAGGGCGTCGGTATATCGAGACGGTGTTGGAGAGCCTGCCGACGGGCGTGATCTCGTTCGGCGGCGATGGCAAGGTGAATACCATCAACGATGCGGCAGCGACGATTCTGGGCCTTGATGCAGCGATTCGCGGAGGCGTAACGCTAAAAGAAATTACCGTTGCCGAAAACCATGAAGTCTTCGATAGGCTCATAGCCCGTGCCCGTCGTGTCGGCCATGCTTCTGATCAAACTGTTATCAAAACCGGAGCGGCAGGAGATTCATCTACAAATCCTGCAGAGCGCACTGTCGCGATAACGGTGTCTGTTCTCCCCGGTGACGGCGGAGTAGTGCTCGTCATCGAAGATCTATCCGAACTCATCGCCGCGCAGCGAGCCTCCGCATGGCAAGAGGTCGCGCGGCGAATGGCCCACGAGATCAAGAATCCTCTGACGCCGATCCAACTGTCGGCCGAGCGCATCGCAAAACGGTTTGACCGCAGCGGGCATGTCGATAATGGTGGAGAGAGGCGGATCAATGATCAAGGACCGCTTGGCGAGGTTGTTCACCAGAGTACGGAAACGATATTGCGTGAGGTTTCGTCCCTCAAGATGATGGTTGATGAGTTTTCACAGTTTGCGCGATTGCCCGAGGTAGAGCTAAGCGCGGGCGATATCGCTGAGGTTATTCGACAGTCAGTTGCTACATTCGAGGGACGTTTTCCCAACATCGAAATCAGGTATGCAGAAAATAGAGCATTGCCTGAGATTATGCAGGACGGCGAGCAGCTAAAGCGTGTATTTGTTAATCTTATTGACAACGCGGTCGAGGCGTTTGAACCGGAACAGAGTGAAAGAAGCGTGACGATCACTGCCCGGCACGAAGCCGCCCGTGATCTGGTAGTAGCTGAAGTCACCGACAACGGCAAAGGCATCGCACCGAGCGATCTGCAAAAGCTCTTTCAGCCGTATTTTTCGACCAAAGGCCGCGGAACCGGACTGGGTCTCGCAATAGTGAAGCGGATCGTGCTCGAACATCATGGGCGCATTAATGTTGTGACGAATTCGCCGCATGGAGCGAAGTTTATCATTGAACTCCCTGTTGGCGGCTGATCTAAATGCAAAATTCCATCCTCATAGTTGATGACGAACGCGGTATTCGCGAGACGCTGACCGGCGTGCTCGATGATGAGGGTTTTGCTGTCGAGTCGGTTGCTTCGGGCGAGGCGTGTCTGGAAAAGCTGAAGACGCATCATTACGCGTGTATTTTGCTGGATATCTGGCTTGGCGACGGTATCGACGGGCTGGAAACCTTGAAACGACTTAAGGATGAAGGCGTTGACGCTTCGGTTGTGATGATATCGGGCCACGGCAATATCGAGACGGCGGTCAGATCGACGAAGCTTGGGGCTTTTGATTTTATTGAAAAACCTTTGAGTCTTGAACGCACGATCGTGACCGTCAAGAATGCAGTTCGCCAGCGTGAACTCGAACGCGTCAATCTTCAACTCCAGGGCGACCTCGCCGAGGAATACGTCATGGTCGGCGAATCGGTTGCGATGCGTGCTCTTCGCAAGCAGATCTCGATCGTTGCCCCGACGGATGGCCGCGTTCTGATCTCGGGCGAAAGTGGAACAGGCAAGGAACTCGTCGCACGGGCGATCCACGCTCAATCAAAACGAAAGGGCTCGCCATTTGTCGAGATAAACTCAGCCGCGATACCTGAGGAATTAGTTGAGTCCGAACTCTTTGGCCACGCGAAAGGCGCGTTTTCCGGGGCAATGAAAGCAAAGAAAGGGAAGTTTGAGGTAGCTGACGGAGCGACGATCTTTTTGGATGAGATAGGCGATATGTCGCCGCGTGTTCAGGCAAAGATGCTTCGCGTGCTCGAGGAACAGCGTTTTGAGCCGGTGGGCAGCAATACGCCTGTTTCGGTCGATGTCCGCGTGATCTCAGCAACGAATAAGCCGCTCGAAGGGCTGATAGACAATGGCAATTTCCGTCCTGACCTTTTCTATAGACTCAATGTTATCCCGTTCCAAGTCCCGCCCCTTCGCGAGCGTCGCGAGGATGTGCCGGTGCTCATCGATCATTTTAATCGCCGGTTTTCGGCAGACTATGGTAAGGCAGCAAAAGAATTTGGCGAGGACGCAATCGAAAAGCTTTTCACATACGCATGGCCGGGCAACGTCCGCGAATTAAAGAACACGATCGAGCGGATCGTGATCATGTCGTCGAAGAAAAAGATCAACGCCGCCGATCTGCCCGAACTCGAATCAACAAATGAACTCCCCGCCGCGAGTTTTCGCTTCCCAACATTCAAAGACGCGACCGACGCCTATCAGCGTGAATTTATCCAACACAAGCTGGCTGAATTCGAAGGTAATGTCGCAAAGGCCGCCGAAGACATGGGCGTCGACCGCAGTCATTTGTATCGCCGCATGCGGAATCTCGGAATAAAGTAAGAGGAAGATTGCCGCAAAAAGGCACAAAAGCCGCAAAATAGAAGAATTTTCTTAATTTTGCGGCTTTTGCGCTTTGTTGCGGCTAATTTCTCATTTCTTCACGGGAAATCCACGTTTTATCATGAGGGCATCAACATTCGGGTCGCGGCCACGAAAGCTTCGATATGCAACCGCCGGGTCGATCGTGTTGCCAACAGAAAAGATATCTTTCTTGAGTCGAGCCCCGACCTTTTTGTCATACGGGCCGCCTGCTTCCACAAAAGCCCCGAATGCGTCGGCGGTCAGAACGTCGGACCACAGATAGCTGTAATATCCGGCAGAATAGCTGTCGCCCGAGAATAGATGCCCGAACTGCGGCGTGCGGTGACGCATGACGAGTTCCTTTGGCATTCCAAGCTCGGCAAGGGTCTCCTTCTCAAATTTGTCGATGTCGATCTTTTTGTCGCCAGCAAGGTGGAGTTTCATATCGACCAATGCGCTTGAAAGGTATTCGGTAGTATCAAATCCCTGATTGAATGTGCTTGCTTTCTCGATCTTCTGGACCAATGCCGCCGGAATCGGCTTGCCGGTTTTATAGTGAAGGGCAAATTTATTCAATACCTCAGGTGTCGAGACCCAATGTTCGAGAAGCTGCGATGGGAACTCGACATAATCGCGGGCGACATTCGTACCCGAAAGGCTGGGGTATGTCACGTTTGACGACAGTCCGTGCAGTGCATGGCCGAATTCGTGAAACATCGTCTCGGCGTCGTCCCACGATATCAAGACAGGCTCGCCGGGCTTGCCCTTTACGAAATTTGAGTTGTTCGAGACGATCGTCGTAGTTTCACCGTCGATGCGGCTCTGCTCGCGGTACTCATTCATCCACGCACCCGACCGTTTACCGTCGCGGGCATACGGGTCGAAGTACCACAGGCCGATGTGCTTTCCGGTCGTCTTGTCCTTAACCTCATAGACGGTTACGTCAGGGTGAAAGACGGGCACATTCGTCACCGGTGAAAAGCCAAAGTTGAAGATCTCGCCCGCCATCCAGAACATTGCTTCGCGAATCTTTTCGAGCTGGAAATATTCCTTTATCTCATTTTGGTCGAGGTCATACTTTTCCTTGCGGACCTTTTCCATATAGTAGCGATAGTCCCAAGGTTCGATCGTGATCTTGGCACCTTCTTTGTCGGCAAGTTTCTGCATATCCGCGACCTCTTCGTGGACGCGGGCGACGGCTGCGGGCCAAACACGGTTCATCAACCTCATGGCATTTTCGGGATCTTTTGCCATGGTGTTCGCAAGGCTCCAATGAGCGTGTGTTGGGAAGCCGAGTAGCTTGGCACGTTCGGCGCGGAACTGGAGGATCTCCGAGATCAGAGCGTTATTGTCACGTTCGTCGCCGTTGTCGCCACGATTGATAAACATCTTCCATGCCTTTTCACGAAGGTCGCGGCGATCTGAATAGGTCAGAAATGGGTCGATCGATGAGCGTGTGTTGCGAATCAACCATGCATTCTCGACTTTTTTCGAGGTAGCCGCCTGTGCCGCAGCGTCACGTTGTGACTGAGGCAGGCCGGCGAGGTCGTCCTCGCTCTTTAGGGTCAAATAGACCTGTGATTCGTCTCCGAGCAGGTTTTGGCTGAACTTCGTATAGAGACTGGCTAACCTCTGATTGATCTCGGAAAGCCGTTTCTTCGACGCGGGATCGGCTTTAGCACCTGCTCTAGCAAAATTCGTATAGTATAGCCATATGAGACGGCCCTTCTCGCTCGGAGCCGTTTTTTTCTTCTGATCGATCTGATAGATCGTTTCGATCCTTTTGAACAAGGCTGCATTCTGGGTGATCTTGTCGAAATGCCCGGCAAGCTTCGGGTCCATCTCGGTCTCGACAGCACTGAACTCATCATTGTTCATATTGCTGCCCCAAACACCGTAGATGGCCGAGACGCGATCGAGCATGGCCCCGGATTTTTCCAGAGCGAGTATCGTATTCTCAAACGTCGGCGTCTCTTTTGAGTTCGCGATCGCATCGATCTCTCGCAGGTTCTCTTCCATCGCTACCTGAAGAGCCGGTTTGAAATCCGCGATCTTAACTTTGTCAAAAGCCGGAACGCCTCCGAACGGGCCTTCCCATTTCGAAATAAGCGGATTCACCGCCAGTTCGGCGGATGCGGCCGCCGAGTGATCTACCTGATTGATGGTCATAAAGATAAATAGGGCCGCGCACGCCAAGACGAGCGGCTTAAAGATGTTTCGCCGGATCATAGACATAGTTCTCCTCATCGTTTTGTTGGATTCTATACGTTCTCGACGGGTTGGGCAAAATCTCGGGTGTATCCGTTCAAAAAAGAATAAGGGGAATGTGAATCCGTCACATTCCCCTAAATATTTGGTACACCCGGCATGATTCGAACATGCGACCCCTTGATTCGTAGTCAAGTACTCTATCCAGCTGAGCTACGGGTGCACAGTGGCGAACAGATAGACTAGCGGAAACGATTTGAAAGTTCAAGGTTTCGGAGGTCAAAGTTGGATTCAACAGAGCAGCTACTTGGCATAGTAGCCTTGCCGGGTACGAGATATCAGATCTGGGTCTTTCACATCGATACGGATCGAACGCCATTTGCCGTCGCGTTTTTCATTGTCCGGTTGATATTCGATCGTGTAGAGCGTGCGGAGGTCGGCCGCGACAACGGCGTAGAGACGGGCCATTTCCTCAAGGCGGTTGATCGTGTTCAGGGTGCCGCCGGTTCTATCGGCTATCAGTTGGAGTCTGCTTCTGGCAACCCTGAACATAGCGAGTTGACGTTCTGTTGGATCGGCTAGTTTGTCGGGATCTCCCGTTGGTAGTGCAAGCGGATAGATCGTAACCCCTTGAGCGTCTGACCGATTTAGGACGCGATTGAGGACGGAGCTGTTCTCAGGTTTAAGGGCTGTAGCGATGTCTTCCGGCTGCTTAAGAGGTTCGAGGATCGCTCGATCCTGCTCCTTTACATCCGAATCGACACCATCGGTCAGGACAATGATCGCCTTTCGTCGGCTTTTTTCCTTTGCAAGCTTGTCGAGGGCAAAATTGAGTGCCTTATAGAATTGCGTTTTTCCGCGGCCCTCGGCGACCGAGATCGAATTGGCTATTGTGTTTCGATCGGTCGTGAAATCATTTCGCAGATTTATTTTGTCATAGAATTCGACAACCGCAACGCGGTCGTTCGGCCCGAGAGCGTCAATGAATCGGACGGCCGAAAGCCGGATCACTTGGCGGAAACCCAGTGTCGATCCGCTCATATCAAGCATGATCACAACGCTAAACGGAGTGTCCACCGGCTCGAATCGCATTATTTGCTGCTTTACGCCGTCTTCGTAAATCTCAAAGTTTGACTGCCGGAGGTTAGTGACAGGGCGTCCACGCGCATCTGCGACACCGACATTTAGTCTCACGATCGACGAATCAACACGGATGGGATCGTCGTCCTGGGCCGTCACGAACTGAGCAAGCGCAGCTGCAAAAATTAGAATGATCAGGCCCCTGAAAACGATCATATTGAAATCTTAGCAATTTGACGCGGTTTGACGAAGTACGGTTGTATGCACTTGACGGCAATAATGTCTTAACAGTTTTGGATTTATGGTTTATACTCTTAATCAAACCTTAACGGTGCGATCAAACGTCGGCCGTACGCCATATCGAAGTACGGTCGGTCGTTTGGATCAACTGAGGCGAATGCTCTATCGGCCTAAATTTTGTGCGAATTGCGGCGACAAGGTCGAGCGTGCCGACTGGCCGATCACGGCTAGTCGACGTTTTTGCCCGGTCTGCGAATCGGAATTCAAGGGGCAGGATCTGATTCCTCGGGTAGTCGTTGGTGTAGGAATATTGCTTGGGGTTTTGGGTCTCGGTGGTTATATCAAGAGTGGTTCACCCACGGATTCCGTTGCGCTGAAGCAATCTAAAAAGGTAGCTGATCTCGTTTCACAATCGCAATCTCGCGTCCCTGATCGTGATGACAAGCAGAATGCGGCCGGCACAACCAACCAAGATTTGAGGCAACGCGAAGCCACGCCAATGGTTCAAACGCCGGAGACTGTTGCAAGCAATAGACCGCCCGCTAAGCCGAAGAACCTAAGGGCGGAGGTTTCTGAACAGGCATACTATTGTGGGGCAGAGACAAAAAAAGGGACGCCTTGCTCGAGACGCGTAAAAGGAAATGTGAGATGTTATCAACACGTCGGTATGCCCACGATGGTGGGGGCAGATAAATTAAAGATCAATTGAGGTAACCGTTCGCCGCACTAAAATGAAAGCACTTACACCAAACTCGATGATCCAGAATCGCTATCTGATCGTGCAACCGATCGGAAAGGGCGGAATGGGTGAAGTTTATTTATCGGTCGATCAACGTCTCGGAAGCGCCGTTGCTCTAAAGCGAACCTTTTTTACCGAAGACAGCACTCTCGCGGCCGCTTTCGAACGGGAAGCTCGCATTCTTGCCCGGCTAAGGCATCCGGTTTTACCTAAAGTGATCGATCATTTTGTTGAAAATGGTGATCAATATCTCGTGATGGAGCATATTTCCGGCGACGATCTCTCTAAACGTCTGGAGAGTGCCGGCAAGCCGTTTCCGCTAAGCTGGGTGATGTTTTGGGCCGATCAGTTGCTGGACGCGCTTTCCTATCTCCATTCACACGAACCTGCGATCGTCCACCGGGACATAAAGCCCCAGAACCTGAAACTCACAGATGACAATCATATAGTCCTGCTGGATTTTGGCCTTTCAAAGGATTTTGATACCAAATCGACCAGCAATCCGCTTAATTCGGCAAGCGTAGCGGGTTATTCACCGCATTTTGCGTCGATGGAGCAGATACGGGGAACTGGAACAGACGCTCGCAGTGACATCTACTCGCTGTCCGCGACATTGTATCAACTGATGGCCAATTCCGTGCCGGTTGACGCCCTTTCGCGCGCGGATGCATTGTTAGGTGGTAAATCCGATCCGATCGTTCCACTGAATGAACTGAATTCGGAGGTTAGCTCCGCAATTTCGGAAGTTATCATTAAGGGGGCGGCCCTCCGGCAGGAAGAGAGGTTCTCCTCGGCGGGTGAAATGCAAAAGGCTCTTCGTCGCGCATTTGATCGGACTAAGAAAGATCCTGAAGCTACACCGATGACCGTCGCCGCATCCACTCCGCACACAGTGGTGACGGCGTCGTCGGTTGACTCAAAGCCTTCTGAGATGAAGACGCAGGCGTTTTCAGATACAGGCGGAGTTTCGTTTGAGCAAACGGTTAAAATGCCCGAGGCGGTCGCTTCGGCTGATGTGAAGCAGGCGGATGTCAAGACCGAGATGTTTTCACCCAGCGAACTTGCGTCCGAGCCGGAAACGGAAACACGAGTTTCTGCGGCCTCAACAAAAGCAGGTTCAGGTGACGCAACACCTCCGGCCCCACCGGAACCGCCAATGTCGTTGGCCGCATCGGCTAGTGGGGGAGAATCACCCTCTGCGGGCGCTATCAAACCAGGGAAGTCGGCCACGACCAAGACAGCAAAGCCGAAAAAGTCATCGTCAAAGATCGGGTTGGCGATCGGTGCTCTATTGTGTCTCGTCGTCCTTGGCGCAGTAGTTGCGGGCGGCGGATGGTATATGTATTCGAATAATATGCTTGGTGGTGCTGAGGCTACTCCGTCGCCGGTTCCTGAGCCGACCGAAACCGCCCCGATCCTGGTCGACACAAATCAGAACACAGATCCGGAACCTTCTAACACTGATGTCGCCAATTCGGACACGGACGAGTCGAACGCAAATTCCGGGCAGCGTCAAAGGCCAGATCCCGTGCCAGTTTCTACTCGGCCCGTGACGACCACGACGAGGACGCAACCGACTAAGCCACCTCCGACACCAGCGGTTAAGGCAACGCCGAAACCAAAGACGAAGGATGACCGGACCGTAATCATTCAATAGACGGAATATGAAAAGAAAAAGCTCTGCGATTCTATTTTCCAGTTTGCTGGCAATGGTGATGCTGCTATCGATTCCGATAGCGGCTCAATCCAAAAAAGCGCGTGAAGAGGCAAAGAAGCTACAGGAACAGGCGGCTGCCTCATACTCTCAGAAGGATTATCGTGATGCTGTAGAGAAGTATTCTCAGGCGATAGCACTCGTCCCCGACAATCCGCAGGCCCATTATAGTAAAGGCTTTGCTCACTTTGATCTTGAGGAATACGATCTCGCGATCAAAGAATTCTCTCTGGCACTTAGCCAGGGCTTTAGGCCGGTCGAGGTCTATCGGGTCAGGGGTTACATATACGTTAAGCAAAAGAACTACACCTCTGCTTTGGAGGATTTCACAAAGGGAGTTTCACTTGCTCCCAAAGATATCCGCTTTCTAAAAGGGCTGGGGGAGGTCTATTTGTCGTTGAATAAGAATCCTGAAGCTCTGGACGCATTTAAGCAGGCAGAAGAGATAGCTCCCAATGACGCAGATGTACAATACAACCTCGCGCGCGTCCACCACGCCATGGGAAACGCAAAGCTCCAACAAGCTGCCGCCGAGAGTGCACTTGCGAAGGGTGCCCCTTTTCCCGGCGACGCCTTCTTTCTACTAGGAGACGCTCGTCAGAAGCAACGCGATCCTGCCGGAGCGATAGATGCCTATCAAAAAGCGATTAATGCCAAACCAGACATCTATTTAGCATACAGAAACCTGGCGGAGGTTTTTCGATCTGAAGGACGGTACGACGATGCTATAAGCACCCTCAAAAAGGGGTTGCTTACGTTTCCTGGAGACGGCAATTTCTATACCGATCTTAGCTGGTTCTACAGTCTTGCGGGCCGGGCGGCGGATGCCGTGGACGCCGCAAAAGCCGGTATTCAAATATTACCTGATCAGTATGCCGCCTACACCAATCTCTGCCGGGCGTATAACGAGACTGCGGAGTATGGTTCAGCGGCCTATGCGTGTAATCAGGCACTTCGATTGAAGCCCGATGATGGCGAGACCAATTATTATCTGGGGAATGCTTTGGTCGGACAAGGCAAATCGGTCGAGGCAACCCGCGCCTATAGTAAGGCCGTAACCGGACTTGCAGATTTTACTGCAAAGAATCCGGCGTTGTCTGATGCTTGGTATTTGTTGGGAAATGCCTCTTTTGCTGACAAACAGTACGAACGGGCAATTGAGGCATATCAGAAGTGTATTGAGATTAGTCCAAAGTTTCTAAGGGCCCGTGTGAATTTAGGGATCACCTACACACGCAAGAAAGATAAGGCGGCTGCGATGGAGCAGTATAATCTTTTGCTTCCGCTAAATCCCGCTCTAGCCGAAAGGCTAAAGGGAGAGATCGATAAGATGTAGGCGGACTAGAGCCGCGTCCTGCCGCTCTTGTTTCCGGTGCTGACATTGACTGTTTGGAATCTGAGGACCACTCTCACGCTGTCGGGGCGTGCTTCAACGCTCGACGGGACGAAAGGCGCATAAGTTGGATCCGATTCGAGGGCTTTCTCAAGCTCACGTACCGCACGACGGTCGCTCGATGGTTCAATAACTTCCGCAACCTGAGCAAGGCCGTTTCCAAACACATCCGCAACTACCACAACCTCTTCGTCTTTCATTCCGCCCCTCATGAGCGATTTGGTGAGGGCGATCAAAGCACCTTGTGGATTGATGCTTGGTGATTCGGCGGCATAGCCAAGCCGGGACCGGGCAAAGTCAGTTGGTGATATCACGTCGTTCAAGGCCATGTCCGAATACGGATTGGAATTGGTGGCAAGCATCAATGGCGAAGTTTCGAGTTTTCCCCCGTCCTTGGCTCGATTCGGCACCAGCATACTCGAGAACATCATGGTCAGAAAAGTTAGTCCGATAAGAGATGATGCAAATACGCCGACGCCATATGGCATGACCCTCATCTGAATCCATTGACGAATGTCAGGCGGTATCCGCAACCACTGCTGTTCTTGCCGAAGAGGTTCTGCACGAGAGGCCTCGCTGATCCTATTTCTCAACGAATCAGAGATCACGGGCCTCGATATTTGACGCAGCTCTATGCGGATCTCACGATGATCTGCGTAGGCTTGACGGCACAGAGGACACGCCGCCATATGATCCGAGATAACGGCTTCATCCTTGTCAGCAAGTAACCCATCCGCGTGGAGTGCTAAATTAAATTGTAGATCTGAGCATTTCATTGCTTTTTGCTCCAAACGGGCTAAATGAATGGCTGACTGACCCCGGCTGTTTCACGCTTACGCGGATAACAACGCACAGCTACGAAAAAGAGCCTGGCTTTGGGCTTGGACGTCAGCGTTTCGATGTTGCTGGTCGATTCAAATAACATCCGTTCCTTAGCCTGATTACTCCGATCCAAATCTCTGCTCTCTTGACCTATCGTTGGCACCGATTTATTTAGTCTTTAAAAACGAGACCGGGGTGAGTCAACCATTCATTCAGTTTTCAAAAATCCTTAAGTCGTCGCCGCAGTTCCTCGCGGCCCCGCGAAATGCGGGATTTGACCGTTCCGATCCCGATGCCGAGTGCCGCAGCGGTTTCGTCGTAAGTCATTCCTTCGATATCGCAAAGAACGATGGCCTCGCGATATACATCCGGAATTTCAGCAAGGGCGGTCGTGATCGCGTATTCGCGTTCTCGGGTTAGAGCCGCGTCCTCCGGACTGATGGACCGATCAGCCAACGTATCGGAGAATGGCGTATTCGAATCTCCAATGGTCGCATCGATCGAGATCGTCACATCCCGTCGCCGGCGTTTCCACCAACGAAAGCGGTTTCGCGATTCGTTGATCGCGATCCGAAAAAGCCAAGTCTTTAGTTCCGAATCGCCCCGAAACCCCTTGATCGACCTGAGGGCCCGCAAAAACGTGTCCTGTGTCAGATCTGCCGCTTCTTCATGGTTTTCCGTCAATCGAAACAAGAGAGAGTAAATGTCACCCGAGTAACGATCAATGAGCGTCTCGAAAGCTGTAGCATCTCCGGCTCGTAATTTGTCAATAAAACGGGAATCGTCGTTCCCGGGGGCGTTGGGGATGGAGACAGACACGCCGGTCTGTCCAATTTCTTCCTGGTCAAACGTCATTGACTTGGTGAAGACCATCGCCGCCCTTATAGCATTCTCCCATGCGAGAAGCTGTCAAATTGCCCCGTCCGCTTTCTATGCGAACTGTAATATTAGACACCGCATCTGGGAATTTGTTCCCGGATATCCAAATATTTGATGCCGAGTACGTGTCGAGCCATCATATTTCCTTTTAGTTATTTGCTCTAATTGCCTTTTTACGCTAAATTAACTCTTTTGGAAAAAGCCCGATTGTGGCAATTATATAACGATTGAGTAGATCGAAATTGCATTTTTTAAGATGTCGAAGAAGAAAAGACGATTTGAACAACTTGAGGCGGCCGCCGCTACACCTAAGGAAAAGAAGACCTACGTTGATCCATTTCAGCAGCAGGTTGTTCCGCACATAGAGAATGTCGGTAAAGTTCTCGAAGGTAAGGGCAAGACGATCCTTTATGGGATCGCCGCTCTCGCCGTCGTAGCCATTCTTGTGATGCTTTTCATGAATTGGAATCGCCGATCGAGCGGTGCTGCACAAACAGCCCTTGGAAAGGCGATCGAGATATCTCAATCTCGTGTAACCGATACACCCCCGGTAGCGGGCTCTGTGGAAAAAACATTTAAGACCGAAAAGGAACGCTCAGAAGCGGCCATCGCTGAGTTTGAGAATGTCGCGAACAGCTTCGGTGGTTCTGTCGGCGAGAAAGCCAAGTATTTTATTGCAGTTAATCGTCTAAATGTTGACCGTCCGGTCGGCATTCAGGAACTCGAAACTTTGGCAGGTTCAAGTTCCGATGTCGGAAAGATGTCTAAATTCGCATTGGCTCAGTTGAAGACCGACGATGGCAAACTCGATGAAGCTGTCACGCTTTATCAGGAACTGACCGCTATGAGCGACCCGCTCGTGTCCAAGGACACACTTAATTTCAATGTTGCAAAGATCTTTGAGAAACAAGACAAGAAGAAAGAGGCCGCTGATCTGTATTACAATATTGCAAAGGCGGCAAGTGAGGCGAAGGACCTTGACGGCAAGCCGGTTCGATTGACAGAGACAGCCAGCGAGGCGAAAGAAAAGTTGAAGCAGCTCGATCCGGAGCGAGCAAAAGAGATCCCTGAGCCAACGCCCGACTCGCCGTTTGGTGGAGGAGCTCCCCCCATCAGCATTCAGTAGCTGTCTATTGTAGGGGCCTGTTGCCATTCGTTCTTTCTAAACTTGACTTAGTTTGGAGGCCGGATTTCCTGTGAGTGACCTGAACGAAACTGATATTTGCGAGATTGACCAGCCTAATCCTGAGGGCCAAGGTGTCTCGCCAGAGATCATCTCGGTTCGGATTTCCCCGCAAAGCTATCTTACCGCCGTCGTACTTGCCTCGTTTGCATCCGCCTTCCTCCTCTATTTGGAAATGGATATCGCGGGACTCATTACCCTCGCGGCAGCC
>JBATDM010000124.1:0-60011 GCA_049663465.1 Pyrinomonadaceae bacterium
TCAAGGCTGAGGCATACGTCCTCACCAAAGAAGAAGGCGGACGCCACACCCCGTTCTTTACGGGCTATCGGCCGCAGTTCTACTTTAGAACAACGGACGTGACCGGCGTTGCACACTTGCCCGCTGGTGTCGAGATGGTGATGCCGGGCGACAACATCCAGATGGAGATCGAGCTGATCGCTCCGATCGCGATGGAGAAAGGACTCCGCTTCGCTATCCGCGAAGGCGGCCGCACGGTTGGTGCTGGTACGGTTTCGGAAGTAGTGGAATAGACAGCAGTAAGCAGTAAGCAGTGAGCCGTAAGCCGGAAGAAAGTCCGCTACTGCTCACCGCTAACAGCTAACCGCTCACTGAAAGATATGTTAAACGAAAAGATTCGCATCAAGTTGAAAGCCTACGATCACCGCGTCTTGGACCAGTCCACCGCTGAGATCGTGGATACGGCGAAACGCACTGGGGCTAGGATCGCAGGGCCGATACCTCTACCGACCATCAAGAATAAGTGGACGGTTTTGAGAAGCCCGCACGTTGACAAGAAATCGCGTGAGCAGTTTGAGATCAGAACGCACAAGCGTCTGATGGACATTCTCGATCCGACGGCTGAAACGGTGGACGCTCTGATGAAGTTGGATCTGCCGGCCGGCGTTGATGTAGAAATTAAGGCTTTTGGAAAAAGCTAAATAATTGACCTTTGATTTTCGATCTTTGACCTTTGAATGAAGGTAAATCAAAGATCAAAAATCAAAGATCAAAAATCAAAGATATGATAAGCGGAATCATTGGTAGAAAAATGGGTATGACGCAGCTTTTTGCTGAGGACGGCACGGTTACGCCCGTGACGGTCATTAAGGCAGGGCCTTGCGTTGTTATCCAGACAAAGAGTGCGGCGGGCCGCGACGGCTATAATGCCGTCCAACTTGGCTTCGTCGAGGAAAAGGCGGTTCGGCTGAAGAACGTTTCAAAGCCGCTTCGCGGACACTTTGAGAAGACGGGCGGCGGTACGCCTCCGACCCGCGTTCTTCGCGAGTTTCGCCTGGCGGACGAACCGGAAGCGTCGATCGGCGATGCGGTCAAGGTCGATGTCTTTGCGGACGGCGACAAGATCGAGGTCGTTGGTAAATCCAAGGGCCGCGGTTTTGCAGGTACGATCAAACGCCACAAGTTTTCGCGTGGCCCTGAGTCGCACGGTTCGATGAACGTTCGTGCACCGGGTTCGATCGGCCAGTCGGCATATCCTTCGCGTGTGATCAAGGGCACGAAATCGTCCGGCCATATGGGCGACGCTCGCGTCACGGTCAGGGGATTGACGGTCGCTAAGGTTGACGTCGATAACAATATTTTGATGGTTCGCGGTGCAGTACCGGGGCCGAATGGTGGTCTTGTATTGGTGAAAAAGTCTAGAGTCTAGAGTCTTAAGTCTCGAGCAGGAAACACCGGTTCGAGACTCAAGACGAAAGACTTCGGACTCGAACGGAGTGAGAAATTATGCCTACCGTAAAGGTTCGCAATTTGAAGAATAAAGAGGTTGGCGAGGTTTCGCTGTCGGATGCCATATTTGGCGTCGAGCTGAACGAATCCCTGATCCACGCGGCTGTGATGAACTATCAGGCCAACGGACGCCAGGGAACCTCGGCGACAAAGACCCGCGGAAATGTTTCCGGTTCGGGCCGCAAGCTTTGGAAGCAGAAGGGAACGGGACGAGCACGTATTGCATCGCTTCGCTCGCCTTTGTGGAAGGGCGGCGGTAACGTTCACGGTCCGCAGCCACGTGATTGGTCATACCAGATGCCGAAGAAAATGCGACGCGGTGCGTTGCGTTCGGCACTATCGGAAAGGCTTCGTGAGGGCAACATCATCGTTATCGATGAATTTGGCTTTAAGAATCCGAAGACGAGTGAATTTCTCGGGGTGATGGACACGTTGGGCCTGATTGAGAACAAGAAGCGTGCGAAGACGCTCATCATTGATTCGCTTGATAATGCGAATCTGATCCTCTCGTCGCGAAACGTTCGGAAGACGAAGGTGACCAACAGCTTTGGGCTCAACATTTACGACATCATTTATCACGAAAAGCTCTTGATCTCGAAAGCTGCTCTTGAAGAGATCATGGCGTTGCTCGATCCGAAGCGAGAGAATTCGTCCGCACCGGAACCTGCGGCGGTTGAGGAAAAGCCTAAGGCTAAGAAAGCCGCCAAGAAAGAAACGGCCGAAGATGTTTCTGGGGACGCTCCCAAGCCCAAGAAGGCAGCGAAGAAGGAAGCGGGGGAAGAGACTGTTGCCGAGGAAGCTCCGAAGGCAAAAAAGGCTACCAAGCCGAAGGCTGAAAAGGTAGAGGCCGCTCCGGTCGAGGAAGCCGCTACAGAGGAAGTTCCGGCGGTAGAAGCTGGCGAGGAGGCGACTGACAATGAGTAATTTAGGTGTTTGGGACATTTTGAAATCGCCTGTCGTGACGGAAAAGAGCGTACTTCTTAAGGAAGACTCCACCGATGAGAACGAGGGCCGCAAGGCCGGTCAGGTATTGACGTTTCGCGTTGATAAGAAGGCTTCGAAGCCGGAGATCAAGGCGGCTATCGAGGAGATCTTTAATGTAAAGGTCGCAGCGGTCCGCACGATCCAATATGACGGCAAGGTCAAGAAAAGAGGCCGCATCGAAGGACGCCGGCCAGCTTGGAAAAAGGCTTATGTGACCCTCAGAAAGGGCGAGCCGATGGTGGATTACGCAGAGGCGATATAACAGTCGAGAGTATGGAGTCTTGAGTCTTGAGTCGAAACGAAAACGACACCAAGTTCGGACCAAAGACTCCAGACTCAGGACTCAAGACTAAGAGTTATGGGAATCAAGAGATTAAAACCGACATCACCGGCACGTCGCTATCAGACATATCTGACGCGCGATGAATTGACGCCGGGAGCAACCCCCGAGAAATCGTTGCTTGAGCCAAAAAAGAGAATTTCAGGCCGCAATAGTGACGGACGTATCACGGTCCGCCGTCGCGGCGGAGGCCACAAGCGTCATTACCGGATCATTGATTTCAAGCGTGACAAGATGGGTATTCCGGGCAAGGTCGCTCAGCTTGAGTACGATCCGAACCGCTCGGCCCATATTGCTCTGATCAACTATCTCGATGGCGAAAAGCGGTACATTATTGCCCCAGTCGGGCTTAAGGTCGGAACCATGCTTTTGAGCGGCCCAGAAGCCGATATTTTGCCGGGAAATGCCTTGCCGATCAAGAATATTCCGCTCGGCACCTCGGTTCATAACATCGAGATGCGTCCAGGGAAGGGCGGCCAGATGGTTCGCTCAGCGGGTGGATTTGCTCAGATCGTTGCTAAAGAGGGCGATTACGCACAGCTTCGTATGCCCTCGGGTGAAGTTCGACGTGTTCCAGTTGTCTGCATGGCAACTGTCGGCCAGGTCGGCAACACGGAGCATGAAAATGTTTCGCTCGGTAAAGCCGGACGATCACGCTGGATGGGCAAACGCCCGAAGGTTCGTGGTGTCGCTATGAATCCGGTCGATCACCCGCACGGTGGTGGTGAAGGTAAAACCTCGGGCGGACGTAATCCGGTAACCCCGTGGGGACAGCCGACACGCGGCTACAAGACGCGTCGCAACAAACGCACGACGAATATGATCGTGAAAGACAGGAGACGAAAGTAACCGGTGACAAGTGACAGGTGGCAAGTTGAGAAACTGACCACTGACCGCAGAAAACTGACAACTGTAAAAATATGCCACGTTCATTAAAAAAAGGACCGTTTATCGACCTTAGCATTCAGAAGACGATGCGCCGCATCGCCGATGGTGGTCCAAAGCCGCCGGCGATCAGGACTTGGTCCAGACGCTCGACGATCTCGCCGGATATGGTCGGACTGACCTTCGGCGTACACAATGGCAAACGCCACTTTCCGGTTTTTGTTACTGAGAATATGGTGGGCCACAAATTGGGTGAATTCTCGCCGACGCGTATGTTTAAGGGGCACCCGGGCACGAAAGCGGAGAAGATGGCTAAGAGGAGGTAAGCAGTAAGCAGTAAGCAGTAAGCAGTAGATTTCCTGCTCGCGGCTCACCGCTCACCGCTCACCATAAGAATATGGAAGCGATAGCAAAAACAAAATATTTAAAGGGCAGCCCGCGAAAAGCGCGTCTGGTGATCGATCAGATCCGCGGCGTCAATGTATCGCGTGCTCTGTCGATCTTGAAATTTACGGAAAAGCGAGCAGCTGATCCGATTTCGAAATGTCTGAATTCAGCGATCGCAAACGCTACGTTCAAGGCCGAGCAAGACAATATTGCCATCGATCCGGATGATCTGTGGGTCAAGTCGTGCTTTGTCGATATGGGCCCGCACAAGCACCGTAGCCGTATGAGGCCTGCACCGCAGGGACGTGCTTATCGCGAACAGCGACACTATTGCCACATCACCATTGAGGTGACGAGCGAGCAGAAACCTAAATCGGAAGAGCAAATGAGGCTTGAGGCTCTTCGCGAAGAGCGTATCGCGGCACGCAGGGCTGAACGGGCTAAGAAAAAGACCGATGCCCCGGCGAAGAAGGCGGCGAAGCCAGCAGCGGCTGAGGTTGAAGAGACAAAGCCTGCTGACGCGGTGGTTGAGGAAACGGTTGGAACCCCGGCGGTCGAGACTGCGGCTGAAGAGGTGACTCCGGAAGCTGTAGCGACCGAAGAAGCACCGGTGGAAGCTGCGGCTGAGGAAACGGTCGAAGCGGCCGCGGAAGAGACAAATGCTGAAGAGGCACCGGCGGCCGACGAAACTGTTGAGGCTGCGGTTGAAGAAGCGGCCTCAGAAGAGGTTGCGGAAACTGCCGAGGAAGCACCGGAAGCTGAAACGAGCGAGGAAGCTGAAGAGAAATAAAGGTATTTTATGGGACAGAAAGTTCATCCATACGGCTTTAGGGTCGGATACAACAAAGATTGGCACTCGCATTGGTTTGCGAAGCAGGATTTCGCTGAGTTCTTGGCCGAAGACCTTAAACTCAAGCGCGATCTTAAGAGAAAATTCAGCGGCGGCGGCGTTTCGCACATTGATATTGAGCGTGCGGCCACCCGTTTGAAGATCATCATCTACACTTCGCGTCCGGGCATCATCATCGGCCGCAAGGGTGCCGAGATCGAAAGCCTTCGCGAGGAACTGTCGAGGAAGACGGGACGTGAGGTGCTGGTCTCGATCCAGGAGATTCGCCATCCAGAGCTGAACGCTCAGCTTCAGGCAGAGAAGATCGCACAGCAGCTTGAGAAGCGAATCGCTTTTCGCCGTGCGATGAAAAAGACGATGGAAGAATCGCAGCGTTTTGGGGCACAGGGCATCAAGGTGATGATCGCTGGTCGCCTGAACGGAGCTGAAATTGCACGTACCGAATGGTCGCTGCAGGGTCGTCTGCCGCTGCACACGCTGAGAGCCGATATCGATTTCGGATTTGCCGAGGCTTTGACGACATTCGGTATTATCGGCGTAAAAGTTTGGATCTATCGCGGCGAGATCCTCGATCCAAATGCCTCGATGGCACGCGGAACGACGACCGACCCGATGAACGAAGTTAAGGTCGAACGCGGAGCACGCCGCCATGATCGCGGGCCGCGAAGAGACGACAGAAGATAGTGAATAGTTAAGAGTGATCAGTGAATAGTGAGAAGAAAGATGGTTCTTTCTGACCACTGAGCACCGGACGCTGACGACTGGAGAGATTATGTTACAGCCAAAAAAGGTCAAGCACCGGAGAGTGATGAAGGGCCGCATGCGCGGTAAGGCGACACGCGGCGAAAAGCTTAGCTTTGGTGACTTTGGCTTGAAGACACTGGAGGCGGCGTGGATTACGGACCGCCAGATCGAAGCGGCTCGTATCGCGATGACGCGTCACGTAAAACGTGGCGGTAAGATCTGGATCCGGATATTCCCCGACAAGCCGATTACACGCAAACCGGCTGAAACCCGTATGGGCAGCGGTAAAGGTTCACCGGATCACTGGGTCGCGGTCGTCAAGCCCGGACGTGTTCTGTATGAGATCCAGGGCGTCGAGGAAGGATTGGCCCGCGAGGCAATGATGCTGGCGGCGCAGAAGCTTCCGATCAAAACAAAGTTCGTGACTCGTGCCGACCTCGAAGGAGGCCTAGTTTAGAAATGAAACGCAAAGAACAACTCGATCAACTCGGGGAAATGACAACTCAGGAATTGACGGACCAGGCTGACGCTCTTAAAGAGTCGCTGTTTCGCTTGAAGTTTCGCAAGACGCTCGGCGTTGGAGAGGTCGTAAACGACATCCGTCGCGAGAAAAAGACGCTGGCGAGGGTTTACACCTTGCTCAACAAGAAAGGTTCGGAGACCACGGAAGCTTAGTACGCGGTCATTGAGATAAGAAAATGCCAAAGAAGAAGAAAGACGAAGAAGTCGAAAGTGCAGTGGCTGAAGAGGTGGTAGAAACTGCGGTTGAGGAAACTGCAGTCGAGGCTGCGGCTGATGAGGCTTCACCGGCGGTCGAAGCCGCAACCGAAGAAGTTGTTGCTGAGGCAGCACCGGCTAAGGAAGAAAAGCCAAAGAAGGCGAAGGCAGCCAAAGCGGTTGATGCCCCCACCGATGTGCCGAAGATCGTTCGCAAGCGTGCTGAGAAAGTTGGTATCGTGGCTTCCGATAAGATGACGAAAACGGTTACGGTTCGCGTCGATCGGCTCGTCAAGCATCCGCTTTACCACAAGTACGTCAAGAAGCGTAAGAAATTTATGGCCCACGATGATCTCGGTGCAAAGATCGGCGACAAGGTTCGCATTATCGAGACGAGGCCGCTGTCGGCTAGAAAGCGTTGGCGTGTAGTGGAGATCCTTCATAAGGCGGAAGTTTAAGGCAGATGGCGGTAGGCAGCAGCAGTTGGCAGTAAAACCAACCGGCACCTGACCACCGACCACTGACAACTGGAGAAAACGATATGATTCAGATGCAGACCTCGTTAGCGGTCGCAGACAATTCGGGAGCGAAGCGGGTCGAAATGATCATGCCGGTCGGTGGTTCGACGGGAAAGATCGCACGGCTCGGCGACACGATCAAGGTGACCGTGAAAGAAGCCGCACCCGAGGGAACCGCAAAGAAGGGGAAAGTTTATAACGCGGTTATCGTCAGAACCCGTAAGGAAGTTCGCCGAAAGGACGGAACGTACATTCGCTTTGATGAGAACGCGGCGGTTTTGATCAAGGACGACGGATCGCCGGTAGGAACTCGCGTATTCGGACCCGTCGCTCGCGAACTTCGTGAAAAGAATTTTATGAAGATAGTGAGCTTGGCTCCAGAGGTAATTTAAGGAATTTGTGCAGAAGCCCGCGCGTGAGCAAGGGCGTAACACACAACTAGAATGTATCGCCCTCGCTTACGCGCGGGCTTGTGCAACAAAGAAATGAAAACGGAAAAGACAGGAACAGTAACAAGCAGGATCAAGCGTGGCGACCAGGTCGTGTTTATCGCGGGCAAGGAATTTAACCGCTACGACAGTGCCGGAAAGCGTCAACCGTATCGCGGTAAGGTTATCGCCGTCGATGCCCGCAATTCAAAGGTCAAGGTTGAGGGAGCGATGATCGTCAAGCGTCACGTCAAGCCCGTTCCGCAAATGAACCGGGAAGGCGGCATCAAGGAACAGGAAGCGTGGGTGTCGGCGTCGAATGTGGCTCTGATCGACCCGGAAACCGGCAAGCCGACCCGCGTCAAATACGAAGTGCGTGACGGCAAGAAGGTTCGCGTCGCCAAGAGCGGCAAGGTGATCGTGGAATCGGGCAGCTACAAACGCGAGCCTAAGAAAGAGATCGACGATGAGGCTGAAACGGAAGATAAATAGTTTTGGTTTGGAAACGGAGTATCTTTAGATCAGAGATTTGAAATTTGAAATCGGAATCTGAAATTTAAGAACCGGGACCCAAACGAGAGGAAAACAAAATGGCCAGGTTAAGAGAAAAATATAAGAGTGAGATCGCTCCGGCATTAGCTAAGGAGTTTGATATCAAGAACCCGATGGCGATCCCCAAGATCGAAAAGATCGTGGTAAACATGGGGCTCGGCGAGGCTTCGGCAAACGCCAAGATCCTTGACGTTGCTACTGAAGAGCTGAAGGTTGTGACCGGACAAAAGCCAGTTGTCACTAAAGCTAAAAAATCCATCGCCGCGTTTAAGCTGCGTCAGGGAATGGCGATCGGCACGATGGTAACGCTTCGTGGGGCACGTATGTATGAGTTCCTCGATCGTCTGATTTCGGTCGCTCTGCCGCGTGTTCGCGACTTTCGCGGCATCTCGGGCAAGGCTTTTGACGGACGGGGAAATTACACGCTCGGTATTCGCGAGCAATTGATCTTCCCTGAGATAGATTTTAACAAGGTCGATAAGACCCGCGGAATGAATATTTCGATCGTTACGACCGCGAGGAATGATGACGAGGCCCGTTCGCTCTTGAAAGCGATCGGTATGCCGTTCAGGCAGTAGTCTTGAGTCGCAAGTCTTGAGTCTTGAGCAGGAGCTTCAGACCACAGACTTTTAGACTCCAGACTTCAGACTAATGAGTTATGGCAAAGATAAGCAAGATAGTTAATAACGAAAGACGCAAGGAAAAGGTCAAGCTGTGGGCTGAACGCCGTGCGGAATGGAAAAAGATCATCAATAACCCCAAGTCGACCCCTGAAGAGGTCGACGAGGCGGTGATCAGACTTCAGAAGATGCCGCGTGATGCGAGCCCTTCCAGAGTACGTAACCGCTGTTCGCAGACGGGACGTTCGCGAGGTTATTTGAGAAAATTCGGCATTTCGCGTATCGCCTTGCGTGATCTGGCACTTCAAGGCCAGATCCCCGGTGTCGTTAAGTCGAGCTGGTAATTTACATTAGGGCAGGCGGCTAAGAGCCGAACCGCCATAATTTTTGTACGGAGTAAAGTAAGAAATGACAGATCCAATAGCTGATATGCTCACGCGAATTCGCAATGCGATCGCAGCGAATCACCAACGCGTGGACATTCCGGGTTCAAAGCTAAAAATGGAAGTTGCCCGCATCCTGAAGGAAGAAGGCTACATCAATAATTATTCGGTCAAGGGCGAAGGCATCAAATATATGATCCGCGTCTTTCTTCGCTACGATGCGAAGGGCCAATCGTCGATCACACACCTTTCGCGTGTTTCGACCCCAGGTCGCCGTGTTTATGTAGGCTCATCGGATATTCCGAAGGTCCTCGGCGGCTACGGCGTGAACATCGTTTCGACGTCAAAAGGACTCATGAGTGGTAAACAGGCACGCCGCGAACACGTGGGCGGAGAGATCCTGGCGAAGGTTTATTAGGAGTGAATAGTGAATAGTGTGTAGTGAATAGTTTTTCACTTGTCACTTATCACTCGTTCCTCGTCACTAGAATATATGTCAAGAGTAGGAAAAAAACCGATAACCATTCCGGCAGGCGTGACCGTTACGATCAGCGATGCGGAAATGGAGGTCAAGGGACCAAAAGGCACGCTGAAAACACCGATCCCGGCTGGCGTTAGCTTTAAGCAGGAAGACGGTACGTTGACCGCCGAGCGGGCAAACGACGATGCTGCGGCCTTTCATGGTCTGGCGAGGGCCTTGGCGAACAATGCCGTTGTTGGCGTTACCGAGGGTTTTACAAAGGCGATGGATATCGTTGGCGTGGGTTATAAGGCTGATGTGCAGGGGCAGAAGATCATGTTTTCCCTCGGGTATTCTCATCCGATCGAATACAAGTTGCCTGACGGTATCGAGGCCAAGGCCGAGCGTCTCAACACGAAGGCCTCGATCACGCAGTATCAGACGACCATCACGCTGAGCGGCATCGACAAGCAAAAGCTTGGCCAGGTCGCTGCTGAGTTGAATGGCCTGAGAAAGCCGGATGCGTACAAAGGTAAGGGCGTCCGCTATGCGGATAAGTTTTATAGGTTGAAACCAGGCAAAACTGGTAAATAGTTAATGGTTAATTGTTATTTGTTAATTGGAGTCTCGTAATCGGCGATGAAAAATTAACGATCAACAACTATCAAATATATGGGACAGAAAAGCAGAGCAGATATTCGGCAGGGTGTTCACAGCCGCATTCGTAAGAAGGTTCGTGGTTCGGCAGAGCGGCCGCGTTTGGCGGTATTTCGCAGCCTGAATCACATTTACGCACAGGTCATTGACGACAATAGCGGCAAGACTCTGGCGACCGCCTCGACCACCGAGAAAGCTCTCGGGATCAAAGCTGGCGGCAATGTCGATGCAGCAAAAACAATCGGCAAAGCGGTTGCGGAACGTGCTCAGAAGGCTGGCGTTTCAAATGTGGTGTTTGACCGCGGCGGATATCTATATCACGGGCGGGTAAAGGCATTGCTTGATGCGTCGCGTGAAGCCGGTCTCAATAAGAACGAATCGGTTGGAAAAGAAACAAAGAAAGAGAGCGAAGATAATGATTAAACAGAGAATTTCCGCTTCAGGCCTGATCCTCAAGGATCAGCTTATTTCGATCAACCGCGTCACCAAGGTGGTCAAGGGCGGTAAAAATATGTCGTTCGCAGCACTGGTTGTTGTTGGCGATGAAGCCGGCCACGTTGGTTTTGGTACCGGAAAGGCGAAAGAAGTGCCAAACGCGATCAAGAAAGCGGTCGAGGCGGCAAAGAATAACCTTATTCGCGTTCCGCTCATCGACGGTACGTTACCGCACGAACTGATTGGCGAATATGGTGCAGGCCGCGTCTTGCTCAAACCGGCAGCCGAAGGTACGGGCGTTATCGCCGGCGGCGCCGTGCGTGCGATCCTGCAGTCGTTGGGCGTTCACAATGTTCGTACCAAGATCCTTGGAACGACGAACAACCACAACGTTATTCGTGCGACCTTTAACGGCCTAATGCGTATGAAGGATCCGTTGGAAGTGGCAAGGCTGCGAGGTAAGCAGGTTGAAGAATTAGTTTGATAGTTCGTAGAGTTCATAGAGTTTTTTACTCAAGCAACTCTAGAAACTCGATGAACTCTACAAACTCAACAGAGTTATGGCAAAGAAAGCAGAAACAAATACAGGCGGCGAGATCAAGATCCAGTATTACCGGAGCATGATCGGCTACGCAAAAAAACAGAAAGCGATCATAAAGGCGCTCGGTATCACCAAGCTTAACCAGACAGTCACGCGACCCGACACCGCATCATCGCGCGGTATCGTGAACAAGGTGCCGCATTTGTTGAGGATCGTTGATTAATGAATCGTGAATTATGAATCGACAATAGAATAAGGTTTGCTCTTTCTATTCACGATTTACGATTTACCATTTACGAGGAAAGAAAATGGCTTTAACATTAAATAATTTACATCCGGCACCGGGCTCGACGCATAAGAAAAAGCGTGTCGGTCGCGGCCCTGGCTCGGGACTTGGCAAAACTGCCGGAAAAGGCCACAAGGGCCAGAAGTCGCGTTCGGGTTACAGCAGCAAACGTGGATTCGAGGGCGGTCAGATGCCTTTGCAGCGTCGTCTGCCGAAACGCGGTTTTACCAACATCTTTAAGAAAGAGTGGATCGAGATCAGCCTTGCGAAAATTGAAGAGAATTTTAACGCGGGTGACGTGGTTACTCCGGAAATTCTGCACGAACGTGCGCTTATCAAGAAAGCGAAACATGACCTCGTTATTCTTGGAACCGGCGAGGTTACGAAATCGTTAAAGATCTCAGCACATCGATTCACCAGGACGGCTGCGGACAAGATCGAAAAAGCCGGCGGCAGTGCAACGGTCATTGTTAGAGTTAAGGCTGCGGACGCGGCATAGTAGAGCAAGAGTGACGCCTTTAGGCGTTATTTCAACTCGAAGAGAAACGCCTAAAGGCGTGACTCTTACCTAAATATATGGAGAAGTTTTTCAGCGCCGTACAAAACATGTTCAGGATCCCCGAGCTTCGGAAGAGGATACTCTTCACGCTCGGGTTGTTGGCCGTGTACCGCTTTGGGGCTCATGTAACTGCACCTGGGATCAACAGCGCTCAGCTCGAAAGGGTTTGGGGCGAAGTCGCCGGTACGCTACTCGGCGTTCTTGACCTGTTTTCCGGTGGTAACTTCCGCACAATTTCAGTCTTTGCACTGGGTGTAACGCCATATATCACGGCGTCGATCATCATGCAGCTACTGCCCGTGCTATCGCCCGCAATAAAGAAAGTTCAGGAAGAAGGTGAAGTTGGACGGCAGAAGATGAACCAGTGGACGCGGTATTCGACCGTAGCACTTTGTTCTGTACAGACATTCTTCGTAGCGACCTGGCTTAGCCGTAACAACATCATTGCAGATACATGGTGGGCGACGGCGATGGTCGTGATCACGCTGACAACCGGAACGATCTTTGTTATGTGGCTCGGTGAGCAGATCACCGAACGCGGAGTAGGAAACGGCATTTCGCTCTTGATCTTCGCAGGTATTGTCATCGGTCTGCCTAGCGGTGTAATGCAGGTCATGGGGCGCGTAAGCAACGGCGATCCGATTCAATCGCTCGGTGTTATTTTCCTTATAGTCGTTCTGGTGGCATTAATCGCCTTGGTGGTCTATGTCGAATCGGCTCGTAGAAATATTGCTATCACCTACGCCAGTCGGCGGGTCGGCAATCAGACATTTCGCGGTCAGGAAACGAGCCTTCCGCTGAAGATCAATATGGGCGGAGTTATTCCGGTGATCTTCGCTTCGTCGGTTCTTGCGATGCCGCAGACACTGTTCTCGGCATTTCCGCCTGATCCGAACAACCCGACGGCGACCTGGTCAAAGATCAGTGCCTTTTTCCAGGTGTTTCACGGTGGCGACCCTTACTACGAGGTCGTGTTCTTGTCATTGATCGTGATCTTCACGTTCTTTTACATAACGATCATTTTTAATACAGACGAGGTTGCGGATAATCTTCGTAAGCACGGCGGATTTATCGCGGGCATTCGTCCGGGTGCTCCGACGGCCGAGTATCTTAACGGTATTCTGACGCGGCTTACAACAGTTGGTGCTCTTTATCTTGCTTTCGTGGCGTTTGCTCCCCAATTGCTCTTGAGCGGATTTAAGGTCGGTAGATTACCTTTTGTGGGCACGTCGGTTGAGAATTTTGTGAGTGCAACTCCGGGATTGAGTTGGATTCCCGACGGATTGGGTTACCAATTCTTTTTTGGCGGCACATCTCTGCTGATCCTGGTTGGCGTGGCTATGGACACGGTTGCTCAGATCGAGGCTCAGCTCGTTATGCGAAACTACGAAGGGTTTTTAGGAGCCGGTTCGCAACTACGCGGACGAAGGTCATAGTTTGAAATGAACCGCAGAGACGCAGAGATGCTTAGAAAGATCGTTTGATTTTTCTTCCCTCTGCGTCTCGGTGTCTCTGCGGTGAAGATTGTTGGATGGATAAGATAATTGTTTTGATAGGTGCCCCGGGAGCGGGGAAGGGGACGCAGGCGAGACTTTTGCAGGAACGCCGCAGTATCCCGCAGATCTCGACGGGAGATATGTTTCGTGAGATGAAGACGCTCGATACTCCGCTTGCCAAAGAAGTGCTGGAGATCATGGCTTCGGGCAAGTTGATCTCGGACGACATCACATATCGAATCGTGCGTGAACGAACGTCGAAGCCCGACACGGCGGGAACTTATGTTCTCGATGGCTATCCAAGAACGGCGGTTCAAGCGGAACAGCTCGAGGAACTCGCCAAAGAGCAGGGAAGGGAGATCCAGGCGATCGAGGTCGATGTCGCCCGGGATGAGTTGATGAAACGGCTTACAGGCCGTCGAAGCTGCCCGGTTTGTGGTGAGATCTACAACATTTACTCAAAAGCGCCAAAGAATGACGGGTTTTGTGATGAGCACGGAGATTCGGCCCTAAGTCATCGTGCCGATGATTCGGAAGAGAAGGTAATGGTTCGTCTCGAAACGTATGACGAATTGACCAAGCCGTTACTTGACTATTACGAGCGATCGGGACGTTTGAAAAAGATCGACGGCACCGGAGACATCGAAGATATTTATCGCGGCATTAATGAGCTTGTATAGCATCATTGCAGGACTATTTGGTAAGAGAATGATCATTGCGAAATCCGCAAAAGACATGGACAAGATGAGAGCCGTCGGCGAGTTGATCGCTGAGGTTCGCGAGTCACTGCGTGGGATGGTCAAGCCTGGGATCTCGACGATGGACCTCAATAAGGCCGCTGAAAAGATGATGCGCGACGCCGGGGCCGTACCGACATTTATCGGATATCACGGATTTCCGTATGCGATCTGCGCTTCGGTAAATCACGAGGTTGTCCATGGATTTTCCAAAATCGATCCGCTAAAGGAAGGTGATATCGTGTCGCTCGATATGGCGGCGACGTACGATGGATTCGTCGGCGATACCGCGATGACACTGCCGGTTGGTGACATCGCAGATGAACTGAAGCAATTGATCCATGTGACCGAAGAGTGTCTCGATCTTGGGATTCAGGCAAGCAGGATCAACAATCGTATCGGCGACATCGGTTGGGCGGTACAGCAGCACGCGGAAAAATTCGGGTACGGCATCGTCCGCGACTATACCGGACACGGTATTGGTCGCAAGATGCACGAAGCTCCGCAGATACCGAATCACGGGCGAGCCGGTACAAAAGAGAAAATTCGAGCCGGCTATTGTTTTGCGATCGAGCCGATGCTAAACCTAGGAACGGCCGATACGAAAACGCTCGGTGACAAATGGACCGTCGTCACGCTCGATGGCAAGCCATCGGCTCACGCTGAACATACGCTGGCTGTGACCGAGGACGGGCCGGAAATACTTACGCTTACAAAGGAGCAGAAAAAGCTCCGTCAGGCGACTCAGGCAGAAACTGCTTCTGCTTGACTTGAAAATGTTGAGCGAAGTCGCTAATATTAAGAGTTTGCCCAACTAGTCAGTCAGTTGGGGGCACGGATCGCTATAGATAGTAGGTAAAAACGATGAAAGTTAGGCCGTCGGTAAAAAAAATGTGCGACAAATGCAAGGTGATTCACCGCAAGGGCATCGTGCGCGTAATTTGCGAGAATCCGAAGCATAAGCAGCGTCAAGGATAAAAGGAGGGCGGAATGCGGAGTGCGGAATGCGGATTGTAGATCCAAAATCCAAAATCCAAGATCCCAAATTGAAATATGGCTCGTGTAGCAGGAGTTGACTTACCGCCCAACAAGAGGGCTCAGATCGGAATGACCTACATCTATGGTGTGGGTAAATCGCGTGCGACCGCAATTTTGGATCAGGCCGGTATCGGTATCGATTCAAAGATAAAGGATCTCAGCGAGGACGACTTAAACAAGATCCGTGCGATCCTCGACACCGAGGGGAACATTGAGGGCGACCTTCGCAAGCGGATCCAGATGGACATCAAACGCTTGATGGACATTGGCTGCTATCGTGGCTTGCGTCATCGCCGCGGCCTTCCGGTTCGCGGCCAGCGCACTTCCACGAACGCACGTACGAGAAAAGGACCGCGTAAAGCGGCCGTGGCTAAGAAGAAGGCACCGGGCAAGAAGTAGTAGCCGGTTGTCAGTGGTCAGTTGGCAGAGAATCTGCATAACTGGGACTGACAACTGATGACTGACAACTGAAAGAAAATGGCAAAAGCAGCAGCTAAAAAGAAGACTTTCAAGAAGAAAGAGAAAAAGAATATTCCCGTTGGGATCGTGCATATTTCGGCGTCCTTTAACAACACGCTGATCTCGATCACCGACACCCAGGGAAATCTCGTCGGTCAATGTTCTTCGGGAGCCCGCGGTTTCCGCGGTTCGCGGAAAGGAACGCCATTTGCGGCCCAGCAGGCAGCATCCGAGGTTGCCCGCAAGGCACTCGATGCGGGCATGCGCGAGGTCGAGGTTCGGGTCAAAGGTCCGGGCGGCGGCCGCGAGTCTGCGATCCGTGCGATCAATCAGGCAGGTATTCGCGTGACGGCGATCCGTGATACCACGCCGATCCCGCACAATGGCTGCCGACCGCCGAAACGCAGACGTGTTTGATATTTTGAGATCGTTGCTCTCGGATTTGAGTTAATTATCGAAAGGACGAAGGGCTACGGCCTGTAAACTTTTCCGCTCTTGGAGCGGAGGCAGGAAAATACTATGGCTAGATATAGAGATGCGGTGTGCAGGCTTTGCCGTCGCGAAGGTGGAAAATTATTTTTGAAGGGCGACAGATGTTTCAAGCCCTCGTGTTCCATTGAGAAACGCGGAACCAACCCACCGGGACAACATGGAGCGGCACGCCGCAAAATGATCCAGGGCTACGGTGAGCAGCTTCGCGAGAAGCAGAAAGTAAAGCGTATTTACTTTGTCCTCGAGAAACAGTTTCGCAACTACTTTGAGAAAGCCCGCCGCCAAAAAGGCGTTACTGGCGAAAATCTTCTTTTTATGCTTGAACGCCGCCTCGACAATGTCGTGTACCGTTCGGGTTTCTCGACCTCACGCCGTCAGGCACGCCAGCTCGTCAATCACGGGCACGTGACCGTCAATGGACGTAAGGTGAATATTCCTTCATTCCAAGTAAAGCCGGGCGATGTCGTCGCTGTCAAAGACGCGAGCCATAAGAATCCTCATGTTGAGGGGGCTTGGCAGACAGCGGTTGGCCGTGGCCGTCCACAGTGGTTAAGCATTGACGGAAAAGATCTGAGCGTGGTCGTTTCGGGCTTGCCGAATCGCCAGGATGTCGACGCGAATATCAACGAGCAGTTGATCGTCGAGCTCTACAGCAAGTAGTTTTAGCTGAGTTGGCCGAAGTAGCCGGGTCCGAAGAGTCTGTTCTTACTAGCGACGATCCGGGGACAAAGCCGACTCATTAGACCGTTTAAATAAGAACAAATATGACACAAGCTAACTGGACAGATTTTCAAATGCCGAGCCGCCTCAATGTCGAAACCGAGACATTGACGGACCGCTACGGTAAATTTCACGCGTCTCCCTTTGAGCGTGGATTTGGTACGACCGTGGGTAACTCCATTCGTCGTGCTCTGTTGTCGTCGATCGAAGGTGCAGCCATTACGGCTGTCAAGATCGAGGGCGTCGAGCATGAATTTTCATCGATCAAGGGCGTTGTTGAGGACGCAACCGACGTTATCCTAAATTTGAAGCAGGTTCCGATCACGTTGGATGGTGCCGGCCCGAAAACCCTTTCGATCTCGAAGAAGGGGGCTGGTGTAGTTACGAGTGCGGACATCGAGACGGACGGCGAGGTGACTGTACTGGATCAGGACGTGCACATCGCTACGATCAGTGCCGGGGGATCGTTGGTTGTCGAGATGCGTCTAAAGCACGGACGCGGTTATGTTTCCGCAGAGTTTAACAACGATGAGGATCTCTCGGTCGGCTATATACCGATCGATTCTGTCCACACGCCGATCAAGAAGGTAAATTACAACGTCGATAAAACGCGTCAGGGTTCGAATACCGAATATGACCGCCTTACTCTCGAAGTATGGACCGACGGCAGTGTTGCTCCGGAAGATTCGATCGGCTTAGCGGCGAAATTGGTCAAAGATCATATGTCGATCTTTGTTAATTTCGAAGAGGAAGAAGAAGAATACAAGTACGAGGACATCGCTCGTCCGCCGCTGATGCGTAATGATCTGCTCGACAAGTCAGTTGACGAACTTGAGTTGTCGGTTCGTTCGTATAACTGCCTCAAGAATGCCGACATCCGCTCGATTCGCGATCTTATTCGCCGCAGCGAGAAGGACATGCTGGGCACGAAAAATTTTGGGAAGAAATCATTGACCGAGATCAAGGATATGCTTCATGGCATGGGACTCGATTTTGGAATGGATTTTGACGAACAGGGAAATCCGATCCCAGGATCGGGTGGAAGAGACTTGGATTAAGAGAGTTGGCAGTAGCAGTTGGCGGTAGGCAGTGAAAGCCACGGACGCCAACTGCCAAACTGCGAACCTCCAACTAAGAAAATGAGACATAGAAAAGCACATCGTAAACTGGGACGAACGACCGAGCATCGCATGTCGATGCTCCGCAATATGGCGACCTCGTTGATCAACGCGGACAAGGAACATATCGTCACGACCATTCAGAAGGCTAAAGAGCTACGTCCGTTCGTTGAGAAAGTGATCACGCTCGCCAAGAGAGCCGAGAATTTGACCGGCGATGACACGGCGGTTAAGACTGTTCATCTGCGTCGGCAGGCGGCAAGATTCTTTCACGCCGGTAACAGCACGTTCAAGATCGCACAGAGTCGTTTTCGCGGAAATAAGGGCGAAGCGAAGGAGCCGATCGAACGTACCGCAGGCGTAAAAGCGGTCCAGCGGCTTTTCAATGAACTCGGACCGCGCTATAAAGAGCGTAACGGCGGATACACCCGGATAATCAAACTCGGACACCGTCAAGGCGATAACGCCGAGATGGCAGTCATCGAGCTTGTGGATAATCCTCGCGAAATGGCCGCCAAGGGTTAATAGAGGCGGAGGCTTGCCAAAATGAGCGAAACTTCAGGTTCTGCACAGGCAAAGGACGATTCGTTAGTGGTAGAAAAGAAAGCTGGTAACGGCGATAAGAAACAAAAGCAGAGCGATCCGTCGCTCAACATGGACGAGTTGCGGGAACTCGCTGATCTTGTGATCGAACACGGATTCACTGACTTCGAGTTTGAAAACGAGAATATTCGCGTTCGGTTGAGCAAGGCGACCAACGTTCAAATGGTGGCGGCGCCAATGGCTGCGGCTCCTGCACCAGTTGCTGCTGCGGCAGCAACTGTACCGGCGGCAACTGCTCCGGCAGAAGCTGTAGTCGACGAAGACGCGGGCCTGCACAAAATCATTTCACCGATCGTCGGTACATTTTATCGTTCTCCCGGGCCGGACAAAGATTCTTACGTCAGCGAAGGCAGTAATGTGTCGCCTGAAACGACGGTCTGCATCGTCGAGGCGATGAAGTTGATGAACGAAATTCAGGCCGAGGTTTCCGGGCAGATCGTAAAGGTTTATGTTGAAAACGGCCAACCGGTCGAGTACGGCCAAGCTTTGTTTGGAGTAAAGAAATAGATATTTACCGCAGTGACGCGGAGACGCAGAGAAAACTCAAACAGGATGCACAGGATAGACAGGATGTAATAGATCGGATTCTCTAACCTGATCGAATGTCGTTATCCTGCCTACCTTGTCTATCCTGTTAGGCTATTCCTCTGCGGCTCAGCGTCTCTGCGGTTTAAAAGAACAAATGCGTGAGATTCGGAAAATATTGGTCGCCAATCGCGGCGAGATCGCGATCCGGATCATCTGGACGTGCAAGGAGATGGGCATCAAGACTGTCGCCGTGCATTCAGAGGCCGATCGTGAGGCTCTCCATGTCAGATTTGCTGACGAAGCGATCTGCATCGGGCCGGCTTCTTCGGCGGAAAGCTATCTCAATATTCCCGCTATCATCAGTGCTGCTGAGATCACAAATGTTGACGCGATCCATCCCGGTTACGGCTTTTTGGCTGAATCCGCGACATTTGCAAAGATCTGCGAAGATTGCAACATAAAGTTCATTGGCCCGCGTGCCGACGTTATAGCCATGATGGGCGACAAGGTTGAAGCCAGGCGAACGATGACCGCCGCAGGCGTTCCGATCCTTCCTGGTAGTCCTGATCCGATCGAGTCCGCCGAAGAAGCGAAAAAGCTTGCTCTTGAGATCGGTTTTCCACTTATTATCAAGGCAGCTGCTGGCGGCGGCGGACGCGGAATGCGTATCGTTCGCGAGGAAAGCGAACTCGCGACAAATCTCGAACTTGCCCAGACCGAAGCTCTCAATGCATTCAAGAATGGCTCGGTCTATATAGAACGATACATTGAGCGGCCGCGTCATATCGAGATCCAAGTGCTTGCTGATGAACACGGCAACGTCATTCATCTCGGCGAACGCGAATGCACCATTCAGCGCCGACATCAGAAATTACTCGAGGAAGCTCCTTCCCCGGTTATCACGCCCGAGCAGCGTGAGCAGATGGGCGCTGTTGCGGTAAAAGCTTGCCAAGAGATCGGATATTCAAGCGCCGGCACTTTCGAGTTTTTGCTCGATGAAGACGGCAGTTTTTATTTCATGGAGATGAACACGCGTATTCAGGTCGAGCACCCGGTGACCGAAATGGTTACCCTTGCCGACATCGTGCGTAATCAGATCCGCGTTGCGACGGGAGAGGTCGTTGCATTTTCGCAGGACGAGGTGTTGATCGTCGGGCACTCGATCGAATGCCGAATTAACGCCGAAGATCCGGTTAAGTTTACGCCAAGCCCTGGCCGTATCACAGCGTTTAATATTCCGGGCGGGCCTGGCGTTCGGGTTGATACGGCAGTCTATCCAGGCTATGTGGTTCCGCCGTACTATGATTCGATGATCGCGAAATTGATCGTCCATGCTCGCACACGCGAGCTGGCTATCGCGCGAATGCAGCGGGCACTCGATATGATGGTCGTCGAGGGGATCAAAACTACGATCCCGCTTCATCAACGCATCATGGCGGACGAGAATTTTCGGAAAGGGAACTTCTCGACGAAGTTCATGGAAGAGTTTAAGTATGAAGTTGATAAATGATAATGGATAACTGATAATTATTGAGTTAATTATCAATTGCTGATTATCAGTTGTTAATTGAATTTTTCGTGGTTACCGCCTGTCACGGAGCGGAGTTACTGCGAGTAACAGGAGAGGCTTTTTACAGCAAGTATTATGGCGACAGTAAAAGAATTAAAAGAACAAATAGTAGGTGATTACAAAACGCACGGGTCGGACACGGGTTCGTCGCAGGTGCAGATCGCTTTGTTGACGCAACGGATCAATGAGTTGACCGCACATTTTAAGATACACAAGAAAGACAACAATTCGCGTCGCGGCTTGTTGCAACTGGTCTCGCGTCGTAGAAAACTGCTTGATTATCTCAAGCGCCGTGATATTAATGAATATCACGAGATCATTAAGAAACTCGGCATACGCCGGTAAGTTGACAGAGTTGCAGAGTTTCCAGAGCCACGGAGTTTTTAATCGATTAACTCTGGCACCCTGAAAACTCAGCAAACTCTGGTACTAATATTCAGGCTTCTTCGAGCCACAGACAAATATAGATCCTGTCGAAGAAATTACCGGCGGCGGCTGAACGTGACAGCGATGAATGCTTACGGACAAATTAGGGTCTTGGTCTATAAAGACAGTGCAAAGACGAAAGAGCTTCACGGCATGCTCTTTCGTCTTTGTTTTTAAGGAATAAGAAATGACAAAGAAATATTTAAGTGAATCGATCAAGCTGGGAAGAGAAGACTTGATCGTCGAAACAGGCAAGGTTGCCAAACAGGCCGATGGTTCGGTCGTTGTACGTTACGGTGACACGATGCTGCTCGTTGCAGCGGTGAGTGCCCACACAGCCAGGGAAGGGCTGGACTTTTTTCCGCTCACGGTGGAATACCGTGAAAACACATTTTCGGCCGGACGAATTCCGGGAAATTATTTTCGCCGCGAGGGACGCCCTTCGGAGAAAGAGGTTCTTACCTGCCGGATGATCGATCGTCCGGTCCGTCCGCTGTTTGCTGACGGCTATCGGTTTGAGACCCAGGTCGTCGCATCGGTCATCTCGTCGGACGCTGAGAACGACCCTGACGTTATAGCAATAACCGGTGCGTCATGTGCTCTGTATCTGTCGGACATTCCGTTCAATGACCCGATTGCGGGTATTCGTATCGGTTTGATCGACGGCAAGTACATCATCAACCCGACGTACGACGAACGCCGCGAATCGCAGCTTAATCTCATCGTTGCGGGTACCGAAGAAGCTATCTGCATGGTCGAGTGTGAGGCCCTCGAGGTCGAAGAGAAGATCATGGTCGAGGCTCTCATGCTGGCTCATCGCGAGATCAACCGCCTTTGCCTGTGGCAGAAAGAGCTTGGTAAGGCTCTCGGCATTAAGAAGCGTGAATTCACCCCGTTAGCCATCGATGCGAAAATAGCGAAAGACATCGAAAAGAAATATACGGACAAACTCCGCAAGGCTCTAGATTCGACTGGACGTGACAAGATCGAGGTCTATGCTGGCCAGGACGCTCTGAAGAAGGAAGTCGTCGAGAGCTATCCGGAAGACGATGCGACAGCTCGCTCGATGGCTGGTAAGGCCTTTGGACAGTTGAAGGAAAAGATCTTTCGTGAAGATATGCTCGGCAACAAGCGTCGTCCTGACGGCCGCAAATTCTCCGAGATTCGCCCCATCAGTTGCGAGGTTGGATGGCTGCCGCGTGTTCACGGCTCGGCCCTCTTTACCCGCGGCGAAACGCAGGCAATGGTCAACGCGACGCTAGGTACCAAGATGGACGAGCAGTATATGGACGACATCGAGAAGGGCGAAGTAAAACGCCGCTTTATGCTCCATTACAATTTCCCGCCGTACTCGGTCGGTGAGACGGGCCGCTTTGGCTCGACATCGCGTCGTGAGATCGGCCATGGAAATCTGGCGAGACGTGCTATTCAGGCTGTTTTGCCAGACGATGCAGATTTCCCATACACGATCCGCATCGTTTCGGATATCACCGAATCGAACGGTTCGTCGTCGATGGCCACTGTCTGCGGCGGCATTCTGAGTCTGATGGACGCCGGTGTGCCTATCAAGAAGCCAGTCGCCGGTGTTGCGATGGGGCTGGTGATGGAAGGCAATCGCTATGCGATCTTGTCTGACATCGCGGGTGCCGAGGATCATTATGGCGATATGGACTTTAAGGTGACCGGGACCGAGGACGGCATTACAGCTCTCCAGATGGATATCAAGGTCGGCGGCATCAACGCGATGATTCTGCAGGAAGCTCTCGAGCAGGCTAGAAAGGGGCGTATGCATATCCTTGAGGTAATGCACAATGCGATCTCCGAGCCGCGTGAGGATATTTCGCCGTTTGCACCGCGAATCATCACGATGCAGATCAATCCGGAGAAGATTCGCGACGTTATCGGCAAGGGCGGTTCGGTAATCCGCTCGATCACCGAGGAGACAGGAGCCAAGATCGATATTGACGACAGCGGAATCATTTCGATCGCGTCAGCCGACGGCGACGCGGCTCAGGCTGCCATCGCTCGCATTAAAGCCATCACGGCCGAGGCGGAGGTCGGTGAGACATATATGGGAACGGTGTCGCGCATCGTTGATTTTGGGGCCTTTGTCGAGATCATGCCGGGCCTCGACGGCCTACTGCACATCTCTGAGATCTCGGACCGGCGCGTCAAAGACGTCCGTGACGAACTCAAGGAAGGCCAGCAGATACTCGTCAAATGTATCGGTAAGGAAGGCAATAAGGTCAAACTTTCGCGTAAGGCGATACTTGCCGAAGAGAAATCCAAGTCGGCGCCTGACGACGAATAACCGAACTTTCCTAAATTCGGAATTTCAGACCGGTTACCACTATCTAGTGGTAGCCGGTTTTTTATTTTCCAAAACTTTGAAAAAAATCGGCAATTTTTCTGGAGAATGTGACCTATTGGGCGTATTTTCCCATTGAATTGAAGAACTAAGAACGGTTTTTGACCCGTAAACGCTAGAAAAGACGTGCAAGCACGTGCATTTATTAAAGCATTTTGCTATGTTTACGGTACAGCCCCAAAAATCAATCTAACAGTGAGTGCCAACCGAACTGTGGAGACTATTCAAAATAGTTTTCGCTGTTGATACCTTTTAGTCAGGTTACAGACATGAGAAATTTAAATTTTAGAGTTCTACTCTCGGCCCTCTGTGTAGCGTCCGTTTTGGCAAGCTTCGCAAAGGTCAACGCGGCACCTATCAGGTTTGATCAGGTTGTTCAGGTGGTCAATGCACGTCCCGACAGGGCAGACAGCGGGATGTTTGCGCGGTTGACCGTGGCGGGCAACTACTCTTTCCTCATTAGCGATGGAGATGATGACGAGGATAAGAAGAAGCCGGCGAAACCGCAAGACGGTCGCGTGATTACCGAGACCAAAACGGACATTGTCACCGATGATGTTTGTGATTGTGAAGAAGAGATAGTGACAAAACGCGGATTTCCGAAATGGGCACTTCTAGGGTTGGCAGCGATCCCGATCGCATTCATCCTCATCAAACGCAAAAAGGATACGCCGACACCGACGCCGCCACCTCCGCCACCAACGGGTTCGCCGACACCGTCGCCGACAACGACGCCATCGCCGTCAACCACGCCGACACCGTCGCCGTCGAAGACGCCAACACCTACGCCGTCGGTCACCCCTACGCCGACTCCGCCGGAGCCGGTACCGGAGCCGATGACGATCCTGTTATTTGGAACGGGTCTCGCATCGATCGGTTTGGCCGCCCGACGCAAGTTTGGCAAGAAGGGCGATAAGTCAGAAGAATCGGGCGACGAATAGAGTTATCATGATGCCGTAGCCGCTGGATGGTATTCGGCGGCATCGGCATTGCATTGTGACGGGGCCGATCAGTCTCGTCAGTGAGAAGAGGAAATAAAAATGCGAGTTAACAGATACAATTTCTTGGTTTTGATCGGCCTTGTGCTGACGATGGGCATATCGAGCGCCTTTGCCTTAGACAAGGACGACAAGGCACCGAAAAATATGGGAACGCTCACGGTTCAAACGAATGAGGCCGCCTATCCCGTAAGGGTTGATGGCCAATATATCGGGATGACCGGTGTTGGTACGGCGGCTGTTTTCTATCTGACGCCCGGCATTCATACGGTGGAAGTTGAAGGCCCGGACGGCAAGACCTGGAGCCGCGAACTTGAGATCATACGCGGCCGAAAAAATTGTGTATGTCTCAAGATCGTTCGCGAGACTATCACGAAACCCTGCCCGTACCGGTTTAGTCTCGATGGCCCTGATCGGATAACGGAGGGTGACCTAGTGACGTTTGCCGCGATCAATGCAGGAACTGCCCCTGTGCCGTTGCGTTATGCGTGGAATGTTTCGAATGGACGCGTAACCAGCGGACTGGGAACGCCATCTATCACAGTCGATTCGACGGGTCTTGGCGGACGAACGATCAATGCTGAACTCGATGTCAATGATGATGTTTACGACAATAAATGCCGTCAGCTGATCTCAGTTCCGACCGACGTCATCCCGATCCCACCGATCGAAGTTCCAAAGCCGTTCCGCTGCGACGAGTTTGAAGCGAAGGCTCCGGATGATGACAAGGCACGCTTTGACAACTGCGTCATTCAGGCACAGAACACGCCGGATGCTCAGCTTTATGTGATCATCTATCCGGGAACTGACCGTGCGAGCGTTACACGAAACACATACGATAGGTTGTCAAAACGTGCACTTGACTACATGGTCAACACCCGCGGCTTTGATCCGAGACGAATATCCATCGTCAAGGGCAGCCAGCGACTCAAGACGACCTACGAAATATGGATCGTCCCGCCGGGGGCGACCCCGCCGGTGATTCAGTAGTCTCTATTCCCAGACAAAAAGAAAGGACGAGCCACGCGGTTCGTCCTTTTTCTTGGGCTATTCCCAGAACAGTCCCGATCACGATCGATGAGAAAGAATCCTTTCTTTCAATGCCTCGTATCTACGGTCTTTTTGCAAATCGTCAAATACCGGATCGCTGAGAAACAAGTAGAATTCAAAGTCACGATCTTCGTAAGCCAGGTTCAGATGCTCAAAGGCTTTGTCGATATCGCCGAGCCGCGAATAGTATCTGGCGATGCGATAGTTAAGAGAGGTCGTGGCTGAAATTGTCTCGATCCTCGCCTGCCAAAATGCCCGGAACCCACCAGCAGCGTACGAATCGCTAAGCGACTGATCAATTCCCGTTCGCGAACGCTCAAGCGAATTTTCTTCGATCTTAAAAAACGTCTCTACCGCCTCCGGATACATTTCGCTCGCCGTGTAGATCTCATATAGATAAACGTACTCGTTGTGAGGGCGTTCATTTAAGGTAAGGGATGTGTGGCATTGAGCGATCGCTTCGTCATAGCGCCGAAGGAAGTAAAAGGCCTGGCACATGTCCGCATTGATCGACGGCGAATCGGGCTCCAACTGCAGAGCCTTGTTCATCTCGACGTAACCGGCGTGGCCCGCAGTACCCGTAGCGAAAAGGTTTATTGCGTACCACTGATGGGCGGTGGCATAATTCGGATTCAACCTGATCGCTTGTTTGAATTCCGCTTCGGCCTCCTGAAACTTCCACTCCCAAAACATCTTTACGAATCCGATTGTTGCATGTGCCTCGCCCAAGCTAGGATCGATCCGCAGTGCCTCGCGGGCCTCCGCCTCGGCTTTGCTCCAATTCCTATAGTCAAAAGCATATGCATCGGCCAGAGCTGCGCGGGCGAGAGCGAAGTCGGGCCTGCGTCCGACTGCCTGCTCCAGCAGAAGCGTAGCCTCGTGCAAATGCTCCCCGTCGCGTGTCTGCCAGAGTGCCCGGCCTTTTTCGTAAAATTCGGAGGCTTCGGCTAGGTTCGTTCTCGCACTCGCACTTTGAAAAAACGAGGGCTGATCCTGTAGGGCGAGGTTCCACGTTAGAACGCCGCCTGCGGCGATCGCGGTAATAACTCCGAGCGCGGGCAGCCATTTGCGAAAGATCGAGACGGTAGTTTCTGTTTCTTGTTCGATACTCAACGTCTGGCGGCTGGAACGCTCGATGGTCACGTCCGCGCTTTCGGTGAAGATCTCGCGAGCCTCTGGCGTGAAGCGATAGCCGCGACGCGGTACGGTCTCTATGATACGACCCTCGGCGTCGCCGAGCACCTTTCGAAGCGCCGACACGCATTGCGTCAAATTATTGCCTTCGACAAAACTGTCCGCCCACACGAGATCCATCAACTCCCGTTTGGTCAGAAGGTGCCCACTGTTGGACGCGAGTGCAAGCAAAGTATCAAAAACCTTAGGCGGGAGCGGAACAGGCTGGCCGTCACGAAACAGGCCGCGTTCCGTCTCGTCGATCCGAAATCGGCCAAACTCGTAATAGTGTCGGACGGGTGTACTCATCGTTTCTTCACGCAATCTTCACTGAAAAATCACGGTTTCCTAACGACTTCGTGTGGACCGGCGGTATATAAATCGCCTACACAGACCAAAGCCGGCGACGCGCCGATTGTAAACCGAAATGCTACGAAAAACAAAGACAATTTTTCGCTTCACTACGGAAACGAGCGAAATATTGTCCGTTCGCCGCACGCCCGAGATGGCCGTAACCACACTCTTGAACCAGATGCAGCCGGTCTCTCAAACCGATCGGATCGATCTCACTTGGTGCGACCAGTGCCAGGCCAACGTAAAGATGCTCTCGACCGACGAGGCCGTCGCAGCTATGCACCTGGCCCCTCGCGAGATATTTCGCATGATCGAGTCAGCCCGCGTCCATTTTACCGAAGACCAAACGGGACAGTTGCTAATATGCCCGGAGTCACTCTCCCAAAAGGAGCCCCCGATACAATGAAAAAACTAACCCCGATCGCCGCCATCATTCTTTTTTTAAGCCTCATCATCATCCCCGGCAGCCGCGCCGAAAATAGTGCCGGAACCGGAGGGGGCACGACACCTGTAGACTCGCTGACACCCGAGTTCGGCAAAAGTGCAAACCGGCGAAAGAGGGAATTAACCAAATACGCGCTCGCCGAACTCTTCACCCCAGCACCCATCGTCGTTTTTCCTCGACGAGTGATCGGCCGTAGGTTTGTGGTAGAGAATACCGACGATAGCGGAGCCGGTTCTTTGCGTCAGGCCATTCTTGACGCAAACAACCTACCAGGTCACGATGAGATTATATTTAGAATTCCGAGTTTTTTGGGGAAGCAGATTAGTCCGGAGAGCGAACTTCCGACGATTACCGACCGCGTTAACATTTTTACGTCGCCCTCAGAAGAAATAGAGCTGAACGGGACTCAAGCGGGAAGAGCAAATGGTTTGATAATCGAGGCCTCGTTTTCCGAGGTTCAAGGCCTCGTGATCAATCGTTTCCGTCGAAACGGCATTCTAATACGAAATGGAGGACGAATCGGGATCGCCCATATGAAAATCGGTACCGATCCAACAGGCCAGTTATCGAAAAAAAATGGCAAAGCCGGTATTTCTATCGAACGGTCATCAGGATTGAACGGTATTTCTCATAACCTTATATCGGGCAATACCGAGGAAGGAATTTTCATCTCTCGTTCGTCGGGCAACTTTGTATGTGACAATAAGATCGGGACCGATATCACGGGTTTTATTGAGCTCGGAAATATGCGCGGAATAGTCATCAGCCGAGGGGATGACAACAAGATCGCACCAGGCTTTTTTTGCACTGGCAACAATACTATCTCCGGGAATCGTTTAGCGGGAATTTCGATCGAATCGGGGTCGATGAACAACCTCCTGATTTCGAACAAGATCGGCACAGATTTGGATGGTAGGCAATCATTACCGAACCTCATTGGCGTTGAGATCATTGATTCTAGCAACAATTCTATTGGTCCTAGCTCCCTGTCGCCAGATCCCGATTCAGGCAACCTCATTTCGGGCAATACTACCGATGGCATCATCGTCGATGGGCGACGAGCAACGAACAACCGTATTCAAGACAATCTTATTGGCGTTAAAAATGGATCGAATCCAAATTTGCCAAATGGCGGTGCCGGAGTAAACATCAAATCGGGCGCCAGCGAAAACGACGTGTTTTGGAACACCATTTCTGGCAACATCGGGAACGGGGTCATACTAGATGATGATGCTGATAGAAACCGAATTATAGAAAATGGTATCGGCACCAGACGCGGGCAGGGCTTTGCCAGCAGCGACACCCCCAACCGTTTGAATGGCCTGAACATCAACTCCGCAGACAACATTATCCGTCAAAACGACATTGGAAGTAATCTACGCGACGGTATATTTATCGTAAGATCTCGGGGTAATAGGTTTGGGCGCAACATAGTTGACAATAACGTGATCGCGCTAAACCACCGAAACGGAATTACCATTGACCAATCAGGCAACAACTTGATCCGGGCCTTCAATGTCATCTCGGGTAATTCCGGTCATGGGGTGGAACTGGTCGGCGGGAGTCGGACAAAGGGCAACCAAGTGGGGAACAATCGGATCGGCACCAACCCGGACGGTTCATTTCCGGTACCTAATGGAGCCGCCGGGATTCGTGTAGAAGCGAGGGACACTCTGATTGCAGAAAATACGGTCGCTTTCAATGGCACTTCCGGGATAATTATCGTTGGGAGCAACTCCGACGGAAACTTGATCCAAAAAAATTCAATCTTTTCGAATACTGCGTTAGGTATTGATTTGGGTGACGACGGTGTGTCGCTAAATGACATCACGGATCCGGACCATGATGCCAATGAAACGCAAAATTTTCCGGTACCGCTATTGGCGACGAGCAGTACAGCTGGAACGAATATCACCTGGAGATTTAACAGTCGTCCTCGCAGAACGTTTGTCCTCGAGTTCTTTGTTAATCCTGAATGCGATCAACCATCTAATAACGGCGAGGGTAAATCATTTCTTGGTTCGACCGTGGTGCGAACGGACAATAATGGCGATGCCTTGGTTACTAGTGTTGCGTTTTCCCAGGACGTGGAGGCCGGAGCGGTAATTACCGCGACGGCGACGGACGACGGTACCCTCGATACTTCGGAATTCTCACCTTGCGTCGCTGTCGTTCGCGTCGGCGACCCGACGCCGGATCCAACGCCGGTTATCACCAATCCGGATGGTCAAATAAACACCGTGGGTGACACCGTTACGCCGTTGCAGATCACGGTCACTCCGGACACGAGCACCGTTGTTGTGACCGGACTTCCAGGGGCGCTTTCGTTTAATCCGGCAAACAACACAATAACCGGCACTGTGGGAGACGTTTTGGCAGGTCCATATACGGTCACGATCACCGCTACCAATGGGGCCTCATCGGCGAGCGTAAACTTTATTTGGACGATTCTCCCGCTGGTTATAACTAATCCGGGCGATAAAACGAATACCGAGGGTGAAACCGTGACACCTGTGCAGATCACGGTCACGCCGGCAACAAGCGTTGTCCAGGTGACGGATCTTCCAGGCGGGCTTTTGTTTAATCCGGCAAACAACACGATAGCCGGGACAGTTGCAGACGATGCAGTCGGCACGTATATGGTTATGATTACTGCCACAAATGGTTCAGCAACCGCGAATGCCTCGTTCGTTTGGACTATTGTAGAGCCGCCGGGTTCGACGGTTTCGGGTACGGTATTCTTGGAGGATGGAACGACGCCGGTTGGTGCGGGGCTGACTGTCAGGGTGCTTGTTGACGGAGTCAACGCGGGGACTGCTGCGACGAACAGCTCGGGACAATACCAAATTAATGGGGTGCCATTGGATTTTGCAGATTCTATGATGGCATTTGTGGACGACGCCAACATACGAACGGCTGCAGCAACGGCCGCCAATCCGTTTCCAGACGGAATCCCAGATCTTGATCTTACCGCAAATACACTGACTGTTCGGAGCGATGCGGCTGTGCCGAATACCAACGCGTTGATAGCGGCCGCAAAAGGCTCATCAACCGACCCCGACATTCCGTTTGACGTAACAAACGGCAAACTTACGGTTGACGAAGAGATCGATCTATTAATACGGCTTGATACAAATTATAGTCCCGGCGGTGACGTTGAAGTTGCGGCTGACTGGATCACCCTCGGCAATTTTCAGCCAGGGACATTCACGGTCAAGTTTGCCGGGGCAGGAGAACAAACGATCGAGGGCGACACACAATGGTTCGATTTGGAAGTGATTGCCAACGATGAGCGGACACTGTTTTTCGAGGCCGGAAACACTCAAACGGTCTTCGGAAACCTGACTTTTAGAGGGGCCGACGCCGATAACAAACTTGCGCTGCGATCAGCAACTCCTGGTCAGCAGTGGCAGATCGTTCTCCCGTCCACGGCGACGGCGGACGTCATATTCGTCGATGTGCAGGACAGCGACGCGAGCGGCGGCCAACAGATCACTGCTACCGACTCGACCGACTCGGGTAACAATTTTGACTGGATTTTCCAAGTTACTCCGGTTATCACCAATCCCGGGCCTCAAACGGCTATTGTGGGTGCGAACGTGTCGCTGCCGATCACTATCGAGCCGCAGTCCGGCATCATCACAATACAGATAACCGGCATTCCGCCGGGGCTTGGCATCGAGACTAACCCATTCAGAATAGCGGGTGTTCCGACGACTGCGGGCCAACATACCGTGACGATCACGGCTACCAGCGGCACACTGTCAGATTCAGAATCGTTCGAATGGACAATCATTGCGCCGCCGGACGAGGTGCCGGTCATTATTAACCCTGGGAATCAATCAAGTGCCGAGGGCGACACCGTCGCGCCGGTGCAGATCACGGTCACACCTGCTACGAGCGTCGTCACCGTGACCGGACTTCCGGGTGAGCTTTCGTACAGCGCTACTGAAACAATCACCGGAACTGTTGCGGCCGGACAGGCAGGCGATCATACGGTCACCATCACTGCTGTTAACGGCTCGGAAACCGCCACCGCGACCTTTGTTTGGGAGATCCTTCCTGCGGACGAGGTGCCGGTCATTACGGCGGTTCCCGATCAGACGAACAACGAAGGGGACGACGTCTCGGTGCCGTTGCTATTTACGCCCGAGGAGAGCGATATTCAGGTAACGGGACTTCCGGGCGGGATTACCTATAATGCTGCCACCAAAAAAATAACGGGCGTTGTGTGGGCGGGGTCGGAAGACATCTATGACGTTGACGTTGTCGCAACGAACGGCGACGCAATGGCGAGCAGATCCTTCAGATGGACCATCACTGTCCCGCCCGGGGCTCTCTATGTAACGAATACCAACAATAGCGGTGCGGGCTCATTGCCAGAGGCTATAAACTTTGCAACCAGCTTACCGGGGGCAAACAAGATTTTCTTTATTATTCCGGGTGTGGGGCCATTCCGCATACAGCCGCTCACGGCTCTTTCAATGAATGACTCCGAAACTACGATGGACGCGCGCACTCAGCCCGGCTTTGTCGGCACTCCTATCGTTGAAATTGATGGCAGTTCGCTTCCGCCGAGTGCGGTTATCCTTAACGTGAATACCATAGATCACGTGGTCGTAGGTTTTTCGTTTACTAAAGGCGGCAACAACGCCATTACGGTCCGTGGAACAGGTCATGATCTGTTGCAAAACTGGATCGGCATTGATACTGACAGCACTCCGGCGGGCAATGGCGGTAGCGGTATTTTTATTTTCGGAGGCGTAGGATTGACGATCGCTTCCAATGAAATTGCGAATAACTTTAACGGTATCGTCATGCAAAATGCTAATGACCCAACCAGGAGAACGACAATCCGGGACAATATTCTGAGCGACCACCTTGGCGAGGGCTTTCGAAGCAGTAACTCGATTCGATACGACTTTGTCGAGAATTTCCTGTGGCGAAATGGAAACGGGGTTTCAGTCACCAATGTGCTAAATTGCGACTGTCTGTTCGAGGGCAATTATTTCGGCACAGACAAAACGAAAACACAAAATTTTGCCAATTTCGGAGCCGGGCTGGGATTTTCGAATGCCGGGAATGTATTGGTTCGAGAAAACAAGTTTGGGTTCAATGGCGTTGGGGTGCCGATTCAGAATAGCAGCGCTCTGATCAAACTGATAGGCAACGAGTTCTTTTCCCATACCAGTCTGGCGATCGATCACGACAACAATGGCGTAACCCAAAACGACTCTCCCGACGTTGACGGCGTGCCGAACTTCCCCGTGATCGTCGCTCAAAGCGGATCACTCGTTACCGGAACTCTTAACAGTACGCCGGACGAGACATTTACTGTAGAGTTCTTCGAGAGTTCGACCGCTCATCTATCGGGGTTTGGCGAAGGAACCATGTCTATTGGCACCGTCCAAGTAACCACCGACGCAAATGGCAACGCGGTTTTGAATTTCGTTCCTCAATTTCCGGTGCCGCCGAGCTACTTTGTGACAGCGACTGCAACCAGCACGGGTGCCGGGAGCACTTCTGAGTTTAGTCAGGCCACGCAGGTACCGGCACCCTTGCTTACAGCATTCATTCTCGAGAATTTTGTTGCCGAAATTGAACTTCAAGACCTCCAGGGGACGACTGAGAACCTGACGATGACCGGGGACCTTGCCGGGAATCTATTCACTTCGGCATCCGGTGAAGCCGCGGATCACGACGGCGACGGGTTGGATGAGATCTTTGGGAGGATAGTCGATGTCGACGCATCGGCACAGAGTGGATTGTTTGGACTACTTACACTTGGCATACGTCAAGAAGGCGACCATCCCTTCCAACGTTCGATTGTCAAGATCGAAGAGACGACTAACGACCAACCCGGCACTCTGGAAGTCGGGGGTGTCGTTGCCTCGGGGACAGCAAACGTAGAGATGAAGGTCTATATTCAAGCCGCCGGCCAGGGTGGAACTTTTCATACGGATGGGCCTGTAACATTGCTGGGGCAGACCACCCAATTGCCTCCCCCGCAAGGAACCGAGTTCAACGCCGTGGATATTACGGGGCTCATTGCGGTGGTGAACGAACTGGAGATAGGCGTGGCCAGTTCAAAAGGCACCAGTTCTGCGTGCTCGATCGGCCGTTTTGACCACCTCGGCGGGAACGCTTCGCAGCGTATCGCCGCACTGCTCGTTATTTGGCTCCCGGTCGTCGCTATCGGGCTGTTGCGCAGACGAGCGAAGAGGCGTCGGGTAGCGAGCTAGACACGCAGTCAGAGAACAACTGAAAGTGCCTGGAATCAAGTATGCGCCCGTATGTTGTCGAGTTTCTCAACGATGTTTTCGGCATAGAGGTCTTTGTTTACCTCGTGCCGAATGGGCTCATCATGATCGCGATAGGGGTGATCGGAGGTACGCTGTACGCAGCCAGATGTGCCCGAAGCCGCGGACTCGACACTGACGTAATATACGGGATCACCCTATGGGGCATTCCCGCAGCCATTGCGGGCACGCGCCTCGGCAGCCTTCTCTATGCCGTCGATATCTACGACGGCAGCGTCGTCGCCTTTTTTGACCCTATACGCGGCGATAACCTAGGCTACGGCGCTCATATTGCCAGTTGTGCCGCCGCTTTTGTTTATCTAAGAGTGCGCGGTGCTGATGTCGGACGTTATCTCGACTGCGCCGTACAGGGTGTTGGGATCGGTATATTCTTCGGCCGGCTCGGCTGTTTTCTCGATGGCGACGATTTCGGTTCGGTTACCTCGGCGCTCGGTATACACTTTCCGCCCGGCAGTTTGGCCTTCCTGGAACAACTCCATGCGGGTCTGATTGCCCCTATGGCAACTCAATCTCTGGCGGTTCACCCGGTCCAGGTTTATTTGGCACTCAACGGCCTGATCTTGGCCGCCATTGCCTGGCGATGGAGCCGCCGGGAACATGTCGCACCTGGCGAGGCCTTTTGGTTGTTTTGGCTGCTCTATGCGTGCTCTCGTTTTGCACTTGAGATCCTGCGCGGAGATCCGAGCCGAGGGTTTTGGGGAGATCTCTCGACATCCCAGGCAATTTCGATCGGGGTTTTTCTTGTTAGCACGTTGGGTTTTATTGAACGTCGAAGATGTCGAAGGATTTAGGCATTTATTCAAGTTCTCTTCGCGGCTTCGGGACCTACTGGATCCCGCTCGAGGCCGTCTTACTCACCTTGGTCGGTGCAGGGGTCGTACGATTGCTGCTTAGCACCGAAACGTGGCTCGGATACTTATCGCTGGCATTTTGGGTGTATCTTCCTTTCGTCGCACTTAGCTTAAACAAACTTTCGCTCTCTGATTACGGCTTGACGCTCTCCGGATGGCGAAGAGGGTTGGCTTGGTTTGGCCTATCAGTGTTGATCGTGTTGGTGCCTTTCGTGGTGATCGCTCAGCTATTGGTGACTGTTCTTACAAAACAGCCTGGGGGGACCGGACTAGCCTTGCCTGGGTTTGCCGAAGTACTTTATGGGTTGGTTCTGGTGGTGATACCGGAGGAGATGTTTTTTCGCGGTTTTCTTCAGACCCGCATTTCTACTTGGACCAATAGCATCGGTATTACGAGCGCAGTTCCGGCAATTCTCTTCACGGCCGTTCTATTTACGCTGGCCCACCTGGTTGTCGAGCCTGATCTCATCCGCGCCGGGGTAATACTTCCAGGTCTGGTAATGGGATGGCTTCGGCATAAAAGCGGAGGTGCCCTTGCTCCGATCGGGTTCCACTGGTTGGCAAACTTAGCGGCGTATGCTGTACTGGCTCCTACTTAACTAACCGGTGGCCTGATTGAGGAGTCCAAAAGGCGTTGTTGGTCTGAACTTTGTCGGTTGTTGGCTGTTCGTTGTAAAATCAATGTCTAACTCAAAAAGTGGAACACCGAACTTAACCGTTGATCTATGTCTGCACCAAACATCGAAACAATTGTCTCTCTTTCAAAACGCCGCGGATTTGTCTATCCGGCATCGGATATCTACGGCGGGCTTGGCTCGTCGTGGGATTACGGGCCGTTGGGCGTAGAACTCGCGAATAATATCAAGAAGAGCTGGTGGAACTGGATGGTTTACGAGCGCGACGATATCGAAGGTCTTGATTCTTCGATCATTCAGAACAGGAATGTATGGAAATATTCGGGGCACGAGACTACGTTCAGCGATCCGCTGGCTGATTGCCGTGATTGTAAAACGCGGCTTCGCGAGGACAAACTCGATAAAAATGCCGAGGGCAAGCTCGTTTGCTCGAATTGCGGCTCGACGAACCTTACCGAATCACGGCCTTTTAATCTGATGTTTCGGACGACAATCGGTGCGGTCTCGTCAGACGACGATCCGGCGGCTCTGGCGTATCTCCGGCCCGAGACGGCTCAGGGAATCTTTGTCAATTTTAAGAATGTTCTCGATACTTCAAGGCGCAAATTGCCGTTTGGCATCGCACAGATCGGGAAAGCCTTTAGGAACGAGGTCACGCCGGGGAACTTTATTTTTCGCACGCGTGAATTCGAGCAGATGGAGGTCGAATATTTTTGCCGGCCCGAGGACGCCCCGCGGGTTCATCAGGAATGGATCGAAGCATACGACGCTTGGCTTGGGACGCTAGGCATTTCGAGCGACAACATTACACATTACGAGCAGTCGGCCGAGGAACTAGCTCACTATTCCGACCGGACCGTCGATTTTCTATACCGATTTTTCCCGGAACGCGAAGATGAAGAGAAGCAGTTCGACGAACTGCTGGGAATCGCAAACCGCACGGATTACGATCTGCGAGTCCATTCAAAAAAGCCCGAGGGCGAAGACGGCAAGCGCATCAACCCTGACACGACAGAGGACCTGTCGTATTTTGACCCGCAGACGAACGAGCGGTTTTATCCATATTGCATCGAGCCTTCGATCGGGGTTAACCGAACGCTTTTGGCTGTGCTGATGGAAGCCTACGAAGAGCGTACAAACGACAAAGGCGAGGTCCGCGTTATTCTTAGGCTCAAACCGGCCCTCGCCCCGATCAAGGTCGCCGTCCTGCCGCTCGCAAAGAACAACGAGGGCATCGTCACACTCGCCAAAAAACTTAAACGGGAATTGCAACCGTCGATGCGGACCGTTTACGATGACACCGGTGGTATCGGAAAGCTCTATGCTCGCCAAGACGAGATAGGCACGCCCTTCTGCGTGACCGTCGATCATGAATCGCTCGAAGACAACGCCGTCACCGTCCGCGACCGCGACACGTGGGAGCAGGAACGAGTAGGGATCGACTCCCTTGGCGAACACATCCTAACGCGGTTGGGTTAGTAACTATTTGTGCTACGACCGCATCGTCTCCGTTTTTGAATGGGCATTGGTAATGTGCGGGTTGCGTATGTCATCACGAACGTTCCGCTCGGCCGAGCACATATCCTATTACGCCTGCCCCCAGACCCGACATAAAACTTGAGATCGCAGTGTTTACGACGATCGCTTCAAACGACTTTAGATAGGTCGTCGCGGCAGTAATTAGGTCAAAATGGAGGGCAAACACGAAGCCAACTAGGAGGCCAATGGCCGCTCCCCGCATGAAAGTCTTCATTCCGGGTCTAATACTGATAAGAATTGACAGCATCAATGCGTAGATAGCGTCGGCAACTATTATGATCGCAAACTCCGGACTTTCCTTGTTCGCAACCGCATACTTCGGAGCTACAGTTCCCGCGAAGAAATCGGCAAAAAGATAACCGAAGAAAAAACCGGCTTGGACAAAGATCACAATCGCTCCTGCGAGTGTACTTATCAATAATCTGGTAATCATCCTGAATTGCCTCGCATCAAAAATTTGCCGCTGGTTGAACGAGTATATCGTAGCGCCTAGCGGCTAATTTCTTCAAGACGACCCGCTTGGGGTGGACTCCGCTTAACCACCCACGTGCACGCTTGGCCTCAATTCCGCTTCGGGTTCGGCCTTGCGAAGGATCTCCCGAGTTACGGGAGCCGTGTCCCCTTCACCAAACAGAATGTATCGCATCAGATAATGGATCGGATTTCCTTCGCTCCAGCCAAAATATACATGAGGAATCTTGTTTGTCTTGTCACGGATATGGAGCAGTAGTGCGGCGATAGCATTTGGAACCGCTGGAGCCTCTGTTCTTAAAATTTTGTATCCCGCGACGTCGACCCCGGTAACTTCCATCTTTCCAGCAAATTCCGATGCATCACCGATCTCGATCTCAAAGAAGATTATTGGATCAGCCGCCGGTATGTGATTGTCGCTTCGCTTCTCGTGTTCCTTGAAACGGTACTCGGTCACATCGCCCGCCTCGCGTCGGTTTGTGATGATCCGTATCTCGCCTCCGCGAGTGAGACCGTTAATGAAATCGCGGGCAGTCTCGTCAAACACGATCTTTTGAATGCGTATTTCCGTCGTGCGCATCGCTCTCGAAACAAAAGAAGCCACGACGATGGTCAGGATAAACAGGGACGCGATCTTGATTCCGTCCGGCCGTTCGATCACATTCGCAATCGTTGTGTAAGCAAAAACGAGGGCGATGAACAGATACGCCCATTTCAGAGTCTGTTTTCGTGCCCAAGCTGATATCGTCACGGCTATAGCGGCTGACGTCATCAGAACCAGGACACCGGTCGCATACGCTCCGCCCTGAGCTTCGACATCCGCATCGAAAACAAACGTAATGACGAAACAGATGAACGTAAAGATCAGAACCAGTGGTCTTGAAGCTCGTGCCCAATTCGGGGCCATGCCGTAGCGGGGCAAGTATCGCGGAACAATATTTAGCAAACCAGCCAATGCAGAGGCCCCTGCGAACCAAAGGATCAAGATCGTGCTTGTGTCATAAACCGTGCCAAAGATCTCACCCAGATACTCGTGGGCAAGAAACGCGAGAGCTCGCCCCTGAGCTTTGCCACCTATTTCAAACTCGCTAGACGGGATCAAAACGCTCGTGATAAAACTGCTACACATGAGGAAGAAAGTCATTATCAGGGCCGAGGTGCGCAGCAGATTTTTAGTTTTTTCGATGCGACCGGGATTTTTGATCAATGGCATCACAGCGACACCTGTCTCAAAACCGGAAAGACCCAAAGCAAGTTTTGGAAAGACTATGAGCGACAGCCCGAGGATCATCAGAATTCCTCGCACATCGCCACTCGGGGTTGAAAAAACTGCGGATCGCCAATTTTCCAACAGGGACGGAGACTGGGCGATCGCGTAAATACCCGCGAATATCACGATCAGATTGAGAGTGAGATACGAGATCACAAGAAAGACTGCGATGCCGATCGCCTCCTTAAACCCTTTCAGAAACACTGCTGCCAAAATACCGATCATCAAGAGCGTGGCGAAGATAGGATGATCGAGCCACGGTAAATGAGTTTCGACGAAGGGGTTGTGAATAATATGTTCCGATGCGTCGGCAGCTGAGAGCGTGATGGTGATAACAAAATCCGTAGCTACAAAACCAAGAAGGGCGAGGACAAAGAGTTTGCTTTTCCAGCGAGAGAGAAGCGATTCGAGCATTGAGATCGAGCCCTGTCCGCTCGGACTTTCAGCAGCAACTCGGTTGTAGATCGGCAGAGCACCAAAGAGCGTGAGCAAAATAAGGATGAGGGTGGCGATCGGCGATAGCGCTCCTGCGGCCGCAAACGCAATGCCGGGCTGATATCCGAGTGTCGAAAAATAATCGACGCCGGTGAGACACATGACCTGCCACCACGAATGCTTGTGTGCGGGGGCCGTGTCGCCCGGGACGCCTTGGGCGGGCCGGACGCCATGCATGAACCAGTCCCTAATGCCGCCTTTCGCGACCGCTTTTCTTGTAACCATTTTCTTGCCGAAAGGCTCTATTTAGACCTGCTTCTCCGCAGATCCGCCCTTAAAATATGATCAGGCGCGATCAATTTGCCGATCGCGCCCAGTGCACCATTTTTTCGGAGGTTGCACAAAGATTACTCTATACCTCGGTATTCGAAGTTTCTACTCAAAACGAGACATTACAGGTGGTTTTCTGACTATTTTTTGTAGCGAGCTTTTGGGCAAAAAATGGTCATAAAATGGAGTCAGCGCGGCACTTTGATTGGCAACGAGAACTGGTGCAAAATTAGAAGCAATCGTGATAAATAATTTGCCCAAAGTCGTTATCGATCTGTCCATTGCCATTAAGGCGGCGGGTGGACGGGCAATGCTTAATGGCGGGTGCGTTCGCGATGAGCTGATGGGCGTCGGGCCTAAGGATTGGGATGTCGAAGTTTATGGTGTCGATCCCGAAGAGCTGCTCTCGATAGTCAGCGGGTTTGGTGAAGTTAATGCTGTCGGCGAGGCGTTTGCGGTCTATAAGATCGGCTCGAATTTGGATGTTTCGATTCCCCGCCGTGAGCGAAAGACGGGAAGTGGACATCGCGGATTTGTCATCGAGGGCGATCCCGCGATGTCGTTTGAAGATGCGTGTCGCCGCCGGGATTTCACCGTCAATGCGATCTTGAAAGATGCGTTAACTGGTGAGATCGTTGATCCCTTTGGCGGACGGCACGATATTGAGCAACGGATCTTGCGAATGGTGTCGGCTGATACGTTTGGCGACGATTCACTGCGAGTCTTGCGTGCCGCACAGTTCGCGGCTAGGTTGGGGTTTGATATTGAAGCGAAAACCGTTGCGGTTTGCCGGGCGATCGAGGTTAGCGATCTCCCCAAAGAAAGGATCTGGGGCGAGTTAGAAAAGCTGCTTCTGCGTGCCGCGACACCATCCATCGGATTGAAATGGCTTTATGACCTTTGCGTCGTTGAGCAGTTGTTCCCTGAGATGCAGGCACTAGTCGGTGTTCCGCAAGAGCCCGAATGGCACCCAGAGGGCGATGTTGATGTTCACACGCTGATGGTTGTTGATGAGGCGAGCAAGCTTATCGATGAACTCGACCATCCTCGAAAGGTTGCGGTGATGCTCGGAGCCCTGGCTCACGATTTCGGCAAACCGTCGACGACAGAATTCGTTGATGGCCGGACGCGTTCCCGAGGCCATGATGAGGCGGGCGTTGAACCGACCATCTCTTTACTGGATCGACTTGGAATTTTCACGCTGGACGGGTTTGATGTAAGAGAACAAGTCGTTCAATTGGTCCGATATCATCTAAAGCCAGGCGAGTATTACAAGTCCAAGTCCCCGGTTGGCGACGGTGCATTTCGTCGTCTCGCTCGCAAGGTCGAGGCCGATCTGCTTTACCGTGTCGCTAAGGCCGACAGCCTTGGCCGATATCCCGACGGCGACCGAAGCAAGATGATCTTCGGCTCCGAGGCTCAGGAGTGGTTCATTGAGAAGGTCAAGGAACTGCAGATCGAAAAGAAAGCTCCCGATCCGATCCTGATGGGCCGCCACCTGATCGAACTTGGACTCGATCCATCGCCTCACTTCAAGCTGATCCTTGACGCCATCTATGAACTACAACTTGACGGCCAGATCTCCAGTATTGTCGAGGCGAGGGCCGCTGCGACTGATCTGATCGCGAAATAAAAAACGCGGCCAACCCCGTAGCCGGGGTCGACCGCTCGGCAAGTTCCAATCGGGACATAGTCAATTCTTTTTCATGGCTGTTTCGAGGATCGCGGCAGCCGCCTCCTCTATAAGGCCTGAGAAAATATCCTCGCCGTCCACCGAAGCTTTTGTTTTCAGCGATCTGCTTAGCAAGGGTGATGCTGTTGGGCCAACAGTTACCAAAGCAAATTCTAAGATCACGTGGTCATTCGCCTTGATATTGGCGGCCGCCTGATTCGCCATGTTTTTGGCGGCGTCTTTTGCCCCGTCCTGAACACTATTTCTGATCGATTGTCCTATTGAATTCGCGGTCGTTCCACCAACTCCTGCCGGTACGGCCGATGTTAGGATCGGGACGACGACCCGGACAAGGCTGCCGAAAAGGCTGCCTTTTGTCTTTTGTGAGACGGTCGAGTAGAGAATAAGATCGCAGTCCTTTTGTCTTGCCTCAATGTTGATTTGGATCGGTATTCTCGCGTTCAACGGAATGAGTTCTATCGTAGGGCCGGCTAGAAAGCTAAACCAGCGGGTTCTGGTGACCTCGGCCATGTCCTGGCCCATTGCATCCTGCCGAAGTTTCGTCTTGACCGTAGTGATCCCGATCCGGATCACGCCCTCCTGCTTGGGTTCGAGCTGACCCGCAATTGAGCTTACGGGTGACGGCTGGACTTGCGGTTGTATTTCCTGCCCAAACGTCGTTACAGAAATGAGCAGACCGGCTATTAATGAAGTTATGATTTTTGTTAGCATTGTATTTATCTCCCTATAATGAATGGCGACGGCATCGCTATCGCTATCGCTGCCCACGTGCCGTCGCATTGTTGCCTACTTGACCTGACCTTTTACTTTGTCTGCCTTTTCCCACATTCGGGCAAATATTTCCGCATTTTTCAGCATGCTTGAGTAGACCTGCTCACCGTAGTTTGGGATGGTCCGGATATCTTCGCGATAATCCGCCAGCATACCGTAATGTGCGACACCGTCCTTGCGATAGTCCCACGTCCGGTTGCCGGTCGAGCTTTTGACAAAGCCATTTTTGTAGATATTGGCTCCGGCTCGCGGCGGCGGACCTTTTACGAGGCCGTTGAGGTCAGTGCCAAAAGCTACCCGGCCGTCACCGTAGGCATTACTTTTTCCGCCGATCCACTCGTTTGCGATCGTATATCGGGGGACCCATAGATTGGCCGGCGAGTCAGTGCCCATGCCAAACATTCCGCCGAGTTTGCCGATCCTCGCTAACTGGTCCTGTGTACGCGAGTTCTCGTTTTTTTGGTACATCCGCAGTCCTGTGTGGCCCGAGACCAGCGGATAGCCGCCGGGTACAGCCTCGGCCAAAGTAAATGTATCGTTGACGCTCGCCAGCGACATATGGTCGATGTCGATGAGCATGCCGAGTTTCATCATCGCCGATAGAGCAGCTTCGCCATCCCCGGTCCCGCCCTTTCTCAACTCAATGCCCTGAGCATTCCGATGGCCATTGGCCCCGCAGCCGGGAGGTTTTGGGGCGTTGAGATCGAGCCCGACCTTGATGTTCGATAGGCCCGACAAGAGCGTCTTGACGTCCTTATCTACGTCGTCGCCAATGAAAGGTTTGAATTTGTGAGTGATCTCTTCGTCCGGGTTGGAGCACTGTATTTTCCACCAGTGGCCTTCTTCGCGTTTATTCGAATAATTGAAAAGATCTTCGTAAACGGCCGTTCCGCCGAATGCATTATCGAGAACATGGATCGGGAACAGGTATCGAACTCCGTTATTGTGCAGCCGGTTGAGTTCAGCCTGAATTATGGCCGCACGTGCCGCCGGCGGCAGGGTCCGATAGTTCGGCATTTTATTGAAACCGCCAATGTTGTCGATCTCCAGGCCAAGAACCACGGCCATTTTGTTGGCTGCGACAATGCGGCGCAGATCGGCTGGCGTGTAGGCGATCTCCATAAAGTCATTGTGGCGGCCGACAAATGCTTTCATTTCGGCGATCTGCAGATCGGCTGATCCCTTGTCATCGGTCGGGCCATCGCCCGGGCCCGAAACGGCCGCCGCTAGGGTCGCATTGTGAGTCGCTAGTGCAACCATTACTCGCTGGCCGCCCGCATAAGATCGTCGGATCCAATCGACCCACATCTTCTGGTGTGCGATGTCGTTCCATTTTGGATACCCGCCAAATGTCGGATAGCCCTGGGCGGGGCTCGACACCGTTACAAGAGCGTCGTTCGCCTCCTCAAAACCATAGACAATGGCCCTGCGAAATGCGTCTCCGCAGCCGATCTGGTCGAAAGAACCATGTGTCGGTGTTGCGGGGCCAAGTGCCTGGGCAATGTTTTTGGCCCGGATATTCTTGCTGCAGTTGATATCTGCGGGAAGGATCGAACCAACGTCCGGGCCGCCGTGGATCAGTTTGCCGCCGAAGGCTAGATTCACCATTGGATGAGCGTGAAGATCGGCAAATCCTCGCAGATTACCGGGCAAGCTGCGCTGCAAATTGCTGCCGTCGATACCAACCGGCGGGTTGTTAAATCGGATCTCCTGCTGACTGACGAGCTTTGAACCGAGGACGCCGCTGCCGAGGGCCTTACCCTTTGGCAGATCGACCCAATTACCCGTGATCAGACCGCCGATCTTTTTGCCGATAAAAACGCGGGCAAAGCTCGGTAATGCCTGGCCGCCCGGATCGCCCCACAGGTCGTTCTCAGCGAACCAGACCACATCGCCTGCTGGGGTCTCACGAATATAGTAAGTGGCATAATCATCACCGGACCATGCCCCGGTCAGGTCGTTGCTTCCGCGAAAGCCCTCGGGCCGGCTCCGTAAATTAGACGTCATCAACTCCGCCGGACTGATGTTTCCGCCCGGCAATGCGATCTTTGCCGGCGGACTGGTAAAGGTCTTTGCACCGAAGGGGGCACTCGACGTGACCTTTGTAAGATTTCCATTGGCAGTGATCTCAAGCGTGAGATCACCGCCGCCTTTGGCCCTGCCCTTTGGAATGTCCCACCATTTCCCGGTGATCTTGTTGCCGGTCACGGTGCCTGCAAAAATGTTGGCGTAGCCGCCTTTAGGATCCTCGCCGACCCAATATATCTTGTTGCCGATCTGGCGGATGAAGTATGCCCCGCCGTCGTCAGCTGCGAAATAACCGTTAATGTCCTTTGCCGAAGCCTGCATCGCAGTTGAGCCGAGCAGGACAACGAGCATAATAAGCATTGCGTTGAATTTATTTTTGAATACTGTCATTGTGACTCCTTTATTTGGATTAAAAATATCGTGCGGCAAAAGTGCTATTTTCATCGCCATTGAGCCGGACGAATGAAGACTAAGTGAAAATCGGCTTCTTGCCGCCACCCACACGGGCGGCCACTTTTGCGGAGTTTACGATCAGATAATAGTCATCCAGATCCGGCTGGATGTGATGCTCGCGCGCTTCGGGAGAGAACAGCCGCTCACTGCTGTAATAATCGAACGGCAAGCGAGGGTCATCAAAGGTTGAGACGATCTCATTTGCGAGACGGGCGAGGTTATAGTATGTGCACGTTTCTACGAACTGATTGATCGTGATCATCCAGAACACGGTAATCGTTTCGTGATAACCGCTAGTTTTTGTATTGGGTACGCCGTGGGCGTCATTCAAAGCGCGAATGCCGTTACGCAACATATTCGTTGCCAAGCCAAACGAGAATCGAATGCAATAATAGAGTCCGACGGTAAGGTGCGCGGCATGGTTCCATTCAGCCTTCGTTAGCGTCCGTTCCTCAAATGCCTTGACTAGGCCAACCACTTCTCCGGTTGTGTTATACATAAGCTTAAATTCCTCCGTTATGACTGCGACCGAGATAAAATTTCCCTCGATGGCTCGAAGTTAGCAGGAAAAATCGCGCAAAAAACCACCCGCACGGGTGGTATCGGCGAAAAAAAATGCCTGATTTTGAAACGGAAAAGGTTACATAGTTAAGATCATCGTTCAGATCGCGTGAATATTCCTATCAAGCCGCCGATATCTACCAGCGTTTTCAGTGCGATGAATGGAAATACAAACCACCGGTCGACGAGCAGGGCGAGGAAGATGCCGGCAAAAACCGCCAGAAATAATAAAGCAACGCGGCCCATGCTCTGTTTTAGCAGCGCCTCGGCTTTGGCGAGCGTGAACGGACGAAGACCAATAAGATCACCAATGTACTGGATCAGAAGAAAAGCTGATAACCACGCCATACCGCCGAGTATCTCCGAAAACTGGATCTCAGTCTTGAGAACAATGGCGATAAAGGCAGTCAGGAATATTAGGCTTGCGGCTGTAAACCCGAGCGAGAAGACGAGGTAGAGTTTGAGGATCTCCTTTTTTTCCCGGAAACGATCGATAGGAAATGCGGGATGCTTTTTAAGCAGTTCATCTCGTCGCTCGTAATCGGGATTCTTCTCCCGAACTGGCGCAAAAAGCAGTACAAAAGCAGTCGCGAACCCGACCGTCACCAAATTCTCTGCCGCGTAAAAGGCCATAGCCGATTCGCCGGAGAAATCTCCGTAGTAGAGCATTTCAAACGGAATAAAGTTGATACCCAAAACCGCTATCAGCCCGATGACAAATCCTACGGCCGTGCGGACTCCCATTAGACGATCCTATTTTTGAGGGCGAGGGAAACGGCCTCAGATTTTGAATGAACCTGAAGCTTTTCGTAGATATGCCGCATATGAAATTTTATGGTGTTATAGCTGACGCCAAGTTCTTCGGCGGCAGTCGTGTAGTTATGGCCGTCAACCAACAATTTGAGCAGGCGGGTTTCGTGCGGTGTCAGGTCGTAATCGACCCTTTCCGGCGGGCGTACCTCGCGGAAAAGTCTTATCACACGGTTCGCTACCTCGGGTGACATCGGTGCGCCGCCCGATACGGCCTCACGTATGTTTTCCAATATCTTTGCCGGGGGCGTCCTTTTTAGCAAATACCCGCTCGCACCGGCACAAATAGCGTCGAATATCCTCTCGTCATCATCATAGACTGTCAGCATAAGGACCGTCATGTCTGGATACTGTTCCTTCAGTATGGTGATACCTTCGATGCCGTCCATTCCTGGCAAACCGATATCACTGAGCAGAACATCGGGCACATTGCCCCGGATCCGTGGTATTGCCTCTTCCATCGAGCGATAACTGCCATTGCAAGCAAAGCCCTCGGTAAAATTGATGAGCGTTGTCAGCCCTTCGCGGATATCGCGAATGTCCTCGACAATGGCAGTTTTTATTATTTTCCCTGTGTCTGTTTCCATTGATCGTAGATCTGGTCATTTTTTCAACTCAGGTAAGAGTCTAGCAGGTCGCCCCTCGGGTCAGCCCACCCGTTCGGGTGGTTGCGTCGAGGCCAGGTTTTCTACCGGAAAACTCGCCTTGACCGTCGTCGAGTGGCCGACCGTCGATGCGATCTCAAATCTGCCCCCGATCTCGTTTGTCCGGCGGCTCATACTTGTCAAACCATTTCCGGATTCCACGATCCGTGCACCTTCGGGGTCAAAACCTCGTCCATCGTCTCGAATTATCAGCTTGAGCTCACCGAATTCTACACACAGATCGACAGTAACGGTTGTGGCTCCCGAGTGCTTTACGATGTTATTTATCGATTCCTTGAATATTAGGAACACCTCACGGCGGAGGTTCGATCTAAGCACGACGTCATCGGCTGATTCGTCGCTTCTAAAATGGAGCCTTATAGAGCGAGATGCCAGAACGTCGGACGCAAAGCGGCGCATTCGCTGGGACAGATCGCTAAGGTGGTCTTTTGCAGGGTTGATCGACCAAACGATGTCGCTCATCGTTCCAACCAGCTCGTTGGACACCGCCGTGATCTTGGACAATGGCTCCACAGCCGCACCGTTTCCTTTTTTGCCCTGTTCCTGAGCAACTTCCGACAATATGGCGATCTGTGTGAGCGACGAGCCGATGTCATCATGAAGATCGGTCGCAATGCGGCTACGCAATCTTTCCAGTTCGACTATTCGCTCGGCGCGTGAACGGCTCAGATTCTCTTCCGCGCGATTCGCCTCAGCAAGAGCCACATTGATATCTCGCAGGCGAGCAGTTCTATAGCGATAGAGGCCTAGGACGATGACTGCGACAAGCATCACGCAGCCCAGCACGAACCACCAACGCTGCCAGATCGGCGAAAGAATTCTGAAGCTGATGACCGCCGGTGTTTCGCTAACTGTCCCCTCAGAATTAACACCTCGGACGAGAAACCTGTAGTTAGCAGGCGAAAGATTGGCATACGTTACCGAGGTCATGTCTGTGGGTTGACTCCAGTCGGCATCGGCACCTTCGAGTTTGTACTGATAATGCAATGATTCGCCGGTTCGAAAGTCGACTCCAAAAAACTCTATCTGAAAATTATTTTGGCTACTCGATAGATCGCCCGTTCCCATTTGAATGCTGCCAAGTTCTGAAACAGGCTGCTCGTTGCCCGCGATCCGCAGTCCTCCGATAAATATCCGTGGCGGAGAGCCCTTTTCGTCCGCCAAAGGCACGAGCCTTGAAGCACCATTATTTGTGGCGAACCATAAAGCTCCGCTTTGGTCTCGGTGTGAATCAAAGACAAAATCGCCGGCGAGTCCGTCGTTCACCGAAAAATGCCTGATCTGCCCGCTATCTGGAGCGATCCGATCGACTCCGCTCACACTGCCGGCATAAATTCGTCCGAATTTGTCCTCGGTTAGGGTTCGTACGTTGTTGCTGGTCAGGCCACTTGCGACTGAAAACCACACATACGTTGGTTGTGCGGCTCTCGTATCGTCGATTCGAAATACTCCATTTCCCGATGCTGATATCCATAGGCGACCTCTGCCATCAACGTGCAAGTCCGTCGTCGCCCCCTTCCCGGGAAATCCTCGCTCGGGCGTGAAGACGTCAAACCGTTCACCATCAAAGCGTGCGATAGAGCCCTCATAGAATCCGACCCATATGTTGCCATTTCTGTCCTCAGCAAACGAAGACGCTGAAGTGCGTAACGGAAATCCACTATCTTCCCCGAATATCTTAAAATTGGCTTCACCGTTGCGTCGTCGCGAGAGTCCAAATAGGTCGGAAGTCGCGCTTCGCGTAGACACCCAAATATCGCCGGAGGTGTCTTCAAAAATTTGGAACATTCCGTCGCCTTTCAGTCCATCGCCCTGGCCAAATGTCCTAGTCGGCTTTTTGCCTGCGAGGCTGTCGAAACGAGTTGCATCTTCGAACAGATACAGCTTTCCGTTGGATAAAACCCAGCAGTCCCCGTTAGCCGTATATCGGATGAATCGAGACGTCCACAAGTGATTCGAATTTGGCTCGATCAATGGGCGGGATGATTCGAGCTTGCCATTCGAAAATCGGGTAACGAACGAGTTGGGGCTGGCGAAATAAAGAGTTCCCATTGAATCTTCGGTAATCGCAAAAAATCGCTCAGATACAGCCCCATCGATCGACCCGAACGATACCATGCCACTTCGGTCGAGCCGGGCCAGTCCAGCATAGCCACCTATCCATAAATTGCCCGCCGCGTCCTCCGCCATTCGTACCATCCCGTTGGGCAGACCCTCTGAACGTGAATGGATCCTAACAACGCCGCTTGAGAACTGAAGCAGATTGTCGTCTGCGGTCATCCATATGTCCCCATCCGAAGTCTGTAGAACTCTCTTGGACGACGGCCTCTCGATCAGCGAGGTATTTGAAAGCTCGAATACATCTCCGGCTTTCCGCGGCAATTGGACCCGAGAATCCGGCGTGACCTCCACGACGGAGTTGGCACGCAGCGATCTGACATAAACCTTCTCTATTTGTTGCAGAGATTCTAGGGATTCAGGCTTGATGATGAACACACGGTTGACCAAAGTCATCCAGATCCGTCCGCCCGTGTCGGCGATCATTGCCACGCCGCCACCAAGCGAACTTACGATGCTGTCAAACGAGTAGACGACGAGTCGCGAATCCGGAAGTCGGCGCACAAGCCCCCAACTCGAGTGAAGCCACATCGAACCATCGAGCGTCTCGGTGAGTTCAAAGCCTACGAAACTAACATTCGGCTTCTCAGGAATGCCCCAGTCAACCTCGACAAAATCTCGTTTGCCATCGGCCTCTTCCAATCGAAAGATGCCGTTGGAAATAAGCCAGAGCGTGCCACGGCTGTCCTCGAAAAACTGTCCGCGTCGCCCCGTGACATGCTCGGCCTGTAGACTCGGTCGGCCCGGATCGGGTGCCGACAGTATGGACGGGTCAAATCGATAAGAACCGCTGGTAGTAGTTATCCAGTAAATCCCTCCCCGCGTTTCGTAAATATTCTCGACGCCGGGTGAAGAATCTTCATAGCCGACCTGGAAGTTAACAAAACGAGAACCATCAAACCGGCTTAGTCCGTTGCGGGTGCAAAACCACATAAACCCGCGAGAATCGCGCATCAGATAATCAACGAAGCCGCTTCCAAGGCCGTCGGCAGAAGTAAATATCTTGACCGGTAGACGTTCTCCGTGAATCGAAGCGGTAAGCAAAAGAAGCGCAGCCGCACATGTGAGGAACGAAACGGAGATTCTCAATTTCGGGGTCATCGTGTTGGACGCCAGAACTCAGTAGAAGTTTACATTAGTATCGAGGTTGTTCAAGCAATTGTAAGACAAAAGAAAGGGCAAGGGAAATATTTTCCATTGCCCACTCAGACTCAGAAAAGCGAGAAATTTTACGGCTTTCCTTCAAGGAAGGCCTTCAATCGGCGTGAACGTGACGGATGACGCAGCTTTCTTAATGCCTTTGCTTCAATTTGGCGAATACGTTCGCGGGTCACGGCGAAGTGTTGGCCGACCTCTTCGAGCGTGTGTTCGGAACCTGTGTTGCCGAGTCCGAAACGCATCTTGATGACCTTTTCCTCACGCGGAGTTAGTGTCGCCAAAACCTCATCTGTTATCTCACGCAAGTTGGAGAAAGTTACTGATTCCGCAGGGTTTAGTATCGACTTGTCTTCGATAAAATCACCGAGATGTGAATCTTCCTCTTCACCGATAGGCGTTTCGAGCGAGATCGGTTCCTGGGCGATCTTTAGGACCTTGCGGACCTTTGAGACCGGGATGTCCATTCGCTTTGCGATCTCTTCGGACGTTGGTTCGCGGCCGAGTTCCTGCACAAGCAGACGCGACGTGCGGATCAGCTTGTTGATCGTCTCGATCATGTGGACCGGGATGCGGATGGTGCGGGCCTGGTCGGCGATGGCACGTGTGATCGCCTGGCGGATCCACCACGTGGCATAGGTCGAGAATTTATATCCGCGACGCCATTCGAATTTATCAACGGCCTTCATTAGCCCGATGTTGCCTTCCTGGATCAGATCGAGAAACTGCAATCCACGGTTCGTGTATTTCTTCGCGATCGAAACGACAAGCCGAAGATTGGCCTCGACGAGCTCACGCTTCGCCTTATTCGTATCAAATTCACCTACGCTGATCGTCTGATACGAACGCTTGATCTCGACGCTGGTAAGGTTGTATTTTTCCTCGATCTCAGCGATCGCGGCTTTCGCCTCCTTTACCTTGGCGTTGATCTCACGCTTTTCGGCGGCGGCGGGCTTTTTCTCAAGCTTTTCCTTGCATTTCGCGATCGTTCTCTCCGCTTTGCGTATATCCTCGACGACCTTTCGAATAGCAGCGATCAATACCTGACGCGAACGTTCCGTCAAATTGAGATGCTTGATCTCAAGGGCGATGTCGAGCCGCAGACGTGCGGTATTTCGTCGAAGCTTGAGCAATTTCTTGCTCTTTTTGCCTGCTGCTTTTTCCTGTTCGGCCAGAAGCGACCGCCATGCTTTCAGCGCGATTTGAAAATTGCCACGAATGCTCTCGAGTCCCTCAAGTGTCCAGCGAAGGTATTCTTCGGCCTTATCTTCCTCGACCGAGATCTCGGCCTGCTCGGCAAACACGACCGTTTCACGAATGCTTGCATTACCGGCAGCAAGATCCACGGCTATCTTGAGCAGACGCTCGACAGCGATCGGTGAACGCGAAATTGCTTTATGGGTCTTGATCTGGCCGCGCTCGATCCGCTTTGCAATGGCAACCTCGCCCTCGCGGTTTAGCAGCGGAACGATGCCCATTTCACGAAGATAGAGGCGGACCGGGTCGTTTGATTTATCGAGAACACCGGCAGAGAGATCGAGATCGATATCCTCTTCCTCGGCCGTTTCCTCTTCGTCGTCGAGGGCCATGTTTGACGCTCGTTCGAGAAGTTGGGCGTCAGTTTCCGCGACCGTAATATTTGCGCCCTCGAGGCGCTCCAGTACATCTTCGATGTCGTCTGCCGACATCATGTTTGCGGGCAGCTGGCGATGCAGCTCGTCCAGGCTCAACCCCTTCTTTCGCCGGCCAAGGGCCATCAGGCGATCCATCAAGTCTTCTTTTTCGTCGTAATCAGCCATATTTTATAAATGCAATTTGATTAGATCTGCATCTAAATCGTTGTTCGCAATATATTTATTAACGTCTAAACCGCCCGTCTGGTTTCACTTTCAGGCGGCAGATTTAAATAGGAAAGTATATCACAACTCTGAGATGCGACGCTGCAACTCGCGGCGTATTTTTTCGAGTTCAAGCTGCTCGTAGGTTAGTTCGTCCCGGCGGCGACTGTCACCGCCTTGTTCGGCCAGCGAGGCCTCGCGGCTGATCTCGGTTATTCGGTTTGCGATGGCCATATTTCTAAGAGTAAATACACAGTTTTCCGCCTCCTGCAGCGGGCCGTCGATCGGGTCACCAGCATTTCGACGCGACTTGCCGGCAAGTAGCTGCTGTGCGAGATCGAGCATTATCTCGTCATCGCCGATGTGGTTCATGAGCGATTCGGGTTCGATCGGCTGTTTTTCGTCGTGAATCGCGATGAATGCCTCAAAAAGCTCCGCGGTCGCGAGGTTTTCGTAATCGCTCGGTTCGAAAATGGGAAAGATCGTATCCCTTAGTTCGCTGTCAAAGACCAATAATTCCAGTAATTTACGCTCGGCGACGGTTATCTTCGAACGAGCCGCGCGTGAAACGCGTTGGGTTATGGTCCGTGTGTCATTGGTCTGGCCTTTGGAAGCCGAATTCCACAGTTCGCGCTTTAGCCCGGCATCCTCGATATGAAAATATTCCATCGCCTGATCAAAGCTCTCGCGTTGCTGAATATGATTGCGGATCGCTGAGATGACAGGTAAAAACTCCTCGATCGCTTCGGCCTTTTGTTTGGCATTTGCGATATTGCGGCCATTTGTTGCGGCCCGCAGAGCAAAGGCAAGAAACGGCTCGGCCTTGCCGCGCACTTGATTGTAGGTCTCCTTGCCACTCTCGCGGATGAAATCGTCGGGGTCTTTGCCGTCGGGCAGGACAAGGACCTTGATGTCGAATTCCTGCGGCAGCATGTGCTCGATGGCACGGCGTGCGGCCTTGATGCCGGCCTGATCGCCGTCGTAATTGATGACGACGCTCTTGGCGAATCGGCTCAGCAATTTCGATTGTTCGGGCGTGAAAGCTGTGCCGAGGCTGGCAGCGACATTTGTCACGCCGAATTGAGCGAGGGCGATGAGATCGAGATAACCCTCGACAAGAATGGCGAATCGTTTATTGCGGATCTCGTCTTTGCCCTGAAAAAGGCCGTAGAGATGTTCGCCCTTGGTATAGGCGGGCGTCTCGGGCGAATTCAGATATTTCGGCTGGTCGTCAGGATCGAGGGAACGTGCGCCGAACGCGACGGGGCGGCCGTTTACGTCGAGAACGGGGAACATTATTCGCCCGCGAAACCGGTCGAAAGTGCGTTCCTTTTCTTCATTTACGCTGACAAGCCCGCTTTGGACGATGAGCTTTTCATCCGCTCCAAAATCGCGCAAAACGCCAAGCAGGCTGTCCCACGAGTCGGGCGAATATCCGATGCGAAATGCCTTTTGCACATCTTCCGAGATGCCGCGATGTTCGAGATAGTCTCTTGCACCTTTTGCCTTTTTACTTTGGCCTTTTAGTTCCTTTTCCCAATAGTCGAGAGCGACCTGATTTAGCTCGATGACCTGATCGGCGACCTGTTTTTTCTCTTCGCGTTTCTTTTTTGACCGAGCGTAACTCTCGTCATCGACCGGCTCGGGCAGGGTCACGCCGCTAAGCTCGGCCACGCGTTTGATGGCCTCGGGGAAGTTAAGTCCCTCCATTTCCATCAAAAAGTTATACGCCGTCCCGCCCTTGCCGCAACCAAAGCACTTATAAAACCCCTTTGAGGGATTCACTGAAAACGAGGGCGTCTTTTCCTGATGAAACGGACAACACGCCATCCAATTCGCCCCTTTCTTCTTCAGATCCTGAGCATACGGCTGTATTATCCGCACCAGATCGGCCCGGCTCTTCAGATCGTCGATGAAGTATTGGTCGTAGAGCATCTATCTTTTTACGGCATCTAATTTCACTATCGAATTTGGCCGAAATATTACAATGTCATACAAAAATTCGTGCAAATGCCGGCCGTAAGTCGCTGATCTGTATACACTTGTGGTCGAAGAACACCATCCCTCACTGTCCCAGGCTTGTCCCAGCCCTCTTGTGGGACATATAACTCCTGTGTGTTCACAGGGTTACGCGGTTTTCCACAGGCATTTTTCGTACTTTTTAAACAAAAGAGCTGCATCCGTTCCATTAAACCACAAATCCGGCAAAATGCCGGATTGTTGCAAAGATAGCACAGTATTGCACAAAAGTCAATCTATTTCTCTTAATCGTAGATGGGACAAATCAGCGACTCACTTCCCAGTTTCGGGCTTAGCCACGTCGTTAAAGGGCTAGAGTAGAAGCCAATATTCAGCGTTGGGCTGAATCCTTCTCGGATCGGGTTTAGGCAAGATCTTCTTAAACATCCTTATTCGGCGGGTCGGGATATCGTAATCGTCATTAAGCTCTTGAATTACCTTTGTCTTGCGACGCAAATATTCACGATCTGACCGAGTGTACAATACGACATTCACCCTGGCGCCGGGATTCGCTGCCATTACCCTCGCCAACAGCGCCAACTCGTCAACGTTAAGACAAATGGTATTTTCCGCCGCCCATGAATCATGGTAAGTGAAAATGAATGGTTTTGTACCAGACGAATAATTCATTGACCATTCTTCTGCATTGGCTGACGGCAATGCGGCGCCGGGCGGAGTAAGCCAGAATCGGACGAATCGTTTGTCTGTCAGCGGTGTACGAACGATACGGTTGCGCTCCGCCGAAATTTCTCTCTGGTTGAAATAACTGCGGATCATCGCCTCCCAATAGAGATTGTTCCGAAGATCGCCTACCTTTCCCGAGATTTCCGTGGTCGCAATAGCTTCAGAGTTGTTCAGAATCTGGATCGCAAAGTTGTCCAAATGCGCCCACATATCCTCGCAGTTTGGGTTCTGAAATTCATCTGCGACCACCGAATGCGAATCTTGTCCAAAGGTTGCGATGACTGCGAAAAATGACAAGACAACGCCCAACATCAAATTCACTAGCTTTCGTGAAGTTTTCATTGGAAAGTTTCTCATTTCTTTAAGTCCGCGATCGTGGCACCGTTTCCGCCTTGGTCTGATGGAGCGGGTTAGGGTTTCCCCTGACCCGCTATGTTTATGACGCAAACCGAGATTAACCGGCAGATTCATGCGGCAAGGCCTTGAGAAACTCCCGCGGCGAAACAATCTGGATCGGGGAATTTTGATAGTCTTTCGTATTTCGCGTGACTATCGCATCGAGGCCTTCGGCAACGGCGGAAGCACATTGGACGGCGTCTTCGTAATCGGAGAAACGGAGATTTGTTGCATTAGTAAGGACATCGGAATCTACGGCACATATTTTTGCTGTTGATAGTAGGTCGTTAATTGCGAGGTATGCTGATTGAATATCTTTGGCCTTTCGAGTGAAGTAGAAGACCGAGACCGGTGTGAAAGCGCATACAAAGGCCTCGATTACCCCATCGCCGATCAAATCGAAAATCTCGTTCGCGTCCAAATGAAATGGAGTTCGCTGAAGAACAAAGTCAAGATAAACATCGCTGTCTATGAGAACACGCGTCATTTGTATTTTTCAGCAAGATAGTTGTAGTAATCTTCTTTAACTTCTTGATCAGAAGGAGCAGTTTTGCCTTCAACCGCTGCGATTCCGCGAAGCCGTTTGATCGCTTCGCGGCGTTTTTTTACGATTTCCGCTTGCTCGTCGCTATTTTTACCATTTTTTTGAAGATCGCGGCGGACGCTGCGAGAGACTTCTTCTATGATCTCGACCCGTTCTGCTATCGGCAATTCGGATATTCGTTTTACTATCTCGGTATGCATAATTTTACCCCTTCAATTCTGCTATTGTAGCACCGTTTCCGCCTTGATTTGACGGGGCGAAGGCGAATTTTTCGATGTGGGGGTGGCCTTTTAGGAAGTGGTGGACGTAGTTTTTTAGAGCTCCGGTGCCGAAGCCGTGGATGATGCGCACCCGGGGGAGCGAAGCCATGTATGCCTCGTCGAGAAAGCGGTCGATCTCGTATTCGGCGTCGGCGGTGGTTTTGCCGATCAGATTTAATTCGGCACTCGGGTCCAGAGTCTCGCGTCCGAGGTCCAGAGCCGATTGGATCTTGCCGACCTTGGACTTTGGACTTTGGACGTCGGACTCATCGGCGAGTCGGAGATCGGTGAGTTTTTCGCGTAGGCGCATGCCGCCGACCAGGACCTCGGCGACCTGTTTGTCCATGCGCTCGATGGTGCCGACGTTGCCGAAGGATGTGATGACCTTTGTGCCGACGGCGAGAACCACCCCGTCAGCGGAAGCCGCTGCCACCCCTCTTTGGTAAGGAGGGGAGTCTGCATGGGAACCACTTGCCCGGACTCCGGACCCAGGACTCCGGACTTTGGACAGTACCGCCCGGTTTAGTTCAGCCTTGCGGGATTGGCGTTCTTTCTCGAGTTTGGTTTTTAGGGCCTTGTCTTCGAGCGTTTGCATGAACGCTTTTGACTGGCGGTCGAATTCGTCGATGGCGTTTGCGAGTTCGCTCTCGAATTCTTTTTGCCGGGCCTTTTCTTTTTTTACGGCCTCGATCTCGAGACCGGCGTATTTCATTGCGACCGCCTCACGTTCTTCTTCGAGAGCGATGCGAAGGTCGGTGGCAATGGTCGTTTCGGTTTGGAGTTTTTTTAGATAATTTTCGGCCTCTTGGGCCGAGATATCGAGATTTTCGCGAGCGACATCGATCACGCCCTGGTCGATGCCGAATCGCCGGGCGATCTCGATACCGGACGATGCACCGGCTAATCCCAACAGCAATTTGTACGTCGGCTGGAGCGTCTTTTCATCAAACTCCACCGAGGCATTGATGACAGTCTCGTCATTGGCAGCGTACATTTTTAGTCCGCGATAGTGCGTGGAGGCAATGACCTGGGCGCCTTTTTGGCGGAAATGATCAACTATCGCTACGCCGAGGGCCGAGCCTTCTTCGGGATCGGTGCCGGTTCCGGCCTCGTCGAGCAGGACGAGCGACGGCGGCATACATTCGGAGATCATGGAGGCGATATTCGACATATGGGATGAGAATGTCGAGAGATTTGCGCTCAATGACTGATGGTCGCCGATGTCGGCGAGGACCGAGCGATAAAAGGGAACTTTCGCCTCCTTCGCGGGGACTGGCAGGCCGGAGATCGCCATTAGGCTGAGCAAACCCGCCGTCTTGAGCACGACGGTTTTGCCGCCGGCGTTGGCACCGGAGATGATCATTACGGACCTGTCGGTAGTAAGCGCAAAAGAATTTGGGACGATCCAGTCAGTACCACCGGCGGTAGCGGGTGGTTGAAGATTGGCATTATTCGGGTCAGCTCCGTGCCTAGATGTTTGCTTTAAGCCACCCGCTACCGCAGGTGGTACAGACAGCAAGGGGTGTCTCGCGTCAACGAGGTCTAGAGTTTCGTCGTCCGTGACTTCAGGAACGACGGCGTTGAACTTTCGGGCGAACTCGACCTTCGCCTTGATGAAATCGAGTTCTGCGACGGCATCGACCGAGGCTTCGACGGCGGGGAGTTGTTCGCGGAGCGATTCGGTCAGGGCGAAGAGAATGCGGGCGACCTCGCGTTCCTCTTTGCCTTTGAGATTTTGGAGTTCGTTGTTTGCCTCGATCGCCTCGAGCGGTTCGACGAAGACGGTCGAGCCGCTGGATGAGAAGCCGTGGGCGACGCCCGAGACCTTGCCGCGAAAATCTGTTTTTACCGGGATGACAAAACGGTCGTTTCGCACTGTGACGATCTCGTCCTGTATTGCGGTTCCGGCGGCACGCATTGCGGATTCGAGCGACTTGGTCAGCCGTGCCTTTTGGGCGTTGATCTCGCGGCGGAGCTTGGCGAGTTCGGGCGATGCCGAATCATCTATTTCACCGCCAGGCAGCAGCTTTTTATTTATCTGATCGATCACCGCGAGCAGCGTCGGCGGGATATTCTCGACGATCTGCCACAATGTCGGGGCCGTTTCTTTTTCCGGCTGGATCGACGAACGTGCAAACAAAGCCTGCGAGCAAACCCGCGAGACCTCAAGCATTCGATTCGGCTCAAGAGCGGCGTTTTCGATCTTGAGAATAGCGACCGCATCGGACGGATCTTCGAGGCCGCTGAATGACCACGTAACCTGTTTTTCTTCACTCAGGACAATGGTTTCGGCGATGGCGGCGAGTGCGGCATCGAGTTCGCGGCGGCTGGTCAGCGGTCGCAAAAGCGCAAATCGATCAACGCCCATCGGTGTCTGGGCGTGACGAGCGACCAGGTCGAGCAGACGTTCGAACTCTAGTGTTTTCAGTGAATACGACATAGGAAAACCAAACCACAGATGAACACAGATAGACACAGATAGGAAGTGTTTAGTATCTGTGTTCATCTGTGGTTCATCTTCTTCCGGATCACTCCGTTACTTCCACGCCTTTCCAGAAGGCGACGTAGCCTTCGATATTCTTGGCGTCCGGTTTGGTCTCGGGGCAATACCACGCGGCATCCTTATTTGTGTCACCATTTACGACGACATCATAATAGCTTGCCGTGCCTTTCCAGCCGCAAACGGTGTTTGTCTCAGATGGCTGAAAATACTGTTTGTTGATCGAGTCGGCGGGGAAGTAGTGGTTTCCTTCGACGACCTCGGTGTTGTTGCTTTCGGCGATGGTTTCGCCATTCCATGTTGCTTTCATATGTTTTTTCCCCTTGTCCGAACGTGTCTTGTTTTGCCGGCGTTCCTTTCCGGTCGTCATCGTTCCGCCCGCTTACGCAGGCGGTTCTGACAGGAATCTCTTGCGGACATCCGGCGTCGGGAGCATGCAGGCGTCCTGTCGGCCGAATAGGCGATAGCGATATTTTGCGAACACCTTGTAGCACGAATCGCGAATGAACGCGGGCACGATGATGAATACATAGCCGAGCGACCAAACGCCGCCGAGGCGTTTTGCTATTCGCAATCCGGCGGCCGAGTGCATATATGCCCGGCCATTTTCGATCAGTACGACCGAATCGATGTCATCGCCGATCTCGTACTTAGCCTTCATCTGTTGTCCGATCTCAGATTGCAACGGTGCGAAGCTGAACTTTTTCCCCGCGTCGTGGCGGATAATAAAATTGACCGCTCCGTTGCAGAAATTGCATACACCGTCGAACAATACGATCGAACTCATAAAAAAATTCTACCGCAAGTAACGGATAGATTTCAGTTGGCGGAGCGAATAAACTCGATGAGTATGGAAACGGATGTGCTTTGGCGGGCGGTCGAGACGAGGGACGCGAGGTTTGAGGGGGCGTTTTTTTTTGGTGTGAAAACGACCGGGATATTCTGCCGACCGTCATGCTCGGCGAGAAAGCCAAAGCGGGAGAATGTTGAGTTTTACGAGGGTATTGAGAGAGCAGAGTTGAGTGGTTTTCGAGCTTGTTTGCGATGCAAGCCGAAGCAAACGAAAGGATACGATCCGCAGGTCGAGGCGGTTTTGCGGGCCTGCGAAATGCTGTCGGATGAAAACACTCTGTCTCTCGACGATCTGAGCAGCAAACTCGGCCTCAGCCCGTCGCACTTTCAGCGGACATTCAAAGAGATCATTGGCGTTTCACCAAAAAAATATGCGGAGGCAAAGAGAATGGACAAATTTAAGGACGAATTACGCGGCGGCAGCGATGTCGTAACCGCAATGTACGAAGCAGGTTACGGATCGAGCAGCCGCTTGTATGAAAAGGCTGCCACCAATCTCGGAATGACGCCGGCCGTTTACAAAAAAGGCGGGAAGGGAATGAAGATCAACTACATTATCGCGGGGTGTGAACTCGGAAAATTGCTCGTTGCCCGCACGAAGCGCGGGATATGCAGCGTCACGTTCGGTGATGGGACGTCGGCAATGCGCGAGGCGTTAGAAAAAGAATTTCCGAATGCCGAGATCGGTGAAGGTTCGGATGATCTCGCCGGTGCGGTCGACGCGATCCTCAAATATCTTTCCGGCAATAATAAACGGCTTGTGCTGCCGCTCGACCTGCAGGCGACGGCGTTTCAGCTTCAGGTTTGGGAATTCCTGCAGAAAATTCCATACGGCGAGACTCGATCTTATACCGAAGTTGCCGAGGCGATAGGCGACAAGAAAAAGGTACGTGCCGTCGCCCAAGCATGTGCCAAAAACCGCGTCGCCGTCGTCATCCCATGCCATAGAGTTGTGGCAAGCGACGGAAAACTGAGCGGGTATCGATGGGGCGTCGAGAGGAAGCGACGACTTCTTGAACGTGAGGCGGTGGAAAAGTAATCTTCCGACTCGGCCGAAAAGACGTGGCAATGGTTATCACGAAATAGTCTCGCTCCGCTCTTTGCGAAGCGGGACTTTTTTTGTATGCTTGCGTTACAGCAATTTCAACGCAGTCCAATTTGCAAAAGAAAAAGTTATGAGATCAAAGCTATTTGTGCTTTCGTTTGCGGCTATCTGCCTGTTTTTGGGCACGGCTGCTAATGGCCAGAGTTATGCGATAACCAATGCAAAGATCGTAACCGTTTCGGGAGCGACGATCGATAAGGGAACGATCGTGATCCGAAACGGTTTGATCGATGCCGTTGGTGCCAACGTCTCGGCCCCGGCTGATGCCACGATTTTTGACGCAGCAGGATTGACGGTTT
>JBATDM010000125.1:0-5503 GCA_049663465.1 Pyrinomonadaceae bacterium
CCGATCCGCTATCAAAAAACCAACGCACCCAACTGGAAAAACGCATCAAGCACATCGAGGCCGAGATTCCAACCCTCGAAGAAAAAGCCTCTACACTCTCCGCTCAAATGGCACAGTCCGATATAGCATCCAACTTCGAAAAGCTCAATGCCATCTCCGAAGAGCATCGCGAAACCGAAAAGAGGATACAGGAATTGTACTCCGAGTGGGAAAACGCCGCCGGGCAACTCGGCTAGTGAAAGCGGATGCGTCCTCCTCAGCGATCTCTGCGGGGAGAATGTGATGGTCGCAGAGAATGCGGGGCTAACATTGTGAATGTGGCGGGTTTCCGTTTTGCGAAAAGAAAACGCTTAAGACTCTGATCGATAGTTCGGAGCTTCCTTCGTGATTATCACATCGTGGACATGCGATTCTCGCAAACCTGCGGACGTGATCCTGACAAATTTCGCATTTGTTTGCAGGTCGGCGATGTTGCGGCAGCCTGTGTAGCCCATTCCGGAGCGAAGTCCGCCTACAAGTTGTATCACCATATCGGCAATCGTGCCCTTGTAGGCGACACGGCCCTCAATGCCTTCGGGAATATATTTCGAATCAGTTGAGGTTGCCTCCTGAGCATATCGATCGCTCGAACCCTTTTTCATCGCACCAATAGAGCCCATTCCGCGATAGGTCTTAAAATTGCGGCCCTGGAAAAGGATCACCTCACCGGGAGCCTCTTCAGTTCCCGCAAAGAGTGAGCCGATCATAACGCTGTCCGCACCGGCCGCGATCGCCTTGGCGACATCACCCGAAAATTTCACACCACCATCCGCAATGATCGGAACGCCCGAGCCTTTAGCGGCATTTACGCATTCCGCTATAGCGGTTATCTGAGGTACGCCGGCACCAGTGACCACTCGTGTTGTACAGATCGAGCCAGGGCCGATCCCTATCTTTACAGCATCGACGCCCACCGAAATTAGTGCCTTGGTCGCTTCGGCAGTCGCCACATTTCCCGCTACGACCTCGATCTCTGGGAATTTCACTTTCACCTCTCCAACGGCCTTCAGGACCCTCGAACTATGGCCGTGGGCAGTGTCAATAACGATCGCATCAACCCGTGATGCGACTAGGGCCGCGGCCCTTTCCAGGAAATCACCGGTCGCTCCAATCGCGGCTGCACAACGAAGCCGTCCGAGTTCATCCTTGGCCGCAGCAGGGAAGTTGATCGCCTTTTGAATATCTTTTACTGTGATGAGACCTTTCAGATGGCCGTTTTCGTCAACTACGAGCAGTTTTTCAATACGGTGCTTCTGGAGCTTTATTTTCGCTTCGTCCAGCGTAGTGCCGACGGGAACCGTGACAAGTGGTTGCGGGGTCATTACGTCCGCTACCGGAATATCGAAACGAGTCTCAAACCGCAGATCCCGGTTAGTAATGATGCCGACCAGGAGGCCCTTTTCGTCCGTGACGGGTACGCCGCTGATCTTAAATCGGCTCATGATCGTCAAAGCGTCAGAAACGAGCGATCGCGAGTTTATCGTTACTGGATCGACGATCATGCCGGACTCGCTGCGCTTCACTTTATCGACCTCTTCGGCCTGTTCTGCAATCGAAAAATTCTTGTGTATCACGCCGATCCCGCCCTGCTGTGCCAGAGCAATGGCGAGCGCGGCTTCCGTGACGGTATCCATGGCGGATGAACACAAGGGAATATTGAGACGGATATTTCGGGAAAAATGCGTGCGCGTGTCTACCTCGGGGGGCAGAATCTCGGAATAGGCAGGGACAAGCAAAACGTCGTCAAATGTCAGTCCCTCTTGAATATCGGTGATTTCCATATCTAATGATATACAAAAAATGTCCGCAAATCACTTGCGGACACGCTCGAAGATAAAATCCAGTCAACGCGAGACTTCACTGGCCATTGTTTGCCGCCGGTTTTGCCGGCGTCGGTGTCGCGGCCGGGGGCGTCCGAGTTGGTGCGGGTGTCTTGGTTGTTTTCGGTGCCGGAGTTGCGGCCGAAGATACGTTTGCATTCGTGACCGGACGACTTGCGGGGGTTGCCGTTGCTGTCTGTCTAGGTTCTGGCGTCGCAGTTGCTGTTGGAGCCGGAGCCTCATTCGTCGTTTCCGGAGATGCCGAAGTTTCTATCGTCTCGGGAGCGGGCGTTACGCTCGGAACCTCAGCGGTTATCGCACCTGTTGTCCATATTCGGCCAATATTTTCCTGATTGATGGTAAATTCGATCCTGCCTTTTTCTATAGTACCTGCCAACGGTTCCGCCGGTAGAGCGATAGCCTTGTCATTGATCAATAACTCGACCGACTGTGCATTCCATCGGTTGTAGTTAAGCGTGAGGCTTTCCTTTGGTTCAAAAGTTGCCGAGGTTCCTGCGGAAACAGTGTCGTCCGTTTTTGTGCCGTCGTTCGTCGCAACGAGCCGAACCGGCTGGCCTATCGCCTTAAATTCAACTTTGACCTTGCCCATCGTCGGGAGGTTGGTCGGATTCTCAATAGCCGTGTTCGACGCCTCGGCGTTTGAATTATCATTGGTGTTTGCTACCAAATTTCCCGCCGGAGCGTCGCCGGGCCGCAAGTAGTTAACCAGAAAGTATACGCCCGCACTCATTATCCCGAGAATGATAACGGCCGCGACTGCTGTAGGAATAATCGATGAACCGAAGCGGTCATCCGTCAGAACCTCTGGCTTGTAAACCTTGAGTTCCATCTCGTTGTCGGAATTTCCGGTCGAGATCAAAGAAGCGTAGTCTGCCAGAGCCTCCTGTTCATTGACACCGACAAATTTCGCGAACGACTTAACAAATCCTTTGTTAAAGATCCCCCCTGGCAGCTTGCTGTAGTCGTCGTTTTCAATAGACTCAAGATAGATTCCGGAAATACGGGTCTGCTCAGCCACCTCGCTCAAGGTAAACCCCCGCTCTTCGCGGGTTTGCCGCAATTTTTCTCCCAAGGATAAGGACATTTTTATATTGGTACCAACTAACCCGAAATACGAGCAAATAAAGTGCTTTGACTTGAAATATAGCTTTCCTATCGTCAGAATGTCAATTGATTCTCAGTGATTTAGGACATTAGCTGGTGTAGCGTTTGGGCATTGAGCTAGACATAAGTTAATATCTGAAAAGTAATCAATAAAGTGAGGAACTATACATGAGTTTAGAGGCGTTGGGCATGGTCGAGACCAAGGGCTTTGTGGGTGCTGTCGAGGCTGCAGATGCAATGGTAAAGGCTGCAAATGTTAGGCTTGTGGGCAAGGAATACATCGGTGCCGGATACGTGACGATCTTTGTCCGGGGTGATGTAGGAGCGGTCAAAGCAGCAACCGACGCTGGAGCGGCGGCCGCTCGGCGGGTTGGCGAGCTGATCAGCGTCCATGTTATTCCACGGCCTCACGGCGAAGTAGAGCGTGTTCTACCTAAAGGCGGAGCCGTCGGCTATAGCCCCGACGAAAAGGCTCTGCAAGGCGGTGGAAAGCAACTTGGTGAGGGAAGTGCCGACTCGAAAGCCGCCGGCTCCGCGTCGAGTAGGACAAAGACGAAATAGATCTATATGGACGCGGTGGAAAACGTTCGCGGTCTAATGCGTCCGAAAGTTCACGAAGCAAAGAATGGGTGACAAGGATCTGATCGCTCAACAGCAAGCACGCGACGCGGTAGAGGCCGCGTCGTTTGCCTTTCAGTCTGTAGCAAAGCTGAGCCAGGCGAAAATTGATGAGATCTGCGAGGCAATGTCGGCCGCTGCTCTCACAGCCGCCGCTCGGCTTGGGCAGATGGCTAATGAGGAGACGGGTTTTGGCAAAGCTGAGGACAAACGTGAAAAGAACCGGTTTGCTGCCGAAGATGTCTGGGCCTATTTTCGCGGTCTCAAAACGGTTGGCGTAGTCCGTGATACTGAAAGTATCGTGGAGATCGCCTCGCCCAGAGGCGTTGTAGCGGCTATCATCCCATCTACGAATCCTACTTCTACAGCGATCTACAAGATCATCATCTCGATCAAATCTCGTAACTCGATCGTGCTGTCGCCGCACCCTTCGGCCGCAAAATGTATTGCTGAAACAGCTCGGATAATGCGCGAGGCTGCGATCAAACGGGGGCTGCCGGCGGACGCGATCATTTGCCTGACTGATTCAACCATTGAGGGAACCGAGACCTTGATGAAGCATAAGAAAACCGCAGTGATTCTTGCAACAGGAGGAACGGGTCTGGTACGGGCCGCATATTCTTCCGGCAAGCCAGCCTTCGGTGTCGGGCCGGGCAATGTACCGGTTTTCATCGAACGGTCGGCAAATGTCGCCAAGGCGGTTAGCGATATTTTGACCAGCACATGCTTTGACAACGGCACGATCTGCGCTTCGGAGCAATCCGTCGTGGTCGATTCGCCTATCGAAGAGCAGGTGAGAGAGCAGTTTAGGGCCCAGGGCGGGCATTTCTTGAACAGATCTGAAACTGATGCGGTGGGCAAGGTCCTAATAACTCCGCAGCGAACGCTCAATCCGGGGATCGTTGGCAAATCGGCAGCCTTTATCGCTGATCTCGCCGGGATTTCCGTCCCCGAGGGGACACGATGCCTATTGGCGGACTGCTCTGGCGTTGGAAGGGATCATCCATGGTCATTCGAAAAGCTGTCGCCGACACTGGCATTCTTCGTTGTTGATGGAGTCGAGCAAGGGGCGGATCGATGCCAAGAGATATTGCAGTTTGGCGGAATGGGACACACGGCCGGAATGCATACACAGGATCGTGCCGCCGCGATCAGATATGGTGAACAAATGCCTGCTGCGCGGGTGATCATCAATTCCCCGACGACCCACGGAGCGATCGGATTTTCGACTGACCTCGCTCCCTCAATGACCTTGGGGTGCGGTTCCTGGGGCGGGAATGTAACGTCCGACAATATTTCACCGATCCATTTGATGGATATCAAACGGGTGGCATTTGAGACGAAGCCCGTTTCGGCGAAACGGCCGGTGACGAATGCTGATATACCAAAGCCATCCTCGCGAGCAAGGCCTGATCGTGAAGCTATCGCAGCTATCGTGGATGGGTTTCTGAGTGAGAAGATGGCATCCATGCCGCCGAGCGAGACTGCGATCCCGAAAGTAGAGCCGGAACCGCATGTTAATACCGTTGTCCACGAGATCACCCCTGCAAATGCGGTTCAGAAACCGGTTCCTGTACAGACCGCAGAGTTTGTCAGCGAGGATGATGTTCGGCGGGCGTTGAACAACGGCGAAAAGATCTATATTTCAAAAAAGACGATCTTAACCCCGTCGGCCCGGGACCTGGGTGAGGAGAAAGACGTTTTTGCGAGACACTAGCAGATGACGGAAGCGATATTAGAAAAAGCTGTTTGCGAGCAATGCGGGGTTGCCGTGCGCGAGAATACGCTGTTTTGTTACAACTGCGGCAGCTCGGTTTCAAACGATCCTGTTGACAACGCTGCAACTGGCGTAGCGGATAACGACTCAGGCGTGGCGGCCGATCCCGATCCCGATCCCGATC
>JBATDM010000126.1:0-7615 GCA_049663465.1 Pyrinomonadaceae bacterium
ATATAAAGGTCATCACCGACACGCGCGTACCCCGTTGGAATAGCGTACGGCTGCCCATCGACGACAAAGCCAATGTGACAAACGAATGCTTCGTCGAGGATCGCGTTGATCGTCTGACGGTCGTAGTGGCCGCGTTTTGGGATGCGTTTGACATTGGTTCGTTCGGACTTCATAAGAAAAATTTATCAACGAATGGCACAAAAGGAAAATTACTTCGCTGGACGTCCATATTCCAAACGCAATCTGATTCCTTTATGGATCAATTTTACTGAACGGTTTTTTCCTAAAAAGACGTGCGGCTCCGAATGCGATCATTACATAGAAATAGCCGAAAGCTAAAATATAGCCGGTAAACAGCCCGCAATACATGAGGTAAACCTGAGCTGCGGAGTCTGGGGGTGATTCGTTAATAAAGACAACTGCAACGATAAAGGAAAAAACCATGAAGATGGGAATGAGGAAAAGCGGGGAAAAAAGAAGAGCCCGGCGCACTTGTGAAAGATCTTTGTTTCGCATCCAAACTAGTAGCGAGATCGCCAATATTCCATACGGAATTCCGCCTACTAGTCCGGAAAAGATAAAAGCCGTAAGGATAGTGCCAATTGGTCCATAAATGCTGTCAAGATTTCGTGGAGTTATGACGAGGGAAATTGCCGGAAAAATTATCGGCAAGGCTAAGGAGATTTGATAAATTCGCCTTTCGCTCATTACTCATTCATCATCTTAAACTACTTCGCGTCCATCCAGTTATCGCCGACGCCGATCTCGACGACGAGCGGCACATCGAGTGTGGCGGCGGCTTCCATTTCGCGTTTTACGAGAGCGGATACCGCTTCGACCTCGGATTCCGGAGCCTCAAACAACAGTTCATCGTGAACTTGCATGATCATTTTTGTTTCGAACTTTTCCTTCTTTAGAGCATTAGCGACGCGGATCATGGCGATCTTTACTATATCGCTTGCGGTGCCCTGGATCGGCATGTTGATGGACTCGCGTTCGGCTCGTGAACGGACAGCGAAATTGCGGTCGCTGATCGAGGGGAAGTAACGCCGTCGACCGAAAAGCGATGCGATGTAGCCTTGTTCGCGGGCCTGGACCGGTGTGCGGTCCATATATTCGCGGATGCCTTTGTATGTTTCGAAATAATCGGCGATCACTTGTTTCGCCTCGGTGCGGCTGATGCCGACACGCTGCGAGAGGCCGAACGCCTCGACAGCGTAGGCGATGCCAAAATTTACGATCTTTGCAAGACGGCGTTTTTCTTTCAGGTCTTTTTCGTCTTTCGCTCCGAAAACAAGTTTTGCCGTTTGCGAGTGAATATCCTCGTTATTCTTATACGCTTCAAGCATTCGCGGATCCTGTGTGATGTGGGCCAGAATACGCAGTTCGAGCTGCGAATAGTCGGCAGAGATCAGTTTGCAGCCTTTTTCCGGAATAAACGCACGGCGAATTTCCTGGCCCAATTCCGTCCGGACGGGGATGTTTTGTAGATTTGGCTCCGTTGAGCTGAGCCGACCGGTCGCGGCAACCGTCTGATTGAGACAGCCGTGAATCCGTCCGTCCTCGCGGATCATTCTGGGCAGGGCGTCGGCATATGTAGCCTTAAGCTTGTCCATTTCGCGATAGTCGATGATGTGCTGGGCGATCTCGTAGTTTTCTGCAAGATCGACAAGAACGTCGTGGCTGGTCGAGACTTGGCCGGTGGCGGTTTTTTTTCCGGTCTCAATATTCAGCTCGCCAAATATCTCGCCAACCTGCTTGGGCGAGCCGATGTTAAATTCGCGTCCGGCGATCTCATAGATCTTTTTGCTGAGCTCGGCAAGGTCGTCAGAGATCGCATTTGAAAAGGCAATGAGGCTATCTCCATCAACCTTCATCCCGACGAGTTCGATATCGGTCAGCACGCCAATGGTCGGCATCTCGATCTCAGTGTATATTTTTTCGAGTTGGTTCTCGCGGATCTTTGCACGCAAAACCGGAGTAAGTCGGGCGGCAATGTCGGCATGCTCGGTCGCCCGGAATTGAGCCTCACCAAACCCATCGGGGATCGAACGGGCGACGTCAACGTCAAGGTATGCTTGAGCGAGAAAATCGATCGGATACGACGCACGACCCGGATCGAGCAAATATGCGGCGACCATCATATCGTCCTGCACGGCCTCGGGCCGAATGCCAAGCTTGAGCAGAGCGCCAGTGTTTCGCTTGACGTCGTGAGCAGATTTATCGAGAAAACCGTTGGTCAGAAGATCATGGAGCGGTCGAACAGCGGTGTCGGAGTCGTCTTCAAAACCGTCGAGATCGATGTAGAACGACTCGCCATTCCCCAGCCCAATAGCCACGCCATGCGGAGCAAGCTTTTCGTAGCTGCTCGATTTTTCGTTTGAGTTCGCGTCGTTTACGTGAAAGCTCCACTGCGGCAACTCGAACAGACGACGTACTAGTTTGTCGAGTTCCTCACGGGTGTTGATAAATGAATATTTTAGTTCGACATCGCCGCCGGTGTGTGTCGGAAAATTATCAAACAGGCCACCCGATGACGACGCTGCGGCCCCGACCGACTGCAGTTCAAGCCCCGCAAACTCGTTGGTCAATGCTTTGAATTCGAGTTCGCGGAACAGCGTGTATGCGAGTTCGCGGTTTGGTTCGGAGTGTTTCAGAGCGTCAAGATCGAGAGTGACGGGAACTTCGCAATGGATGGTTGCGAGTTCGAGCGATTGTTTAATGATCTCCTGGTTGTTTTGCAGGCTTTCGCGTTGGGTCTTGTGCTTGACCTTATCCGCATTCTCCATCGCCTCAAGAGCCGAACCCCATTCCTTTACGAGCTTTAGGGCACCCACTGCACCGATGCCAGGTGCTCCGGGAATGTTATCGACGGAATCGCCCATCAGGCCGAGCAGATCGATGATCTTGGTCGGCGGTACGCCAAATTTCTTCTCGACCCATGCCTCGTCACACCATTCGACAGCGGGGACGGGAACCTTGCGGCGAATGCTCTGCGAGTTGTTTCGCATGGCCACGATATGTGGATCGCGAACCAGTTGGCATAGGTCTTTGTCGTTCGAGACAATTACCGCTTGCATATCCTTTGCCTTGATCTGCTGGGCAAGCGTGCCGATGATATCATCTGCCTCAAATCCGTCGTATTTGACGATCGGGATGCAGAAAGCCTCACATACTCGCAAGATATAAGGGATCTGCGACGACAGGTCCTCGGGCATCGCCTCGCGATTGGCCTTGTAATCTTCATACGCATCGTGCCTAAACGTCGGAACGTCAGTGTCAAAAACCGCCGCAATATACTCAGGCTTTTCATCATTGATCAGCTTGCGGAGCATATTCGTAAACACAAAAACGGCCTGTGTTACCTGGCCCTTGCTGTTGCGCAGCGGTTCTTGTTTCATGCCCATCGGTGCAAAGAACGCACGATAGATATGCGACATCGCGTCGATGAGGAATACTCGTTTCATCTTTACACTGATGATAGAGAAAGCGGCGGGCCGAAACAAGCTGACACACTTGGGCAAATTTGGTTTGACAACAAATTACTCGTCCGATATTCTTATCGTTCGCTTGCGGGCAGGCGAAGCGTTTGTGTCCGGTTCGTCTAGGGGTTAGGACACCGCCCTTTCACGGCGGCAACACGGGTTCAAATCCCGTACCGGATACCATCCTTTATCAGCAGATTTGCATCCTATTGAAACGATTCGCTCGCATATCGAGCGAATCGTTTTGTTTTTCGATTACGTAATGGTTAGAAAGTTCACAATTATTTCAGTCGTCATATTGGTCGCGTCAGCTTTCGCGTTTGCGCAGCCACCGGCAACCGCGTCAGATGTGGTACTCGTTTTGCCGTTCGAGAACACGTCGAACAAGACTGAATTCAATTGGGTCGGCGAGAGTTTTGCCGACTCACTCTCTGACCTTCTGAAAGTGCCGACGTTGACGGTTCTTTCAAACGAAGAACGTAAAGTGCTCCAACAGCGTCTTCGCATTCCGCTGACGACATTGCCTAGTCTGGCAACTTCGCTAAAACTTGCCCGTGAGGCGAACGCGACACTTCTCATTGCCGGCAAATACACGATCATTCCAGCGGGGGCAGAAACTGCGGCAACGATCAACGTCACTGCCCAGATCATCCGCGTGAACGAGGGGCGATTTATTAGCGAGATGATCGACGGTCGCCAGGTGACCCGCGATATCACCCTCACCGACGCTCTCGGTAATCTACAGACGATGCAGGGCCAGATAGCGTATCAGATACTCTATCAACGCGATAAGGCTCTGCCGTATTCGCAGAATCAAATGATCGAGGCCGCCAACAAAGTCCCGGCGAAGGCATTTGAGGCATATATAAAAGGTTTATTGACGACGACCGTTGAAGCACGCGAAAACTATTTTAAGAACGCCTCACGGCTATATTCCGAGGGTTTAGCGGGTGCCGTCTATTCCGAGGCGGAACTCGAGCTTGGCCATCTTTACCTTGCGACCCGCAAATTCAATGACGCCATCGCCTCATTCGAGCGCGTCATCAGCCAAAATCAAAGATGTCGCGAAAAGGCCAAGGCCGACAGCAAACCGGCGATGTGCCGCGATGAGTCGTTTGCCGAGGCGTCGTTCTATATAGGACTGATATTTCTGCAGCAGGGAAATTTTGAGTCGGCTATCGCGACGCTCAGACCGTTGACCGACGATCTGAAATTGACCACCGTCTATAACGCACTCGGAGCGATTGCGGTGCAAGGATCGCGTGCGGAGAAGAAGAATCAAGCAAAGGCTGCGGCGATGCTTGCCGAAGGCGTGGAGCTATTGAAGAAGGCCGCCGATTCCGCTCCGGATGATGCCACGGTTCGATTTAATTACGCGACGGCTCTTTTCCTAAACGGCAACCTTGTCGAATCTGCCGACCAGATGCGGTCCGCGATCGTCATCAATCCGAAGGACGGCGAGGCATATTATATCCTTGCGAAGACGCTCGAATCGCTCAAAGATGCCACCGCGGCGGATATGGACAATCAGGCCCGCCGCTTCCTGACCGATAACAACCGATACGCGAACCTTGAGAAGGATTGGCAGAAGTCGCGTTTGCTGCCTGATGTCAGTCTGCGAGTAGTTCAGCCTGCGAGGAAAGATTTTGTCGCGGTCGTACTGAGCCGTCGGCCCGTAACGGCGGTACCGCAGGTGAGCGAAACAGATACCCTTCTCGCTCAGGCACGGGGGTTGATCAAGACGGGCAATGACGACGATGCGATGGCGGTTCTTCGCCGTGTGCTTGCGAGCGAGCCGATGAGTGCAGAGAGTTATCTGCTGCTCGGCAAGATACATCTTCGGCGCGGCGATATCGATCAGGCGATCAGTTCGTTTAAGACTTCGATATTCTGGGACAACCGCTTGGTCGAAGCCCACGTGAGCCTCGGCAAGATCTATGTCGAAAAGGGCGATTGTATGCAGGCGAAGAACTACGCAGCGTCCTCGCTTGAGATCGCCGGAGAGAATCAGGACGTGCTGGCGTTACAAAGACTGTCAGAACGCTGCTCAAAATAGCTCAAAACGGTTAGTCTGGAGTCAAAAGTCTTGAGTCTTCAGTCTTAAGCTCAACCTAATTCCAGAATTATTTGTCGTGAAAGAGCCTGTGTTTACGGGCTTTTTCATTTTTCTGTGACTTCAGACTCCCGACTTACCACTCCAGACTCATTCTATGGCACGCTACGTGCTTTATACATATGCGGCCAGCTTGATGCAGTTGATCAAGACCCCGCCGCCACCACTTCACCGAGCGCGGTTTGCCACTGTGCTCTACACCTTCCGAGCGTTCCTTCAGTTGTCCTTCCTATTAAAAGCCCGGCCGAAAAGGCCGGGCTTTCCTTCTTTAAACGCCCTGTTATCAATGTTTTCGAGGCGATGCCCGGTTTTCGTTCATTCTGAACTGGGCGAACCTGTCGGGCCGCGTGGTTTTTGGTCAACCTGACCGCGTCCAGATCGCGGGACGGATCGAATGACAGAACGCGTCATTTTGATGTGACAAAATTTGTCGCTTTCTGACCGAACATCGTTCAGGCTGACAGAATGATGACCGTTTGCTGATAATATGTCCTAATGGCATTTGCGGCGGTCAAGCGAATATTGCCCTCGTGGACGAACGTGCTGCTCGCACTGGTCGCTGCGGGGCTGTTGATACTTGCCTTTCCCGATTTTGAGATCTGGTGGTCGGCGTGGTTCGCACTGGTGCCGCTGATGTGGGCGGTTGAGCGGCAAAAGCATTGCGTGCCCGCCTGTTTTCTGCTCGGCTGGATATTTGGCACCGCGTTCTTTTTCGGCACATGCTGGTGGCTCACCTACGCACCGATTCACTACGCCGCGATACCGTGGCCCGTCGCCTATCTGCTCATTCTCATTGCGTGTCTCGGAGCCGGAGTCTTTCCGGGGATCTTCGCAGCGGTACTTTCGATATTGCTTCGGCGGTTCGGATCATGGGCATTTCTCGCGGCACCGTTTGTATGGGTATTCAGCGAGTTTCTTAGATATTGGCTGACGGGGAATAACTGGAACGCGATCGGGTATTCGCAATTTACCGCAACACTCGCTGGCTGGGCATCGACAGGCGGAGTTATTTCGGTTTCCTTTGTCGTAGTGTTGTGCAACTTAGCAGCATGTCTATTTATTCTGGGTTGCTCCAATGTGATGAAAACCATCGTAAGAAAGGCTATCGGCCGGGATGAGCCAACGGAAGTAGAACCATCTGAAGAGCAGCCGATGATGTTTAGAGCCCTGAAGGACGGATCCGACGACGACCTGAATCCTTTTATGATGGTTGGTGCACTGGCTGTTTTCGTTCTTTTCGCTTGGATGACGACGCCGAATTTTTACTTTCAGTCCGGGCCGAAAACAAATGTCATTGCCGTGCAGCCGAACGTACCGATGTCCGGTATCAATTACAACGATCTCAAAGAGCTTCGCCAACGTCAGTTCGATCTTGCCGAGGCTGAGATCAGAAAGATAGATCAGCAGTTTTCAGTTGCGAGCGGCGAGCCGCCAACCGCCGGTCGCCAGATCCCTACTCTTGTGATCCTTCCCGAATCGCCGATGAACTTTATGTACAACGACGACCGGGAGTTTCAGCAGTTCGTTCGAGAATTTACGACAAGAAATAAGGTCAGCTTGTTATTCAACTCAGCAGAGCCGGATGCGGCGAATGGGAAGTTTTTTAATTCGGCGGTGATGATCGGGAGCGATGGCAAGATTGTCGCGCAGTATGACAAGATCTATCTTCTGCCGTTTGGCGAGGCGGTGCCGATGCCGCTGGAGTCGATCGTGCCGGCCTTCGTTGGTAATTTCTCATACGGCCGCGAATACGACCTGCTGCCGGTCGGCGATGCAAAGGCGGGCATTATGATCTGTTTCGAATCGCACTTTGGCCAGCTCTCGCGGCAATATGTCGCCGACGGTGCCGATGTCCTGATCGAGATGACCAACGACGGCTACCTCGGCCCGACGCCCGTGCTCCGTCAGCATCTGGCCAACGCCGTTTTCCGAGCGGTTGAGACAAATCGCCCCGTCCTACGTGTCACGAACGTAGGAATTACTACCTACATCAACGAACAAGGTGCCGTTATAGACC
>JBATDM010000127.1:0-1725 GCA_049663465.1 Pyrinomonadaceae bacterium
AGATGCATGTCCGCCGTACCGTCGCGCCCCGATAGCGGGGCACCATCGCTGGGCCAAATCTTGCCACATCACGCTAGGTTTGTCCGCTAGGTTTCAGTAATTTCGCAGGTTGTTTGGTGGAGGGGGGGCTGAACGGGTACGACGGAATTCTTGTTCACTGCCACGAGCGACCAGACGAAATTGGAGTTCAGTAGTCTCGGCACACCGGGTTATGGTCCGGTTATCGACAATGTTCGCATTGAGGTGGTTATACGTCTCTCACATGAGACTTCGGCTTAGGACTCGACGGTAACCAATCGATCTTTCGTGTAAAATTCAGGCCATGCACGACTACCGTCTTAACAAGCAGGAGATCACCGAGCTGCGCACCGCACACCGCGGCACGCGGAACGTGCGCGAGGCATACCGGATCAACGCCGTTATCCTTCTTGGCAACGGGCGGAGCGCGGCCGATGTTGCCGACGCCTTGCTGATCGATCCGGACACCGCCCGCAGCTACTTCAAGCGCTACAAGGAAGGCGGTCTCGATGCCCTGTTGCGGATGAGCTATGTGGGAAGCGAGGCTTTCCTCGACGATTCCCAGTTGGCGGCATTGAGCGCTCATCTTCGCACCCATCTGTACCCGAGGGCAGAGTCGGTCGCCCGATGGGTAGAGAAGCAGTGGGGGGTGTCTTACACCGCCAGCGGCATGACCGCCGTGCTCCACCGTCTCGGCTATGTCTACAAGAAGGCCAAGCTTGAGCCTGGTAAGGCCGACCCCGTCGCCCAAAAGGCGTTCCTCGAAACCTACGACAATATCAAGAAAAACAAGGCCGAGGGCGATCCGGTCTATTTCATGGACGCGACCCATCCTCAGCACAACCCCGTCATCGGTTGCGGTTGGATCGAGCGCGGCAAGGAACGCGCGATCAAGAGCAACACGGGGCGTCGGCGCCTCAACATCAACGGAGCGATCAACATTCAGACGATGAGTGCGCAGATCCGTTTCGACGACACCATCGACGCGACGTCGACCATCGCTTTGTTTGAGCAGATCGAAAAGGCTAATCCTACTGCGTCCTGCATCATCGTTATTTGCGACAATGCTCGCTATTATCGTTCCAAAGCGGTTACCGAGTATTTGCGGACATCGCGAATCCAACTGGAATTTCTGCCGCCGTATTCTCCGAATCTAAATCTCATTGAGCGCTTTTGGAAGTTTTTCAAGCAAGAAGTTCTCTACAATCGATATTACGATTCGTTCGACAAGTATAAAACGGCGTGCAGGAATTTTTTCGGCGAGCTAGATTCGTACGCCCCGCGCTTACGGACACTTCTCACCGAGAATTTCGAGATTATCGGCAATTGATTAGCCGAAATCCAGCATTAGCTACGTATACTTCACTCTCCTATGCTCTCCCGACTGCACCCATCGGTATGACCATTGAGCCGACGAATGGCCTGATTGAATGGGTTCCAACGGCAGATCAGGTGGGCGCCCAGTCTGTAACTGTGCAGGTGGAGGATCAGGAGGGCCTAACCGCCCAGCAGAGCTTCACCATCCATGTCAGCGCCGGTAACCAGGCCCCGGCCATCACCTCGGTGCCGCCCCCAGACCCCAAGGTCAGATGACCTGATCTCCCGGAATTTACGTCGAGCCCAATTGCAGCACCAGGCGCAGATTCGTGCGCGGAAAAACCGTTTCCGTTGCATTGAGTTCCGCGCAGAGTTTCTCGATTGCCTGAT
>JBATDM010000128.1:0-8967 GCA_049663465.1 Pyrinomonadaceae bacterium
TCAAGGCTGAGGCATACGTCCTCACCAAAGAAGAAGGCGGACGCCACACCCCGTTCTTTACGGGCTATCGGCCGCAGTTCTACTTTAGAACAACGGACGTGACCGGCGTTGCACACTTGCCCGCTGGAGTCGAGATGGTGATGCCGGGCGACAACATCCAGATGGAGATCGAGCTCATCGCTCCGATCGCCATGGAGAAAGGCCTCCGCTTCGCCATCCGCGAAGGCGGACGCACGGTCGGTGCCGGTACGGTTTCGGAAGTAGTGGAATAAAACTGAGTTGTCAGTAGTCGGTTGTCAGTTGTCAGAGAAATCTGGCTGACCACCGACAACTGATAGCCGACAACTGAAAGATATGCCAAGAGATAATATTATTTTGCAGTGCACTGAGTGCAAAGAGCGCAATTACGTGACGACAAAGAACAAAAAAAACACGCCGAATAGGCTTGAGCTTAAAAAGTTTTGCCGTCGCTGCCGCTGTCATCAGCTGCATAGAGAGAACAAATAGTGACGAGTGATAAGTGACGAGTGGTGAGTGTCAAATTCTTCACTCATCACTTTCCGCTCTAAACTATTCACTATTCACAGGGGTATGGTGTCAATGGTTAGCATGGAGGTCTCCAAAACCTTAGGTCCGGGTTCGAGTCCTGGTACCCCTGCCAGATCGATTTTTGGGAGATAAATACGGTGTCAGAAGCAGTTGTTGGAAAGCATAAAGAAGGGGTCGGCGAGTTTATTAAGAACACCCGAGCCGAACTCGACAAGACGTCATTTCCGTCGTCAACGGACGTAAAGAATACGACGATCATCGTCGTGATCAGCGTTATTTTCTTCGCGATGTATTTGTTCCTGGTGGACCAGGCTTGGGTCTATATTTTGCAGGCTCTAACGTGGGTGATCAATACGATCGCTGGCGTTTAAGGATATTTGAAGATGAAGCAGTGGTATTTTATCCACACCTATTCGGGGCACGAGAACAAGGTTGTTGAAAGCCTTGGGGCTCGCATTCGCGACATGGAATTGGCAGATCAGATCACCGAAGTTCTTCTGCCAAAAGAGAAGGTTGTAGAAATGCGCGGCAATAAAGAGTATGTGTCTGAGCGGATGTTTTATCCTGGCTATGTGCTCGTCGAGGTCGAATGTGATGATAAGGGAAAGATACCCGACAATGTCTTTCACGCGATCAAATCAACGCCGAAAGTTACCGGGTTTCTAGGCGGCAAACAGCCAACACCGCTTACACAGGCCGAGGTCGATCAGATCGTGCACAACATCGAGGTCGCGACCGAAAAGCCGAAGCCGAAGTTTACCTACACGGTAGGTGAGGTCGTGAGGATCAAGTCCGGCCCGTTCGCCAGCTTTACCGGAAAGGTCGAAGAGGTCAACGAGGACAAGGCTGTTCTCAAGGTTTCGATCACAATTTTTGGCCGCTCAACGCCTTACGAATTAGCGTTCTTAGAAGTTGAGAAGGTTACGTTTGCAGAAGAAGAGTAAATGAGGACATTCCCGAAAGGGATCGTTAATCGAAAAAGAAAATGGCAAAGAAGATAGAAGGTTACATTAAGTTGCAGATTCCCGCCGGCAAAGCAAATCCGGCACCGCCGATCGGCCCGGCTTTGGGCCAGCATGGCGTAAATATCATGGAGTTTTGCAAGGCGTTCAACGCCAAGACGCAAAACGACGATCCGGATATGAAGGTCCCGGTCGTGATCACGGTATATGCGGATCGTTCGTTCACATTTGAAACGAAAACACCGCCAGCGGCCGATCTGTTAAGAAAAGCATCGGGCATCGCAAAGGGTTCGGGTAAGGCCAATAAAGAAAAAGTTGGCAAGGTTTCGAAGGCTAAGATCGAAGAGATCGCAAAATTGAAAATGGTAGATCTCAATACGACCGACCTGGCCGCAGCAATGCGGACGATCGAGGGAACGGCTAAGTCGATGGGACTTACAGTAGAAGGATAGTGGCAAGTAACAGGTCACAGGTGACGGGTTTTCCCTCACTTGTTATCTGTAACCCGTCACAGGGAGGACAACAAAAGTTGTCCGTTAACACCTGGAGGTAAAATGAAACGAGGCAAGAAATATCTTGCGGCTCTTGAGAAAATTGAGCCGCACAAAAAGCATACGCTTGAAGAAGCGGTCTCAAAGCTCAAAGAGATCGCATTTGCAAAGTTTGACGAGACCGTCGAATTGACAATGTGGCTGGGCGTTGACCCGCGAAAGGCTGATCAGCTTGTTCGTGGAACGATCGTTCTGCCGCACGGTTTGGGCGGAACGGCAAAACGCATTGTCGTTATTGCACAGGGCGACAAGGTCAAAGAGGCGGAAGACGCAGGGGCGGATCTTGCCGGTGGTGATGACATCGTTGAGAAGATCAAAGGCGGCTGGCTCGACTTCGACGCACTCATTGCGACGCCCGACATGATGGGCAAGGTCGGTCAGCTTGGTAAGGTTCTCGGTCCTCGAGGCCTGATGCCAAATCCGAAAACAGGAACGGTCACGATGGACGTCAAAACCGCCATCGAAGAGACCAAGGCCGGTAAGGTCGAGTATCGCGTCGATAAGACCGGCGTGATCCATTCGCCTGTCGGCAAGGTTTCGTTTGACCCCGCAAAGCTGCAGGAGAATGCAAAGGTTTTGATCAACGCGGTTGTTAAGGCAAGGCCGACGACATCAAAAGGCCGTTACCTTAAGAAGATCAATTTAGCAGCGACGATGAGCCCGGGCGTATTGCTCGACGAGCTCGCGTACGTTTAAGTGAGGAGCGTGTAAAGACATGAAATCAAGAGAAACAAAAGCAAAAGATCTGGCCGCCCTCACCGAATCGCTGCAGAATTCTACGTCCGCAATGGTCGTCAGCTTTACAAAGTTGACGGTCACCAAGGATCAGGAATTCCGTAACAGCCTTCGCGAAGCAGGTGCAAGCTATCAGGTCGTAAAGAATACTCTGGCCCGTATCGCGGTCAAGGGAACGCAGTTTGAAGATACGACCGACCATCTCAAGGGCGTGACCGCCATTGCATGGACACAGAATGATCCCGTTGTTCTTACGAAAGCAATTTCGAAGTTCATGAAGGACAATGCCGACATCTACACCTTTAAGACGGGTGTGGTCGACGGCAAACTGGTTGACCTTCAGCAGCTGACGACAATCGCTAACCTGCCTTCGAAGGAAGAGCTTATTTCCAAGCTGATGTGGGTGCTCAACAGTGGTGCACAGCGTCTCGTTACGGTCATCAATGCCGTGCCGCGTGACCTCGCCGTGGTGATCAAACAGATCGGTGAACAGGAAGGCCGCGACGCTGGAACCGCTGCAGAAGCGGCTCCGGCCGCTGAAGCCAAGGCTGAAGAGGCACCGGCCGCAGAGACCGCACCTGAAGTTGAGGCAGAGGCCGCTCCGGTTGCTGAAGAAGTACCGGCGGAGGTCGAAGCTGCTCCGGCTGAAGAAGTGCCGGCAGATGTTGAGGGAGATGGCGATATTTTGGAAATCGCCGCCGAGGCCACGGAAGAAAAGCCGGCGGAATAGTTTTTTCAGGTCTCAAATGTGAGATCTGAGATTTGGAATTACGGGCGGCGACGCCCGTCATAGCCGTACTCAAGGTAAAACGAGCCAGTGATTTGTCAGGTCACAAGGGCTTCGGACAAAAACGAAAGGTGATGCAACCCGTTCGCAGATGTCCCTGGGTTCTAAGCGGCGGTTGCAAAGGCAAAAGTAAAAAGTAAAAAGGCAAAATGCCTTAAACTTTACTTGAGCCGGAAGCATTTAACAGAGCGCAGGTGAGAATATAGGTTGATGGCGTAATTTGCCTTTTGCCTTTTTACTTTTTACCTGCTTTGAAAGAACCCTAAATAGGAGATAGATAAAAATCATGGCAGTTACAAAAGCTGATGTTGTTGAGTATTTAAAAGGTATGTCGCTTCTCGAAGCGTCTGAATTGGTCAAGGAACTCGAAGAAGTATTTGGAGTTTCAGCGGCCGCTGCGGCCTCGATGATGATGGCCGCAGGTGCCGGTGCCGGCGATGCTGCGCCGGCGGCGGAAGCCAAGGATTCGTTTGATGTGGTCCTTACGGCGGCCGGCGGCAATAAGATCGCCGTCATCAAGGTTGTTCGCGAAGTCGTTGCGGGTCTCGGCCTCAAGGAAGCCAAGGACCTTGTCGATGCTGCTCCGAAGGCGCTCAAGGAAGGCGTTTCACAGGCAGAGGCGGACGAGATCAAAGCCAAGTTGACCGAAGCCGGTGCGACCGTCGAGCTCAAGTAGCTCACAGCGAGCCGTAAAGAATCGCTCTCAGCAAACTCTGCGTCGATCGGACGCAGAGTTTGCTTGAGGCGGGTCGAAATGTGCCATTGGTAACGGCTATTTACAAACGGCAATAATTATTGTTATACTAACAGGTTCGCAGTCCGTTTATTTTTTGTGGGTTGCGTTGGCCGTCAGGGCCGAATTCGGAAGCACTATTACTTCTAATAGTTTCCGTTGTTTTTGACGCGACATTGGTCGCATATAAGTGGAGAGTGAGTGTCTCTTTTCGGCACGCTCGGAAAACTTAAATAGACGCATTTACTGCTTAGAAGCGGTCTGGGTAAACTTTGCCCTCGACCGCGTTTGGCGTCTTTATCGCAATCGATCTCGTGGGGAATTTGTTATGTGAATCGTAACAGCATATCCCGGCGAAATCAACTGATTTTTTATAGCCAGCTATCAATCATATGATCAACAATCCTCTACAAAGCAGCTCGAATGGACTTGGGGTACGAACAAGCAAGTCACCGGAGCGCGTGGATTTTTCAAAGATCTACACGTCGGCACAGATCCCAAACTTGATCGAGGTTCAACGCGAATCGTATAACCGGTTCCTCCAGATGGATCTCATTCCTGAGGAACGCGACTACATCGGACTTCAGTCGGTTTTCGCCTCGATCTTTCCGGTCTCGGATTTTCGCGAAACCGCGACTCTCGAATATGTCGAGTATCAGATCGGCAACTGGCAGTGTAAGTGTGGGAATCTCGAAGGCCTCGAGCACCTGCGTGCGAACTGTAAAAACTGCTCTGCCAAGATAAAGGTCGATCCCTTTAACCCCGCGGAAGTGCTGTGTAATAACTGCGGCACGTTCAACGCCGTCCGTCCAAATCTCTGCAACAATTGTGGAGAACCGGTCGGCCTCAAGCACAAGCACGACCAACAGGAATGTCAGGAACGAGGAATGTCATACAGCGTTCCGCTCAAGGTCAAGATACGCCTGACGGTCTTTGATAAAGACCCGGACACAAACGTTTCGACGATCCGCGATATTAAGGAAGAGGATGTTTTCTTCGGCGAGATTCCGCTGATGACCGATAACGGCACGTTCATCATCAATGGAACTGAGCGTGTGATCGTCTCGCAGCTTCATCGTTCGCCCGGTGTTTTCTATAAGGGCGATCGCGACGAGTATCTTGCCAAGATCATCCCGTACCGAGGTTCGTGGGTCGAATTTGAATATGACCAAAAGGGCATCCTTAATGCCCGTCTTGGAAAGCGAAAGATTATTGCTACCGTCTTCTTGCGTGCCCTTGGGCTCTGGCTCAATCCGCAGATCGATATGAAGACGGTCTCGGACAGTATTCTCGAAGAAGTGGTTAAGAACGCAGAGTACTCGGACGCCGAGATCCTAAGGCTTTTTTACGTGACCGATGAGGTCGCCGTTGAGAAAGGCAAACTCTTTGTTAAGGTTCAGGCGGAAGGCGACACCCATCTCGTGGGAATGCGTTCGGAAGAGGACATAAAAGATAAGAAAGAAGATGTAACCCGAAAAGGAAAAAAGGTTACTAAGAGTGCCATCGCTGATCTTCGGCGCATGGGCATCGCCAAGGTTGGGGTCACATCGGCCGATTTCGAAGGAGCATTTGCTCTCGATGACGTTGTCAATACTGAGACCGGAGAGGTGATCGTCGAGGCGAACACTGAGATCGTCGCCGGAAAGCTGCAACAGATCATCGAAGAGGGAATTTCGGGTTTCACCATATTCTTTCCGAAGCGAGATGTTATCGGCGAAGTCATCGCGGCGACGATCAAGAAAGACCCGATCTCAAAGCCCGTCGATGCGTTGCTTGAGATCTACCGCAAGATGCGTCCCGGCGATCCGCCGACAGTCCCGACAGCTTATCGACTGCTCGAAGGAATGTTTTTTGACACGCGTCGGTTCGATCTGTCGCGTGTTGGCCGACTGAAATTTAACATCAAGATGGGCCGGCCTGAAAAGGATCGCATCACTGATCAGTTGCTCGCACCTGAGGATTTTATCGAGGTAGTCAATTATCTACTTCGAATGAAGCGTGACAGCGAACACTATTATCAGGACGACATCGATCACCTCGGCAACCGCCGCGTTCGTGCGGTCGGTGAATTGCTTGAGAATCAATTCCGCATTGGCCTAGAGCGTATGGAACGGGCGATCAAGGAGAAGATGTCCATCCAACAGGATATGTTCACCACGATGCCGCGGGATCTTGTTAATGCGAAGCCCGTGACCGCAGCGGTCCGCGAGTTTTTCGGCTCGTCACAGCTTTCGCAGTTCATGGATCAAACAAATCCGCTGTCGGAAATTACCCATAAACGTCGTCTGTCGGCCCTCGGGCCAGGCGGTCTTTCGCGTGAACGCGCGGGTTTTGAGGTTCGCGACGTTCACCCGACTCACTACGGCCGCATATGTCCGATCGAGACGCCTGAAGGCCCGAACATCGGCCTGATATCGTCCCTGTCGTGTTTCGCTCGGATCAATGAATTTGGCTTTATCGAGTCGCCGTACAGACGTGTCGTTGATGGCCGCGTGATCGAGTACGTCAGGGTTTACAATGGCGGCGATACCAAGTTTAAGCCCGGCGAGCACGTTCCACTTGAAGATGTCGAGGCAGCCAATAAAAAGATCAAAGACGGAAAGACTGCTGACTTTGAGCCGTGGCCGTTTTATCTGACAGCTTGGGAAGAAGACAAATGGATCATCGGCCAGGCGAATATCGTCCTCGATGAAAAGGGCAATTTTGTTAACGAACGCGTCGCTGCCCGGCAGAAAGGTGAATTTATCACTGCTGACAGCAAAGACGTACAGTACATGGACGTTTCGCCGAAACAGCTAGTTTCGGTTGCGGCGTCGCTCATTCCATTTCTTGAAAACGATGATGCTAACCGAGCTCTTATGGGTTCGAACATGCAGCGTCAGTCTGTACCGCTGCTTCGTGCTGAGTCGCCGTTTGTCGGAACCGGCATGGAAAAGATCGCTGCTCGCGATTCTGGTGCGGTTGTGATCGCAAAGCGTGACGGCGTGGTCGATTTTGTCGATTCGGAACGAATCATTGTTAAGGCAGATCATAGAGTTGACGGCACGATTTCTCGTGAGGTGACGGCTGACATTTACTCGCTGGTAAAATTCAAGCGTTCGAATCAGAACACTTGTATCAATCAGCGGCCGATCGTCGCTGTCGGCGAACGCGTTAAGAAAGGCATGGTCATTGCTGACGGTCCTTGTACCGACCGCGGCGAACTCGCACTTGGCCGAAATGTGCTCGTGGCGTTTATGCCGTGGCGTGGTTACAACTTTGAGGACGCGATCCTGGTTTCGGAGAAACTCGTTAAGGACGATTACTACACATCGATCCATATCGAGGAACTTGAGATCGAGGCCCGCGATACTAAGCTTGGTCCTGAGGAGATCACGCGTGATATCCCGAATATCGGCGAGAACATGCTCCGCGATCTCGACGAAAGCGGAATCATCCGTATCGGGGCCCAGGTCAAGCCGGGCTCGGTGCTCGTCGGCAAGGTTACGCCCAAGGGCGAGACGCAGCTGACCGCGGAAGAGAAACTCTTGCGTGCGATCTTTGGCGAAAAGGCCGGCGACGTAAAAGATGCGTCGCTTACCTGCCCGCCGGGAATCGATGGTACGGTTGTCGACGTTCAGATCTTTACCCGCAAGGGACAGGACAAGGACGATCGTTCGCTCGATATCGAGAGCATGGAGGAAGAAGCTTTTCACCGCGATCTCGATGACGAAATTCGTATTCTTCAGGAACAGCGTGACGAACGTATTTACGAACTCTTTGATGGCCGCAAGCTGACAAAGGATCTCGTAGATGGGAAGGATGTCATTCTCAAGAAGGGCGATACACTTAACCGCGAGAAATTGCGGGGCATCGAGACCAAGCTGCTTCGCAAGGCTGAGGTTGCGTCTGGTTCGATCGACATTGCAAACGAGGTCAAGGAATACGAACAGCGTACCGAGCGACAGATCAATATTCTGCGTGACATCTACGACGAAAAGATCACCAAGCTCAAGCAGGGCGACGAATTGCCGCCGGGCGTGATCAAGATGGTCAAGGTCTTCGTCGCTATGAAGCGCAAATTGAGCGTTGGTGACAAAATGGCCGGACGTCACGGTAACAAGGGTGTGATCGCCCGCATTCTTCCCGAAGAAGATATGCCTTACCTGCCGGACGGAACGCCGGTCGAGATCGTACTCAATCCCCTGGGCGTGCCGTCGCGTATGAACGTTGGGCAGATCCTCGAGACACATCTCGGCTGGGCCGGAAAGGTCCTCGGACTTCACTTTGCGACGCCCGTTTTTGACGGAGCCAGCGAAGAAGAGATCAAGGGTTACATCGGTCAGGCAAATGAAAGGTATGACGAGATAGGCCTGCCGCCGTCTGTTGGTCCGTCGGGCAAGACGCGTCTGTATGATGGTTTGACCGGTGAGCAGTTCGAGCAGAAGGTTTGCGTCGGCTACATCTATATGTTGAAGCTCTCGCATCTGGTCGACGACAAGATCCACGCACGCTCAATCGGGCCATACAGTTTGATCACGCAACAGCCCTTGGGTGGTAAGGCTCAGTTTGGTGGACAGCGTTTCGGCGAGATGGAAGTTTGGGCACTCGAGGCCTATGGTGCGGCCCACATTCTACAGGAATTACTGACGTGTAAATCCGACGATGTGG
>JBATDM010000129.1:0-4046 GCA_049663465.1 Pyrinomonadaceae bacterium
AAAATCAGGACAAGGCAACGCTTGCGTGCGGCGGCAAAAAGATGACCAGGGGCGACTATGGAAAGGGCTACTTTATTGAGCCTACAGTATTTACGGATGTAAAACGGGGAATGCGTATCGAGCAGGAAGAGATATTTGGCCCGGTCACGAGCGTTATACCGTTTTCGACTCTCGACGAAGCGATCGACATCGTAAATGGCGTCCAATACGGGCTTTCGTCCGCGATCTACACGCAAAACGTCAATCAGGCATTCTACGCGATGCAGGAACTGTACACCGGAATTTGCTATGTAAACTCGGCTACGATCGGTGCCGAGGTTCATCTGCCGTTCGGCGGAACGAAGGGAACCGGTAACGGCCATCGCGAAGCCGGAACGCAGGTTCTCGACATTTTCAGCGAGTGGAAATCGCTCTATGTTGATTACTCCGGTAAGCTGCAAAAAGCACAGATCGACGAAGTTGAGATCTAAGTAATGTGTCAGAACCGGGAGCGGTAGCGACTGGGTTCCTCGCGTTGCGAGCAATCTCGTTGTTGCCGCTTTCTTTTTTTGACTGACCGAACCTAGCGAAACTGAACCAGTTCGCTAACGCTTCGGTTCCGACTTTTATGACTATCGAAGCCGCCCGCGAGATTCTCAAACATCGCTTCGGATACGATTCGTTTCGGATGAATCAGGAAGCGGCGATCGTTGCGGTTTTGGCGAAGAAGGATTCGGTCGTGCTGATGCCGACCGGCGGCGGCAAATCGCTTTGCTACCAGATACCGGCGATCATGCAGGATGGATTGACGGTGGTGGTTTCGCCATTGATCGCTCTGATGAAAGATCAGGTCGATGCTCTGCGTGCCAACGGCGTCGAGGCCGCATTTCTAAATTCAACACAGACGGCGCGCAAACAGGTCGAGGTCTTTCAGGACGTGCGGAGCGGCAAATTGAAGCTGCTGTATGTCGCTCCGGAGCGGCTTTTGCAGAGCGGGGATCAGTTTCTTGATTTTCTTAGCGAAATAAATATCTCGCTCTTTGCGATCGATGAGGCGCACTGCATATCGAGTTGGGGGCACGACTTTCGGCCTGAGTATCTTCGGCTTGCGGCTCTCAAACAGGTATTCCCGCAAGTTCCGTTGATCGCCCTTACGGCTACCGCTGACAAACTTGTAAGAAAGGACATATTTGACCGGCTAAATATTCCGCAAGCCGAACTTTTTGTTTCCAGCTTTAACCGCCCGAATATCTTTTACGCCGTTGAACCAAAGCGCAATTCCTACGGCCAGCTTCTCGGGTATCTCAAAAAACGCAAAGACGAAAGCGGCATCATCTATTGCCTCAGCCGAAATTCGACCGATTCGCTCGCGGCCGACCTGAGAGACGAGGGTTTTTCGGCTTTGTCGTATCACGCGGGCCTCGACAAGGAAACTCGTGACAAACATCAGGTTTCCTTCCTCAAGGACGAAACGAAAATAATCGTCGCGACCATCGCCTTTGGGATGGGGATCGATAAGTCGAATGTCCGTTTTGTCGTCCACATGGACCTGCCGAAAAACGTTGAGAGCTATTATCAGGAGACGGGCCGAGCGGGGCGCGACGGTTTGCAGAGCGACGCTCTGCTGTTTTTCAGCTGGGCAGATGTGATCAGGCTCAAAGGATTTGCCGAGGTTGAGGGAAACGCGGAGCAATCCAGGATAATGCTGCGTAAGCTCGACCTAATGGGCAAATTCGGCGACCTGAGAACGTGCCGCCGTAAGTTTCTGCTCAACTACTTTTCGGAAACGCTCGATAAGGATTGCGGCAATTGCGACAACTGCAACACTGTCTTCGAGCGATTTGACGGTACGATCATCGCTCAGAAGGCGTTGAGCGCGGTGTATCGAACCGGTCAGCGATTTGGGATGAGCTATATTATCGATTTTCTGCGCGGATCTCAGGCTCGTACCATCCGCGACGAGCATAAAAATATCAAGACTTACGGCGTTGGGGCCGATATCTCGAAAGATCTATGGTTCGAGTACTTCCGCGACTTGGTTGCTCAGGGATTTCTCGCGCAGACGGAAGGCCAGTACCCGACAATTGTGCTGACGGAATCGAGCATGGACGTTCTGGCGGGAAATACGCCGGTTCAACTCATAAAGGTCGAGGCGAAGGAAGAGAAGCGGCCGCAGCTCGTATCCGACATGTCGCACCCTTATATTCAGGCCCTTTTCGATACTCTTAGACAATTGCGGACGAATTTTGCCAAGCACGAGAACGTTCCGCCCTACGTGATCTTTTCTGACGCGACACTTATCGAGATGGCGACCTATTTGCCCCATAACGACTGGGAAATGCGGAAGATCTCGGGCATCGGCGATCTGAAATTCGACAAATACGGAGCCGAGTTCCTGGCGGCGATCCGGGAATATTGCGTGAAAAATAATTTGGTTTCGCGTATCGATCTAAAGGTGCCGAAACGCGACCGAAAGGCAAGAACGAACCGAGACGCGAGCGGAAAAGATACTTATCGTATCTCGCTGGATATGTTTCGCGATGGTGTTTCCGTGCCCGAGATCGCTCGGAAACGGGGGCTTGGGATCACCACGATCGAAAACCATCTGGCGCGTTTTATCGCGACCGGCGAGGTCAGTCTTGAACAAGTTGTCCCGGTCGAAAAGGTTGAGCCGATCCGCCTTGCCGTATTGAAATTCAATGAAAGCGGAGCCCTTTCTCCAATAAAGGCGTTTCTGGGCGACGAGTATAGCTATGGCGAGATCAGGGCGGTGATAGCATCGATGTAGTCGGCGCGTGCCTTTTACATTTGTGTAAAACCACGTAAGATTATTAGCATATAGGATTTTATTATCGCTATTTTAGTTTGCGGAGAATTTTATTATGAAGATCGGTTTACCGAAGGAAATTAAGGACAATGAATACCGTGTGGGGCTGACTCCTGCCGGTGTACAGGCGTTGAAGCTAGCTGGGCACGATGTTTTTGTGCAGAAGACGGCGGGCGAAGGCTCTGGGTTTAAGGACGAGCAGTATGTAAAGGCAGGCGGGCAGCTTTTTGATACCGCCGATGAGATCTGGCAGACGGGCGATATGATCGTCAAGGTCAAAGAGCCGGTCGCACCTGAATATCCGCGGATGCGCGAGAATCAGTTGCTGTTTACCTACCTGCATCTCGCGCCGGAACTCGAATTGACCCGTGTTATGCTCGACCGAAAGGTTACAGGCGTCGCGTACGAGACGATCACTGACAGGCAAGGCCGTTTGCCACTGCTGACGCCGATGTCAGAGGTTGCGGGCCGTATGTCGGTACAGGTCGGAGCGACTTATCTTGAAAAAATGAACGGCGGCCGCGGCATTTTGCTTGGCGGCGTACCGGGAGTTCCGGCGGCGGATGTGGTCATTATCGGCGGCGGAATTGTCGGTACCGAGGCCGCAAAAATGGCGGTCGGCCTTGGTGCCCATGTCACGATCATCGATCGAAATCTTGATCGGCTTCGGGAACTCGACGATATCTTCCTCTCAAAAGTTCAGACGCTTGCGTCGTCGCAGTACGCGATCGAGGAAGCGATCTCGCACGCTGATCTTGTTATCGGTGCGGTTCTTGTCGTTGGAGCGTCCGCCCCCAAACTCGTGACGCGCGAGATGCTTAGCCTCATTCGAGATGGTGCGGTGCTCGTTGACGTTGCCGTCGATCAGGGCGGATGTTTTGAGACAACGCACGCAACGACCCACTCAAATCCGACTTATTACGAAGAGGGCGTTCTCCACTATTGCGTGGCAAATATGCCTGGTGCGGTTCCGAGAACATCAACCTTTGCCTTGACGAACGCGACGCTGCCGTACGCTCTTTCATTGGCTAACAAAGGCTTTGAAAAGGCCATCGCCGCAGACCGCGGCCTTGCCGAAGGCGTTAACACTTACGCTGGCAAGCTCACGTATGAAGCGGTTGCGACATCGCAGAACTTGGAATACACGCCGCTTGATTCGCTGATCGATCTAAAAGCAGCTTCTGCTGCTTAAGGGCTAAAGGCTGGTTTTAGCCACGAATTACACGAATGGCACGAATGA
>JBATDM010000130.1:0-20824 GCA_049663465.1 Pyrinomonadaceae bacterium
CTGCTATAGGGGCGACAATGTCCATCCAACTAATGACAAACGCACCTTGCTCAACGATCCCTTCCGACACCCGATAGGACGGAGCGATCTGCCAAAACATATCGACGAGCCGCAGGAACAAGATAAAGATCGCAATCGACGCGAGCCTCTTTGACTGCCTCTTAAGATCCTGTTTCAGAAGCAGGAGAAACGGAAACGCAAAGTGAAACAAGATAAGAGCCACGCCAATGTAGCCCCAGCCGCCCTTCATCCTGGTCAGGTACCAGACGGTCTCTTCGGGCAGATTGCCCGACCAAATGATCAAAAATTGCGAAAAATTGAAATACGCCCAAACCATCACGAGAGCAAGCATTAGCTTACCAAGGTCGTGAAAATGGCGTTTGCCGAGAACGCCGTTCATCGGCGACCTGTCTTGCAAATACGCCATCACCGCAACTGTAAAGCACAGTGCACTAAGTGCCCAGCCGGCCACGAACAAGAGCCCCCACATCGTGGAAAACCAATGCGGATTGAGCGTCATGACCCAATCGACGACCGCAAACGTGACCGAAAGGGCATAGATGACCATCGTAGGCCCTGAAAATCTCGAAGCCCGCTCCAATACCAGCCTTGACCCTTCGACCGTATGTGTTTTGTCCTGTTCGGCTCCCCATTTATTGAGGAGATAAACCATTACGCCAAACAGCCCAAAATAAATGATCGAGCGGACGATCCAAAACCAAGGCAGAAGATAGATACCCCGCGCCTCAATTGCATGATCTGTCGCTGGCAAATGGGTCCACTCATAGAAACTATGGGTATAAACGCCGACCGCAAGCGGAATGAAAAACAGAAAAACAAGCGGCAGCGTTCGCGAGCCAGCCTCAACAACCCGGCGGATTACAAGACCCCATGCACCACCTGTCAGATACTGGAGCATCAAAAGGCCAAGCGATCCGATCGCGATGCCGCCCCAGAAAATAAAGCCCAAGAGCCACGAGCGAAGAGCCTGTTCGGTATTGAAATATGCCCCAACAGCCCACAATATCAGAGCTACGCCGCCAATTCCGAGTGCGAGTGTTCGCAGACGGTTAATATCGGCCGGTGTCTTGTAATTTTCAGGATTCGCCATTTACGGTGTTCCCCCGTGAGATTCTGTTTTAGAACTCATCTTTAGCGTTTCTTCCGGATTCTGACCGATCTGCAATGCCCGAATATATGCAACGATCGCCCAGCGGTCGGCGGGCTGCACCTGATACGAGTAACTGCTCATCTTGCCCCACCCATTCGTGATCACATCAAAGAAATGTCCAACCGGCGCATTCCGGAGACGATCGTCATGATATGTCGGAGGCTTTGAAAACCCACGGCGGACAATCATGCCGTCGCCGTTGCCCACTGGGCCGTGGCAAACTATACAGTAAATGTTGTAACGATCCTGCCCACGGTCGATCAGAGCCTTGGTCACGGGGACCGGAAACTCGTCAATATCATTGGGGAAACTCGAAACCAGCGTATTTCCGGACGCATCCATTGTCGTTGCAACCGGCGCATTCAAATTTGGATTGTCGATCTTGCCGGTGTAGAAAGCCTTGTTTTCATGCAACTGTCCCCGAGCGACCGTGCCTTCGGGAAAATCCCTCGACGAGCGATGGTCGCTGAAGAATTCGCTTTTCCTGTAGGCCTTGTACCGCGGCTGGTCCTGCATATCGAACCGGACACCACAAGCGGATGCAAATGTCCCAAGTAAAAACAGGGCCACAAATCGGATCGAGCGTCTCTTGGTCAGAAGGTTATTCTTCAACATCAAATACCTCCTGTGCGTCAAGGGTCTGCAAAAAAGCCTTGGTCTCATCGTAATCGTACTGCGGGTCGGACGACTCAATAATAAGAAAGAACTTCTCACGAGTCGCAAGAGCAAATCTTGGGACGTTAAATACCGGGTGGTACGGCGACGGCAACCCATTGAGAAACAGCATTCCAAACACGGCAACGAAAGCCGAAAGAAGGATCGTTAACTCAAACATCGCCGGAATAAAGGCCGGAAAACTGAATGCTGGCCGCCCGCCAACAATGATCGGCCATTCGATCACATGGACAAAATACTGCAGACCAAAACCCGCACACAGTCCAGTAACACCGCCGGCAAATATCAAATAAGGCAAAATACTTCTCTTGATCCCAAGAGCCTCGTCGATCTCGTGCAGTGGGAATGGCGAGAAAGCATCGGTCTTTGTATAGCCCGCGTCACGCACGCAGCGCGCCGCGTCGACCAGCTCCGTCGCTGTATCGAATTCGGCTAAAATTCCGTGAAGGTTGTTTTCCATATCAGTAGTCAGTAGTCAGTGTTCAGTCATTCGACAACTATTCACTTTTCACTATTAACCTTTCACTAGTCGTTCGGCGGATCCGTCCTATCGTACGTATCCTCAACTTCCAAAACATTCTCTTCAAAATCCTGATGATGCCCATGAACATTTGCATCCGGCAACAGGGTGCGAACCTCGAAGATCGAAATTATCGGCACAAACCTTACGAACAAATATATCAATGTAAAGAAGAAGCCGAGCGTCCCGACGAACATCGATATATCAAATATGCTCGGAGCATACATGGCCCACGACGATGGCAGAAAGTCACGATGAAGGCTTGTAATAATGATCACAAACCGCTCGAGCCACATACCTATACTCACGATGACCGATATGATGAACAGCCATATCGGATTTTCCCTAAACCTCTTAAACCACAAGAGCTGGATCGAAATGCCATTGCAAAAGATCAGCATCCAATAGAACCACCAATACGGGCCTTCCCATATTCTGTTCTTGACCATGAATACTTCGTATTCCGACACGCTGTACCAGCCAAAAAAGGCTTCCATTGCGTAGCCGTAAACAACGATCAGTCCCGTCGCCAGCATCACCTTGCCCATGTAGATGAGATGGGCATCGGTAATGAAATCCTTCATGTTGTAAAGAACTCGCAGGGGTATCGCCAAAATGAGCACCATGGCAAATCCGGCGAAGATCGCTCCGGCAACGAAGTATGGCGGAAAGATCGTGGCGTGCCAACCGGGCACCTGCGACACGGAGAAGTCGAATGACACGATCGAGTGAACCGAAAGCACAAGCGGCGTCGAGATGCCGGCCAATATCAAATAGGTGATCTCGTAGCGGTGCCAATGCCTTGCCGACCCACGCCATCCCCATGAAAGGGTTGCGTAAATAAACTTAAAGTACTTATTCTTCGCCCTATCCCGAAGCGTAGCCAGATCGGGAATAAGGCCGACATACCAGAACAGGAGCGATACGGTGGCGTACGTCGAAACGGCGAAAACGTCCCAGATCAGAGGGCTGCGGAAATTTGGCCATAACCCCATCACATTTGGGATCGGGAAAAGCCAGTAGGCAGCAAGCCAAGGCCGGCCGGTGTGCAGCAACGGAAATACCGCGGCATTTGCAACGGCAAACAGCGTCATCGCTTCAGCAAAACGGTTGATCGACGTTCGCCATTTTTGATTTAGGAGCAACAGAATTGCCGAGATCAGCGTTCCGGCGTGGCCGATACCGATCCACCATACAAAGTTGATGATCGGAAAGGCCCAACCGACAGGCTGGTTGTTTCCAAAAATGCCGACTCCCTTGGCCAACAGGTAAACCGTCGTCATCAACAACGACTGGGCTACCATGAATGCCAGAGCAAATCCAACAAACCAGTGAAAAGGCGTCCTTTTCTTTAGTGCAAGGTCACTAATCTTGTCCGTGACACTAGCAAAGGTATGATCGCCCTCGACCATCGTCGGGTGGAGCTTTACTTTGACTTCTTTTGGGTCCGCCATTAGTGTCCCGCCCCTCCCTCAGTTTTGGTTTCGGCCACGGCCTTAGCCTTCTTCACAGGAGCCTTATAGTCCGGCATTTCTTTATTCTGGTTCTTCAATCCCGCGAGATAAGTTGTTCGCGGCTGGGTATTTAGCTCATTGAGCAAAATGTAGTCCCGATGGTCTTTCTTTGACTTAGAAACCTTGCTTTCCGGGTCGTGCAGGTCGCCGAAGACGATCGCATTTGTTGGACACGCAGATTGGCAAGCCGTCACGATCTCGCCATCACGCACCTTGCGGCCATCTTTTTCGGCCTCGATGCGTGCACCCGCGATGCGCTGCGTACAATAATTGCACTTCTCCATCACACCACGGCTCCTGATCGTCACTTCAGGATTTCGCATTAACTTGTATTGCGGGGTGTCCCAATCCTGATAAAGCAGGAAATTGAATCTTCTGACCTTGTACGGGCAGTTGTTTGAGCAATATCTCGTTCCAACACAGCGGTTATAGACCATGTCGTTAAGCCCCTCAGCACTATGGACCGTAGCATGTACAGGGCAAACGACTTCACAAGGAGCTTGTTCGCATTGCTGACACAGCACCGGCTGAAAATGCGGACCGTCCGGATTGTTTAGGTCGTCGCCTCCGTAATAAGCATCGATGCGGAGCCAATGCATCTCACGGCTGCGTTCCACCTGCTCTTTTCCAACCACCGGGATATTATTCTCCGACTGGCAGGCCAGCACACAGGCATTGCATCCTACGCATGAATTGAGGTCGATCGACATTCCCCACTTATAATTCTTATCGTAAACCGCCTGATGTTCATCAAACGGGTACATCGATTTCGGGTATTCGTCGTGCTGGTGCCCCATCGTGGAATCTTTTTCGAATTCATCGATATCCCAGACGCGTAGGAGATCGCGGCCCTCCATATTGAAATGGATCTGCGTGGACGCGATCGTCGTCGTCTCGTTCTTTTTGGCGATCTCGCCAAATCCGAAATTCATCGCATCAGATCGCATCACCTCGAACGCATTGTAGCCAAGTCCGGTGCCAACCTTGCCCGCACGCGTACGGCCATAACCCATATGAATGGTGACCACGTCATCCGGTTGCCCGGGTGCGATCCACATCGGCACGCCCTTTTGGATCTCTCCGCCCTGATATTTAAGCGTAACAAGATCGGAAAACATATTATTGCCCCGCGTTTCGACAAAGGCGATCCCGCGAACCCCACCCGACTTTTCGTCAGAGTCATTAGCCACGTTAATACCAAGCTTTGAAGCCGTATTAGGGCTAATGAGGGCTACATTTTCCCACGTGATCTTGTTCAATGGGTTTGGCAGTTCCTGCAGCCACCCGTTGTTAACAAAACGGCCGTCGTAAACGCAGGGATCGGGAAGTATCGATATCTCAATTCCCCCTCCGGCCGCTGGCTTCGTCTCGGACTGCACAAGAAATGCGGTAGTCGCTGTGACCGTCTTGGCCGCTGCGGCCGTATTCGGGATGAATCCGTCGTGCACAGCCTTTCGCCAATTATCCTCGAAGCTCTTTGGCGTTGCCCCCGCCGCTACTGCCGCAGGCGACGCCACGGGAGTTGCTACAACTATTGGAGCTTCCGACTTTATTTCTGTAGAGTGATCCTTGTTTTTAGCTTCCTCTGAATGGGCTACGTCGGTCTTCCCGTCCGTATCAGTTTCCGACTTGGCCTCCGGCTTTGGTTCCGCCTTACCACCGACCGCACCAGGCTTAATGTCCGTTCTCTGCCAGTATTCTTTTACAATATCGTGGCCGTTCCTATCAAAATTCTCCTTTAGAACGAGTTGGACGACCTCGTGGACGCTCTTGCTGTCATAAAGTGGGCTAATGAGAGGCTGGACGATCGAAACGGTTCCGTCATAGGCCCGAGCATCGCTCCAGATTTCAAGATAATGACTTTCGTGAACGTGCCAATGGCAATGCTCTGCCGTCTCATCAGCATGCGTTCCGAGATGAACCCGAACGTCGATCTTGTTCATCCGTTCGGGATTCAATTTCAGATCAACAGGGGTGTTGTAAACAGGATTTCCGCCGAGAATGACAAGCATTTTGACTCGGCCGGCGTCGATGTCGGTAATAAGTTCGCGAAGCTGCTCGATCTGACTTCTTTCGGTACCCGGCGACATCGGGTCGGTGTAAACTACCGTCTCGCCAATGTTCCCAAGCGCAGAATTCATTGCATGGGCAAGAGCATGCACCATCGGCGACTGCCCCTCGCCGACAACCACGAGCGATTTCCCTTTGTGTTCAACAAGGTCTTTCGCTAATGCAGCGATCCACTGGGCATTGTCAAGATATGTTGATGCAGCACCTGCAACCCCGACAGCCTTGGCGATCGCCTTAGCGATCTCCGACATCTGGCTTGGCTTGACTGCGAGCCTATGATCGGCCTTTGCACCTGTCAGGGAGATCGTCGATTCTACGCAATAGAGCCGGTTGATCTCTTTCTTTTCTTCGGAAAATGCACGCCCCTTGGCAAAATCATTTATATACGCGACGTTAAATCCGGAAAAGATATCCGCATCGAGCGACAAGATACGTTCGGCCCTGTCAAACCGGTAAACGGTCTGCACCGGCGAGCCAAATGCCATTTTCGCACCTGCGATCGAATTGTCGTTGTTGACAGGCTCGTACTGAGCCCATTTTGCATTCGGAAGCTCGGCCTTGACCTTCGCGAACTGATCGATCAATGTCGGCGATGTCACAGTTCCGGTCAGAAATCTAACCCCCGCACCTCCGTCAACTCGATTCTGCTCGACCGTTGCCCGGAATTCGCTCATGAAACCTTCCCAGGTCTTTGGCATTCCCCGATAGGTCACCTGCTGCGAACGATCTGGGTCGTACATGTCAAGCAGCGACGCCTGCGCAAGAAGATCCGTTCCGCCACGACTGCCCGGATGGTCAGGATTTCCCTCGATCTTGACCGGACGGCCTTCATAGGATTTTGCAAGGAGTCCAGTGGCAACGCCGCCGAGAGACATTGCCGTCGCAAAGAAATTAGGCTTGCCAGGAAGTCGCCCTTCTTGCGGGCGAACGTCCCCGACGATCTTTTCAGGGGGTTGGATCACGCATCCGCTCAGGCCGGCAAGGGCGAGCGAGGCTCCCATAACCTTGACAAAATTTCGGCGGCTAAGGCCATTGTCCCACTCTTCGATCTCGTGCGGATATTCTTCGGCGATAAACTCTCTGAATTCCGGCGTATCGGCATGTTCCTCGATACTGCGCCAATATTCCTTCCCGTTTTGCGACAGGATCATCTCTCGCAAAGAGGCAAAAGTTTGTTTGTTTTCCGGACTCGCCATTATTTTGTTAATTCAAAACGAAAAATTGACTATCTGTGACATGTCGAGCAGCTCGTCATCATTTCCTTGCTGCGTATCTTGTGATCGACCTTCAACTGCTTGCGTTCGTCGGCATCCATATCGCCATCCTGCCACTGCATATTATAGATCTCAGACTTAGGCCTGATGAATTTCTCAGGCTCGCGGTGACATGCTAAACACCATTCCATCTGCAGGGTATTTTCCTGAAACACCGCAGGCATATTGTCAATCTGGCCGTGACATGTAGAACAGCCAACGCCCTTTGCGACGTGAATGCTGTGGTTAAAATACGCATATTCGGGAAGGTCGTGCACTCGCTCCCACTCGATAGGCTTGTTATCACGGAAGCTTGACCTGACGGGTTCAAGGTATGGGCTGTCAGCCCAAATTTCGCTATGACAGTTCATGCAGGTCTGAGTCGAGGGCATACCCGCCGTTGCGGTGGTCTCGACGGTTTGATGGCAGTATCGGCAGTCAATACCATCGTCCCCGACGTGGTGCTTGTGGCTGAACTGAACGGGTTGCTGCTTTTCCAAATACCGCCCCGTCAAATATGACGAACGGGCGATCTGAGTGTAGGCGAAGAAAGCAGTACCAGCCAAAACCGCAACCATCACCATGCTGATCCTGGCGATGTTGTTTGCACTCTTATTAAAAAATTGCGCCATCTTTAGATCTTATTCAGAAACCCGATTACAACAATTTAGACTTCGACAATACTCATCTTTGGAAGAAAAGATCAGCAAATTATCGACAGATCAACTTGTCTTTAAAAATTACGTACCCTAAAACTGCTACGATTTTACTAAAACTAAAAAGAATCGCAACTTGCACAGATTACAAAATAGTATTTGCTTGGTGCACAAGCAATCGAAAAGTAATTAGTTCGGTTAATATGCCGGATAATCTTAGGCAATTATCTTCGATCAGCAAACTTCCCCGCAGATCAGGGCAGCACCGGCGGCGGCGGCGTTTCGGCCTAAATTGCCCGCGACGATCGATGTCGATGCGAACGCCGGAGCAAATGCCAGCTCGCGTGCCCTCTCTATCGCCGCATCGAGCACCAAACCATTTGCCTGCATGATCTCACCACCCAGAACGACCTTTTCAATATTAAGAAGATTAATTACCCCGGCGATAGCCGCGCCGACATATGAGCCTGTCCGTTCGAGCATCATCCGCGCAAAATCGTCATCTTTTTCAGCTGCCGCGAGTATCGCATCGAGCGTTATTTCATCCTCGCTCATCTTGCTCAGGGACGACGTGCTGTCCTGATGGAACCTATTGCGGGTACGCCGAATAATATTTGCGGCGGAAGCGACATCCTCGAGCCGCATGCCCTCTGAATTGATCGTAATATATCCGAATTCTCCGGCGAAACCCGATACGCCGCGCCATATCTCGTCACCAAAAATAAAGGCTCCGCCGACGCCCTCACCAAGCGTGGCGTAGAACATATTGTGACTGCCACTGCCCGCACCGATTCGGAATTCACCGTAGGCGGCGGCATTCGCGTCATTTTCAATTGCAACCTCTATTCCGCTAGCCGCGCGGATCTCGGCGGCGAGATCGACGCCAGAGTGAGCCGGAGCATTAGCCGAAAACGCAACCCGGCCAGTCTCTCGATCAACAAGGCCAGGCACCGCGACACCAAGACGTCCAAACGGGCCAAATTCTTTCCCCAATCTCTCGACCAACCCGACAACTTGGGACACGATACCGTCGTCCCGTACTATTTCGTCCAAAGCAGTCGTAACGATCTCACCATCGTTCGCAATTACGACAGCCCGAACGTCCGAGCCCGACAACTCAACCCCAACGCGCTTATCATTCCGGCCCGATAACTCAACCATAGCGAAAATAATCTAATTTCTCCGAATCTAAGGCGATGATAGTGACAAGATTTCAAACAGTCAACCGTCCGCCGGCCTTTCGGGCATCGCACTATCGCCGAGTAGGTGTTCGATTGTTGAGAGCACATCATCAACACCAATGTTCCCTATGCAGGGCCACGGCTCATTATCCGCAAGATCGGTATATATGCAGTCCCAGACACAGCCAAAACACGGCATTTCATGGAGGACGGAACGCTGCCGCATTTCTCGCGTTTCCGGTTTTTCCGGATAGGGGAAAAAACGCCCGACATCACTACCCGGCGTTAATACGACCGTCGGCGTCTTTGCCGCCGTCGCAAAATGGGCTGCTCCCGTGTCATTCGCCACGACAAGCTTGGCACCGGCCAGTATGTGAGCCAACTCGCCTAGGCTGGTTTTCCCTATGAGGTCGGTGGCTTTATCTGAGAAGTCCCGGCGGAAAGCCGAGCCCAACTTTTCCTCACCGGGACCTCCGCATAGAATTATCTCCAAAGCATATTTTCCCCGAACGTGTTCAGCAACAGCTACGGACCTTTTTATCGGAAAAACCCTTCGCGGACTCGACGCCCCCAAGAAAAAGACTGCATAGTCTGGACGCGGAGCCTGGACGGGCAAGGCGGAAACGATCCCAAGTTTTGGAAGTGTCAACACGTTCCGTTTGTGCGGGTGAAGTGAGTCAAGAAACTTCTTGTGGGAGATCAATTCGTGATCGCTTCGCACCGGAGCGGGGGCTAGTTTAGTATACCAGCTCCTGGCGATCTGATCCTGAAGGGCGGTCATCTGATTGTCGATGCCCCGGCTTCCTATCCGCTCGGCCGCACCGGAACACCTCACAATCGAATCGCTCCAGAGAAACTCCCGGGTCAGGCGCGTATTGACTAGAATATCGGCATCAAGACGCCGCATCTCTCTCATCGCCCGAAACCGGTATAATGGATCGATGACGAACCGTTCCCAATTGAAGAATACATGCCCTTCAAATAGGTGTTCAGCCCTTCCGATCTCGACCAACTTAGTGGTAGCGATAAGGATCTTTTCGAATTCATCCTGAGGATACAGTTCTTCCAATGCCACAAACGTAGCAGACCATATTATATGGTCACCAAGCCCATCCGTTTTCAAAAAGATCACACGCTTCCGGGATTTTACCGTGCGGTGGATCGGCAGCAACACTACGAGCAAGTCAACCCAGTTAAGGAGGAGAAGCCAAACGACAAATCTGGCTGTGTATGACCGCTTTAGCGTTTTTTTAAGGCTGAATGCCATAGAGGTTAGCCATCCGCTTTTGCGGGATGATCGATGCCATCTTGGATTATAGATTCTGGCGGCTGGGGCGGCAATACGCTGGTAACGGCTCTACGTGTTTATTGACTCGGAGTCGCACGAAAGCTACTCTGGAGAAAGCCAGATACTGATCCGCATTCGTAAAAGTATGGAAGAGCAGTTCTATGAGCTCGTGGCCGAATGGGGCATATTTGCCGTGTTCGCCCTATGTACGGTCGAGGGAGATATTACGCTTCTTCTTTCTGGCGTGATGGCTCATAGCGGACTTTTCGGGCCCTACGGCTTTTTTTGGGTGTTTCTGTTCGGCACGCTTGGTGGAGTGGTTGGCGACTGCATCGGTTATGGCATTGGTCGAATCTTTCACGTGAGCGCAAAAGACTACCGTTTTTATCAGGTTGCTCGCCCGCGAATTGAAAAGCTTATCGAAAAGTTCGGCGGCTCTGCGATAATAATCTCCAAATATATCTACGGTATCCGTGTCGCCATGTGCCTCTTCTACGGCGTAGGCAGGATGCCTTTCCTTCGCTTTCTGAGTCTAAGCGCATTGAGCTGTTCGCTGTGGGTGCTTATGCTGTCGGGCGTCGGGTATTTCTTCAGCGGCGCCATCACCTCGATGATCGGTGACTATCAGCGGGTTGGAATTGCCCTGTTCATGATCGTGATGGTCGGCGTGATCGGATTTTATGTTATTGAGCGCTACTGGTTGTCTGAACGTGTCGAGTCCGCTAGTCCGGAAACGATATTAAAGATCGAAGAAAGACTGCATGCCGTCGAAGAGGTCGCCCAGGAAAAATTGCAAGATCTCGGGGAACGGCTTCATCTCACGCGCGAACCCAATCGTGACGAAAAAGACGCCAGCCCACCGCCCAAAAGAGCCAAGTCCGCAAAAAAATGACCCTGGTATTTGCACGCTTCGCTGGTCGATAAGTTAGAATCAGTCATTCGTAAACTTCGCGAGGAAAAAACACACAAGTGATAATCGAATCATCCGCCCCAACCCGCGTCGACCTAGCCGGCGGCACAATTGACATTCCGCCCTTGTACCTGTTTCACGAGGGTGCTGCGACGGTGAATTTTGCCGTCAGCATGCTCGCGCATTGCCGTATCGATACCCGCGACGATGATCGGATCATTCTCGAATCTGTTGATCAAAAGACGAGGGTCGAAACAACGGTATCCGATATTGCCAACCTGCGTGATGAACCGCAGCTCGAATTGCTCGCAAAGCTCGTACACTTCTTCCGTCCCGAAACCGGGTTTCACATGACCACTGAGTCCGAAGCCCCAGCTGGTGCGGGCCTTGCGGGTTCGTCAACATTGAATATCGCCTGTATCGGAGCTCTCAATAAACTCGTCGGCGACCGCTACACGCCGGACAGATTTATTCCCATCGCCGCAAATGTCGAATGTCAGGTCATCCGTGTCCCAACCGGCTTTCAGGATTACTATTCGGCTCAATTTGGCGGGGTGGCATGCATTCATTTCGAACCGGACGGCATAATGCGCGAAGAGATAGACGTCGATATCGCGACGCTCGAACGCCGCATCGCTGTCTGCTACACCGGTGAACCGCGTAATTCGGGCATCAACAATTGGGAGATCACCAAGCGGCATATCGACGGCGACGAAGAGATCTTCGACATTTTTGAAGGTATTCGCGATTCGTCACTGAAAATTCGTGTCGCGTTGAAGTCAGGTGCGTGGAACGCGGTCGGCGATATACTTGCCGAGACGCATACACTCAGACAGCGTCTCTCCCCAAATATCACAACGTCCCATATGGATCACCTCATCGAAACAGCTCTTGCCAACGGTGCTATAGCCCCAAAGGTTTGCGGTGCCGGCGGCGGCGGATGTATGGCGTTTTATTGTGAGGACGGACGACGAGGCGATGTAGAAGCCGCTCTCGCCGCAGCAGAAGGAACCAAGATCCTCGATTGGGCGGTCAACGCAACCGGCCTGACGATCTCCACATCCTAGTCAACTTTTTGTAGAAATCTGTCATAACGATCTGCCCTGCGGTGTATTGGCTTTAGAAACACAATTTCTAAATTCAATCTACCTTGGAGGGCTACGCCACTATGAAAATGATCTCTCGAAATTTGAAGTATATCGCCACGGCATTTGCCGCAGCCGCGATCGGGATTACTGCTACAAACGTTATCGGACAGGCAACTGTTACGAAAGACAAAGTTAAAGAATACAAGGGGAAAAGCTACAGTTTTTGCTCAAACAACAATTGGTCATCGAACGACCGTGTATCCGTCAACGACCTCCGCGAGATGAATGTCGTAGCCGGCGGCACGATCGATGTCGATGCAGGCAAGAACGGCGGCGTCGGTGTGACCGGCGAAGATCGAGGTGATGTGCTCGTACGTGCCTGCGTTCAAGCTTGGGGCTCCAGCGAAGAGGCTGCAAGAGCGTTGGCATCCAGCGTAAGGATCAATACCGCGGGAACCATCAGAGCTGAAAACGCGACTGGTAATGACAACTGGTCCGTTTCGTTCCAACTTTCCGTCCCGCGCAGCACCAACTTGAAGCTGGCCGCTCATAACGGCGGCATCTCGATCGCGAATGTTGACGGCTCCGCGGAGTTTGCGACCACAAACGGCGGCGTCAGTCTCAACAATCTTTCGGGCGATGTCCGCGGTAAAACCGCCAACGGCGGCGTCAATGTCGTACTTGCAGGAAACACCTGGCGAGGAAACGGTCTTGACGTCGAGACGAAGAATGGCGGTGTCAATCTGACCCTACCCAGAAACTACGCTGCTCGTGTCGAGACCGGTACGGTAAACGGCGGATTCAAGAGCGACTTCCCCGAACTAAACGTCACGACCGAGGACCTAAAGGGCGACGACTGGAGCAACCGTTCCCGAGCAAAACGCATCAGCACCAACCTCAACGGCGGTGGAGCACCGATCAGGGTCATCACCACCAACGGCGGTATCAAGATCAACACGTCCGATATGGAATAGTTCACTCAAAATAACGGATGACGAACAACGAAAAGCGAATAGTTCCGACACTATTCGCTTTTCGTTATTCCAAAATGAACCGATCAGACGGCAAGCCCTGCGATCGTGTTTGTCAACGAACGAAATATATCCCGCCCGTCATTCGACCCGAGCATTTCTTCACAGGCGCGCTCGGGGTGTGGCATCATGCCGAGGACATTGCGATCCTGATTGCAGATACCAGCGATATTCGAACGCGACCCGTTGGGGTTAGCATCGTCGGTGACCTCGCCGGCCGCATTTACATAGCGGAAAACGATCTGGCCGTTCTCTTCGAGTTGGTTGTAGGTTTGGTCGTCGCAGGTAAAGTTGCCTTCGGCGTGGGCGATGGGGATCGAGAGAGCTTTATCGGGATCAACGAGCGTCGTAAATGGCGTGTTGATGTTTTCGAGCTTGAGATTAACGTGGCGGCAGACAAAATGCAGCCCGGCATTTCGGCGAAGCGCTCCGGGCAGCAGGCCGCTCTCGCAAAGGATCTGAAAACCGTTGCAGATACCGAAAACAAACTTCCCGTCGGCTGCAAAATTCTTTACAGACTCCATCACCGGCGAAAACCGCGCCAACGCCCCCGCACGCAGATAGTCGCCATATGAAAATCCGCCCGGAACGATCACCGCGTCGAAGCCGCTCAGATCCGTTTCCTTGTGCCAGACAAAGTCCACCGGCTGCCCGACATGCTTCGAGAGCACGTGATAGGCGTCGTGGTCACAATTCGATCCTGGAAATACGATTACTCCAAACTTCATTGAGCTATCACCACTCGATAGTCCTCGATCACGGGGTTCGCAAGTATGTCGTTGGCGATCTTCTCAGCGGCCTCGCGCGCAGATTCGGCGGAAACGCCCTCCGCAAAAACGATCTCAAAATATTTCCCCTGCCGAATGTCCGTAAGATCCGTATATCCCAATAGTTCTGTTGAATGATAGATAGCTTTACCCTGAGGATCGAGCACGCTCGGTTTTAGTGTCACATATACTAAAGTTTTCATTATTGCTCCCGAAATAAATTGTAGATTCTGACGTGTTTTCTTGTATTTATCAAAGTCTTGTGTTAGATTTCACTCTAAATTCCGGTCTTGAAAAATAGTCAACAATCAAAAACTCTAAAGGAGATCTCTAAAAGAATATGGAAAACTCTGGAAAGTCCGCCTTAGGACTTGAACCAAACGTCGCTGCCGGCCTCGCATACCTTCCGATATGTTTCGTGGGGCTCGTCATGAGCATAATCATCATCGTGACCGACAAGACGAATAAAGTCGCTCGGTTTGCCGCATTTCAGTCGTTGTTGCTTCATGGGACGCTAATTGTCGGATACATTTTAGTAATGGTAGTCGCTGTTGTCGGAGCCGCCGCCCAGTCAACGATCATCTCGCTCTTGAGTCTTGTAGTATGGTTGGTGGTGATAATTGTTCCGATCCTCTGCTTATTGGCCGGATGCATCATGGGCTTTATGGGCAAAGAGTTCAAGTTGCCGGTCCTCGGAGGGATGGCGGATAGCTGGTCGAATTAATCGAAAACCCTTGTAAAAACCCTGTCGACATTACGCAGGTAATGTTCTAGATCAAAGACGCGGGCAATTTCTTCGGAAGATAATTTCGACGAGATGTCCGCGTCTCCCTTTATCAACTCATCATATTCGCCGCCTTCGTCCCACACCTTCATCGCATTTCGCTGCGTCCACGTGTACGCCTCTTCTCGCGAAACGCCCTTTTGTGTCAGAGCGAGCATTAGCTGTCCGCTAAATACAAGCCCCCGCGTCAGGCCAAGATTCTTTAGCATGTTCTCGGGATATACTATCAGCGTGTCGAGGAGGCTGGTCGTTTTGGCAAGAAGGTAATCCAGGGTCGCTGACGAATCAGGCAGCACGATACGTTCGGCGGACGAATGCGAGATATCGCGTTCGTGCCAGAGAGCGACATTTTCGAGACCGACGATCGAATTCGCCCTTACCGTCCGTGCCATACCGCAAATACGCTCGGACAAGATCGGATTTCGCTTGTGCGGCATCGCCGACGAACCCTTTTGGCCCGCCTTAAAGAATTCCTGCGCCTCCCGAACCTCAGTTCGCTGCCAATGGCGTACTTGCAGTGCGATCTTTTCCAATGTCGATGCGATTATCGCGAGCGTGCATAGATATTCGGCATAGCGATCGCGTTGAATGACCTGTGTCGAGACGTCCGCAGCTCTTATCCCCAGCTTTTCACAAACGCGTTCCTCAACGTCGGGAGCAAGGTGTGCAAACGCCCCGACCGCTCCGCTGATCTTGCCGACCGCAACCATTTCGCGAGCCCTAACGAGCCTCTCGCGGTTCCTCTGCATTTCCGAGTACCAGAGAGCCCAAACCAACCCGAAGGACGTTGGTTCGGCGTGTATTCCGTGCGTCCGCCCGATCTGCGGCGTGTCCTTGAACTCAAATGCGCGGCGTTTCAGGACCGGTAGTAGAGCATCTATCTTCGCAAGCAAAATATCGCACGATTCTCTGAGCAAAAGAGCATTCGCGGTATCGACGACATCGCTTGATGTCAGGCCGTAATGAACAAATCGAGCCGAATCGCCGATATTCTCGGCCAGATTCGTCGTGAATGCGATCACATCGTGATCGGTAGTCTTTTCGATCTCGCTGATCCGTTCGACTGTAAAGGCGGCCTTCGCCTTGATCTCGGTCACCGCTTCGGCGGGAATGGTGCCGTCATCCGCGTGAACTTCGCAGACAGCGATCTCAACATCGAGCCACTTCTGAAACTTGTTCTCAAGCGACCAGACGGCGGCCATTTCGGGTAGTGTGTATCGTTCAATCATAAGCTCTTAGCCACAATGTCAATTAGATTCGTCGTCATGTGCCTCGCTCTCGTTCTCCTCTCCCCCCATGGATCCGATCGGTTCAACCGAGGGGTCTCCAAGGACGTCCTCAAGATATACCATCTGAACGATGACGACGATGACCGCCAAAAGCGGCGTCGCGAGTACGAGCCCGAGCCCGCCGATCAATACTCCTAGGGCAAGCTGAAAAACGATCGTCAATGCCGGCGGCAATTCAACCGTCTCACGCTCGATGATCGGCGTGACCACGTTTGACTCTATAAGTTGGACGCCAACGTACAAACCTAATGTGTATACGGCGGTAATCGGACTGGCGATGAAGGCCAGCAGCAACGCTGGGATCGCCGATAGGATCGGGCCGAAATTCGGAATGAACGACAACAGTCCGGCAATCAGCCCGAGCGTCAGAGCAAGCGGCACCCCAATTATCGAGAGGCCGATCCACGTTATAACCCCGATAAATATCATCGAGCCAGCCTTGCCGATCAGCCACCAGCGAAGCGTATCGTAGATCGAATTAAGGACCTGCGCCGCACGGTCACGATGTGCGAGAGGAAAGAGCCGTGTCAGGCCTGCGGAGTAAAATCGGGGCTCACTTGCGAGATAGACCGACAGAAGAAGGGTCACAAATAAATTCCCGACGACCCCCATCGTTGACGAAAAGTATCCACCGACGCGCGTCAAAACACTCGCGGCATCGACCCGAGCCATCAGATCCTCAGCGCTTGGAAATTGGGCGATCAGGGCACGTCCCCATTCAAACGTGGATAGAAATTCGCCCGCCTTTCGGGCGGATTCGGGTATCTCAGTGCGTAGAATACGGACCTGCTCAGCAACACTCGGGGCGAGCAGAGCGACCCCTCCCGCAACGATCACGACGAGAAGCGATGCGACGATCAAGACCAGCCATCCCTCGCCCAGCGGTACCCAACGCCGCAGAATATCAGCTAACCCACGCAGAAAGATCGCAAGCAATGCCGCAGCAAAGATCAGCAGAATAACGTCAAAAAGAAAATAAAGTACTGCGAGAAAAAGGACGGTACCGATGACGAGGGCCACGGCGATCAAAACTCGCTCAACAAAACTCCGCTCGACATTGGCCAGTTCTGCCATTTTCTAGATCAGGTTCTTAGATACCAAAAGCTCAGCATTCAGGATTGCGGAGCCCGCCGCACCGCGAACCGTATTGTGGCTCAGCGCTACAAATCTGTAATCATAAATATTGTCCGGGAAGATACGGCCAACGGTCACCGTCATCCCCTTGCCATTATCACGGTCGAGCTTGGGCTGAGGCCGCGTCGGTTCGTCAGTGACCTCGATAAAATGTTTTGGCGATGAATGAAGCTCAAGCGATGGGAATGTTTTCATCGCGTCAACCACCTCCTCGAGCGTCGTCGTTTTCTTGAGACTTACCCGTACAGACGCCATATGGCCGTCGATGACGTTTACGCGAAAACACTGCGCCGACACCGTAAAGTCTGCTTTCTGTATCGCTCCGTCGGTAAAAACACCCAATATCTTCTGAGCCTCGGTCTCGACCTTTGGCTCTTCGCCAGCGATATATGGATAAACGTTGTCGGTGATATCGAGCGAAGCAACGCCCGGATAGCCCGCCCCCGAGATCGCCTGCATCGTGGTGACAATAACTTCTTCTACGCCGAACTTGCGGTGCAGAGCGGCGAGCGGCGGGGCAAAACTGACAACTGCACAATTGGGATTGGTGACTATGTAGCCCTTCGTAAATCCACGGTTCTCACGCTGCTTTTCAATAAGCCCGATGTGTTCGTGATTTATCTCAGCGATCAGCAGAGGAACGTCCTCGTCCATTCGATAGCTTGATGAATTAGAGATGACGGGATATCCCGCACGGGCAAACAGCTCCTCAGTCTCGCGTGCAACGCTTGACGGCAGACTCGAAAAAACGATATCACAGTCAAGCGGCGGCTCGATCGGCTGGACCATGATGTCGCGAACATTCGCCGGCATCTTGCCCGGCAATTTCCACGCGCACGCCTCGGTATACGGCTTCCCAACCGACCGGTCCGAAGCCGCCATCGCCGTTATCTCAAACTGCGGATGATCCTCCAAAAGCTGGGCAAACCGCTGTCCAACCGTGCCCGTAGCACCCAATATACCTACCCGATAGCATTTTCCCATATGATAGCGTCTTGATTTTAACCGTTACCGGGGAAAATTGGAAGAACCGTACGACCCCGTATATCGAGACTGTCAACAGAACGAAACTTCGAAACGGGATTACGCAGGGCAGTTCCAAAGTACGCAAATTGCCTCGTGCTATAGACCGGAGCCCTATGAGCCGCTAGGATTCTTGATCCCGACGTTCATTCTATTGGGATACAACATTAAACACGTTCGATTTTGCTGACGGCCCCTCAGGCGTCTGCACATAGAACTGCCACCGGCCGGCTGCCAGTTTTACGTTCGAGATATTCAGACGTGAGGAACTCGCAAAGGTAACATTTGCCGCAGGATGCGTACGACACGTAGATGTGCCTACGACGCAAAAGATCAATCTTGTCCCGACGACAAAGTCTGTTCCTGAAATGCTCCCGCCGAATGGCTGATTTGACTTCGGTGCAGGCGTCCAATTGAAGCCCGTTATCTTAGGCGGTGCGAACGCGAAAACACTTACAGCATTTGAGCCGAACCCGAAGGCAGCGACTACTAATGTCAGTGCCAAAAATATTCTTGTTGCTTTATTGCATCTTATTTTCATGGTTATCTCCCATATCTTGAAACGCACAAATCAGAAATGACCTTCAGACGAGGAAGGACTCACGTTACAAAAGAGAGGAACGCAATTTCCGTTCCATTCGATAGATCCATAAGGCTCACCGGAACGCAGGGAATATATCTCCTTGTTACCGTAAAGATCGGAAAAATATGAATGCAGGACGACGAATCTCGCAGTAGATGTTAAAAATTCCACGAATTCCCTCTTTTCTGGCACGTTCAGATCAGGAATCGAGGAAACAAAACAGAACTCCGATGGTTACAATTCAAGGGATGAACGAACGGCATTCCCCGATGATCAGAGACCGCGATGTCCATTTGCGCCGTGTGAGATATGTCGCGTAGGCCAACGGACCATCGAGGGAGGCTCGTCTATTGAACAAATGTTGGAAACGGAGGCAATTCGATCAGGTATTCCTACGCAATTTTGAGGAGGCACCGGGCGTGACCTTTGTTTTTATCCTGAAAATGCCGCTTTTGTCCGCCGCACGCCTTCGACCATTTTCTCCTCGGTATTGCAGAAGGAAATTCGCAAAACTCCTTTTTCTTCATCGCCAAAAGCGATGCCCGGGACGGTTACGACGCGGTTCTGCATGTACTTTCCCACGATCTCGATATCGTCGCCGAGCAGTGCTTGTGCTTTGACCCACTTCGTTATTCATTGGGCCAAATCGAGATCCGGCCGGGTCCGAAGACTACTGGAAGACGTTCTCCAGCGAAATCGGCTAAGGCCAACCCCGCGAGTGAGCTGTCAAAGTCAAAGACTACGGACTCCGCGAGGTTTTCTACGCGAAGGTCGAACGTGACAGTAAGGATCTCGCCCTTGAGCGGCTCCATCGAGTCGACCACAATTCCCAGTCTGCCGTCGGATGCGTCGCCGGCGGCGAGATTTCCGGCTGCCGAAGTGACGACCGGATGCATCAGCATAGTCGGATCGTATCGGAGCGTAAAACTCAACGCCGACTCGTTTCCGACACCATCCAATTCGATGGCGATCTGCAGTTTGCCTTTCTCGTGCCTGTTGCTTTCAATGACGCGGACTCGGCGGCCTGATAGGTCAAACATCTCAATGGGCTGTTGCCGAAGAGTAGTTGGGCTAATCGCTCCGCCTGCCGCCTGAGGCGGGTCGAGCAGTGCGGCGTAACGGCGGACCTGTACCACATCGAGAGCGTCAAGCTGTCCGTCGCCACGGTTCACTGCCGGGGCAGTATCCGCACGCTGGAATTCGTTAAACTCCGGATCTAGAGCGTCGAGGCCGACGACAAAACGCCGCACAGCAATAACATCATTAACCTGGATCAATCCATCGCCCGAAGGACGCATCTGGAGATCGCCCTCAATGCCGACTTCCGCAGGCGTGGTGACTGGCCCAAGTGCCACAACGAACGGGGAAAGTGACGTTACCCGAGCACACACCGTTCGCGTCTCGAAGTCCGGAGCCGGTTGGTCTGGAGCAAGGATCGTACGGTCAACAAGTTGACCGTTTTCTCCGTGTAGGATACGAACACGTGCGAACTCCGCCGGATCGTCTATCGTCAAAGCAACCAGACATACGGTGATCGGCGACGTGTAGGCGGCCGAAGTCGTGATCTCGAATGCGGGTGCGGACTCGATGATACTGTAACCAATCGGAGGTTCTCCCGCAGACGATGGGGGTCTGATTGGAGCAAACGTGGTCGATCCCGCTACCGTAACCTGCGAAAACGTTACGCTGATGTTGTCGAAAGGCCCTGGAACTACGACATCATTTCCCGGCGGGGTGTTAGGCGTGGGCGTCGGAGTAGCCGTCGGCGTGGCCGTCGGTGTTGCCGTCGGTGTTGCCGTCGGTGTTGCCGTTGGCGTCGCTGTTGGAGTCGCAGTCGGTGTTGCCGTTGGAGTTGCCGCTGCCGTAGATGCCCACGTTGGATTGAGC
>JBATDM010000131.1:0-48114 GCA_049663465.1 Pyrinomonadaceae bacterium
TGACGATCCCGGCGGTTTGGTATTCCAATTTCTGAAAACCCGTGCTAAATTCGTGGCTATGTACAAGAGATGCAACAACATGTCTAATGAGCGACAGTCCCGAATTCGCCTCGAACAGACCCAACTGGACGAACAACTCGCCTATATCGACAGCGTTTGCGCAGTGCTGATCGATAGCCGCTACGGACTCGGCCGGTCCGAAGGGATGGCAAGGAATTCGGTCTGGAAGTTTGAACCAGCGTCTGTGAATTGGTTAGACGATTTCAAAGGCGACATTTTCTCGGCGGATGTAATCAGACGTCATTACTTCCAAAGAGAATGTGCGTTGATGTCGTGCGGGATCGCTCATGGACGCGGCATCTCGCCCGGTATCGGGACAGACCTTGCAAAACTGTCCCAAACCACCGCGTCCGAATCAAACGCAGACGCAGCTCCCATATCCATCGATCCAACACTTCTTTGCGACAATCACTCCCGCCCACCGCCGCAACCATCAGCAATTGATCCTCCGCGATCTCTGCGTCCCCCTCAGCGGTCTCTGCGTTGAAAATTTGCTAGACGCCAAGATTTTCGCAGAGCAGGCAGAGAGAAGCGGAAGATTTTCAACGCAAAGACGCAAAGACCGCAAAGGAAAGGCAAAGCGCGATTCGATCTTTGAAACAAAACGGTCAATTGACCTTATGGCAATGGCATTCAACCAGCCCCAACAGGGGCGGCATATCGCTAGCCCCACATGGAGCAACGCGGAATGTGGGGTGCGGCTCCCACCAATGGTCACGGAGCCCGCGAATGCCGGCGACAGATTTGTCGGCGGCCGAGTCGCTTCCGTGATCAAGATCAAACGCTACCCCCGGCTAAAGCCGAGGGCAATTCAAGAAAACGCGGCAGGGCAGAGCCGCGTGAAAGGTTTGACGGGAGGAACCGCGTTTTCATACAGTTGATGCAATATTCTCGCGATGCAACCAATACGAGATGTCCGGACATCTCTTAGGTTGAACTTTCCCCAGGATTTTGTAGAAAAGGAACGAGACAATGAAAAAAACGATAGCTCTCTTTTTAGCCTTGGTGTGCCCGGCGACGGCGTTTATGCAAACGGCTCGCGGCAAACGTGTTACTGCGGCGGCGGTTGAAAGGCAGGCGGTAACGTCCGCAAACGAGCTTCCGATACGGCGGGTCATTCTCTATTCGAACGGCGTCGCTTACATCGAGCGCCGGGGATTCGTCAGCGGAAATGCCGAGGTCAATCTGTCGTTCAAACAGTCGCAAGTCGATGACGTCCTAAAATCAATGGTCGTCCTCGACCTCGGCCAAGGCAAGATCGGGGCGGTCAGCTACAATTCATCGGCTCCCATCTCGTCGCGGATGGCTGAGATTCCCTTTTCGGTCAACCCCATTTCCGGTGACGGCGGCGGTATCTCATCGGTGTTGTCACAGTTGCAGGGAGCAAAGGTCATCGTCACCTCCGCAAAAGGCACGGCGACCGGCTCGATCCTCACCATCGAACGAAAACAGGTAAAGACCGAAAAGGAAACGCTGAATACAAGCGTCCTCGTCATAGCCTCGGAGAACGGCGAGCTATCGAGTTTTGACCTGAGCGAAGTGCGCGGTGTGAAACTACTCGATGATGGAACGCAAAAAGACATCAACGATTTTGCGAACGCGGCGGCGTCTGCGCGACGGCTCGACGCAAAAACCATCACGGTCACGTCGCAGGGCGTCGGCCAGCGAGAAATGGTTGTGACCTACACCATTGCCGCCCCGATCTGGAAAACAACCTACCGCGTCGTCCTCGACGACGAAGGCAAGCCGTTTTTCCAGGGCTGGGCTATTGTCGATAATGTCAGCGACGAAGACTGGCGAGGCGTTCAAATGTCGTTAGTCTCGGGTTCGCCGATCTCATTTATCCAAAATCTGCAAAAACCATTCTATCGGTATCGCCCGGTCGTTCCGACACCGTCCGATTTGCAATTGCAGCCGCAGATATATGAACCGCAGAGTGGAATGGGTTCCGGATCCGGAACCGGTAGGGGGAATAGTACTGTCGATACGACGAGCTCAGAGATCGGAAGTACTCTTTCGCAAAGGCAGATCCAGAATCTTCCGGCCAACGGGAGTAACTTTACTTCGCTTCTCAAAGTGGTTCCCGGAGTGCGGCCAGAGAGTCTTGCGGGCGGCTTCTCGACAGACGGTGTGACAGCAGCTGAGAATACATTTATCACTGACGGACAGGAAGTAAGCAACTTCCAAGCCATTCCGTCAGGGACAAGAGTTAGCGATGCTATTACCGGCTCAAATTCCGGCGTTTCTGCAGCGGCGGCGGGTTCGGAGATCGGCGATCTTTTCGAATACCGCATCGAACAACCGGTAACTGTCGAAAAGAATCGTTCCGCTTTGATCCCGATTGTTCAGACCAAAATGGATGGCGAACGAACAGCAATCTATAACGAAGCGACGCGGCAAGATCGTCCATTTAGCGGTGTTTTGCTCAAGAATACGACAAACCTGACGCTAGAATCCGGCAGCATGACCGTCATCGACGGCAACGCTTACGCGGGCGAAGCATTGATGGAAAGGCTCAAACCAAAGGAACAGCGGCTTATCTCATTCGCTCTCGATCTCGGGACGCACGTCCTCGTCAGAAATACCGGTGACCGCGAACCGGCGAAACTGATAAAGGCCGTCAACGGCGTGTTTCAGGTGCATTATTTTCGTTCGGAGCAAAAAATGTATGAGATCTCCAATCAAACGGAGCGGCCTAAGGTTCTGTACATCGAATACCCGATTCGCAACGGCTGGGAGTTGACCGACGATTCGCCCAAGCCGGACTATTCAACGCAGCGATACTACCGTTTCCGCGTCGAGCTCGGCCCGCTCGAGGAAAAGAAGCTGAAGATATCAGTGCGGCAACCGCTGATGGACACGTATCAACTTACTAATCTCACCAAGGTTGATCTCGCCCTGTTCATGACACGCGGCTACATCAACGAAGCCACACGCGCACGGCTCGAAAAGCTGATCGACATTCGTTCGCAGCTAGCCGAGATCGAACGAAAACTCGCCACATTCGACGACGAGGTCGAAAAGATCGAGGCCGACCAGAAGCGGCTCCGAGAAAATATCGAAGCCCTTTCAAAAACCCCAGAGGCAAAGGCCCTCATCGCCCGCTACATCGCCAAAGCCGGCGAACAGGAAACACGGCTAGAGGAAATGGAAAAAGAGAGAAAAGACCTCGGGAACCAGAGGGAACGATTAAGCCAGGAACAAGCGATGGAGATCAAGAATTTTGAGATCAAGTAAGCTAGAGTAACCACTAAAATGCACGAAAAAGCACCAAATAGGAACCCTCTTTTTAGTGTCTTTTCGTGTTATTTCGTGGTTACCTCTCCTAAACTTTTACAAAGATCTGTTTTCGATACAACAGCCACATAAGGAAAAGCCATAGCAGGATGAAGCTGATGGCGTACATTAGTGAGGCGTCGATGGGTTGGGCGATGGGGAGATAGATGTTTTGCATTATCCATCGCTGGACGGAGATGAGGTTACCGTCGGGGCCGGGTACGCGGTAGGCCGAGAGCATTCGGGCGAAGAAACCGGTGAAAACGAACAGAGCAAGGGCGTTGACGCCAAAGATCTCGAAGGGTTTTGCCCAACGGCGATAGCCCTGAATATCGATCAACCAATAGCACGTAGCCAAAACGAGCAGGGCAAGGCCAGTAGTCGCGAGTACGTACGAGCTCGTCCACAGTGACTTGTTCATCGGGAAATAACTGTTCCAGATGAGGCCGAGGGCGAGCAGGACGAGGCCGAAGAAGAAGAGGCCACTGACGCGATCTCGTGACAGGTGAAGAGTGACAGGTGACGGGTCAGACGTCTCGTCATCCGTCACCTGTGACCTGTCACTTCTCGTGAGCCATTTGCCCGTCAGCACGCCACTGATCGTTGTGACGATGGCGGGGATCGTCGAGAGAATTCCCTCTGGGTCGTAAACCTTGCCGCCGCGCCAGATGTGGTTTTCGGTGAGGATGAGGCGGTCGAGATAGGCGGCGAGATTACAGGCCTTGTCGCTCAGGCTGGTTATCTCGCAGCCGGGCACAGGTATCGTGGTCATTATCAACCAATATCCGAGCAGCAAGGCGACGCAGATACCAACCTGTTGTTTCCAGTTCGTGTGGAGAAAGATGATCGATGTGACGAGATAACAGACCGATATTCGCTGCAGCACGCCAAAGATGCGCAGCGTGCCGTAGTTGTACGGCACAACGTTGTAACCAGCGAGATTGAGCCCAGCGATACCGAGCAGAGCGACGGTAACGAGAATTATCGTGAGCTTGTAATTCCGAAGCAATAGGAAAAACAGCCCTGCGCAGAACACGAGCCAGATCAGTATTTTCAACGGATCGGGAGCGTTAGTCGCCTGGAATTGAAAGAATGGAAGTATCGAGATCGCCGCACCGAGCAGATAGATCGATGCCGCGCGCGAGGCGATCTTCCAATAACTGCCCTTTACGCTAACGGAAACTTTAGTATTGTGGGCTTTTTGTTTGCCTAGAGAAATCGATATCGAAACGCCAACAATGAAAAGAAAGAACGGAAATATCCAGTCGGTGGGCGTCAGTCCGTTCCACTCGGCGTGTTCGAGCGGCCAATACACGGGCGACGTGCCCGGATTATTGACGAGCACCATCCCCGCGATGGTCATACCGCGAAAAACGTCGAGCGAGACGAGGCGTCCACTTGTATTCGGCACCGACATTGACCCCTTCGGAATAAGTGATAAGTGATAGGTAAGAGTGAAAAGTTCTGAACCTATTACTTCTCACCTATCACTTATCACCTATTCCGGAGCCTACCAACCATTCCGTTCACGCAGGCTGGTGATGTGCGCGGTGTGATGTTTTGAGTGCCAGGCATATAGAGCGAGAGCACCCGTGAGTTTCCACGGGCCGGTCTCGGGGTGGACGAATTGCTTTTCAAAATCGGCGTCGGTCATTGACGCAAGCAAGGCCGACCACCGAGTGTGGATCGCGTCGATCATTTTTAGCGAGACATCAACGGGCAGTTTGCTGTCGCCTAGCTCGGCCCAGCGTTCTTCGTAATATGGCCGGATCGTCGGCGATTCGTCCTCGGTAAGGGCGAGTTTGAATCGGATGAGCGAATTCGCGTGGCTGTCGGCGATGTGATGGACCGTTTGGCGAACCGTCCAGCCGCCGGGTCGATACTCGGTGTCGAGTTGTTGATCAGATAGACCCGCAATAGAGGTGGCAACAGCAGACGGAAGGTTTGCTATCGTTTGCAGGTTTTCTCTCTGATCAGCGTAATCGCCGGGTTGAAATTCACCGATAGGAAAGCGTGGATCGTTCATATAATTGCAGAAGCCCGGGCGTAAGGCTCAAATCGGATGTTCCGCCCTTGCTTTCGCGCGGGCTTCTGCAGCTAACCGCCGAAATAATTTTCGAATCGCGTAAATTCCTTAAGGAACGCAAGTTTTACGGTGCCGGTCGGGCCGTTACGCTGCTTTGCGACGATCAGCTCGGCGAGGCCCTGATTTTCGTCGGTCGGCTTATAGTACTCCTCTCGATAAATGAACGCAACGACATCGGCGTCCTGCTCAATAGATCCCGATTCGCGCAGGTCGGACATCAATGGCTTCGGCGGATTACGCGCCTCAGAGGCACGCGAAAGCTGAGAAAGCGCGACGACGGGAACGTCCATTTCCTTTGCCAGAGCTTTGAGTTCGCGCGAGATCTGCGAAACCTCTTGCTGGCGGTTTTCGCTTCGACGACCGCTACCGCCGCCCATGAGTTGAAGGTAATCGATGACTATCAGATCAAGCGCCTTTTGCTCGGCGGCAAGACGACGTGTCTTTGCACGGATCTCAAGTGCCGAGATCGCAGGAGAGTCATCAATGAATATTTTCGCTTCAGAAAGCGTGGCGATCGAACCGCTCAAGCGTTCCCACTCACCTGACATAAGATGACCTGTGCGAAAACGGTGGGCGTTGATGTGAGCTTCGCTCGACAGCATACGAGTGACAAGCTGCTCCTTCGACATTTCGAGCGAGAAGAGGGCGACGACGGCATCAGCACGCAATGCCGCATTCTGTGCGAGCGTCAGGCAAAGTGCCGTTTTGCCCATCGACGGACGGCCAGCGATAATGATAAGATCGGTCCGCTGAAATCCCGAGGTCATGTCATCAAGTTCGGTAAAACCTGTTGCCAAGCCCGTGATGCCGGTTGCTCCACCCTCAGCACGTTCGCGCACGCGAGTCAAAATGCGATCGGCGACCGGAGCGATACGCGAAAAAGTTTCTTTAGTGCGGGCTTCGGCGATGGCAAAGATCTGCTGCTCGGCCCGGTCGAGGATCACATCGGCATCGTCTTCTTCGGCAAGGGCTTCGCCAGTGATGGCGTTACAGGTGCGAATGAGATTGCGGACGACCGATTTGTCGTGAACAACGCGGATGTACTCAGCAACATTTGAGAAGTGCGGCAGGCCGAATGTCAGATTCGTGATCGCCGAAACCCCGCCGATCGCCTCCAGCGATCCTTCCTTTTTAAGCTCTTCGCCGATCAATATCGGATCGATCTGGGTCTGCTTTTCAAACAGCGCGATCATCGCGGCAAAGACACGACGATTTAATGGCGAGTAAAAATCCTCGGGCTTTAGATGCTCGACCGCCTGTGCGATCAGAGCGTTATCGAGCAATATCGCACCCAATATTACACGCTCGCTCTCGTCGCTCGAGGGTAGGGGCTTTTCGAGATACTGCTCTCGTCGGTTGTCAGGAAAAACGGATGCCATTTTGCAAAATTGTAGGAGCGAGTGATGCTAATTTTAGACGCAAAAAACGGCCCTGTCGAAGGACCGAAAGCGAAAGTCTATAACCTCAAATTCCGCCAATAGTTATGACGGGCGAAAGAGATTCGGCCCACGAAAAACACGAAACACACGGAAACAAGCCCGTGCATTTCGTGCATTCGTGGATAATTATTTTCTGCTAAGCGTCGGCTTCTTCGGCTGCCGGTTCTTCGGCCGGAGTTTCCTCCGCGGTAGCTTCCTCCGCTGCCGGGGCCGCTTCCTCAACCGGAGCCTCAGCCTTGACTTCTTCGGCTTTGGCTTCAGTTTTCGGCTTTTTCTCTTCCTTCGGCTTTTCGGGCATTTCGCCGCCTTCGCCGGTAACGGTTACGGGAACTGTCAATATAACTTCGCGATGAAGCTTAACATTGACCGTATATTCGCCGGTTTCCTTGATCGTGTCCTTGAGGACGATCTTACGGCGGTCGATCTCGTAGCCTTTCTGCTGAAGCGCCTCAGCAATGTCCATCGAAGTAACCGAGCCAAAAAGGTGGCCATGATCGCCCATCTTTCGTTCGAAGGTCAGAGCCAGATTCTCCATCTGTTCAAGCTGCGCCTCGGCCGTCGCCTTGTCTATGGCGGCCCTTTTCAGAAGAGCGGCACGCTCTTGCTCGATCTGTTGAATATTTCCTTTCGTCGCGAGCGTCGCAAATCCCTGCGGCAGCAGATAGTTGCGGGCGAAACCGGCCTTGACCTTTACGATCTCGCCGCGTCCGCCGACACTCTCCATGTCCTCGCGTAATAGTACTGTTGTGTTTGCCATAAATCTCCTTGAGTTGCCGGTTGTCAGTCGCCCGTTATCGGTTCAGAATACTGACAACCGACAACAGCCTACTGACAACTTTTTAGTCCGCGACGAAGGGCAGCATCGCCATTGAGCGTGCGCGCTTGATCGCCTTTGAAACGCGGCGTTGGTCTTTTGCCGTAATGCCCGAGATGCGTCTCGGCATGATCTTGCCGCGTTCCGGCACAAACTGCCCCAAGAATTCGATGTCTTTCCAATCCACATAATCCGGAACGATGTTGCGTGGCCGGCGGCGCTGATAACGCCTGGGGCGATCGCCGATAACTTCTTCGTCGAGACTCATGTCCCGATCATTCATTGTTTCAATGTCTGCCATAACTTTTCTCCCTGAGTAAGAGTGACGCCTTCAGGCGTTCTCAAACATAACTTTTGCCTATAACGCATAAACGCGTAACTCTTACGCTTCGGCCGGTGCCTCCGTTTGTTCAGCTGCCGTGCGGAATGCTGCACGCTTTTCGGCACGTGTTTCGCGTTTGAGGCGGCGCTTGTCCGCCGTCTTGCGGTCCTCGTCAACGCGTACCGTTATGTAGCGCAAGATGAGGTCGTTGACGCGCATACGGCGTTCGAGCTCAAGGATCTCTTGTCCCGAACCATCGATCTCAAAAAGAACATAGTGCCCAGTTTGTTTTTTCTGGATCGGGTACGCGAGGTTGCGGATACCAACGTTATCCATGCGAACAACCGTTCCGCCCTCCTTCTCAATGAGCTTGCCAACCGCTTCGTTCAGCTTTTCGATCTTTTCGGCGTCAGTCTCCGGATCGATGATATACATTACTTCGTACGTTCTGTTTGCCATGTGTTTACCTATTTCTCCTTTTGGCTTACCAACCTCACCTTCACGAGATGAAGTAAGGAATCTATTTGTCTGAACTAAATCTCAGATCTCAAATTAATTGAATCTCGCCATCGCCGCATCAACGCCTTCGCCAACTATTGTTCGAATCGCGTCTGCGGCTGTCTCCAATGTCTTTTCAACCGTGTCCCAATCGCCCTTGGCGAAATTTTCAAGTACAAATCTCGACGCATCGCCGACAGGGTGCTCTGGCTGAATCCCTATCCGCAGGCGAATGAAATCCTGCGTTCGCATGCAATCGATGATCGATCTCAGTCCGTTTTGCCCGCCATGCGAGCCGCGAGGCCTGATCCGCAGCGTACCAAAAGGCAGAGCAAGATCATCCGAGATGACCACCAGCCGTTCGACCGAGCGTTCTTCCTTTGCGACGAGACAGCTAACTGCCTCGCCGCTAAGGTTCATGAACGTCTGCGGCTTTACGAGTTCGACCGTTTGATTGTCAATGATGCCGCGCCCTATCAGCGAGCGGCACTCGGTTCGCTTTACCGACGTTTGAAGCTGCGACGCGAGCAGATCGACGAGCATAAACCCGAGATTGTGCCGTGTCCTTTCGTATTGCGGGCCCGGATTTCCAAGCCCTACGATCAGCCATTTGCTCACGTCAGAAACCAACTACTCGCCGCCTTCGGCATCAGGCTCGCCTTCGCCTTCAGGTGTCTCTTCACCGACGATCTCCGGCTCAGCACCTTCTTCGATCTGCGGTTCGAGCTCGACTTCCTGAACGATAACGATCGACGCAACGACGGTCTCGGGATCCTCATGGATCTCGATTCCCTCGCCAACCTTGAGGTCAGAAACGTGGATCGCGTGCTCAGACGTTAACTCCGAAATATCGACGTCGATCGAATCCGGCGTCTTGGCCGGTTCGCAAAGCACCTTAATCTCACGCATCGCCTGCGATAGCACGGCTCCCTCGACCCTTAGGGCCTCCGGATCGCCATTCAAATGGATTGGCACGGTCATCTCGATCTTTTCGCCCTTGGCAAATCGTCGAAGATCCGCATGCAAAAGACGGCCATTTACCGGATGGATCTGACGATCCTGGAAAATGACGTCGTTCACACCCACGCCGTCGATATCGAGCGAAAACACAGTGTTTACACCGGTATCAGTTCTGATGATCGCCGCGAGTTCGCTCAATGTTGCCGTCGCTGCAAGGCTCTCGGTGCCGCCGCCATAGACGATGACCGGGATCTTACCCTCGACGCGAAGCCGCCGGTTCGCATTCTTGCCGCGTGTTTCACGCTTATCAGCCTTAATAACAAATTTTTCTGCCATAAACTTCCTTGTCAGAACCACCTGCGGTAGCGGGTGGGTGACCTCCTTAAATAAATAGCGACGAAACACTCGTTTCGTCATGTATCGATCTGATCGCCGATGCCAATAGCCCCGCGACGCTCAAAACTTCTAGACGGCCGCTATCGACCAACGCCTGGGCCTGACGGCCCGTCGGGATCGTGTTCGTCACGATCACCTTCTTGAGGTGCGACTGCGAAATATTGTTTACCGCACTTCCGCTCAAAACACCATGGGTAAAACACGCCGAGATCTCATTTGCACCAGCTTCGTGCAATGCCTTGGCGACCTTGCAGATCGTTCCGCCCGTATCGCACATATCGTCGATTATCAAACAATTCTTGCCTTCCACATCGCCAACGATGTTCATCACGTCCGCCTCATTGGCACGCTCCCGACGTTTGTCGCAGAGTGCGAGGCCCGCATCGAGCCGTTTTGCGTAGGCCCGCGCACGTTCGGCACCACCGGTGTCTGGGGCGACCACGATCAAATTCTCGATCGGTTTCGTCTTAAAATAATCGATCACGATCGGTGCCGCATAAAGATGATCTACCGGTATATCAAAGAACCCTTGTATCTGCGACGCGTGAAGGTCGATCGTTAAAACACGCTGTGCACCTGCTTTTGCTATCAAATTAGCGACGAGCTTTGCCGAGATCGGCACACGCGGACGATCTTTTTTGTCTGACCTCGCGTAACCAAAATACGGAATGACCGCCGTCACTCGTTCCGCCGAAGCTCTGACAAACGCATCCATCATGATGAGCAATTCCATCAAATGGGTATCGCTCGGCGGGCACGTCGGCTGAACAATGAAAACATCATGGCCGCGGACGTTCTCATCGATCTGAAAGTTAAACTCGCCGTCCGAAAAACGCTCAGCGGTCGCCTTTCCAAGGTCGATATCCAGCCCGGCACAGATCTCCTCGGCAAGCGCGGGATGCGCATTGCCCGAAAAGACCTTGATTTTTCCGTTCACGCTCATATGTTCAGAGTTGCGCCTTTAGGCGTGAGATCACGCGTAAACGCGTAGCTCTTACGAAAAAACGGACGACCTCGTACCATCAAGATCGTCCGTTCAATATTTCTAACTGGCTGGGGCGGGAGGAATCGAACCTACGAATGCCGGATCCAAAGACCGGTGCCTTACCACTTGGCTACGCCCCAATGCGAATTAAAGAAACTAACGGAAACAACCCTTACGCTAGATGCCTAACGCCTCACGGTATTTATTGCGCGAGATGGTTGATACGACAAACTTTCGCCATGTCGGCTCGTAGCCGAGGGCTTCTTGTGCAGCTTGCCGTGCCTCTTTTTTGTCAAATATCGCGAAAACGCTTGCTCCGCTGCCGCTAAGTGCGGCCCGCGATGCTCCGAGATCTAGTAGAGTGTCTTTGACCCTTTTGATCTCAGGATAAGCGGAAAAAACGCTCGCTTCAAAATCGTTTATCAACACCGAACGGCGCAAATCCGAGGATTCCGCCTCTAAACGGCAAACTCGAAGAATACGATTCGACTCTTCAATTGTCAAGGTCCGGGCGGCCATTTCCCCGAAGGCATCGCGGGTCGAAACACTGATGTCCGGCGTGACGATCAGCACGTTCTCCGACGCAATCTCGCTGGTCGGCTCGATATCCTCGCCGCGGCCCGTCCCTATCGCAGTTCCTCCGTGCAAAAAGAACGGTACATCAGAACCAAGAGCACGCGCGATCTCGACAACTTTGTGGTCGTCAACCTCTACATTCCAAAGCCGTCTCAAGCCGATCAACGCCACAGCAGCATTCGACGAACCGCCGCCAAGACCGCCGGGCGACGGCATTCGCTTTTCCAGATGAATGTGCGCCCCATGGTCGGTGCCGGATGCAGTTTGTAGTGCCTTCGCCGCCTGAACGATCAAGTTCCGATCACCCGTCGGTACGTGTGAATCATCACACGTCAATTTCAACCCGTCAGACGCCGCAAAATGTATCGTGTCTTGCAGTGAAACCGTCTGAAAGACCGTAAACAGCTCGTGAAATCCATCACCCCGCTTGCCGATAACACGGAGCGTCCAATTTATCTTGGCAAATGACGGCAATGAAAATCCCGGCTGCATCCGTCAAGCATAAAATAGAAATCCCGAATTCCCTACATCTTGTAGGAAACTCGGGATCGAACGGCTACAGTTTTCGGACATCAGTTTTGAGTTTCAGTTTGCCAGGAAACACCTCCGAAGAAACTAATAGGTGAAAACTAGAAACTATTTCTTGAGAAGAAAAACCTGAGTAAAGTAGTATGCGCCCTCGTCGTTGACGGCGATGCCGATGGCCGATTCTTTCCAATCGGAACTGAGCATATTGCGTTTGTGCTGGGGGGAATCGAGCCAAAGCTCGACGGCCTTGGTCACCGGGTCGGCATAGCCTCGGTTAAAGGCAATATTCTCGCCGATAGCTCGCCATTTTCCGACCTTTGCGGCGTCGGCTCGGTCGCTGACCATTTTGTTATCGAGGCCGCGATGCGAAAAGAAATTGAACTCGGCCATATTCTGCGAATGCATCGTCGCGGCATTTGCCAGTTCGTCATTCCAATTGAGCGGCGAAAGGCCAAGCTCTCTACGCTTCTCGTTTACTAGGTCGAACGCCTTGCGGCTGAAAGCGGCGGTGTTAACCACTACCGAGGCTTTGACACCGGTTGCTTTGGTCGCGACGATTCTCGGACGGCCCGGTGCGGCTGTCTTTTCGTCGTCGTCATCCATCTCAAGATAACGAGCAAAATCTGCCTCAAGGCTTGAAAGCCGAGCGTTCGTATTAGGGCCGGAAGCTGGTTTTGGGGTGTTGTTCTGGGCAAATGCGGGGAACGCCATCGCGGCGACCAGGCCCATCAAGGGGAAGAGTTTTCTTAGCATTGAGTCCTCACTTCGGCAGCTGAACTAGCCCGTAAATACAGGCCGTCTGGCTTTGCGCGTGCCCTTCAGGGACACTTGCCTTTTCGGTTGAGTCGGTAAAACTCGATAGTTTTACCTAGTTAAACAAATTCCGAATTGTGGCCTTATTCCTGAAATTTCTCAGCTTAAAGTAAAATATTTTTATGATGACCGCATCGATCTTGGCAAAACGGGCTAGCGTTCCACTTTTTACTGTTCGTTATTACACACGGATAGGACTTCTAAAACCTTCGCGCGATCTCCGTAACGGCTATAAGATGTACAAGCCGTCCGACCGCGACCGGCTCAAATTTATCTCGGCGGCAAAGGAACTCGGTTTTACCCTAGCTGAGATCGAAGAGGTCCTCGATCATGCGGCCCATGGCGATTCCCCGTGCCCGATGGTTCGGGACGTGGTAGAAAAGCGGATCGAGGAGAACAAGGCAAAGATCCGGGAACTCAAACGCCTGCAGTCCCGTCTCGAAAAGGCGGCAAGGACGTGGGAATCTATGGAAAATTCAACGCCAGACGGTCATTCTGTCTGCAACTTGATCGAATCATTCTCGGAAACCGAAAATAGCGCTTGACCTGACACTTACTCACAGGTTGTATACTGATTTCGGAGGCATGAAATGAAAAAGAACCAACCATCAGACTCACAACCAGTTCAGATAGGCCGCAAAGATCAGTCTTTCCCTGAACCGTCAACTGACCCGGTGTGCAAAATGCTCGTGACGCCCGAATCGGCGGCCGGCAGCCATACGCACGAAGGTACGAAATATTATTTCTGTAATCCTGGTTGTAGAGACAAGTTCGTCGCTGAACCTGCGAAATACTTAGCCGGAGCGACGGAATCGGTCGCCGGGTCATGCTGCGACGCCGGCCACACGTCAGCCGAGCATTACTTTATCTCAGAGCCAGCCATAGAGATTGAGACGATCGATACTGTATGCGGAATGACGGTGGATCCGGAGAGTAATGCCGGATCTCACACGCATGACGACACGACGTATCATTTCTGCTCAACTAGCTGTCTCGACAAATTTAAGATCGCGCCGGAAAAGTATCTTTCAGCCCAACAGAACGAAGATGTTCCTCTCGACGTCGAATACACCTGCCCAATGCACCCCGAAATCGTCCAGATCGGTCCCGGAATCTGCCCGATCTGCGGTATGGCCCTCGAACCGAAAGATATCTCGCTCGACGACACGCCCGATCCGGAATTCCTCGACATGAAACGCCGATTAGCCGTGTCCGCTGTGTTCACGATGCCGGTCTTTCTACTGGCAATGGTCGAAATGTTCATCGACTTTAATTCCCTCGTTCCAACATGGCCCCACGGCCAGGCGTCCGCAGTATCTATGTGGACCCAGTTCGTGCTAGCAACACCGGTCGTTCTGTGGGGCGGCTGGCCATTTTTTGTGCGAGCCGTAGCGTCGATAAAAAATGTCAGTCCGAATATGTTCACGCTGATCGCGATCGGGACGGGAGCGGCTTATCTTCTGAGTCTTGGGGCCCTTTTTGCTCCCGGCTTTTTCCCCGCGGCAATGATCGATGCCCATACGGGAATGGTTCCGGGCTATTTCGAATCGGCTGCCGTGATCACAACACTCGTTTTGCTCGGCCAAGTCCTTGAACTACGTGCTCGCTCGCAAACCTCGTCAGCAATAAAGGAATTGCTTCGTCTCGCTCCCGAAACGGCTCACGTGATCAATGACGATGGTTCGGAAGATGTCGTTGACCTTCGGCACGTCCAGGCGGGCCAGACGCTGCTTGTCAAAGCGAACGAAAAAGTGCCGACAGACGGTGAGATAATAGACGGCGAAACCTCGATCGACGAATCGATGGTGACCGGCGAATCGATGCCCGTCAAGAAAGGCTCCGGAAGCAAGGTCATCGGCGGCACGATCAACGGGAATCGCAGTTTCACTATGACCGCGACAAAGGTAGGCAGCGAAACGCTTCTCGCTCAGATCGTAAAAATGGTCGGCGAGGCCCAACGCAGCCGAGCCCCCATCCAGCGGCTCGCCGACAGCGTTTCGGCGTATTTTGTTCCGGCGGTGATAATTGTTGCGATAATGGCTTTTATCGTCTGGTTCGTCCTCGGCAGCTTTGCGTCAGCGGTCGTCGCCGCTGTTTCCGTTCTCATTATCGCCTGCCCTTGTGCACTCGGCCTCGCGACACCGATGTCGATCATGGTCGGCACCGGCCACGGAGCAAAAAACGGCGTTCTGATCAAAACGGCCGAAGCCCTCGAAACTCTCGAAAAGATCGATGCAATAGTCGTCGATAAGACGGGAACGCTGACAGAAGGAAAGCCGACGGTCACCAGTATCGAGGTAATAGCCGGTAACGGCGGCAATGGCATCCTCACCGAGAGTGACATTCTTCAACTCGCCGCTTCACTCGAACGCCACAGTGAGCATCCGCTTGCCCAAGCGATCACATCTGAATCGAAAAAACGAAATATTAAATTGCTCGACGTTCAGGATTTCGAATCGGAAACGGGCCGCGGCATCAAGGGAAGCATCGAAGGAAATGAGGTCTTTATCGGTCGCTTTGAGGGCAAATCTGGGCTCACTTTGACTCTCAATGGTGACCCAATAGGCTCCATCACCGTAGCGGACGCAATAAAGAGTTCGGCAAGAATGGCGATCGACGCACTTCATCGCCAAGGCATAGAGGTCGTAATGATGACGGGCGACAATCGAGCTACCGCCGAAGCCGTCGCCAACGAGATCGGCATCGATCAGGTTTTTGCCGAAGTAATGCCCGAGGACAAGGCCGCGAAGGTTAAAGAGCTGCAAGCGGGCGGGAAGATCGTCGCAATGGCAGGCGACGGCGTCAACGACGCACCAGCATTGGCTCAGGCAAATGTAGGTATCGCATTCGCCACCGGAACGGACGTTGCGATCGAATCAGCCGATATCACGCTACTCAAACCCGATCTCGGAGGCATTCTAAAGGCTCGAAATCTGAGCCTTGCGACGATGTCGAACATTCGTCAAAACCTCTTTTTTGCCTTTGTTTACAACATCATTGGGGTTCCGATCGCTGCGGGCGTCCTGTTTCCAGTGTTCGGCCTGTTGCTGTCACCAATGATAGCGAGTGCGGCGATGACGTTCAGTTCGGTGTCGGTGATCCTAAACGCCCTCCGACTCAGAAACAAAAAGATTTAGCCACGAATTGCACGAATTAGACAAATTCGGAAATCCGGGCATTCGTGACATTCGTGTTATTCGTGGCTAAATTCTTCTATCCGCCGCCCGGTGAGATAGAATCTAACTATGACACGACCAGCATTGGCGATACACGGCGGGGCGGGGACGATACTGCGGTCGCAGATGACGCCTGACCTCGAACGTGAATACCGCAATGGACTAGAGACCGCTTTGCGTATTGGTTGGGAGATATTGGAGAAAGGCGGCAGTTCGCTCTATGCGGTCGAGGCGGCTGTGGTCTCGCTTGAGGATTTTCCGTTGTTCAATGCCGGTCGCGGATCGGTATTCACGCACGAAGGCAAGCAGGAAATGGACGCCGCGATTATGGATGGAAAGTCGCTAAAAGCCGGTGCGGTCGCTTTTGTCAAAAATATCAAAAATCCAGTTAGTCTCGCACGTCTGGTCATGGAACAGACCGAACACGTCCTCCTCGCCGGCGAAGGTGCCAACCAATTTGCCGAACAAATGGGCGTAAAAGCTGAGCCCGACGAATATTTCTTTACCGAACACCGTTGGCTGCAGCTTCAAGAAGCGATCGTCTCAGGACGAATTCAATTGGATCACACCGCAGAGACGCAGAGACGCAGAGATATGTCGGAACCGGGAGCGGTAGCGACTGGGTCTTCCGGCAATCCAAAATCCGTAATCCAAAATCCGAAATCGCTCGGCACCGTCGGAGCGGTAGCCTGCGACAAAAACGGCCATCTCGCCGCCGCCACCTCGACCGGCGGAATGACAAACAAGAAATTTGGCCGAGTCGGTGACACGCCGATCGTCGGCTCAGGAACCTACGCCGACGAAACCTGCGCCGTCTCGTGCACCGGTCACGGCGAGTATTTTATGCTAGGAATGACCGCCTTCGACATCGCGGCAAGAATGAAATACAAGGGTTTGTCGCTAGAAGACGCCGCTCGCGAAACGATCGATCGCCTAACCTCGATAGATGGCGAAGGCGGCCTGATCGCTGTCGATTCCACCGGAAATACAACTCTCCCGTTCAATTCAGACGGCATGTATCGCGCGTCTATAGTATCTGGTGGCAGTTCGTTGATCGAGATCTACAAGTAAATTCAGCCGTGTACCTCCCGCCGAAATAAGTTAGAAGTGAGATGTGAAAAGTAATGAGGTCGGCGACGAAACTTATCCCTTCTCACTTATCCTTTCACACTTATTCCGAAGGGTCTAACCGGCATCTCCAATCACCATGTCCCGATATTCCTGAACATACGCGATGTCGTCTGGAACTCGGTCAGCGAGCGTTACCACAAGTTCACCTTTGCGACCGTGTTTTATGGCGTGATGGATGGCGTCGCGGCTTTCGGGGATTACGCGGACCTGCGGTGTATTCCCGCTGGCCGCGATGCCGTCCTTAAGCAGCTGATACGTTTCCTGCGGATCGCGGCCACGGAGATAATCGCCCCGGCGGATAACGATTCGGTCAAAATTTTCTCCCGCGATCTTGCCCATTTCGCGAATATCATCGTCACGCCGATCTCCCGTTCCGTTTACCACAGCCGTGTGATATTTATGGTGCAATTTGCCGATAAACTCGGTCAGGCCGCGGAATCCGGCAGGGTTGTGAGCATAGTCCATCAGGACCGTAACATCGCCAACCTCAACAAAATTGAGCCGTCCTGGAGTCTGAGCTGTACCCGCATTGAATGTCGTCAGGCCGACCCGCAGATCTTCGAGCGAAACTCCATGAACAAAGCACGCCAGCGTCGCCGCAAGCACATTCTGCACCATAAACTCGGCCCTACCGTCATATGTCAGCGGAATGTTGGTCGCTTTTTCGACGCGGACCTTCCATTTGCCCTTGAGGATGGTGATGTAGCCGTTCTCATAGACGCATGAGATGCGGCCGCGTTCCGCTCGTCGCTTGATATTTTTGTGGTTCTCATCCATCGAAAAACAAACGACTTGTCCCTCGGACAGCTCTTTCATCTGGTAAACAAGCTCGTCCTCCGCATTTAGTACTGTAAATCCCTTCTTGGAAACCGAACGCGGCACCACCGATTTGACGCGTGCGAGGTCCTCAAGCGTGTTCACATCTTTCAGGCCGAGATGGTCAGCTGATATATTCAAAACGACACCGATATCGCAATAATCAAAGCCCAATCCCGAGCGAATAATTCCGCCGCGAGCCGTTTCGAGCACCGCAACATCTACCGTCGGATCTTTTAGCACAAGCTGGGCCGATATCGGGCCGGTATTATCACCGGAAACGATCTGCTGATTGGCAATGTAGGTACCGTCTGTCGTCGTGAAACCAACCGTCCGGCCGCTCCCCTTTAAGATATGGGCGATCAGGCGTGTTGTTGTGGTTTTGCCGTTCGTACCTGTGATCGCAAAGATCGGGATGCGCGCCGGTGCTCCGCTGGGAAAGAGCATTTCAATTACGTGTTCGGCGACATTCCTGCCAATTCCTTCACTTGGAGCGAGATGCATTCGGAAGCCCGGAGCTGCGTTGACCTCAATTATGCCGCCGCCATTCTCATGTAAAGGCTGGCTAACATTCGGAGCGATAACATCAATACCAGCAACATCTAGCCCTATTATCTTCGCGATCCGCTCGAACAAAAATACGTTCTCAGGATGAACCTCATCCGTACAGTCGATTGCCGTTCCACCTGTGGAAATATTGGCAGTCGTCTTAAGATGCAGCACCTCGCCCTTCTTGAGTACGCTGTCGAGTTTATGCCCGGCATTGTTAATGCATCGCATCGTCTGACCGTCAACATCGATCTCGGTCAGAACGTTTTCATGGCCGTACCCTCGACGAGGATCGTCGTTAGTAATATCGATAAGTTCCTGGATCGTGTGCTTACCGTCCCCTTTGACGTGGGCCGGAACGCGCTCTGCGACGGCGATCAGGCGATTATTGACGACCAATGCACGGAAATCGGAACCGACGAGCTGTTTTTCGACAATAATGTAGCGAGAGTATTCCTTAGCCTTTTCCCACGCGATCAGTGCATCCTCGAGAGTTATGATCCCAACGGTCGCACCTTTACCGTGATTACCATCAAGCGGTTTAATTACAACAGGATAGCCGATATTCTCTAAAGTGCTTTCAAGGTCATCCACATCTGTGAGTCGGTACCCTTTTGGCACCGGGACGCCCATATCACCGAGCAGCGTTTTTGTCGCATGCTTGTTGCCGGCGATATCGACCGAGATCATATTAGTATTGACCGTCGTCGTCGCCTGAATGCGCTTTTGGTGAACACCGTAGCCAAGCTGGACCAACGAATGTTCGTTCAGTCGAATAAATGGAATATCGCGGTTCTCAGCTTCCTCGACCAATGAGCCGGTCGAAGGGCCAAATCGCACCTTCTCCCGCACCTCGCGCATCTCTTGGATATCATCTGCGAGTCCAGCCTTGATTACGTCAATATCTTTCTTTTCCGCAAGATCGAGCCACAGCCGTACAGCTGCCCGCCCCGCATATCGCCCAACTTCTTCCTCGATATAGCTAAAAACTACATTGTAAATTCCCTTTTCGCTGGTCTCACGCGTCCTTCCGTAACCGGTATCCATCCCCGCAAGGGTCTGAAATTCGAGTGCAAAATGCTCTATGGCATGGCCTGCCCATGTGCCTTCCTCAACCCGTTTTAGAAATCCGCCCTCTTCGCCATAGCTGCACCCGTGAGTAACGAGTGAGGGCATGACCTCGACCATCCGATCGTAAAATCCCTTTATCTTTTTGGTCGGTTTCTTTTCATATGCGCCTATATCGAGGCGCATGATAATTAACTTCTTCCAATAGCCGCTCCAATAGTTCGGGCCGCGAAGTGTTCGAATCTCGAGGATCTCCATAGGTAGTTATTATGCCTGTACCGGGCTCTTTCGCTTGCCAATATCTGGCAGGAGAAATTCTTCGGTCGGTTGAATCGGGTGACGTTCCAAATAGTCGTATATCAGCCCTTCACGTAATACGTGAAATTGCACACCGCAAACACTAAATGCTTCGCTATCAGCGACTTCTGCGATCTCATTGAAAATAATCTGTGAACCATCGACGAGCGTTACAACGCCTTGACCAACAACCTCAAGTATTCCCTTATCATTGAGAACTATCGCAGTATTCTCATCGATTCCGACCCCAAGATAATACGGGTTGTACGAGACGGCAGTGATCAACCGGCTGATCCGTCCGCGTTCGCTAAAATGCTGATCGATTATCAGATTTTTTAAGAATCCAAGCCCCGGGGCAAGCTTGACGGCATTCTTGTGCGGATGAGAATTTGGTTCGCCCCGAACTATCATCGAACTGCTCATCGCGGCTGCCCCCGCGCTTGTTCCGGCCATAACGATATTGGTCTCGCGTACCTTCTTTCGCAAAACCTCGGCCAGTTTTGTCCCGCCAAGCACCGAAACGAGCCGCATCTGGTCACCGCCCGTCATAAACACGCCGGTCACGCCATCGGTCAATTGGGCGACGTCCGCCTGAACGACATCCTGTCGCGACGTCGCCCGCAAAACACGCGGATTCGCCACTCCCAGATTCCTAAACGCCTGGGTATAGACATCTGCCGCAAACTCTGGAAAATCAGACGCAACCGGCACGATCAATATGTCTGCCCGGTCACCGCCCGCGAGTTCAAGGAACTTCTTCAAGATTCGCCGTTCGTTATACTTATCTTCTGCCCCACCTATCACTAGCAGATGCCCGCCAATGATCTCGCGGTCATGCGATTCACTCATTTTGTTAATTATTAATGCTAAATTTCAGAAAACTTTAGACTAAGGTAGTGGAAATCCAAGGTTTGGTCAAGATTTGGACGATGTTCTATCGGGTTTCGTCAGCGGAGGCGGATTTTGCCCCATGTATCTCCTGTAGGCTCCTGACGGCGACTCTATGCTGCGAGGTTTTCGTTGCGATCGCCTCGACCAACGCCTCGGCACCTGTGATTGTCGTTACACATGGCACGTTGAATTGGAGAGCTGCTTTACGGATGGCTTGCTCGTCGTAGAATGATGCCTTTCCAAGCGGCGTATTGATGATCAGGGCGATCTCGTCTTGGCGGATGAGATCGGCGATGTTAGGACGGCCTTCGTTAACCTTGAATACCGATTCGCATGCGAGACCCACCTCGCGGAGACGATTTGCCGTTCCGTAAGTCGCGACGAGGCCAAACCCGAGCTTGTTCAACCGCCGGGCGAGTACGACAGCCTGACCTTTGTGGGTATTATTTACAGAAATAAATGCTTTTCCGGCTACCGGCATCTTGAGGCCAGCACCCTCCATCGCCTTGCCATACGCCTCGCCAAAGGTAGAGCCGACGCCCATGACCTCGCCGGTGGAGTGCATCTCGGGCCCAAGCACCGGATCGACCCCGGCGAATTTCTTAAACGGAAAAACCGGTGATTTCACAAAAACGTGCGGAACAGTAAGCACGTCGGGGAGATCAAAATCCGCCAATTTTCGGTGGTCAGCCATTACCAGCGAAGCTATCTTCGCGATCGGAACACCCGTCGCTTTGGCAACGAACGGAACGGTCCGCGAAGCACGCGGATTGACCTCGATTACGTAGACCCGGTCGTCCTGGATCGCGAATTGAATATTCATCAGCCCTTTGACCTTTAGTGCTTTGGCCAGCAATCCTGTGTAGTGACAGATCGTCTCGATATGTTCCGACGCGATCTTCTGCGTTGGCAGCACGCTCGATGAGTCACCAGAGTGAATACCCGCTTCCTCGATATGTTCCTGAATTCCCGCGATGACTACCGTCTCTTCATCAGCAAGAGCATCCACATCGATCTCGGTCGCTCGTTCGAGAAATTTATCGATCAGGATCGGCTTCTCGGGCGACGCATCGACAGCGGTTCGCATGTATTCATCGAGGGTCTGATCGTCATATACAATCGCCATCGCACGGCCCCCGAGGACGAAGCTCGGCCTGACAACGATTGGATAACCTATTTTATTTGCAACAGTTTTCGCTTCCTCTGCTGAAGTAACACTCGAATTATCCGGACAAGGGATATTCAGATCTTCGAGGAGTGCTCCAAACCGTTTTCGATCCTCGGCAAGGTCGATCGAGTCAGGCGATGTCCCGATGATCGGAACACCGGCCGAATGCAGTCGATCGGCAAGATTCAGCGGTGTTTGACCGCCGAACTGGACGATCACACCGTCCGGCTTCTCGACATCAACGATGTTCATTACATCCTCAAATGTCAGCGGCTCGAAATATAGCCGGTCAGAGGTATCATAATCGGTCGAAACCGTCTCGGGGTTGCAATTGACCATAATGGTCTCAAAATCCGCATCTCGCAGGGCGAAACTTGCGTGGCAGCAACAATAGTCAAATTCGATCCCTTGTCCGATACGATTTGGCCCGCTGCCGAGGATCATCACCTTTCGGCGGTACGATGCGTCGGCCTCGCACTCCGCCTCGTAGGTCGAATACAAATAAGGCGTAAATGATTCGAACTCCGCGCCGCAGGTATCGACACGTTTATAAACAGGTGTTATTCCCAATTCCTGCCGTCGTTTACGCACGTCAACCTCAGGTGAATTCGACATGAAAGATACACGCCTATCAGACAATCCGAATTCCTTCGCTGTCCGCATCTCGTCGACCGAATAATCAGTCAACGACTTCTCGTCGATCGCGGCCTGAAACTCCATGACCTGAGCCAATTGATCCAGGAACCACGGATCGATCTTTGTAAGTCTATGGAGTTCGTCAATCGAATAACCCTCACGCAATGCATAGGTGATATACGAGAATCTTTGCGAATTAGGCCGGGCAAGTTTTCGCTGCAGTTCCGCATCAGGAACGTCCTGTAAACGCAATGGTTTAACGGCTTCTAGTGAACGCAAGCCCTTAAATAAAGATTCCTTAAAAGTACGGCCGATCGCCATTACCTCGCCGACCGAGCGCATCTGCGTTCCGAGCACATCCTCAGCCCCGGGGAATTTCTCGAAAGCCCACTTCGGTATCTTCGTGACGACATAATCTATTGTCGGTTCAAAGCTCGCAGGAGTCTTTCTCGTGATGTCGTTTGGTATCTCGTCGAGCGTGTAACCGACGGCTAGCATTGCCGCGATCTTGGCTATCGGAAAACCTGTAGCCTTTGACGCAAGAGCAGACGAACGTGACACGCGAGGGTTCATCTCGATGATACGAACATCCCCGTTTTCAGGATTTACCGCAAACTGGATGTTCGAACCGCCCGTTTCAACCCCGACCCTTCGGATACACGCTTTCGACATATCCCGAAGCCGCTGATATTCAACATCTGTCAAGGTCTGGGCCGGAGCTACAGTGATCGAATCGCCCGTATGCACGCCCATCGGGTCAAAATTTTCGATCGAGCAGATGATGACGACGTTGTCGTTGAGGTCTCGCATTACCTCAAGCTCGTACTCTTTCCAGCCGAGGATCGATTCCTCAACGAGTATCTGTGAATTCGGCGATTCGGCGAGGCCGTTGCGGGCGATCTCCTCAAATTCCTCCGGATTATATGCAGTGCCGCCGCCCGTGCCGCCCAATGTAAAGCTCGGCCTGACGATGGCGGGATACCCAGTTTCCTCGACGATTGCTCGTGCTTCTTCCCAAGTGTGTGCAAAACCGCCCTTGCAGGATGGAACACCGATCTCATCCATTGCAGCCTTAAAAAGCTCGCGGTCCTCGCCGACTTTGATCGCATCGACCTTGGCACCGATCATTTGGACGCTAAATTTGTCGAGAATTCCCTGCTCGAACAGTTCGACCGACAAATTCAAGCCCGTCTGACCGCCAACAGTTGGCAAGAGAGCGTCAGGGCGTTCTTTTTCAATAATTGCGGTGACAGTTTCGAGCGTGAGCGGCTCGATATAGGTCTTATCGGCGATCTCGGGGTCGGTCATGATCGTCGCCGGGTTGGAATTGACCAGGACGACCTCATAGCCTTCCTGTTTCAAGGCACGGCAGGCTTGCGTTCCCGAATAGTCAAATTCGCAGCCCTGGCCGATCACGATCGGCCCCGAACCGATAATTAGGATCTTGTGTATATCGTCCCTTCTAGGCATTTGCGTCCGTTTTGTTCAAACTCTCGATTATACAAAAAAAGTGCGGGCCTACGAACCGCACTTCCAGAGAACTCGATCTCAATTATCTCCTACTCATGGGAACTTCGGAATCTTGATCGGAACCTTTTTCTGTATTTTGTCCTTCGCCGCATCAACTACCTTGCCAGCTATGACATTGTCGAGCCTCGATGCAAGTGCCGAATCTATTTTTTTGAGCTTATCATTTATCTTCTTTGCTTCATTCTTATTGCCGCTGGCGAAATATGTCTCTCCAAGATTGTATAGGCCAAACGTATTCCGGCCGTCGCTATCGACCACTCGCTTAAAAGTGGCGATCGCATTCTTAAAATCTCGTAAACCGCGATAACCGAGTCCGAGTTGGTTGATCGCGATCGACCAATTTGAGCGAAGATTCAATGCGGTGGTCAACATCTGGACCGCCTGTTGAAACTCGCCGAGAGCGTTGTGAGTTGAGCCGAGATTTAGATACGCGGCGTCAAGTTTCGGATCCTGGGCGACGGCCTTTTCGAAAATAACCTTTGCTTTGGCAAAGTTTGCATTGGCGTTCGCTTCGTCCTTTCCCGCAAGTTGGGTCGTGGCGGTGTTGTAATGCGCCCAGCCGAGATTTGAGGTATCAATGGCGGTGGGACTGATCTCAGCGGCGGTTGCAAGACGGGCAACCGACTTGTCCCACTCGGCGGTTTTGCCGAGACAATACCCCCATTCGCTGTACAAATCGGGAGTCTTGATCTCGACTGCTGCCAGCTTATATTCGCCATTTGCATCCGCAAACCGCTCAAGCTGGCGAAACGTGCTGGCAAGATTTAAGTGCGCCTGGGCATTTGCCGGGTCGTTTTGGATAACGGTCTGGTATGCTGCGGCGGCATTGTCGTATTCGCCATTGTTGTAATAATTCACGCCCATATCGAAGGCCGCAGGGCCGAATGTGGGTTCAAGCGTAAGCGTCTGCTGATATGCGGCGATAGCCTGATCCTGTCGCCCGAGCCTGTCGAGCACCTGTCCGCGCTGGTACTGGGCCATTGCAAAACTGCCGTCGAGCTGCAGCGTGCTGTCAAACGCCGTCAATGCTTCGTCGTTCTTATTCTGTTTTAGAGCGATCAGACCGCGAAGATATCTGGTCTCAACGGTGTCAACCGAAGCCGCAGCGGCCTTTTGAAGACTTGACTCAGCTTTCGCAACCTCGCCCGCGTCCAAATACGCAAGTCCGAGCGGCGTGTAAAGCATTGAATATTGCGGATTTATTGCGAGGGCTTTCTCGTAGTTCGCGACCCCCTTATCTGCCTGGCCATTTGCGTCGTATATCGCGCCGAGCTTTGCGTAGGCCACATCGTTTTGCTTGTCGAGTTTTACTGCTTCATCAAAGTAGACGACCGCCGCCAAATTATTTGTATCACCAGCCGAGTCGATTCCCTTTGCCGTAAGAGCATTGCTCAGGCCATCAGAGGCACGTGTATTTTTCGCATTTTGAACCAATGCGGCGCGGTAATTCGTGATGGCGAGGTCGGTCTGGTTGTTATCGAGAAACCCCTCGGCCTTGGCAGTAAGAGTGTTTGACAATGCGAGCTTTCGATTTGCCGCAGCCGTCGCAGTTTTTTTCCGCACGGCGATGGCGGCGAGTTGTCTTTGTTTGGCGAGAGCTGCGACCTGGGCGTTCGAGCGAGAGATGGCCGACCTTTTTCGCCCGGCGCTCATGGCTACACGACCACCCAGCAGCTTAGACTGCGGCTTTTTGCGAGATTCGCGAAAAACGAAACAGCTCGAACCGCTGGTGATCTCCTCGGTTGCGACAAGATCTTGAACGGGAACCCGATGGGAACCATTCGAAAACGCCGCCGCCACGACCACCACACAGAGACCTGAAACAATACCGCTTTTGCCACGCATAAAATCCCCCCTCGATCTGTTTGATTATACCGCATTATGCCAGGTCAGATTCAAGACCTAAAAATACGGGTTCGGGAATCAGATCTATGCCGAATTTTGTGCGGACGGAGACTTGAATCTCGCGTTTTAATCTCAGGAATTCAGCGGCCGTGGCTCCGCCGCGATTGATCAAGGCAAGAGTATGATTTGACGAGATCCCGGCGTTTCCTAGTGCAGAGCCCTTATGAAAGCCCGCGTTCTCGATCAGCCATGCGGCCGGGATCTTGACCCGAGTTTGATCGAAATTAAAGCTCGGAACAGCGGGGCACACAGCAGCGATCTCGTCCAGTGTTGATCGATCGACAATCGGATTCTTAAAAAAAGAACCGGCGCTTCGAGAATTTGGATCGGCCGGATCGATCACCATGGATTTAGCACGCCTTATTTTGAGCACGGCATCGCGGACCTCAGCGAGGCTTGGCTGATGATCGCCAAAATGTTCGATGATGTCCTTATATGCAAGTTTCGGACTGCCGCCGAAAGATAATGCAAACGATACAGCGAGAACGATAAACCGGTCACGATGAGTTGAATTGAAAATGCTGGTTCGATAGGCAAATCCGCAATCATCATTAGATAGCTCGACGATCTCTCGATTCAAACGATTAAGACATCGCACCGAGACAATCGTTTCCGAGACATCTTGTCCGTATGCTCCGACATTCTGAACCGGCGTGCCGCCGACAAAACCGGGAATTCCGCTAAGACACTCGACGCCGGCGAGATCGTTTTTAACACAATGTACGACAAATTCGTCCCAATCTCCGCCGGCTTGGGCAACGACGAGCCTTGAGCCTTCAGTTTCGAGCTTCGAAGTGATGCCTTTGAGAGCGATCTGGATGACAAGGCCGGGAAATCCGTTATCGGAAATAAGCAGATTACTCCCGCCGCCAAGGATAAACACCGGAAGTGCGTGTTTGTCGGCAAACGCGAGCCCGTCAATAACATCATCCTCGCTTTCCGCCTTAAGAAAAAAGCGCGCGGGGCCACCGATCTTTAGGGTCGTGTAGGGTGCGAGCGGGATGTTTTCGGAGATGTCTTTCACAATCGATTTCTCTGCGCCTCTGCGTAAGTCTCAGCGATCTCAGCATTTAGTAATTTTCTAAACTCAGAGACCGCAGAGATGACGCAGAGATCGCAGAGGGAGGCAATTCCAGCATTCTACAACCGCAGAAGTTTCTTCCTCTGTTCCAGATTTGCCGCAAGGGCCGCATCGAGCGGGCGGATGCGGTCGATTATCTTCTGTAATTCCTTGCCATTTTTGCGGCTGATCAGCGTATCGGCCAGGCCAACGAGATATCCGAGATTATTCGGATCGGCATCAGTCGCCGCCCGCAGCCATTTTTCTGCATTCGGAAGATCGCCGCTCTTGTTATACGCAACGCCAAGGGCATATTTTGCAAAATGCATTTCCGGCTTCTTTGCAAGGAACCGATTCAGCGTCTCGATCGCACTCTTGTAATCAGCGAGATCGATCTGGGCTGCGGCGAGATTCTGCAGTGCAAAATCCTCAGCGGGCGGCCCACCGTCTGCTGCAGTTTGAAGCGTAGAAACGGCCAATTCCAAGTTCGGCCTTGCAGCCACCATATCCCTGCGTTCCGCAGACTGATGTCCGGCGCGGAAATATGCCCAGCCGAGATTGACCTGATCAATAGGGTTTTCACTCAGCTCGGCGGCTTTCTTCAAGGCGTTGATCGCCACTGGCCAATTGCATCGGATGTTCTTCTGGATATTTATGTCGCACTGCTGGCCGACCGATAAACCCATCTTGCTGTAGAGATCGGCAGCGGTGTCCTTGTTGTAGTCCGGGGCATTGGCGATAAAGAGCGTGGCATTGTTGTAATTCGCCTCAGCGAGTTCAAAATTCCCGCTCCTTCTATACGACTCGCCCAAACCGGCAAATACTTGCCAGTTATTGTTTTGCAGCCTCTTGGCGCCATTGTAAGCGATTATCGCATCTTCGTATTTGCCGAGTTCAAACTGGGCCTCAGCCAGAGCGAACCATGCTTCAAAATAATTTGGTTTTAGCTCGGCTGCCTTCTGATAGTCCGGAACGGCGTCGGCTGTACGTTCTAGACGGTCGAGCATTTCGCCGGAGTTAAAGAATGCCTCGGCAAGCGTCGGATCCAGAGTCTTGGCCTTTTGGAATGCCGCCAACGCCTCATTGGTATTATTCTGCGAGGCACGTACGAGACCGAGGAAGAACTGCGTTTCCGCCGAATCGGCCGAGAATTCGAGAGCCTTTGTCAGAAGTTCATCCGCCTTTGCGATCTGGCCGTCCTGATAATAGAGGATGCCCAGCGGAACAAATATCTCGGTCAGATCCTTATTATTTGCAAGTGATTTCTCGTAGCTTTCTATCGCCTCTGCTGTCTTGTCCAGATCGGCATAGACCTCTCCGAGTCCAAAGTATGCCGCCGCATTCTTCGGATCGTATTGCAAAGCCTCTAGAAATACGCTCTTTGCGGCTCCTGCCTGATCTCTCAGGAGAAGATCGTTGCCCTTGATCGCAAGAGCCTCGCTAAAACCGGTCTTGGCCGTAATGTTAGCTTCATCCAGTGCGACCGCGTCGCTAAAAAACTCGATAGCCTTATCGTACTCGCCCTTGTCATTATAAAATTCGCCGACACCCGCAAAGAGTTTCGAACCTTCAGCGGCGGGTAGAAGACGGATGTTCTTAGGCAGCTTTTCCGGATCGAGCGCCTGGGCTCGATTCACCCTCGGGCTTGTCCTTGCGATCGTCTGATACTGTTTCTTTATTTTCGCAACAGTCTCGATCCGCTGCGACTTGGTTCGCGAAGGCCTCGCCGTCGATGGCCGCCTCGTCGTCTTGGCGACTGTGCGGAAAACGAAGACGCTCGACCCGCCGGTTATGCTCGACAACGGGATCAACTGTGCGCTCGCTCGAAACGGTGTGAAAAGGATCGACGAGACCATTACAAACGCGGCGATCATCCGAAGTTTTCTTAGAAGCATAATTTTTCCCGAGAGTGATTGGTGTTGACCGTTACTATTCCACTATTTTGATGCAAAAACAAAGGCCGCAGGTTGACCGCAGCGTTCGTCTCTGTCGAGTCATCGCAGCTTGAGATCGTATCAATATTTTACCAAACACAGGAAATTGCATTGAAAAAACATCAAAACATTAGTTAATACAAACGTTTTCCACAACAAAATGACTTGTTGGAACAGGAAAAAGATCTGTTTGCTCTTAAAACAAATCTTTTCGCACCGCAAAAAGTTCTGTTTACTCTTAAAATAGATCTTTTCGTACCGTAAAAAGATATATTTGCTCCTAAAATAGATCTCTTCGAACCGCAAAAAAGTCTGTTTGCTCTTAGTCATGAGATACTCTCGGACAGCAAAACGTTCTGTCTATTGTTCGAAAAGTCCGTTTCACGCAGCTTTCCTATTATCTTCTTGCCCTTTCTACTACGTTAAGATAGATTTAAGTTTACCAATAATATGAGTTTAGATCCCCGAGTGGAGTCATCAGGTATGCGAGGCATCTTGCCTTCGACTGGCTCCGTTTTGAGGTCTGCACTCTCTATTCTGCACCAAAGGAGAGTTTGCCGAAAATGAAAGCATTCGCAACTGAAAACATCAGAAATCTGGCTGTAATTGGACACGGCGACGCGGGTAAAACCCAGCTCGTCAGTTCCCTGCTCTACGTCGCCGGAACACAAAATCGCTGGGGAAAGGTCGACGAAGGGACGACCATTACCGACTACGAAGAAGATTCGATAGACCGAAAGGTCTCTCTCAACAACAACTTTGCCCACGTCGAATACAAAGATACAAAGATAAATCTGATCGACACGCCGGGCTACGCCGCCTTCGTCTCACACGCCCGGCCGGCGCTTCGCGTGACCGATTGCGCGCTGGTCGTGGTCGATGGCGTCAATGGAATTGAGGTTCAGACGGAGAAAACGTGGCAATACGCCAACGAATTCCTGATGCCGCGTTTCATGGTTATCAATAAGATCGACAAAGAGAACGCCGATTTCACGCACGCTCTCGAAACCGCGAATGAGTCATTTGCCCGATCGATCGTGCCCTTCACGCTGCCCATCGGCAATGAAGCGAACTTTAAGGGCGTGATCGATGTCGTTCATCAAAAAGCTTACGAATTTGACGAGGAAGGCAAAGCAAAAGGCATCGCAATACCCGGTGAAATGACCGGTTTGCTCAATTCGACCCGCGAACGCCTGATCGAGCTCGTCGCTGAATCCGACGACGACCTGATGGAGAAATACTTCGCCGAGGGAACGCTTCCTGAGGAAGATATCGTTCCAAATCTCGCGCGGGCGATCGCCGCCAGCAAATTGTGTCCCGTCTATGCCGCATCGTCCACAACGCTGGTCGGACTGCAGATCTTGCTCGACCATTTGATCGAATTCGGCCCAAATCCGGCGACGCACGAGATGGAATACGGTTTCGCCGACAACGAAATGACCGGCGACCGCATAAATCGAAAATATTCGAACAGCGAGCCGTTCTCTGCATACGTTTTTCGTACCATCGCCGACCCGTTCGCCGGCCGCATCAACGTGATGAAGGTCGTCAGCGGCAAGATCGCATCGGACGCAACGGTGTTCAATTCTTCTCGTGACACCGATGAAAGGCTTGGGGCACTGCACGTAATTTCAGGAAAGACCCTCGATAAAGTGAACGAGGCTGCGACGGGCGATATTATCGCCGTCGTAAAGCTCAAGGACACGCAGACAGGGGACACCCTGTGCCTCAAGGCAAAGCCGATCGTTTATCCCAAGGTCGAGTATCCCGAGGCCGCCATCGCTTTCGCCATCGAACCAAAATCACGAGCCGACGAAGACAAGATCTCCGTTGCACTGCACAAGATACTCGAAGAAGACCCGTCGCTCCATTTTGACCGCGACACGCAGACCAAGGAATTTATCCTTTCGGGCTCGGGCCAGCTTCATATCGAGACGGTCGTACGGAAACTTGCGGATCGGTACCACGTTGAGGTCGCCCTGCACCCGCCGAAGGTGCCGTATAAGGAAACGATCACGGCGACGGCTGAAGTTCAGGGCCGCCACAAGAAACAGTCGGGTGGTCGCGGACAGTTTGGCGATTGCAAGGTCATTTTCGAACCGCTGCCACGTGGTGGGGGTTTTGAATGGGTTGATAAGATATTTGGCGGCAGCGTGCCGCAAAATTTCCGACCCGCTATCGAAAAAGGCATCATCGAAGCCGCCCAGGGCGGAGCCGTCGCCGGGTATCCGCTGGTCGATTTTAAGGTTACGCTGATCGACGGCAGCTATCACGCGGTCGATTCGGACGAACATTCATTCCGCGCCGCCGGGCGAAAGGCGTTTCGCGCAGCAATTGATAAAGCCCGCCCGACATTGCTCGAACCGATAATGGACGTCGAGGTTTTTACGCCGCAGGAAGTTTCCGGCGACATTATGGGCGATCTGAACAGTCGCCGAGGCCGCGTCGGTGGTATGGAAGTTCGCGGTAAGCAGCAGGTTATCAAGGCCAAAGTCCCGCTCTCGGAAATGCTCGATTACCAATCGAAACTCAACAGCGTCACGCAGGCACGCGGCTCGTATCATATGCAGTTTTCGCATTATGATCCGCTACCGCATAACCTCGCCCAGAAAGTGGTTGATGAAGCCGTCGCCGCCGGCCGCGTGAGGGCCCACGACGACGACGACTAATTAATTTTGCTGCGAGGCATCAAGTTATGCGTTGAAAGCATCGTACGAGGTACTTTCAAGAAGTAAATATTTTGGGTTCGCCCTGCGCCTCAACGGCTCGAAGGCGAAATGCAGGAACTATTATGAAAAAACATTTCTTTGTTTACCTATCGATCATCACGATGCTGATCGTCTCGGCAACGGTCGCCTCCTCCCAACTAAAGCTGCCCCGCCCAAGCCAAAAGGCGAGCGTGATGCAGACCATCGGCGTGACCGACATAACGATCACATACTATCGCCCGGGCGTTAAGGGGCGAAAGATCTTTGGGGAAGCTCCCACGGATTCGTATGCCAAAGGTGAAGCGACCCTCGACAATTCGGGTCGTCGCCCCGAGGGCATGGCGATCGTCCCATACGGCCACCTTTGGCGGACCGGAGCCAATGACGCGACACAATTCGTCGTCACCGACCCCGTTTCGATAAACGGCCAGCCGCTGCCGGCGGGCGAATACAGTCTGCACACGATTCCCAATAAAGACGAGTGGATCGTCGTATTCAACAGCACGGCCAATCAATGGGGCAGCTTTAGCTACGACGCATCCAAAGACACGCTTCGGGTAAAAGCAAAACCGGAATGGGCGACGCAAAGTCAGGAATGGCTCGCATTCGACATCGAACCAACCGCGGACAATGCCGCCAAAGTAACCATTGCTTGGGAAAAGGTACGAGTTCCGTTTACGGTCAGTGTTGACATCGCCGCAACAACGATTGCACAAGCCAAGGTCGCCGTCGCAGCAGCGAAATCGGACGACTGGCAGACACCCTTTAATGCTGCTGGATTTGCCAACACTAACGGTGCAAAAGCCGACGCCGCAAAATGGATCGAACAGTCGCTGAAAGCTATCGACGAGGCGATCGCCGCCAAACCTAATTACGCCAACACATCGCGAAAGGCAACGATCCTCTTCGCCGCTGGCCGAACCCAGGACGCCATCGCCGCCGGTGAAAAGGCTATCGCAATCGGCAAAGCCGAAAAGGCCAACACCGAAGCCCTCGAAAAACGAGTCGCTGACGCCAAGGCCGGGAAATAGAACGAAACAGGAAGTTTAGCCACGAATTACACGAATTGAGAAGATCTCGATTCGTGCTATTTTTGCTTTTGTCCCCGACCGGGATCGGTTAGCACAGATTCATTCAGTCAATATAACTCCCCTTCGACAGGACCGTTAGCCCCGACCGATTTACGCGAACAGTGACTGAATGGTGGGTTCCACTTGGGCCGGTCGAAGGTCTTTCGAAAGCAATGTAGTAACGCGATCGCAGTTCATCAGCAATGCCATCAAAAGATCGTATTCCATGGACTTGGGAATCCCCGACCTGAATTGCCCGTCCGCCAGACAGTAGTATTAGATCGGTCAAGTAATATCTCCCAATTTTGTACTCCGCCTCGGGGATCGGTTTCGCAGGAAAGACAACTCCGAGCCTGGCCTGAAGATCTGCGGCTCCTTTGTCTTGGGTCTCAAACGTGTTGACATAAATCGGAATAATGACAGCACACGCTTTTTCTGCGGCCACTAGCGATGATTGATACGTCGCCTTACGAGAGGTAGTGTCAACCCCATCGGTCAGTAGGAATACCGTTGGGCAACCCGGAACTGCGGCAAGATGCTTTTCAAATAGCGTCGAGACAGCGTTGTACAGCGAAGTGCCGTTATCCACCTCAAGTTTCTTGACAGCTTTCGCAATTGTCGGCCGGTCCGACGTCAATCCAGTGGCAACCTTCATTTCGTTGTTGAAACCTACCACCATTACTCGATCATTCGGACGCAAATTTTCGACAACTTTAGATGCGATCCCTTTGATGATACCGATCTGCACCGCTGTCGATGGGCTCATATCAAGAACAAGAACCAGATCTAATGGTTCACGGTCAACGTCGATTGAAAATTTTTCAACTTGAACTCCATCGACAAATACATTGAAATCGGATGCTGGAATGCCCCTCACGACTCTTCCGTTATGGTCGAATACTGAAACGGGCATGGTAATACTGCTCCCATCATTGACATAAGGCGGAGAGAGATTCACTCGTGACACGGGTTGTTTCGGTTTTGTTTCTTTGGGTTTCTTCCCTTCTATTTCGCGAGGTAAATATGGTCTCGATTCGGAGAAACTGATAGGCGCGGCCGTTGAAACAACCTTACCGGCATTATCCTGGCCATTCATCGCGATTGAAAGCAGCAAAACAAGCACGAAGACAAAAAGTAGCTTTACGTTGTTAGTCATGTCCGTACCTCCGAAATCTAATGATCTTCTCAAAAATGGCTAATTCGCGGCTGTCCATCTATCCCACGCGGCTTTTGCGATCTTCGCGATCACAGCCTCGCGTGTTTTTTCGTCGGCGGGCGAGTCGGAAACGAAAACGGCGATCGCGACGTGATTTCCGTTGGGCAGAGAAATAATACCGATATCGTTGGTCGCCGCTGTGATGCCGTTCCGTGTGCCTGATGTGCCTGTTTTGTGAGCGACGATCAGGCCCTGCGGCAACCTGCCCTTGATTCGCATTTGACCCGGAACAGATACTTGCAGCATTTCTATCAATTCGTTGGGCAATTGATCGTCTCCATTCGGGCGAACCGCTATTTTGGGGTCGAAGCAGGGATCCGGGGAAGTTACCATATCTTGATCTAACTCTTCCGGCTGCTGAGTTTCACCAACGCGATCTGGATTACACTGAGCATCAACGAATCGCAGAATTTTAATCCCCGCCGCTGGCGTCGCCCAATTTTCATACTGCGTCTCCCAATCACGACCGATCTCTTTTTCGGTGTTGTTGACGCTGATATCGCGGATGCCGATCTGGGTTAGGAACGCTTGAACATTGACCGCTCCGCCTGCTGTGTTCATTAGGACATCGCTTGCGGTGCCGTCGCTTTCGACGAGCGAGAGGCGGATCAATTCTCGGATCGTGAATTCACCGCCATTCGGGTTCTTGTCACGAAGAGGCGAGTGCATCCCCGGCCGGATAAAATCGTCTTTCGTCACGCCGATGACCGCGTCCAGGTCGAGTTCACCGCGCCTGACCTGGTCCATCACGGCCATCGCGATGGGCAATTTGTAAACGCTCTGCATCGGGAAATGCTGATCGCCATTGAACATCGCCGACTCGCCCGTTTCCAAAACGACCGCCGCAACGCCGACCTTGCCCTTTGCCTCCTCTGCGATCTTGGCAATTTGCTGCTCCAACTCAGCATCAGGCTTTAGTTCAAGCTTTGCCAAAGGCGTCGGAGCTGGCGGAGGCGGCGGGGTTGGAAATTCAAGACGCACTTCCTTCCCGTCACATCCGACTAAAGCGAAGGTGAACAGCAGGACGAAAACTCTAAGCGAATTCATATACCGACAATCATAATGTCGGCACTTGGAGATGGCAAGAAAAATCTTTGACAGGAGAATGGTCAGGGCAAAAGCGTTCCCTCGATCCCGCAAGCGACCGTAAAAACACGATCCCCGGTCGCGACGATCATGTCGCCTTTTTTCGTGAAGCACAGACCGACGATGTTGTTTCCGGCGAGAAAATGCGTGGCCGATGAACCGTCGGGATCGATCCTTACGATGCCGTGACGGCCTCGGTAGCAGGCTGCGGCGTAGAGATTTCCAGCCTTATCAAAGGCCAAGCCCTGCGGACGGCCGAGGCCGCGGAAGAATTTCGTAACATCGCCATTTGTATCGATAGCATAGATCGCGTCGTGGCTGGCGAGGCCCGGAGCACTCAGATACAGGCGGCCATCAGGGCCGAATGCCATATGATACGCGGCGACCGACTGTTCGGCCTTAGCAAACGCCTCGGCGGCTGAATATTCACTCACGCGATAGATCGTTCCTGTGCGGTCGCCAACGTACATCACGCCTTTGCTGTCAAATGCAATACCTGTGGCGATGCCGAGTCCAGCCGCGTGGACGGTTGCTGTTCCATCGCGGCCAACGGCATAGACCTCGCCCTGCGCACGATTTGTCACGAACATCTGGCCGTCTTTGTCGAAAGCGATCCCTGTCGGATTCAGGATCGGCTCGGGGAGTTCGTCGAGGTAGCCGTCAGGCTCAAGGCGATAGAGCGTGGCGGGCAAATGCTGCCCGCGCGCGCCAGATCGCGTCAAAATGACCGCGTCATCCGACGGATCGACAGCCGGATTAGCGACGATGTGCATGTCATCCATCAATTCGCGGCCGACCGTCATCTCGCAGTTATTGCTGATCTGCCCGTTGCTCTCAAGATGAGCAAGGGTCTTCCCTTCGTCGGCTCCGTCGGGCACGATCGCCAGTATTCGAGACGTCGAGGCTGCAACAGTGCGACACTGAATTCCTGCTATATAACAGCCATCCGAAGAATTGCGGCTATGGCGGAAACCTTCGCACGCCAGAGCTATCTCGCCGCCGGGAATGGCATACGTGGGCTCAACACCACTCAGTTTTACACTTTGTTCCATCGTTAAGACTAGATTTTACGATTGCGCGTGAACCGTGTCGAATTCGATCAAACTGACCGCGAGAAAAAATCGTTGACCGAATGCGTTGATACACGTTAAACTTATCAGAGATAGTTCTGGCCGACACGCGCCCACCAGATGTCCCGGGGCGGCGCAGCCTTCGCGGTCACAGTTCCGTTTTCCAACTTCTTTACCGTATGCCTACCCGAATCGACGATCTTCTCCGAATGGCCATGAGCTTTGGCGCGTCCGATCTGCACCTTCGTGCCGGGTCGTTCCCTGTGATACGCGTCACGGGCGAGCTCAAGCCTCTTTCCGGTGTTAGCCGCCTCACACAGGACGAAACGCTCGAAATGGCATTCTCAATGATGTCGAACCGGCAAAAGCTGCATTTTAAAGAGGCGTACGAGGTCGATATCGGCTACGGTGTGGCGGGATTGGGACGGTTTCGCGTTAATATTTTTCAACAACGGAATTCGATCGGCATCGTCGCCCGCGTTATTTCCGACACGATAAAATCTTTTTCCGAACTCGGCCTTCCGCCGATCCTAAACACGATCGCCGACGAGAATCGAGGACTAATTCTCGTTACCGGAACGACCGGATCGGGCAAATCGACGACGCTCGCCGCGATCGTTGATCACATCAATCAAGCCCGCAATTGTCACGTTGTCACGATCGAAGACCCCATCGAATTCCTGCACAAGGATAAAAAATCGTTCGTCACTCAGCGCGAGGTCGATGTCGATACACGTAATTTTGCCGAGGCTCTGCGCGGCAGTCTCAGACAAGATCCCGACGTTATTCTCGTTGGCGAAATGCGCGATCTCGAAACTATTGAGACCGCTCTGGTCGCGGCGGAGACCGGTCATTTAGTACTCTCGACCCTTCACACGCTGGACACGTCTGAGACGCTAACCCGAATCATTTCTGCATTTCCGCCGTATCAGCAAAAGTCGATCCGCATTCAGCTTGCTGGCTTGCTCAAGGCCGTCGTCTCGCAGCGGCTGATGAAATCAGCCAAGGGCAACAGCCGCATCCCGGCTGTCGAGGTACTGATGTCAACCCCGCTGATCCGCGATTACATCCTCCACGAGGAAAAAACGACCTCGATACGCGATGCGATCGCAGCCGGCACATCGCAATACGGTATGCAGACGTTTGATCAGTCTCTGTTCTACTTATACCAGTCCGGCCTGATCGGCCTCGACGAAGCTCTGCGCGGCTCAACCAACCCAGACGAATTCCGTCTGAGGCTCGCCGGCATCCAGAACACTTCAGCGTCAACCCGCGAAGAAATGGAAAAAACGAGCGGTGTCGGCACCATAACCGACATTATCTCGCGGTCCTGACCGCGAAATGAGCAAAATCGTCCAAATATAGATTTTTCAAGCATTTTCCGCGTCCAAGTCTTGACATAAAAGCTCTTGGGCGTGTATTTTTTATGTTTACCACTTCGAGCGAAGATCCGGTAAACCGAGCGAGCATCGTTGCCTATAATTTGCATCTGCTTTTCGGGATGGCATTTTGAGGCCAGCTTGCATTGGTTTTCGGAACTTTTTGTTGCATTGGTAAATATTTGAGAATAGTAATTTTAGAAGGAAGTTTAACGTAACGTAAATGACAAACGAGGCAACCCAGGACGCTGAAGAATCGGCAACGATCGAGAAAACAGCGATTGAACAATCAGAATCAACCAACACCGAAGCCGTAACCGCTGAAACGCCGACGGCTGAAGTTCCAGAAACACAGGCACCTGCGGCTGATGCTCCGGTAGCAGAAGCGGCTCCGGAAACACCGGTAGCTGAAGCAGCACCGGTCGAGGCATCTGCAGCGGACGCACCTCCGACGACCGAAGCGGCTCCTGCAACTTCGTCGGCTCCGGCACCGGCCGTGGAAGAGGTTCCAACGGGCGACGTCGACTTTGGAGCGATACTCGAGCAGTTCGAACAGGAACAGGTCGTTTATCACCAGGGAGAACTGGTCACCGGAACTGTGGTCGGCATTACCGATCGCGGCATATTGGTCGATTTTGGCTACAAATCAGAGGGTTTTGTCCCGCCTGAGGAACTCACAGGCCCGGACGGTGAGATCACTGTTGCTGTCGGCGACCCGATCGAGGTCGTGATCAAATCTATCCATTCTGGCGACGGTGCCCCGCAGCTTTCGAGAACGGACGCACTCGACCGCGTGGTATGGGACGAGATCGAAGCGGCGTTTAACTCTGAAACGCCGGTCATTGGCAAGGTCGTTGACAAAACGAAGGGCGGACTTCGAATTGATCTGAATGGTATCGAGGCGTTTTTGCCCGGTTCACAGATCGATTCGCGGCCAATTCGCAGCCTCGACGCATACATCGGCCAGGATATTGAGGCCAAGGTAATCAAGTTCAGCCGTCGCCGCAATAATATCGTTCTGTCACGCAAGGTTCTCACCGATGAGGTCGTCAACGCTCAAAAAGCTGAGACGATGGCCCGCATCGACGTCGGTCACATTATTGACGGAACCATCAAGAATTTGACCGAATATGGTGCATTTGTCGATATCGGCGGCATCGACGGCCTGCTCCATGTAACGGATATGTCTTGGGGACGTATTCACCATCCGGCCGACCAGTTTAGCGTTGCCGACAACCTTCAGGTAAAGGTATTAAAGCTCGATCGCGAAAAGGAAAAGATCTCGCTTGGTTTCAAGCAGCTCCTGCCGGATCCGTGGTCAACGGTAGTTGAGGTTTATCCTGTCAACACAAAACTCAAGGGGATCGTTTCGTCGGTCACTGAGTACGGTGTTTTTGTCGAACTCGAAGCCGGTGTCGAAGGACTCGTCCACGTATCTGAGATCTCCTGGTCGCGTCGGGCACAGAGCCCGAAACGTATGTTCCAAAAGGGGCAGGAAGTAGAGGTTCAGGTCCTTGGTGTTGATACCGTCGAGAAGCGTATCAGCCTCGGAATGAAACAGTTCCTCGAAAATCCATGGGATATGGTCGATATCAAATATCCCGTCGGTGCACGTATCCAGGGTAAGGTTCGAAACCTTACAGACTTCGGTGCGTTTGTCGAACTCGAAGAAGGTATTGACGGCCTCGTTCATGTTTCGGATATCTCATGGGCCAAAAAGATCAAGCATCCTAAGGATGTGTTGAAGAAGGACCAGGAAGTCGAGGCTATCGTCACGAGCATTGATAAGCGCGGCCAGCGTCTTTCACTTTCGATGAAGGATCTTACGCCAAGTGCTTGGGAAGGTTTCGTTGCAACACACCGCCCGGGCGATCAGGTCAAGGGCACCGTTTCGCGGTTTACAAACTTTGGCGTGTTCGTCGAATTGGGCGAAGGCCTCGAAGGCTTGTGCCATATTTCCGAGCTTTCGGACGACCGTGTCGAGCGAGCAGAGGATGTTGCCAAACTCGGCCAGGAAATGGACTTTAAGATTCTGAGGATCGAGCCGGTCGAGCAGAAGATCGGTCTTTCGCACCGTGCTGTCGGCAAAGAAGGCGAGCCGATTGTCGATTCGCGTATCTATTCATCTGAAGCCAAGGGCGGCATGGCATCGCTCGGCGAATTGGCAAAGCTGAGATTTGGCGATGCCGAGCCGGAAACGGAAGAAGTATCCAAGGAAACAGCTGACGAGATCAAAAAGGCCAAGAAGGCGGCAAAGAAAGCTAAGTTTGACGAGGATACTGCTGCGGCAGCAGCTGCGGAAGCCGCCGCCACCGAGGCTACGGACGTTGAAACACCTGCCGAAGTCGAGGCCGTCGCCGAAGAAACCGGCGAGACGGAAGCGGCTACGGGAGATGCCGAGCCGGCAGCAGAGGCGGCACCTGAAGCTGTGGCGGAGACCGAAGTTGCTTCCGAACCCGGAGCCGAAGAAACGGCCGACACACCCGCAGCAACCGATGAGGCCGCCACAGAAGAGGCGGCCCCGGAAGTCACTGCTGAAGCTCCCGCTGAAGAGGCGAAAACGGCACCAGTCGAAGAGACGGTTGACGAAACTGCTACTCCGACTGAAGACGCTGGCGACACAGTGACCGACGCTGAGGCAGCAACCGCCGACGCCGCTGTCGAAGAAGCGGAATCTGAAACAAAAACGGCATAGTTTGGTAGATTTTATTAAGGGTAGTACGGGGAATTTTCTCTGGAGCGATAAAAAGGATGACAAAAGCTGATCTGGTCGAAAGAGTTGCCAACGAAGCCGACATGACCAAAAAGGATGCCGAGCAGTTGGTCGAGATAATCTTTGCCAGCATTACGGATACATTGAATAGGGGCGAAAAGATAGAGTTGCGCGGATTTGGCAGCTTTCGCGTGCGCCAGCGCAGTTCGCGAAAAGGCCGCAATCCTAAGACGGGTGCGGCGGTCGATATCCCGGCAAAACGCGTTGCCTACTTCAAACCAGGCAAGGAACTCAAGGAACTTATCAATCAGGAGTAACCGTGGACGTACTATGGAGTCCGTGGCGATATGATTACATAACGAGCAGCGGCTCGGCCAAGACTTCTGGTTGCGTATTCTGCGATATTCTAAAGAGCTCGGTGAGCGACGAGGAGACGTTTATCCTCAAGCGAGCCGAGTTTAATTTTGTCATTCTCAATGTTTACCCGTACACGACCGGCCACTTGATGGTCGTTCCATACGATCACACCGACTCGCTAAGCAAAGCCGCGAAACAGACGACGGACGAGATGATGGACCTGATGAAAAATGCTGAGTCAGCGATCACTGACATCTATGCTCCGAGCGGTATTAATATCGGCATGAATCTTGGAACGGCCGCCGGTGCCGGAGTGGCCGGGCATTTTCATATGCACATACTTCCCCGCTGGGTCGGTGACGTCAACTTTATGACCGCCATCGGCCAAACCCGCACATTGCCGGAAACACTCCCGGCGACCTACCAAAAACTGCTTGGAAAGATCTGACCGATAGTCTTATATTGCTGATTCTATCTTTGGAATAGTGAGATAGGCGAGCAGTAGATTCACAAAGATCAATCCCGAAAACACGATCGGCGGTAGGAACGTAAACCACGCCATCACCAGAAATATTGCACCAAATATGCCCACATTTATCGCGAGGACACCGCTCATCAGTTTGGGCTCCGTGTGCTTGATCATCAGGTAGCCGAGCGTAAGGCCGCCGAGCAGGCATACAAAGGTGAAGCACGAGCTTAGTGCGGTAAAGAGATTTGAAAACGTGGGATGAAAGCCCGCTCCCGCATCCATTCGATAACTCGTCATTAGGGCAAGCAGTTGACCCTCGGTCTCGTTAGCCGGATCGGAGGTCACAAACAGACTCAGGGCGTGAAGCACAGCGGTGATCAACTGAAAGAGCACGGCAGCCGAGAGCCAAAAAGTATAGCGCTTTAACATCCGATTGCCTCCTAGTCTGCCTTTGTCGGGCCCGCGTTTCGCGGCTCATGCGAGTGGTCAATAGCTTCGTCTTCGATTTCACCACCAGGTGAGACAGGAATGTCCGCCGGGTTGATATACTTAAATCCCCTCTCATCAGTCGGCGGCGGCAGGATGCTCAACGCGGGATCGGAAATTTTGAACTGTCCCGAATTTGGCGGCACATAGCCCGGATAATCGACACGCGAGTGATATATCGCGACAAGCGATTTGATCATCGATTCACGGATCTGCGTCAATTGCCGCAGTGTCAGATCGCATTCATCAAGCTGATCGTCCTGCAGAATTGCGTCAATTATCTTGGTCACGATAAAGCGAATATTCTCGGGCGTAGGCTCCGCAAGGCTTCTCGCTGCGGCCTCGCACGAATCAGCGATCATCATTATCGCGGCCTCTTTGAATTGCGGCTTCGGTCCCGGATAACGAAAATCGTTTTCCGATATCTCCTCATCGTCACGGGCCTCCGCCTGTGCTTTCTTTAGAAAATAATGCAGTGTGCGTGTGCCGTGATGCTGCGGAATAAAATCGACGATTCGTGCAGGCAATCCCATTTCCCTCGCGAGTTTTGTTCCGTAGGTTACGTGGCTGATGATGATCTTTGCACTCTGGGTGGGCTTTAGTCGGTCGTGCGGGTTCTTGCCCATCTGATTCTCAACAAAGTGCTCCGGCGCGGCCGTTTTACCTATGTCGTGATAAAGAGCCCCGATCCGGGAGAGCAGTCCGTTCCCGCCGACCACGCGGCAGGCTTCCTCTGCAAGCTGTCCGACCGCGTGCGAATGCTGATTGGTACCCGGAGCACGCAATGCCAATTGACCCAGAACCGGTAGATCCGCATTCGATAATTCGAGCAGTTTTACGTCGGTCAAAATACCGAAAACCGTTTCGCAAACCGGCAGCATAACCGCTGTAAACGCCGCCGTGACTATCCCGCTCAAGAGACCGCACCCGATTGCGAGCGATATCGTATTCAGGATGAAAGGCTGCTGTGTGAATGCAATAACCGCGATCGCCAGTACAGCACTCGCTCCGCCGATCAACGCGCCAGCAAGGGTTACGGTCTGTCGGCTTCGGTATCGGCCGATACCATAGACGGCGACCGCCGACACGAGTGCAGCGTAGATAGTAAATTCGAGCCCTCGCGGGGCCATAAATCCGGCGATCAAAGCATTCAAAAATCCCGCAAAAAGTGCGGTCGGTCGGTCAGCAAGCAACGCCATAAGCAAGCCGCCAAGCGCAAATGGGATCGCAAATGCCCACAACGATGGGTCGTTCATCGGGGCCTTCACATTTTGGATGGCGGTAAACTCGGCAAGACGGAACAGTGCCGCGACGATCACGGTTTGGGCGACTACGATGAAACCCAGCAGGGCAAATGTCTTTTGAGCAGACAGGGCCAGCCTCGGCAGTATTCCCCTATGCTGGACAAATTTCCATGCTACCCAGAAAAGAGACGAGATCATCAGCAACAAGCCTAAAAACCTGTTGATCTGTCTGGAAGTTGATGTATAGCTCCGGATGGCCGCTATTTTAGTAAGGGCGTCAGGCGTCACAATGTCACCCGCATCTACGATCTTCTGTCCGCGTTTGAGCGTGACGACCTGTGGCTGAACATTCTCCATCGCGGCCTGACGGGCCGACTGTGTGGCGACGCTGTCGTAAGAGATACTCGGTTCGATCAATATCTCACCGGCGGTGTAAAAGGCCTCCGCCTCTTTCTGCGACAGGCTCGCCGTACCATTCAATCGCTCCTTAAATTTCTCACGGGCCGCCGAAAGTGCGATCCAGTTGCTCTCCGGCATTGTAACCGTTGACTGCTGGCCGGGCTTCGCTCGGTCAAAAACATAGACCTCGTTTTGAAAATACTGCCGCTCCGAATCGTCGAAGATATATCCCGTCGCCGCTTCGCGCAGAGCACTCTGGACGGATTCGAGCTCGTTCCGGCTAAAATTGCGCGACGCCAGAATTTTGCCAACCTCAGCGCCGCCGGAACCGGTCCAGTGGGTCTCCGCCTTGGTATCGGTATTTGATTGCTTTTGGCCGCTCGTTCCATCGCTGGTTCCGTGCCTCTGCAGCTTTTCCCAGGCGGAGACAAACCCCTGCACAGCCTGTTCGGGGCGGTTAGATTCAAACCGGAAGATCGGCCTCACCGCATCCCTCACCTCAGTTTTCAGCTTTTCGGATTCCTCTTCATTGGTAAAGTAAACATCGGCCGGGGCGATGATGCTCTCGCGGGCAATATCGCCTTCCAAATAGGCTTGTTCGCTACTGCTCCAAAAGGGGTTGTGGATCAAAAGAGTTGTTATTAGGCAAATAAATGCAAATCCTATCCAAAACTTCTGCGTGTCGGTGAGACGAGCAAACGGACGTGCCACCAGGCCAAACAGCCAATCACGCCATTCGGTCACCGGGGATTTGAGATCTCTTATCCGTTTGCTCATAGAAACTTTGTATCTAAACGATTTACCGCTTAGCTCGGCGAAGAATGAGCTACCGCGGACGGCATCTCAAACTCGGGCACCGGAACCACGATCGTATCGCCGATCGCCTCGACCATCGGCTTTAGTGTTTCACGCCGGATAGCTGAAATTGCCACGCAACGGGCATCCGTGTCAAGCCCGATCTGTCGCGTTAGGCCGTCGATCTCACCCGCGGGCAGCAGATCGGTCTTATTCAAAACGATCAGCTGCGGGATCTGATCAAACTCAAGTTCGTCCAGGATCTTACCGACGGACGCTATCTGCTGCAAAACTCTCGGGTTCGAGGCGTCAACAACATGCACCAGCAGATCGCTGTCCGAGATCTCTTCGAGCGTCGCCCGAAACGCAGAAACCAACGCCTCGGGCAGATCGCGAATAAAGCCCACAGTGTCGTTGATAATGACTTCCTGCTCGTATGGCAGCCGCAGACGCCGCGAGGTCGGGTCGAGCGTCGCGAACATTTTTCGCTCAGCATAGACCTTCGACTGTGTCAGCGAATTGAGCAGCGTCGATTTTCCGGCGTTGGTGTAGCCGATAAGCGAGATGATCGGCACGTGTTTTTCGACACGTCGCTTGCGGCGTTCCTGACGCTGTAGGCCAAGAGCATCGACCTGTTTCTCAAGCTGCGATATTCGGTCGCGAACACGGCGGCGGTCTGTCTCAAGCTTAGTCTCGCCCGGCCCGCGTCCACCGATACCGCCCGCCAGCCGCGAAAATGCCGAGTTCTGCCCGATGACGAGCCTCGGCAACAGATACTTGAGCTGTGCAAGCTCGACCTGCAGCTTGCCTTCCCTGCTCTGCGCCCGCTGGGCAAAAATGTCGAGTATCAACTGCGGCCTGTCGATCACCTTTAGCTCGGTCGCATCGCTCAGCGAACGCACCTGTGCCGGCGAAAGCTCCGCGTCAAAAATTATCAGGTCAGCCCCGAGCCGCATCGAGCGGATGAGCAGGTCCTCAAGCTTACCGCGCCCCAGCACAGTCTTTGGATCGATCCTCGAACGCCGCTGAATGATCGTATCGAGCACAACCACATCGGCCGAAAGGGCAAGCTCGGTCAATTCAGCGATCGATTCCTGTGCATCGTCTACATCGCCCGTCGTCACGCTCACCAATATCGCCCGGTCCCGCCCCGTATGCCGCGTCCTCGCCGTCAGCCGAACCCGCGCCATCTCATCCTCTAGCGAATTGATAAGCTCAATAAAATCAGTATCAAGCTGCGAAGGAATGTTAGGCTCTAAAAAAGCATAGTCAAGACCGGCATCCAGGTTCTCACGACCAAAGTTTTCTCTCCCGTCTCCCGTCTCCGGTCTCTTGTCTCCAGTCTCCCGTCTCCCGTCTCCTGTCTCCGGAAGAAGGTGCGCCGAGTACACGAGCCCCGGCAGGCCGTCATTCTTATTCACCTGAATGATCGACATCAGATCGAGCCTGAGCAGAGCGAGATCGGTAAGGTCGTCCTGGGTCAGCTTTTCGCCCGCAAGATGGGTATGGACGCACCGCAGGCCTCGAAAACGGTCCTCAGACACACGGGCACGCCCAAAATCAGGCAGCTCGATGCCCTTCGCCGTCCCGACCATCACATATTCGATCTGGCCCTTACGGTTAATAAGCACACCGATCTGCCGCCGGGTCTCATGCGACAACTCGGACATCTGCCGTGCAAGTTCTGGTGAAACTATCGCATCAGCCGCAACCCGGCGAGTGCCGAGCTTCTCAATACGCCGAAGCTGATTGTGCTTTAGGCCCCGCGTGAACCCGTGAACATTGCTGATAAGCTATCTTCCTCCGCCTCTAGTATATCAAAATCGGCCTGTAAGCTTCGGATGAGCACAGGCCCACGGCAATACATCCGACGGAACGCGGACGCCCTCGTCCGCAATCGCCGGTTCCTCCGGCGAGACATTCGTAGAATTTCGAACAGTTCCAGCCTCGTTCACGAGGCTTCCCCGAAGGGCAAATAGCCACGCCACTTTAGGGCGTGGATAGATTGATCATAATTTTAGGAGGGCGTTTTAACGTCCTTGTCGGAACCGGCTTAAGCCATAAACCTATCAAGCCCGTTGAAACGGGCTAAGAAATTTTATACAACCTAATCCACGCCCTAAAGGACGTGGCTATTTGCCGCGAAACGTGGACATTTTAGTTGGCAATTGGACGATTTTTCCAGCCGCGTTCACGAGGCTTTCCCGAAGGGCAAATAGCCACGCACTTTAGGGCGTGGTTAGTTCGGCAGAATTTCTTTAGGGCGTTTTAACGTCCTTTTAACCCACATATATGTGATTTCAAATTCAATCACCGCAAATTCTCCTACGCAGTTTTGCGGCTCGCCGCCCTATTTGCGGAATGGCTATGCCTTTCCGTCCATGTCGTCCCATGACCACGGAGGCTCTGCCTCCAAAACCTCTTGGCGGCAAGCCGCCGTGGGTCATATAGGGCACTATCGGAAAAGTAGAACTTTTCCGCAAATAAAGGCGGCAAGCCGCAAAAGAACAAAGCCAGGACGCAGAATTCGGTAGTGTCCTAATCCTGTGGTGTTCGGCTATTCCAATCGGATGCTTGCTTATGATACGCTTGATCTGTGGCTAATCCTACCAAAAAAGACCGCGACGAGATAACGGTTGCCAAGTCGATCTTTGACGAGATCGTGGAATTGACCGAGCACGAAGAGACTTCATTAGAGAGACGGGCGCGGTTGGGCGGGGAGGCCAGAGCCGCAAAACTCTCACCCGCCAAGCGTAAAGCGATTGCGAAGAAAGCTGCTGAAATCAGGTGGAAGAAATAATCTCGAAAGGTAGATATTCGCGCAACCCTCCGAATTCAGCAGTCTTTAAGGTAGTAATCGCGTCTATAATAAAAACGTCGTCCCCGACTTTAATATAGTTCTGATTATGTACGTCTCTGACTGAATAATTACTATTATCAAAATTCTTTGAAGAATTGGCCGTAGCAAATAGACCTTCTTGTCTCATTCTGGATGCAAGCCCCTTCACATCCTCGATTTCAATATTTCCGATAATAAACCGCTGAAGCAGGACGAATCGCAAGCCCTTTGAGTCACGAGTAAAGCCAATTAACTCGTAAGCGGTTTCCGGGAAAAGAAAGTTGAAGAGTGAGATTCTCTGATCGAGGGTTTCGAGAGGCGACGAATCCGCAAATCGCGCCGATTTAATCACAAAATCGGGGTTCGAGTCTGCATAAACAATCGCCTCGAACCCCTCAGCTATTTGTGGATATTCAGAATCAAGATCTTCGACCCAAATACCCTCGTGTCGGGCATAAACCTCTAGGGCTTCTTCGGATCGCTGTACCGCACGCTCTTGGGATTCCCCTTTCGGACTTGTTCCCTCTTCTGCTCCAGCGATAAGGGACGATTCGACATTTCGTTGACCACCAAAAATGCGGCCATGTTCTTCTCTGTCATTAAGCCGGACAATGCGGCACGAGCCAGATATGATCCGGGCGGCAATAGCTTTGACGATTTCATACGATATTTCCCCTTCAGCATTATACACAGACGCAAGGGAAAAGGGAATGGTTGTATCGTTTTCCATTATTACCGAATAAGGTCTGGACCGTCATTCAAATGACGCAAGATAAACTGGCCAAACATCGGAACAGCAAAGCAGTATTTTCCGTGCCGGTTGCGAAAAATCAAACCGAGTTTTATTAGTGATGTGAGAATGGCTGAAACACGGCTATTAGCGAACGGGTTGACTAAGTACTTTTCGGACGCGGTTACAATTTCACTGACCGTGAATTCACCCTCGTGAATCCCCATCTGAGCGATTACGCGCAGCACGTCCCGTTGGCGATCAGTAACAAGTCCCCAACGGCCAGCATAAAAGTCGGTATCAAGTTTTCGTAAAATTTCTTCGACGGGAATCGCATCCAACTTGCCTTCCGTCTTATGCTGTTGAACCCAAGTATCGTATGCCTCTTTACAAATGAATTGGATAAAATATGGATATCCACCCGAAATATTGCAGACCGTATCGATAGACGCATCGGCAAACGGATATGGACAGTTTTCGATCTCTAAGGGCTTTTGAATGGCATCGCGTGTATCCTCTTTGGATAGCCTATCCAAATAGAGAATATGAAACATGCGTTCGGTGTAGGTCCGCGACTCGGTGAGCCTGGTTTGTATGGTAGGCAATCCCGCGAGTGCTAACAGGAATGGAACACCCTTG
>JBATDM010000132.1:0-84277 GCA_049663465.1 Pyrinomonadaceae bacterium
CATATACTCTGTGGTCTGGATAGTTATTGTTGGGTTTTCATTAGGGGTAACCTCGACCACAAAATCCTGACATTTCCACTCAAGCAGAAATGGTTCCCAATAATAGGGCATTCCAATCGTGGACGAAATAAGTTCCCAGAAATCCTCGCGATCTCTCGATTCGTTTAGCGACCTGAACGTAGGTTCAATTCGCCCGACCTTGTCGTCGATAAACGTTACGTTGACGCTGTAAGCGTTCCAACTCCAAGCACTTATATATGCCACCTTATAATTGGCAAGTTTCTTGTGAAGGCGTTGAACTTTGATGTTCGGATAGAGCACTCGAAAGTCCTTCATAGTCATGCCTAGCCTGACGCCCATGATCTTTGGCGATTCTGATATTCCTATCTTGCATTGCGGTGAGCAAACATTATCTACGAGTCGAAAGCTAGCGTCGTCAGGCGTTGCTCCGAAAACTGGCACTAATGGCGTCGAGAAAACCTCGGTGGGCGTTGAGTCAGACGGTTTGCCGACAAAAGCGGTGAACCGAGTCGGGGCTTTGACATCCCATTCGTCGTAGCTTCCTTCGGCCTCCAGGACTTCACCGGCTTTAAGCACACGAGGAACTTTCTCGTATTCCTTCATTTCTTTCCAAGGCACACGACGCACGGAATCACCGTCGCCGTATTCCCATTCGCAAATGTGCGGATTTCGACGCTGAAACATGTTGAGTGCGTAAAACTCACCACCCAACTGGCTGCCGTACAAGATCAGATTGTCTCCGCTAATATTTTCAATTCTAATGGTTAGCTTCCAAAAACTTCTGCCTGTGTGTCCGCAACCTTTACAATACTTCGGCACGCCGACTGGATAGAACTTCACGAGCTGATCTTGGGCAGACGTGGACACGACCACGAGGCCCAATATAAGAGCGAGAAGGCAACTTCTAATTAATACATGCACCATAACTAAATCTGAGGCGTTTCGGACACCTTACGTTGCATCGGCAGTCCACGCATTTCCTACACAAGCACCGTCTCACCCTTTTCCATTTTGAATTCTCAAACCCAAACGCAACCGCCGCTTCTGAGGACATCGATGTTTATATCTTTTAGATTTTTGAACCTGATGCAATACCCGGTCAGATTCGCCTTACCCAAGGTTTGGCGTATGTTTCGGCCAGGTGTTTTTTGTCTTCGATACCGAGGATATAGACCGAGATCCCGCTCTTGGTCGCGGTCAAATCGAATACGAGATAGATCAGGCATCGGAAAACGTCGCCAAGTATCTCCGACCACTTGGATTCTTTTTACGCAGCAACGGGCGTGAGGGTGAAGATACGGGCGTGCCGGGCCGCGACGCGGACATCACCTCGGTGGAGCGCTGCCCTAATGTCGTCCAGCTTATAGGCTTCTTCTACGCTCAGATACGGCGACCATTCGTCGTCGGTCTCGGCAAGCTCTATCTGCACCTCGGGGACATAGTCTCCCTCTTGGATCAGTTTTGTACGGGTTACTTTTTTCATCGCTTCCTCCTTAGAAAATCATTTTCCCACAAATCGGGATCGGGGCGATAGGCGGTTATCAGAACCGCCGGTTCGGTCTTGCCTTTTGGTATGCCCCAGACGACATGTATGTACCGCCCGTCGTTAGCAGTTTCTCGCACCAATACGCAGGCGCCTTTGGGATAGTTCGGATAGTCTTCAACGAGAATGGCGGTTGAGAAGCCCTCAATTGCTTCGCGGGCGAGAATCCCGTCCGCCGCGAGTTCGTCATAACCGTGCTCGGAAATGGAACCGAACCGCATCGAATCAACTCCCGAATTTGATCAAGTGTAGTACTCATTAATTTATTGCAAATTCAACTTTAACAAATCCACGCGCATAGCGACGGTTGAATCAACGATTTGCGCGTCAATCGTCGCTACGCGACGGGGAATATCATATGATCCCAACCGTGGACAAACGTCCACGGCTAAATTCAACTGCCGCTACGCGGCGATCAAATCTTACTCGTGTTTCGACAGCTTCGCCAACAACTCGTCCAAATTCTGCAACTGCGCCATCGTTCCTTCGCGGAAGCCCATTGCTACCATACGCTCTAGGCGGTCGAGCGATTCGTTGTAGATAGAAGCGATGACCCTTGTTTTGGCAATAATATACTTGACACAGTAAATCCACTGTGTCATAATTCTGGCTATGGTAAACGAAAAGCCTCTGCCAAAGACTCTCCAAGAAGCCGTCAAAGCGTTCTCTGACGGACAGTTTTGCATCGACCTGATTGCCGCTATGCGTTGGGTTGACGGTCAAGCTATTTGCCCAAAGTGCGGCGAAAAGAACAATCACTTTATGGCATCGCGTAAGGTCTGGCAGTGCAAGAACAAAGAGTGCAAAAAGCAATTCTCGGTCAAGGTCGGCACGATCTTTGAGGACTCCGCACTTCCGCTCGAAAAATGGCTTATGGCTATGTGGCTTATCGTTAATGCTAAGAACGGTATTAGTTCCTACGAGCTTCACAGAGCGCTTGGAATCACTCAGAAGTCCGCCTGGTTCGTCTTGCACCGCATCAGAACCGCCATGACCGTTGGCAGTATCGACAAGCTGGATGGAACTGTAGAAGCAGACGAGGCTTATATTGGTGGCGATGCCAAGAATATGCACCAATCGAAACGAGTAAGGTTTCAACCGAAATGGACGAGGCAAAGAGTGAGAGACCACAAGACCGCCGTTTTCGGTATGGTTCAAAGAGGTGGCAAAGTTCGCGCACAAGTGATTAGGAATACGCATGGCAACACCGTCAAGACTCAGGACGTTTTGCCTATTATCCAAGAGAACATAGAAGCGAAGGCTGAGGTCTTTACCGATCAGTCTGCTATCTATCGTAACCTTTGGGCCGAATACATTCACGCGACCGTCAATCATTCGATTGAGTATGTTCGTGGCAACGTACACACGAACAGCATTGAGAACTTTTGGTCTTTGCTCAAAAGAACTATCAAAGGAACTTATATTTCGGTATCTCCGGCACATCTTCAAAAATACGTCGAGGAGCAAGTTTTCAGATACAACGAACGTGAAGGTAACGACCAAATGCGTTTCGTTCGTCTGCTTGAGTCGATTAGCGGCAAACGTCTTACCCACACTGAACTAATCGGCTATGAAGAAGGATGCTATTAAGCCGCAAAAGAAGCGAGGCAAAAAGCGAAAGGGCTAGGATTTTTTCTTAGCTTTTTCTTTTACTTCGTGTTTCTTAACATCCTCTTTCGGCACAGATACCACCGTTTTCAACATTGACTGAAAACGCTCTGCGTCTTTACCGTCATTCTTCATTTCAATCTCTTTCGTTTCCATACCTGATTTTGCTCCTGATGTAGATGTTAGGTCATCTTCACTCAATAATACACAGAACGGTAAGTGTCGGTAAGCATCCATTGTGCGATGCAAACTTCTTTCGGCAATTGATAATAAACTGGTAAATGATGCTTGTGGCTCATCATCTGGTTTATACATCCGGCGTTCTGCTTCATCTTTCAACACGCCTGCAATTAGATCGGCTGCTTGAAGTGGCATATATTTCTGTGATGAGCGCATAGCCGGACTTGTTGGGATTCGACGGCCCATCTGATCTGATTGCCGCCACAGTTGGTAATAGGTATTCACCTTATCTCGAAATCGCACTTTTTCATCAATCATCACAACAACTTCCTCTTCAAGCGAATTTTCCGTTACAGGTGCAACGCTTGCCGGCCAAAACAAGCAGTAACGAAAAGCCTGCATATATGGCTCTTCCAATTCCATACTTGCCAGTTTCGCTTGATCCATTGAGCGCAACATATCCATCGACACGATCCAACCTAATGGAAACACTTCCGCTTTCTGCAATAGCTTTAGAAATGGCTGACGATAGATTTCACGACGATGCTTTTTTATATCGGTTGTATGAAACTCACCTGATACAAAGCCAAACTCAGCTATAAGTGCGTTCCAATCGTTCTCAATAGATAGCCACATTTCAGCAGGGGCAAACGCCCCTGCCATTCCATTAAACCGTTGGCTACTATCCCTAACTTCCCCTGTTTCGTCAAAATAAGCAGTCAGATTAAGCATACGCAGTTTGCGCCACCGGGATAAACCTACCGCCATAGCGTAATGACGTACAGGACTATACATCTCAATCATACATCACCCCCAAATACTGAGGCAAGTATATTACTGCCCTTGTTTTGCCGTCCTGCTCGCTGAAATTCATATCAAGTGCAACCGAACGATTTCGCAACTCCTCGCCAAAGGCCGCTTGATTCCGTCGCGCGCTTGTGCTATGCTTGCAACATTTGCCTATTTACGCAAGTTACTGTAAGTAGTTGATATTTGACAATTTAACCCATCTGGCGGCATCCTGACCGGTTTCGGAGTGGGAATTTTTTGCCTTCGCGGCAAAAAATCTTTGAAGAAACGTGGGACAGTGGCCCAAAGCATGTGAACCGGTGTATTTACACCAGGTAGCCTGTCCCACGGATGTCCCAAAAGTGTCCCACGCGGGACAAACCCTTATTTTGGAGTTTTTGAGCCAATAAATTCGCGATCGAGCAGTAAGGTGAGTTTCCCGTGCTTTACTTTTTGCGGGCTGCGGCGACTAGATCACGAACTTCCTTTGCAAGCGTCGGGGCATGATAGGGGACACCATTCGTTATCGTCCATTCGATGCCGCCGGTTTTGACGGCCTTGCCGTCGCGGATCTCTTCGACGCCGAGGGGTGAGAGGACCTTAAAATTCTCGAGTGGATTGCCGTTGACGACGATGAGATCAGCCTTGTAGCCGACACGAATCCGGCCGAGACTGTCTTCCTTGCCGAGTATCTTGGCGCCGTTGGACGTGGCGTGCTGGATGACCTTGAGGGGGTGAAAACCGGCTTCCTGATGGAGTTCGAGTTCGCGGATGAGGCCAAAACCGTACATCTGATAGATAAATCCAGCGTCCTCACCCGTACCGATCACACCGCCGCGGCGTTCGAAATCATAGACGGCCTTCATCCAGATGCGGTAGTTCTCTTTCCAAAATGTCTCGTCGGTCGATGACCAACCGATGAAATACGAGCCGTGATTTGCCGGATTTGGGACGAAATATTCTTCGAGAACGGGATGCAGGTATTCGGCAAACGCCGGATTGGTTTGCGCACGCTGCAGGTCGCGTGACGCCTCATAGATAACGAGCGTCGGGTCCCACGCCACATTTGCATCGGCCATCGCCTGCAGCACTTTGCCGAGCTTTTCAGGATCTGCCTCACGCCAGAGCCGACCGGCGTAGCGAAATCGATCAACTTCGTTATTGTAATTGTAGTCGGCCGGAAAATTCTGGCGTCCCGATTCGATCGCGGCATCAGGAATGCCGTACCAATGCTCGATCGAGGTCGTGCCAAATTTCGCATCGTCCCAAGCGTTCGTTTCTTCGACGCCGACGTGGTGCATGACACGCATTCCCTGCTTTTTCGCTTCGTCCATCATCGCGGCCATCAGATCGCGGTCGATGGTGTAGAGCTTGATGCCGTCAAATCCGGCAGTCTTCAGATCGCGGACACGCTGGCGGGACTGTTCGGCTGTCGTGGGCGTCGGTGCGTCATAGTACCCGCCATACGGAAAGATCCGTGGGCCCGCAAGCGTGCCGGCATTGATCTGATCGCGAAAGCCGAGCACCTTTTTCGACGCCCACGCATCGCGGACCGTCGTGATACCGCACGCGAGCCAGAGCTTGGTAACGTACTCGACCGGCATCGGCACTCCGCCGCGTTCGTCCTGCGTATGGCCATGAAGATTGATGAGCCCCGGCAGAACGTACTTACCGCCTGCGTCGATATCGAGATCGCCCGCAGCGGGCCGACGGGCCTTGCCCTCTTTGGCCGCGACCGGATCGATCGAAACGATCTGACTGATCACGTCATTCTCGATCACGATGTCAAACGGCCCCGCTGCGGGCTTGCCGCTGCCATCAACGACCATAGCACCGCGAACAACGACGCGTTTCAGACGTTTTCCTGAGAAGGACGAGGGGTTCTGAGAACAGATGACCACCGCGAGTGCCGTCACGAAAATGACAGTCATTATTGAGCGATATAATTGTTTCATGTCTTATTCGTACGGGCCGTCTGAGTCGGGACCTCGGAAACCCTGTTTGGGAAACCCGACATTATGGTAGATCTCAGACAATGGGACCTCGATCTCAAACGTCGGCAGCAGAAGAGTCGCTTTCAGGCCCACAAAATCCTGATTTATCCACTCGTTTTCAGCCTTCTTGATAAAGTGGCTGATACTTGCCCGATCTGGTGTTACGAGCACATATTCGCGAAGGCTTGGAATAGATTTGTAGTACGTGAATTTCATGCCCCGATCAAAGGCCTCGGTGCTCGGCGACAGTATCTCGATAATAGCTTGCGGGTTAACCAGGAGTTCGAGACCGCCGACAACCTCGGTCTGCCGCTCCCCGCAGGCAACAGTAATATCGGGATATCGGTATGGCGGAAATTGGGGCACCTTTACTCTCACATTCGACCCGGCCGCGCGGCAGGTATCGGGCAGCCGATTGCCCAAAGACCGCAGTAGATTCGAAACAATATCCTCATGGACTATGCTCGCACCCGACATGCACCAGACGTTCCCGTCCCAAAATTCCCACTTCTCCTCTGACGTTCGTTCGAGCTCAAAATATTCATCGAGGGTATATTTTTGTTCCTTGAAAGCTCGCATTGGTGGTACCGAGTAGATTGTGGCCCTTTTTGCCGTTTCGGGTCAACTGTGACAAAATGTCCTTTCATTTTACAACACTATTTTCAAACAGGAAGGTTTAATAATGGCTGCAGGAAGAAATAAGGTTACGGTTGTCGGTGCGGGAAATGTCGGTGCGACGGCCGCCCATTGGATCGCGAGCAAGGAGCTTGCGGATGTCGTTTTGGTCGATATCGTCGAGGGCACGCCGCAGGGCAAATGCCTCGATCTGGCCCAAGCGGCACCGATCGACGGCTTTGACGTAAAGCTCGTTGGTTCAAATGGTTACGAGGAGACTGCTGATTCGGATGTGGTGATCATTACCGCTGGTCTGCCCCGCAAACCCGGGATGAGCCGCGACGATCTATTAAAAACAAACTCGGATATTGTGGGCTCGGTCACAGATCAGGTCGCGAAGTATTCGCCGAATGCATTCATCATCGTCGTCTCAAATCCGCTCGACGCGATGGCACAGGTCGCATTCCGCCGTTCGGGCTTCCCGAAGAACCGCGTTATGGGCATGGCCGGCGTGCTCGACAGTGCTCGTATGCGATGCTTCGTCGCTGAGGAATTGAATGTATCGGTTGAGAACGTGACCTGCTTCGTACTCGGCGGACACGGCGACACGATGGTCCCACTGCCGCGATATTCGACGGTCGCAGGTGTCCCAATCACCGAACTCATTGCCAAAGACCGCCTCGACGCCATCATTGACCGCACCGCAAACGGCGGCGCCGAGATAGTCGGCCTGCTCAAGACCGGCAGTGCATTTTATGCGCCTTCGCTTGGTGCCGTCGAGATGACCGAAGCGATCCTCAAGGACAAGAAAAAGATCCTGCCGTGTGCCGTCTTCCTCGAAGGCGAATACGGCGTCAGCAACCTCTTCGTCGGCGTCCCGGTCAAACTCGGCAAGAACGGTGTAGAACAGATCATCGAGATCAGCCTTACCAACGACGAACGCACCGCTCTACACAAGAGCGCAGCATCCGTACAGGAATTGATCGATGTGCTGAATATCTGATCCCCAAACTTCTGAATATCGGATCTCAGATCTCAAATTTAGGATCTGGGATCCGATATTTCTTCAGAAGCTCTTCCTAAACAAATACGACATTTTGATAAAGAATGTGCGGTCTAGTTGTAGAATTCCGGTCTGTGGCTGTTCGAATGCGTAGCCGTTGTAAGTGAGTCGGCTATTGTAGCCGATATAAAGAGACTTACCCACGCTCGGTGTCCAGCCAAATGTATATTGGCCAAATATCTCATCGCTGAGCGTATCGTAAAAGACCCTCGCCTTTACATTAACAAACCGCGAAAACTGATAGGTCGAAGCAACCGAAAAGTTGTTCGAATCGTAGGCGAGTAGTTTCGTTGCATTTCGCCTTAGCCGCGATTTCTCGTATTCGATCTCCAGGCTAAACTTGTCCGTCGGCTTTAGATCAAGACTGACGCCATAGAAAATTCCCGTTGCTTTACCCGGATCGAGAGGAGCATCCTGTCCGAGAGCTAGGGCGGCCGGACTAACACGCGGAAAATCGCGGCCAGCTCCAAAATCAAAATCAAAGGTATTAAATGAGATATTGAGATTGGAGGACAATGAGACCCGCTTGTTAAATTCTTTAGAAAAACGGAGGGAACCGCCATATTGAAAGGCCTCACGAAATGGTTCACCAAAAAAGGTTCCCGGCCGTGTAGCGTTCCGTTTTGGCCCAAACTCATCCTCGTAGATCTTTTCGCGACTGACCGAAATACCGCCCCGGAAACTGGAATTCCCTTCAAAATTCAGGCTTCCACTCAATTCTGTTCCCCACCCTTGCAGTCGGCCCGAAAAATCATTTCTATAGCCAAAATTGCCGTTCAGAGATTTTCGAAGAATAAATGAATGTGGTGATGGATCAGAATTTAGATTTCCAAAGACAAAATTCTGCATCGAATTTGTCCGCCGAGTAAAGCCTACATCTGCCCGAAATTTATCCGACGTACCGTCGCCACCGAATCCCCAGCCATAGTTCTTGGTGTTAAAGCTATATTGATAGTTATGGCTGACGCCGTTTCCGGTTTGGTATCGTATCTGGTTAGTTTCTGGGTCGTAAAAATACCTTCTCGATGTGGATCCCAAGATCTGCGCCCGAAACTGCGACTTTGTGTCTATCTTCCAACGAGTATCAAATCCCGCGAGTTGGTTGTGCCTTTCAGGATATTTATAACTCGTCGCCAGAAATCCGATCTCGGACTCGCTGCCGACATCACGCTTTAGGCGAACGACGCCGACAAGCGCCTTTTTATTGAAGGGATTAGAAAGTGGATCATCCACCGCGCCAAAAATCCCAAACGAATTTTTCCCGATCTTGCCTGTAAGTTTCACCGCCACGTCCGGACTCTGTACGCGTCTGGTATAAACTGCCTGGATCTGTGTCCGGAAAATATCAACGCCCTCAAGGAAGAACGGCCGCTTTTCTGAGAAGAATATTGGGAACCGCTGGTTTGCCTGAACAACCGGGGCATCGGCCTCGGTATCAGCAAAATCAGGATGAATAGCGAGATCGAGGGTAACATTCGGCGAAATGCTATATTTGGCAGTGAAGCCGATCGACGCCTTGACCGGCGGATTAGAGAAATGCAGCAAACTGGTTCGCGTTCCCGTTTCCTTTAGCGTGAATGTTGGGATGATCTCGAGCGTACGCTCAGTTTTGAGATCGTCGAGGCCGGTTATTTTGCCAAATTTATTTAAGAAGCCAGAAACTCCGCGGGGTTGTGCCACCCAAGAATTGCTCTCATTATTGAGCCTGGCGATGGTACGGGCTGCATTAAATCCCCAGGACTTTCCTTTGCCGGCGACATATCTGATCGATTTGAACGGGATCTTGATCTCCACCGACCATCCCCAGTTTTCGACCACGCCTTTTGATTCAAATAGGATGTCCACGTCCTCATCAGTCCCGCGGCCTTCGGTAAAAACGCCGTCCTCCTGGATACCAAGCGGATTTACCGCGAAAAAATACGCCCGCCGCTGATCGTCATACGTATCGAGCCAAAAACGAACGTTGTCCTCATCCGTGGCATCGTCACGCTGGACCACGCTCGCACGTATCTTGTCCTTTTCATCCCAGCATTTGAATGCGACGTAGAGAAAACTCTCGTCGTATCCGATATACACCTCGGTCGGCTTTGACGGCGAAATATTGTCGCCCGGCGAGGTCTGGATAAAATCCTTTAGAACCACTGCCTGCTGCCACATCTCATCGTCGAGCCGTCCGTCGATGACCGGGGACCTCGTAAATTTAGGAATGGTCACGGAGTCACGGACCACGTTTGCCAAAATTCCGGCTGGCTCGTTCGATACATTTCCGTCGGGCGTTGGTGGCAGGGTCTGGGATGATCCGTTAACAACAAGCAGAAGACCAAATATTAGGGCAAATAGATACTTCATTGGCTCCCACGGCAAGATCCGCACAGACAAACTAAAGAAATCGAACTTCTTCGACGCGACGTATTTCACGCGTCAGTAGAGAAGAAGTTGAATTAAGTTTACAACGCTCGGCGGATCGGTGAAAGAACGAGAAGTCAAACAACACTCGATGCCAACATCCGTTGCTGTTCGACTTAGGGATGCTTGGTGAGTAATATTTCTTTTTGATCTAGTCTAGATCTGGTGGGAATTTTCAGCGGATATCGAGCTTAGATCGATATAGGGCACGGGGGCTCCGGGAAGTTCCCAAGACGGTGGTTCGCACAGGAGAACAATCGCCGACAAAGCATCCACAGGTTTAGAGAAAAGGAATCCTTGCCCGTATCGGCAGCCAAAATCATTGAGCAACTTCCACTGCTCTTCTGTTTCGACGCCTTCGGCGATGACAACCTTTTCGAGCTCGTCTGCCAGCGTCGAGATGGTCTTTACAATACCGAGGCTTTCGCGGTCCTTGGTCATTCGATTGACGAATGACCGGTCGATCTTGAGCGCATCGAACGGAAATCGATGAAGATAGCTGAGACTCGAATAGCCAGTCCCAAAATCGTCGATCGAGATCTGAACACCAAGTTTCTTTATCTGATTTAGCAGGTCGACCGCTGCGACGATATCTTCGATCACAATAGTCTCGGTTATCTCGAGCTTCAGGCATTTTGGGTCAAACTTGGTTTTTCGTAGAACGCTCTTGATCTCAGATATCAGATTCGGTTGTTTGAACTGCTTTCCAGAGAGATTCACGCTCATCGTCAATTCCGGCAGGTCATATTGATTCCGCCATTTAGCTCCCTGGTCGCACGCTTGCAATAGCATTGCTTGTCCGATCGGCACGATCAGGCCGCACTCCTCTGCAAGGGGAACGAAATCGGCCGGGCTTATCGTGCCGCGTTCAAGATGTATCCATCTCGCAAGTGCCTCGAATCCGACGATCCGGCCCGAGTCCAGCGAAACGATTGCCTGATAATGTGGCTGAATGTCCCCATTGTCGAGAGCACGCCTCAGTTCGTTCTCGACGGTCAGTGCCTGAACGGCCCGCGTATGCATCTGTTCATCGAATAATTCATGCCGTGCTTTTCCGCCCGCTTTCGCCTTGTACATAGCTGTATCGGCATCCCTGAGGATGTCTTCCGGCTGGTTGTAACCCTGGGTTGAAACGGCAATGCCCATCGATGCGCTGGTAAAGAAGGTCTGTCCTTCGAGATCGAACGGATTCTTAAGAGAATCCTGGATCCGCTGGGCGACGATAGTTGCATCTACGATAGAGGCGACGCCATCGAGCAGGATCACAAATTCATCGCCGCCAAGACGGGCGACCGAATCGACCGTTCGGACACAATCCTGAAGACGAGCCGCGAGTTCGATCAAAAGCTTGTCGCCGCTGCTGTGCCCAAGGCTGTCATTAACAATCTTGAAACGGTCCAGGTCCAAAAAGATCACTGCGAACTTAAAATCGGGCGTTCGCTTGGCACGCTCGATCGCCATACTCAACCGATCCGTAAAGAGTACCCGATTGGGGAGACCGGTGAGACCATCATGAAAGGCGGCATGGCGGATCAATTCTTCGGCGTCTTTGCGGTCTGTAATATTCTGGATCTGGAGAATGACATGTCGTGGCATTCCCTCGACATCCCGGATCAAAGACGCACTCTGAAGTACCCAAACCGGGTGTCCTGACTTGTGACGATATCGTTTTTCAAGCTGGTAGCTCGCGACACTGCTGTCGAGCAGGCTTTTTAGATGTTCTAGATCATTGCCGAGATCTTCAGGGTCGGTGATATTTTGAAACTGGTTGCTGAGCAATTCCTCCTCGGAATAACCGAGCATCGTACACAGGGATTCGTTTACCTGCAGCCAATGTCCATCGGGGGCGACAACGGCCATTCCAGCCGCGTGGTCGAACGCGTTCCTAAAATACTGTTCGCTTTCCTGCAACGCTTGGGAAATGCGTTCCTGTTCAGCAATGTGGAGCGATAGTTCGTGCACGTGCTGCTGGGCAAGATCGGCCTTTTCCGTAGCCGACTCCACATTCTTAAGATAGGTCGTGTACGTGAAATAGACCACGACAATGATCGGCATCGCAGCTAGAAAAGCGTAGAGTCCGACCAATTCGACCACTTTTGCGATTATTCCCGCGGCCGAAGCACCCGCAAAGTAAGTGACTGAAGTCCATAGAAAGTTCTCTTTCCACATCAGCCAGACGGGCTTTCCCGCCCGAAGTGCAACCGTCACCGCAACAAGTCCCGAATTGGCTACATATTGAAAGAGACCCATGAGGCAGATCGCTACGACATATTCACCCGTAAATTCATTTTGGACAAGAATTGGCACCTTTCCGAAAATGAGACGCAACAACCAGACCGTTGATGCTGTCGATATGGCAAAGACCGCGACATTAAAGAATAGGGTCGTTCGAGTCTTGGTCAAACGGCGAGAGGCGGGAATGGCATCAACCGTCGAAAGCAGAATGCCCGCTTCGCCGCCAAACAAGAGAATGGAGAGAAAGATCAATGTGTCCGATACAGAAATATGCCCCTTCACTCGTGGAATCGGCACAACGATCCTCGACGCAAAGAGCAAGGTAACGAGGCTAAAAATGAGATATCGAAAGCCAAGCTCTGCAAAATTGGTACTGAAAATCGTAAACGCGACAACAGCGGCACCGATAATGATTATCGTCCAGCTATAGAAAATTGTCAGCGTCGGGTTACGACGCGTGTCGTCGGTTGTCATGTCCTTGATCTATTTTTATACGGGAACTGGAGAGCGCAATTTGTAGGGGTGCACGCACAGGCGGAAAGAGCCATTTCCATTATCAGTTATACATTATATAAATTCAACATATTTTTTCTCTGCCAGCTGCCTTTCCGGTCATTTTGACCGAACGAGTCAATCAATCTGAACGGAAGAGATCTCCTGATGACGATGACAAAAATGCTAACTATTGATTTTACGATATCTTACGGCTTTGGCACGCGTTTTGACTTAGTAGGGCGGGACGCATCGCGTCAAGCAACTACAGATTGTTCCGAAAGAGGAAATCAGAATGAAACTCCAAAGTGGATATAAAACCTTAACTAAATTGGTCGCCAATGCTGCGATATTTTCAATTGTGATGATGAACGTAGCAAGCGTTCAAATCTTTGCCCAGGACCGTAAGGCCGCCGGGACAGAAACGGTTCGCGAGATGCCGCAGGATGAATCCACGGTTCGCGCGTCCAAGATCGCCCCCGATCTCGTAGAAAAGACCGACGAGCTTATCTACGGCCGTCGTTCGGATCGGATCGAAAAGGTAATAATTCAATTCAAGTCGGAAACTTCACTGAACGAGATGTACGGCAATGAGATGAGTGATGCCGATCAAAAGGCAATGTTTGCCCAGGAAGTAACCGCGAACACCGCAACAGAAGGCATTCTCGTAACCGATATGGCTGCAATAGGCGGCAAGATCAAGAAGACCTTTAAGAACATCGGTATGGCCAGTGGCGAACTTCCACTTTCTAAGATCCGCGACCTTTCCGAGAATCCAAATGTCGCCTACATTTCGCCTGATAGTGAGACGATGGCGACAGGCCATCTCGATTACACGACCGGATACTGGAACAACGGTATCAATGATATGGGTGACGGCAATTCGAGCACCTGGCTCAATGGCGGCAACCAGGTGGTTGCTGTGATCGACAGTGGCGTCGATTCGGACCATCGTCTGATGCAGTGGGAAGGCGTTGGCAGTAAGGTCTGGAAATACGACTTTACCGGCCAGGGCATCACGGGCGACCCCTATGGTCATGGCACCCACGTAGCATCGCTTCTCGCCGGGCAGTACGAGATGGGATCGGGAACCTACCACGGCATTGCCGATGGCTCCCAGATCATCAGTCTTCGCGCTTTGAAATCCAATGGAACGGGCAACGTCAGCCATGCGATCGCCGCTCTGGATTGGGCAGTTCAGCAGAAAGTAAACAATTGGTGGAATATCGGCGTCATCAATATGAGTCTTGGTACCGGAGCCAAAGACAGCTATGTCAATGACCCGCTCTGCCAGGCGGCCCGTCGGGCAGTCAATGCCGGCATCGTCGTTGTGGCATCCGCTGGAAATAACGGAAAAGATTCGTCCGGCCAGAAAGTTTATGGCGGGATCAATTCGCCAGGAATCGAGCCATCGGTGATCACGGTCGGTGCCGCGAATACGTTCGGAACAAACTACCGCTCTGATGACACGGTCGCCAGCTATAGCTCACGCGGACCAACACGCGGCTACAAGACCCTATCGAACGGTGCTCGCAAATACGACAACCTGATGAAGCCGGACCTTATCGCTCCGGGCAACAAGCTGATCGCAGCGAGGGGTTACTATAACGGAACCGAGAATTATCTCGCAAGGACATACACGGCACTCCGTGCGGGCCAAAACACCGGACGCACAACCGACAACGTAATGTACATGTCGGGCACGTCAATGTCGACGCCGATCGTTGCCGGGGCAGCCGCTCTCTTGCTGCAGACAAATTCGAAGCTCACGCCAAACCTCGTCAAAGCGATCCTCACCTACTCTGCTCAGCCGCTGAACGGCTACAACACCTTTGAGCAGGGTGCTGGAATGCTGAACATCGATGGTGCGGTCCGCATCGCCCGCCTGGTCAAAACGACCATGCCGACATCAAACGGTGGATCACTCCTCACCTCGTCACTGCCGAGTTCGCAGACAAGCGCGATCGGCGGCCAGACAGTCAAGTGGGGCAAGGGCGTTATAACCAACTTCGGCTTCTTGTACGGCGACGACCTAATGAAAAAATGGCAGGGAATGTATGCCAAGGGTGTTCTGGTCAGCGATGCGACCCCGTTCTCGGGCAGCGGCATCTCCAAATCGTCAAGCCTCACATCGGGTTCATTGTCCCTGTACCAGGGAGCCATCAGGAATAATGGCGTTCTGGTCAGTGACGGCACAAACTTCATGACGTCGAATCCGCTGGGCAGCACCCCGACGCCGTTCTACAACGCTCTGGGAGTACTCGTCAGCGATGGCGTCCTGGTCGGTGACGGTGTTCTGGTCAGCGATGGCGTGCTCGTAAGCGATGGCGTCCTGGTCGGCGACATGGGGTCGGTCTATGGCGACAATACGTCTTGCATGCAGCCCGCTCCCTAACCCCCCAGGCGAGGTTCGAGCTCATTCAAAAAAGCAGAACGGCCGGCTCCCCCGGTCGTTCTGCTTTTTTTTGCATATTGGGCATTTTCCCCACGCGAACCACGACTGCTTCACTACCTGGCTTGCAAATATAGCAAGCCAGGCAACGATACTCCGAGGCCTTCCAAAACGGCACCTGTATTACATTGTAATACAGAAAACCACCCCAAAATCACCCGTAAACCCCTGACCTGACAACACTTGTGGACTCACCGCATTTTTCCCACTGTCCCAGCCTTGTCCCAGCGTTGTCCCAGCCCCATTCCAAGACACATAAGGCATTGTTATTCAGCGGGTTACAGAATTTTCCCCAGGCATTTTTCGCATTTTCTAAACAAAAACTTGCTTTGATCTGTGTCAAATTTTCAAAGATCGTTCCGCTGGAAAATCTTATAGCCGGAATATTGTTGCAAGCATAGCACACTTCAAAACCAAAGTCAAGAAATTTGCTGCGGAACGCGGACGCCCTCGTCCGCAATCGCCGCCTTCCTCCGGCGAGATATTCCGTTGGCACTTGGCCCGTTCGCTGCTAGAAGAGAATTGCTGTTCGGGCCGAAGCCGCCCTCATTGCGGACGAGGGCGTCCGCGTTCCGTTTTGCTGTCAATCTGACAGGCCAAATCGGTCAACATGACCGATTCTAATCGGCACGCTGAACACCCAATATCCCCTAACCCTCATTAGTACTTCATTTAACATTGTGGCACGAGTCTTGTATTAGAAAGGGCAGCGGCACGTGTGCCGAAAATTTTAGCCCTAGATTGAGGAGCGACTGTTATGAAGATATCGATATTAGGATTTACAACGACGAAACGATTCGCAGCAATTGCGATAATCGCGTCGTTTGTTTTTTCGAATGCATTGGCCGTCGATGCACTTCGAGGCGGCAGGACAAATAGTTCTGCTGTTTCAGCCGTTACGGCGAAATACACAACCGATCTAACGCAGCTTGGCCGTGAAGGAAGATTGCGTGAGAACCTAAGCTATGAGAACGAGACGGCTCGCCTTCTCAAGGTGTTGGGTGAAGGTGGTGTTCGCCAGCCAGTGATCGTCAACGAGGATAAGGAAGTCCAGGAGCTAGTTGTCGAGCAGGCAGCTGTTCGCATAGCAAAGGGCTCGGTTCCCGCCAACCTCGCAGGCCGAACGATACTCAAGATCGAAACGGATTCTCTCTTTTCGAACATTCGCTCACGGGATGAACTCAAAAAGATCGTTGACGGGATCGTCGATGACGTTGTTGCGTCAAAGGGACAAACGATCCTGTATGTCAATGAACTGACGAACCTGATTGGCTCGAATGCTGCCGACACAAAGCTTTTCACGGCGATAACTGAAGGAAACCTCGTCATGATCGGCGGCAGTTCAGTCGCCGCTTATGACGAGGGCATCGCCTCTGATGCTGAGGTAGCCGGCTATTTCGCCGGGATCCTTATTGCCGAACGAAACAACAATGCTTCGACCGCAAAGACGTCCTCAAATGATCGCGGATACCGTGGTGACAATATCTCGCCCGATCTTCGCGATATGATGGCCAACGACCCGAGCGGCGCAACCCGCGTTGACGTGATCCTGCAGGCAAAGGACGCCAACAATGCAGCGTTGCGATCACTGTTGGCAACCGGCCAGGCACACGTTTCTAGCCGCATTGGCAACACCGACACATTGGTCGCAAATCTGCCGTTGTCAGCCCTCAACAGTCTTTCGACGAGCGGCCTTATCGACTATGTTTCGCCGGACCGTCCGCTGACGGTCACAGGGCATATCGAAGAGACGACCGGTATTTCGCTAATGCGTTCACAGCCGGCGCTGAATGGCCGATCGGCATACACGCTTGACGGAGCCAGTATCGGCGTCGCGGTTGTCGATTCTGGAATTCAGGCATCGCACAAGGGGTTTAGGAATGGCGGTTCGTCGAGAGTAGTGGCGAACGTAAATTTCACGAATTCAAATATCAGTGCAACAGCTGATGTTTACGGCCACGGGACGCATGTCTCGGGCCTGGCCGCCGGAAGCGCCGGCAACAACAATGGTGCTTACAGGGGCGTTGCAAACAATGCAAACATCATAAGTGTCAAGGTCCTTGGCAATCACGGTGAGGGGAACACATCCTGGCTGCTCAACGGACTAAATTGGATCATTCAGAACAGGTCGCAGTACAACATCAAGGTAGTCAACTTAAGCCTTGGCACGACTGCCGTCGATAGCTATACAAACGATCCGATCTGCCTAAAGGTCAAGGAATTGGTCAATGCTGGTGTCGTTGTGATCGCTGCCGCAGGAAATCTTGGCAAGACTTCGGACGGCCAACGAACCTACGGACGCATCCATTCGCCGGGCAACAGCCCATATGCGATCACGGTCGGTGCCTCGAACAGCAAAGGCACCGCATCCACCGCAGACGACACGATCGCGTCATTTAGCTCGCGGGGCCCGACACGCAGCTTTTTCACGACCTCAGATGGATATCGCGTTTATGACAATCTCATCAAACCCGACATCGTTGCTCCGGGCAACAAGCTGATCTCGTACAAGGCCGCGAACAACACGATGGCAACTGCCAATCCATCCCTGAGCCTTCCTTTGGGCTTACTGGAAGGCGACGATGACGCGACAATGTACATGAGCGGTACCTCAATGTCCGCACCGGTCGTGGCCGGGGCCGCAGCCCTTCTGCTGCAGGTTAATCCAAATCTTACGCCGGGTATGGTCAAGATGATCATGCAATATTCGGCTCGTCCGCTCGCAGGTGCAAATACCTTTGAGCAAGGTGCTGGCCAACTCAATTTGGAAGGTGCTGTGCGTCTGGCCCGCTCGCTAAAGACGGATGTCAGCTTCGCGTCCATGTCCAAAGGAACCTCGATCGTTCCCTCCGGGTGGACGATGCCGTCAACTACATCGACTGTCGGCGGAAATTCTTTTGCATGGGCACAGATGATAACCGGTGACCATACATCCATCTCGGGTGCGAACCTAGTTTCCCAGTTTCAGAATGTTTACAAGGCGGAGAATACCTTCGGAGCCGGCGTCAATTTTGGCAATGGCAATTTCACGCCAAATACAACGTCGTTCTTCACCACCGGCCTTAGCGTTAACCGTAACGTAACCCTCAGCGATGGCGGTGCTCTAGGAAGTGGATCGGTCTGGCTGTCCTACGGGGTCCTGGTCGGCGACGGGGTACTGGTTGGCGACGGAGTTTTGGTCGGTGACGGAGTTCTGGTCGGCGACGGAGTTCTGGTCGGTGACGGCGTGCTCGTCGGCGACGGCGTACTGGTTGGTGACGGAGTTCTGGTCGGTGACGGCGTGCTCGTCGGTGACGGAGTTCTTGTCGGCGACGGAGTCCTCATAGGCGATAGCGTTCTTCTCGGAGATGATACCCCATCAATGTAGTAGCAATGAGTAAATAAAGAGGAGGATAAAAAAATGCATACTCAAACTACTGCATACATCATTAACGATCGCTCTCGCGTCGCATCTCTCAATTTGATGCTCGCACCTGATCTGTCAGGGATTGTCGCTCTGAAAACAGAAGACACCGCCGAAGTTATGGCGTTCCTCGCGATCAGGCCGGTCCACACAGTTGTCATGTCAAGCTTTATTGTTGACAACGGGATAGAAAGCGATCTCAACCGAGGTAAATTCTACGGTTACAGAAATGGCAGCAGTGAACTCGAAGGCGTTGCTCTCATAGGACACTCGACGCTGGTCGAAGCTCGCTCAAGCGATGCTCTTACAGCACTTGCTATCGTTGCCCGTAACCCGGAAACACCGATCCATCTGATCATGTCCAGCGGAAATGCCGCACAGGATTTCTGGCAGCAGATGACCAATGGGTTGAGTCAACCGAGACTAACCTGTACTGAGGCCCTATTCGATATCTCATTTCCATTCCCGGTTCAGAAAACGAATCTTGAACTGAAAAATGCCGATATGGACCTACTCGTCCAGGTCGCTGAGGCTCAGGCCGAGGTTGCCTTTATCGAGTCCGGTGTTGACCCGATGCTCAAAGACCGCGAAGGATTTCTCAAACGCGTCGCCAGACGAATTGAGCAAAAGCGAGTCTTTGTCGTTACCGATGGTGAAAAACTTGTATTCAAAGCAGACATCATCGCTGAAACTGACAACGTCATATACCTCGAGGGCGTTTACGTCTCCGAAGAGTATCGTGGCCAGGGCATCGGCTCTGAATGTTTGTCAGCTCTTGCCCTTGAACTCTTGAATCGCGTCGAGCACATCTGCTTGCTGAGCAACATAGACTTCAAGAACGCTCACAAGAGTTTTGCAAAGGCGGGTTTCAGGAATACCGATCAGTGCACGACACTATTTGTTTAATATTATTTAATACTGGACAAAATGTTTGTACTTCGCGATAATAGAGAGGGCTTCCATTCGAAGCCTTCTCTTTCCGCATTAGAGATACACTCAACCGACCCCACCGACAATACGCTGGCAAACGGTTCCAGCCTCCCGTATATTACTTGTCTCAAATGCCCATAGGGCAGATCATGGACACAAAACGGCACTCAGATCGGTATATGGTGACGGTGATCGTCGCTGGCATTGCCAGCGTGCTCATTGCGCTGTTTAACCTGGATATAGCCAGAGCGGATCCCTATTTGGCACTGCTCGGCATCTTCACGGTCGCCGTCGGTTCCCGGATCACGGTCCAGATACCACGATTCAAGTCGCACATCTCGGTGTCGGATACATTTATCTTTCTTGTTTTGCTGCTGTACGGCGGGGAATTTGCCGTGGTGCTGGCGGCGATGGAGGCCGCAGCATCGGCCTGGAGATTCTGCAACAGAAAGATAACCGTTGCGTTCAATGCAGCCACCATGGCCATCTCGACGGGTACCGTCGTTCTGCTTCTCAAAGCGTTTGGTCTTTATTCTGAGAGCCAACTCCACGGGCATGGCGATAGCCGCCAGGCCTTCATTATCGTTCTCTCATTGCTCGCGCTAACCCAGTTTCTCGTCAATACCATTCTGGCGTCGGTTCATGGCGCACTAAGAGATGGGATCCCGCTCTGGGAGACATGGAAAACAAAATATCTCTGGACTTTCTTTTCCTATTTTATAGGAGCAGCAAGCGCGGGCTTGCTCGTACAGGTCTCAGATATTCTTGGCTTCGGGATAATCCTGGCGACATTCCCCGTCATCCTTTTCGTATTTTTGTCGTACCGCATGTATCTCAAAAATGTAGAGATATCGATGCAGCAGGCCGAGCAGGCCGAGCAATACGCCAAGATACTTGAGGATCAATCAGACGCTCTGCGCGAGTCAGAGGAGCGGTTTCGCAGTGCCTTTGATTATGCCCCCATTGGAATTGGCCTGGTTTCTCCGTCCGGCAATTGGCTCAAGGCAAATCACGCCCTCAGCGAGATACTCGGATACACCGAAACCGAACTTCTAGCCACCGACTTTCAGTCCTTGACGATGCCGGACGACCTTGGCATTACTCTCGTTAAGATCCACGAGATACTCCGCAACAAGATCGCAAGCTGCCAGATGGAACAGCGGTATGTTCACAAAACCGGTCGGACGGTGTGGACGTCCTGGAGTGTTTCGGCAGCAAACGACACCAAAGCGAAACAACCAAACCTTATCTTTCAGATACAGGACATCACGGACAAAAAGATCGCCGAGGAAAAACTGCAGCACGAAGCCACGCACGACGCACTGACGGGACTTCCTAATCGGCCATTCTTTCTGGATAGACTTGGCCGGGCCCTCGAAAAGGCTCAACAGATCGTCGGTTATCGCGTCAGTGTACTGTTTATTGATCTCGACAGATTCAAATATGTAAACGACAGCCTTGGCCATTTGATCGGCGACGATCTGCTGCGTGAGATCGCGGATCGGCTGCGCGACTGCATGCGCCCCTCAGACATTGTGGCCAGACTTGGCGGTGATGAATTCACGATCCTTGTCGAGGGAAAGTACGACATCGACGAAGTCACGCGCATCGCAGATCGGATACAGAAAAAATTCCGGATCCCATTTGATCTGCGCGGCCACGAGGTTTATAGCTCAGCGAGTATCGGCATCCTTCATGCCACTGAAAAACACCAGGCCTCGGAAGATGTGATGCGTGACGCCGACACGGCAATGTACCAGGCAAAACGGGCTGGCAAGGCGAGACATGCCGTGTTTGACGAGCAGATGCACAGCGCGGCAAAAGAGATCCTAAGGCTTGAGACGGACCTTCGCAGGGCCGTTGAGCACGAAGAGATCATGGTCTATTACCAACCGATCTATACGCTCAGTACAGGGGAGATCGAGTGTTTTGAGTCGCTCGCCCGTTGGAATCACCCCGAGTTAGGAAATATTTCCCCCAGCAAATTTATTCCTCTTGCCGAAGAGATCGGCTTGATCGACCGCCTCTGCGATCAGATCATGGCGCGGGCCTGCCGCGAGATCGGGTCACTCGAGGGTGATCGAAAATACGGCGTCAGCGTCAACCTTTCGTGCCGGCAGTTTAGCCAAAACTCGCTCGTTCAGAATATTGAGGGTATATTGCGCGACACCGGCTTTTCGCCGCACGACCTGAAACTCGAGATCACCGAATCTGTTTTCTTCGAACATCAGGACCGGGCGATCGTAATGCTGCATCAGCTTCGTGAGGGCGGTATCGAGATCAACATAGACGATTTTGGCACCGGATATTCAAATCTTGGATATCTTAAAAAACTGCCGATCTCCGCGTTGAAGATCGACCGTTCATTCGTCTCGATGATCGATTCGGCCGGCAATAATGATGAGATCGTCCGCGCGATCATTACGCTCGCTAGAAATCTCGACCTAAAGGTAATTGCAGAGGGTATTGAAACGCAGATCCAGCTTGATCTTCTAAATGAGCTTTCATGTGAAGCCGGCCAGGGCTTCTTCTTTAAGCAACCTATGAGTCTCGCTGACCTCAAGTCTTTTCTGTCGGACAGTGCTCTCGGGAACACGCCCCAGCGTAGGTACGATGATGTTCCGACTGCATCGCTGATCCAATAGGACAGTTTTCTTCAAGTTTGACGAATCAGGGCCAACGGTAAACAATTGTTCTGGAGGAACATGTACCGTCGGCCTAAATTTTTGGAGATCCTGCTGGAAATACGTCGTGATATGGCACTTGAGGCTGATTACGACGTAGATCTGTTTGCCGAACTTGCCCGTTCCGGTCGCTGGGCGGCGAAAGGAGACGGATCCAAAACCACCTCGAAGCAATTAGATCCGACTCAAGAAAATTCGGCCGCTAACGGCTCGGCCGCCAAGAATCTCATTTTCTGATGATCCGCTACCTGATCTCGTGCTCGGTCATAGTCATTTCCCTGCTGGTTGGGGCGGGGTTATTCTTTCCTGACTATTGGATCCATCGATATGACGAAATCATCTCGCGCCAATCGCGGGTCTATCGGCTCGACGAGAAGCTTGTCTGGAGTCTGATTTACGAGGAAACCTACTTTAGGGCATGGACCGTCGGTGCCGCAGCAGAAGTTGGGCTAATGCAGGTCACGCCAACGGTCGCTCGTGAATGGGCAAAAGAGACCGGGTTTAAAGAGTTTGAGAAGCAGACTGCGGAGAACGTCAATATGTTTCTCGCCGACCCGGAGCGTAATATTCAGGTTGGCTGCTGGTATCTCGAAAAACTTCGCGAGCCCTATCGCGGTCGCCCCGCCGAGACGGCGATGACGCTTTCCGCATACAACGCCGGTCCAAGCCGCGTCGAAGAATGGACCAAAGATACCGACGCCGCAACCCTTACCGAAACTGACTTTGTCTCACGTATCGGCATTGCTTCAACGCAGGCTTACGTTACCTCGATCCTCAACCGCTACCGAACCGAGCAGGACAAGAAACCGTGAAGATCTTGTCCGCAAGATACGTCCTCCCGATCTCGGGGCCGCCTATCGAGGACGGTGCTGTGGCTATCGACGGCTCAGAGATAGCGGCAGTTGGGCCGAGCCATACGCTTATTGCCCAATTCCCCGATGCCGTGATCGAAGACTTTGGCGATGCTGCGATCCTGCCGGGATTCGTCAACTGTCACTCACATCTCGAAATAACCTCGATGCGCGGTGCTCTCGATGATGTGGAACACGATTTTCGCTCGTGGCTGCTCAAACTCAACCACCTTCGCTCTGAACTGACCGATGAAGACATCTGCGCAGCCGCCGTCGCGGGTGCTATTGAAGGGGCCCGGGCGGGGGTGACCTGTTTTGGAGATATTGGCCGTTTGGGGCACGCAGGAATAGCTGCGCTGAAGCAGGTTGGTTTGCGTGGGATCGTGTATCAGGAAACCGAGTTCTCGCCCGACAACCGAACGGCTGACGAAGATTTTCTAAAGCTCGCTCAAAAGTATGAGGCGTTAAAGGCCGAGGAAACCGACCTGGTAAAGGTTGGCATTTCTCCGCATTCGCCATATACAGTCGGCTCACGGCTCTTCGAACTGATCGCTCAATACGCGATCCTAAACCGTGTTCCTCTGACGATCCATGCCGCCGAATCCGCAGCCGAAATGGAGCTTCTGACTCGCGGAACCGGATTTTTTACAGAGGTTTACGAGCGGTTCGATCTAGAATGGCAAAGCCCGCATTGCACGCCCATCGAATACCTCGAACGCCTCGGCGTTCTTTCGACCCAACCGCTGCTCGCGCATTGTGTTCGAGTCTCACCAAGTGATTTGTCAAAGATCAACGCAAATGGTGCGAAGATCGCCCATTGCCCAAAATCCAATGCCAAATTCGGCCACGGCTACGCACCGTTTGAAGCAATGCTCGACGCCGGGATCGCCGTCGGACTTGGCAGCGACTCGGTCGCCAGCAACAACGTCTGCGACATGCTCGAAGAATCCCGCTTCGCCGCCCTGTCGGCTCGCAACCGCGAGGGTTCGACCCGTTTCATCTCCGCTACGGAGGCCATCGAAACCGCCACCCTCGGCGGAGCCAAAGCCCTCGCCCTCGACCACGTCATCGGCACGCTTGAATCAGGAAAACAAGCTGACCTTGCTGTCATTTCGATCGATAACCCCAGACAAGAGCCCGTCACTGACATCAACGCCGCACTCGTATTTTCATCGAATGCTCACGACGTTCGATTCACGATGGTAGCTGGCAACGAGATTTATCGTTCCGGTTCCTAAGGGGCAACCGCGATCTCATATTCCGGTTTCGGCATTCCCATTATCCATTTATCAAACCAGCCGACGATGTGCTGAAGGCGTTCGATGCGGTGCCAGGGTTGGCCGGAGCGTGACAGTTCGTGCGACTCGTTTGGGAAGCGGACCATGACGGTCGGGATCTTGCGGTATTTGAGTGCGCGGAACAGTTCTTCGCCGCCGGCTGCGGTCGGGGTTCGCCAATCTGCCTCGCCGAGGATGAACATCATCGGGGTTTGGATCTTGGCAACGTGGGTTATTGCCGAACGCTGGCGAAATCCCTCGACATCCTCAAACGGTGCTCCTTTGAACCAGCTTGGCTGAAACTGTGCAAAATCCGCTGTGTACCACCAATTCGCCCAATCCGAAATATCCCGCTGCGAAACGGCCGCCTTGAACCGGTTGGTCTGCGTCACCGCCCAGTTGGTCAGTACGCCGCCGCCGGAGCCGCCCGTTACGCCTAGCTTGTTCTCGTCGATGTAGCCGCGTTTGATCAATTCATCGACGCCGGCCATCAGGTCTTTGTGGTCGTCGCCGGGGTAGTTGTGCTGGATAATGTTGCCAAAATCCTGCCCGTAGCTCGTCGATCCGCGCGGGTTTGGATAGAGCACTACGTAGCCTTTCGCGGCCATCCATTGAAATTCGTGATCAAATACCCAACCGTACGCCGCGTGCGGCCCGCCGTGGATATTCAGTATGAGCGGATACTTTTTGCTCGGGTCAAAATCGGGCGGCTTCTGGGCCCAAGCCTGTATCCGTTTACCGTCAAAGCTCGTGTACCATACCTCCTCGGGCTCGGTCAGATTGAGCTTTGAAAATAGTGATTCGTTCACCTTGGTTATCTGCCTCGAACTGCCATTTGAACGATCCAGTACAAAAAGATCGGTGATCCGCGTCGGCATCGACTGTGTGTAAACCACCTTCCCCGTGTCTGCCGATGGTTCGAATGAAAGTACCGCCTGATCGCCCTTTGTGACCTCGGTCATGCGGCCGTTCGCTGCGTCAAATACCGCCAGATTCGCACGGCCTTCTTTGGCATAGCTCTCGACGATCCCGCGTCCGTCCGCCGTCCAAAAACCACCGCCGCCGCCCGCCGCTCTCGGCGGAGCATTGTCGCCGCCGACACCGCCGCCGACATCGTAGTCAAAACCCGTGGTTAGATTCTTCGGTTGAGCGTTCGGCGCAATGTCGAGCACCCATAGGTCAGGCTGTGTGTACGATTTGACCGGAACGTGCCTCGCCGATGCAGTAAAGGCAAACTTTCTACCGTCGGGGCTCATCATCAGCCCGCCGACGCCCATGTCGAGCTTTGTCAGCAGCGTGGGCGTTCCGCCGGTCGACGGTACAGAATAGATCTCGGTCTCGGGCAGATCGTAATAAGGTTCGGTCTTGCGGTTCGTTGTGAAGTAGATCTGTCCGCCGTCCTTCGCCCAGACAAATCCGCCTTCATTGAACGATCCGCTCGTCAATTGTTTCGGCGTCATCTCGTCTCCCGGGGTGAGCGGAGCTCCAACAACCCAAAGATGCTGGACCCGCGTCGGATCGGTATAACCCCCGCCATTCGAACGATAAACTGCCCGAGTGATAACGCGAACATCGCTCTCACGCTCGGCCGGTGTTGGCGGTTTGGCACCCTTTATAAGTTCCTCGGGCTTTGCGCTGTTGCCAAATGCGATCCACTTCCCGTCCGGCGACCAGATCGGGCCGCCCGCACCACGCGGCAAATTCGTAAATTGCCACGAATCGCCGCCCGACATCGCCAGCATAAATAGCTGGGGCGAATCGGGCTTGCCGTCCTTCTCGGTAACGCGAACAAACGCCAGAAACCGCCCGTCCGGTGACCAACGCGGAGTGCTGTCGCGCGTCCCGCCCGTGATCCGTCGCGGCTCGGCGTTCCCGCTCGCCGGCACTGTCCAGATCGACGTGTCGTAATTGTCCTTTTTGGCGTTCACTGTAACCTGCACAAACGCCACGGTCGAGCCGTCCGGCGACATTTGCGGATCGCCGATCCACGTAAAATCGAAAAGGTCCTTTTCAGTAATGCCCCGCTTCTGTGCGGACGCCCCGACCGCAAAAAGTACGATAACAACCGATAGACGGATAAAAGCCTTGCGCATAAATGCTCCTCTCTTGTTCCCTAATTTAGTTTTGCTAGATTACCAGTTTGCGGAAAGTATCGGAAACCAGACCGTGCGAGACAGGCTCTGGGGGAAGAGTTAGCCACGAATGGACGCGAATAGAAACACGAATTCTAGAAAATCTGCGTCACTGCGCACGAGCTTCTGCAAACTGAGTTTCGAGTTCTTTTAGCAGTTGCGGCGGGACCCATTCGTTGCCGGCGAAAATTTTCGTGACCTTGCCATCGGGGGAGATGATGGCGGTGCGGAGGCTGTGGTTTATTTGGGTTTTGTCGTTGGCGTCGGTCTCGTATCTGAGGCCGAAGAAATCGGCGATCTTTCGCACCTCGGCGTCTTTGCCGACGGCGAGATGCCACACGCCGAGATCGGTCGAACCTTTGCCGAGATAACCGAGGCCGTATGAGCGCAGCTTTGCGGGCGTGTCATTCTCGGGGTCGAACGAGATAGAGAGCAGGGCGAACTTCTGCTTCATCTCATCGTCCTTGTTTATGAGATTGGCGAGATCGCTGAAATTCGCCGACATTCGAATGCAATAGTCCGGCAGGGGGCAGCGGGCATAAATGAATGTGAGAGCAACCGATTTACCATTGAAATCGCTGAGCGACAGTCGTTTGCCATCTTGATCAGTCAGTACAAAATCCGGCACTTGCTGGCCAATCTGTGCGAAATTCTCGTTTATCGGCGGTGCGGCTTCGCCCGGTTTGGCGGCGGCGACGATGCCGATGTTTTCGAGCCAGTAAGGGTCTTCTGCGGTGTTGTCCACGACCAACTCGGCGCGGATCTCGGACCCGGGCGTGAGATCATCCCACACCCAGTCCGCATGGATCGGGAAATCCATCTCCATCGCGGACATAAAGTCACCGACCGCCTCGTGATCGATCTTTGCCGTTTTGGCCGCACGATCGACCGAGATGACCTTGCCCCTTAGCGGGTAACGCTTTGCATTGGCCGAGGCGACAGGCGATGACGCATTGCCGCCGCACGAAGAAATTAGGATAACAAGAGTAATTAGCAGTAAAAAATATCGCATAAGTGTTTGTTAGTGATGAGAGATGAGTGGTGAGAGATGAGTGAAAGAGCGAGGACCTTTCATCACTCACCCCTTATCACTCATCCCTCATCCCTCATCCCTCATCTCTCATTTCCCATCTCTCACTTCTTCCGAAGTTCTCCGTCGTATAGAAACTGGTACATCCGATAGCTCGACATTACCTTATAAACATAATCCTTTGACTGGGCAAAGGCGATCTCGGGAACGTATCGCTCAGGCTGATACGTGCGTGAACGTGCGACCCAGCGTTTTACATTATCGTCTCCGCCATTATAGCTTGCCACGACCGCATCGGGCTGGCCCGGGAATTTACCGAACAGATCAGCGAGGTATTTGGAACCGAACAGAATTGACGTCGGCGGATAGTAAAGATCGTCCTGTACGAAGCCTTTAATATTCAATTCGCCCGCAACCTGGGTCGAGGTCGTCGAGATAAACTGCATTAGCCCGCGAGCCGATGCGTCGGATCTGGCATCGGGCGCGAACCGTGATTCCTGCCGCATTATTGCCAGCATCAGTCGCGGATCGACGCCGTCCTTGGCCGCGGCAGCGATCAGTTCGTCTTTGAATGGTGCCGGATAGAGCAATTCGAGATGTTCTCGCGGTATCAGATCGATCGGATAGTCGGCCGGCATCTTTCGCCAAAGCGGCTCGACAAAAGCGATCGCACGATTGCCGCCGTCACCTTTTTTGTAAGCGTCGGCGACCGCTGCCGCATCCGCACCAGCAGCGTCTAGCTCGCGAGCGGCTTCGTCGTAAAGGCCGAGGGTGATGAAAGTTTCAGCGATCTGACGATGTGTGTTTCCACCTTTGGATGCGAGGTCCGGCAACGGACGAACGGCAGGTAGTTTTGCATATGCGGGCGAGGCTGTGATCGCAGAACGGAGTTCGGCAAGGGCTTTTTCGCGAACGGCTGGCAGATCGGACAAACGGAGCAATGCCATTGCATTCTTTCGACGCCCGTCAGTGTCTTTCGGCTTAGCGGCCGACAATTGGCCGACCTTTTGCGTGACGAATGTACCTGAGTTTTCGGCGGTCGCCAGAGTTTTGAGGCTCTCAGTCGCACGCCAGCCGTAGTATTCGTTTCGCCCGTCGTTGATCGCAAGATAGGCGTCGATGGCCTCAGCGTAACTCTTTTGCTGTTCGAGGCAATACGCCTTTAGGAAAGCGACCTCGGCCCTGGTTGTTCCGCCGGGAACGGACGCACCGCCCAGATCGGCGTATTGGGTCAGATTCTCGATCTCGCCGAGAGCCTCTTGCCATTCTTCGCGGGCAATGTATATGCGGGCTGCGGCAAATGTCGCAAGAGCGGCGGGAACCTTACCGGGAAAGGCATCACGTGTCTTTGCACACCATTTCAGAGCGTCCTGATCAGCCCCTTGATCGCGCAGAACATCGACCATATTCAGATATGCGCGATCAAGTTTTTCTTCCGTCGGGTATTTGTCGATATATGTTTGATAGCGGGTCAGAGCTTCTTTCGCTTTGCCAACACGCGAGTAGGCTGCGGCTGATTGGAGCAAAGCGTCCTTGACCGCAGGATCCTCAGGAAACTGCTCGAGAAGACGTTCGTACCATTTCAACGCCTCGGCGTGGTCGCGGAGTTGTGCATAGCCGCGAGCAAGGGCGAGGATCGAATCAACCGCGCTCTGGCCGCCGCCAAACCGGGCGAGCACCGCTTCAAAATGGAGCCTCGCGTCAGTAAAATCGCGGTTGAATTGGTAAACGTTACCTCGGCGAAAGTGCTCGGCTTCAGTCAATTCAGGCATCTTCTTTGCGGAATCGTTCGTTCCCAGTTCCACGCGATCGAGGGCACGGACCGCCCTCAATGCCGCATCATCTGGCTGGCCCGCGTTCGGCATATTGTCGAGCAACGCAGTAAAGATCCGTCTGGCTTGGGCATGATCGCCGAGGCCAACATAGGCCTCCGCGAGAAAAGCCTCGCGGTCGCGGGCGAGGTTTGGCGGGGCAGATGGCTTGGAAGATCTTACCTGCGATGGGGGAGCTTTGAGTATTCGAATGGCTTCACGATAATTTCCCGATTCAAACGCATTTTCGGCCATGCGAAACGCGACGTCACCGGCGGCCAGACTGTCCGGCCAACGCATTGCGATCTCGTTCAGATATATTCGTTCGAGGAGCAAATTTCCGGTTGAACGCGACATTTGGGCAAGATGTGCCAGGGCATACGGGCTCAAAGGCGAATCGCTGCGGGCGACCGATAAATACCCGCCAAAGGCCAATCCGGTTTGGTCGTCGATCTCCGCAACACGAGCAAGGAGATAGTCGTAATTGCTGGAAACAAAAAGCTTTTCGTCACGTCCCTTTAAGGCCTGAAGTTCAGCGATCGCTGCGGTGAAGTCTCGCTTTTCGACCAACTCTTCCATCTGCCGGCCAGTATCGCCCGACGAAACGGCGGTGTGCGCGAACGCGGTAAAGAGAACTAAGACGAGCAAGCGCATCATTACCCGCGATTTTAGCAAAGTTACTGCATTTACTGTAAAATCAGCTTTTATCGTAGCTATGCCAGCAAACATTTTAAGTGGAAAACCGATCGCTGACGCTATCAAGAAGGAAGTCGCCGCCAACGTTTTAGACCTGAAAGAGGTACACGGGTTTTCACCGTGTTTGGCTGTTGTCCGTGTGGGCGAAGACCCGGCGTCGGCCGTCTATGTCGGCAGCAAGGTCCGGACGGCGGAGGAGTTGGGGATTATTTCCGAGCACCTTCACTTCCCTGCCGAAACGCCGCAGGGCCAGATCGTCGAAACCGTAAGGGAGCTAAACTCGCGAAACGACGTGGACGGAATTCTCGTCCAATTGCCTTTGCCCAAGCACATCGACGAACGCGAGATTCTCGAATTGATCGATCCTGAGAAAGACGTTGACGGATTTCACCCGGTCAATACGGGCCGGCTGATGCAGGGTTACGATGGCCTCGTGCCGTGCACGCCGGCGGGCGTGATCGAGATACTCAAGCGGTCGAATATCGAGATCGCCGGCAAACACGCCGTCGTCGTGGGGCGTAGCAATATCGTTGGCAAACCGATGGCGATGCTGCTTTTGCAAGAGAATGCCACGGTGACGATCTGCCATTCGCGAACGGCCGACCTCGGTGCGATAACGCGGCAGGCAGACATTCTGGTTGCGGCGATCGGCCGGGCAGGTTTCATTCGCAGTGAACACATGGGCGAAGGTGCGACGGTGATCGACGTCGGTATCAACAACGTCGCAGACTCGGAATTTGCTCGTGAGCTTTTTTCGGAAGAGGATCTGGAACGACGGCTTTCAGCTATAGAAAATAGAGGCTTTACCCTCGTCGGCGACGTAAATCCGCGCGAGGCGGTCGAAAAAGCGGCAAATTTCACACCGGTCCCGGGCGGCGTCGGATTGCTAACAGTCGCAATGCTAATGAAAAATACGGTCACGGCCGCGAAAGAACGAAGATTAGAATAGCCGCAAAAGGCTCAACGAGTGCAAAATTGAGAACTCCATATTTTGCGCGTTTTGCGGCAAACAAACCCATATGAATTTTGAAGATTATCAAGCAGAGGCAAGCCAGACGGCGCTCTACCCTCGCCGAATGAACAACCTCGAATATCCAACCCTTGGGCTTGCCGGTGAGGCCGGTGAGGTTGCGAATATCGTCAAGAAAATTCAACGCGATCACGGCGGCGTGATCAACGACGAGATACGCTGCAAGCTACAGGACGAGCTCGGCGACGTCCTCTGGTACATCTCGGCGTGTGCCGATGAGCTCGGCCTGACTCTTACGCAGATCGCCGAATTTAACGTCGAAAAATTGGCAAAACGTCACAATCGATAGTTTCACGGGTGAGCGGTTAAATATGCTCCGCATAGGACTTACAGGATCGATCGCGGTCGGCAAATCATTTGTTTGCGAGTGCTTCCGTGATTTAGGCTGCCACGTTCTTGATGCTGATAAAACGGCAAGGGAAGTTGTGGCTAAAGGCACCGACGGACTCGGAGCGGTCGTGGGTGAATTTGGGGATGAGGTCTTGCAGCCTGACGGGAATTTAGACCGCAAAAAACTCGGTGCGATCGTCTTTGCCAACGACGAAAGGCGCGAACGCCTCAATGCCATCGTGCATCCAAGAGTTATTGAGCGACAGGATCGTTGGCTCCGGGAACTCGAACTTTCTGATCCCGAGGGCATTGCCATCATTGACGCTGCTTTGATGATCGAATCCGGCGGCTACAAGCGGTTCGATAAAATGATTGTCGTCTGGTGCAAACCTGATATACAATTGGGGCGATTGATGTTACGCGACAATTTGAGCGCAATGAACGCACAAATGCGGATCAATGCTCAGATGCCGCAGGACGAAAAGAAACGTTTCGCCGATTATCTGATCGATACGTCCGACGGGTTTGGAGTTACCCGAAACACGGTCGCAAACGTGTTCAGAAAGCTTACATCTCTCACCGGTTGATCGATGTTTCACAAACCAATAATTTTTGTTCGGCTAGCCTTTCTGGCAGTCGCCGTTGTACTGCTTGTAGGATGCGAACAACTTAAGCGGCCAAAGGTCGAGCCGTTCTATTCGGTCAGTGTTCCGCCGCCAAAGCAGGAACTGCGTTGGAGCAATGGAAAATTGCCGAAAAATCTCGACCCGGCTCGTGCAGCGGCTGCTCCGGAAGCCGATATCGTCCGTGCGATATACGACGGTCTGACCGATCTCGATAGCCGGAGTCTTAATGCGACCGCAGCAGTTGCTGAAAAATGGGAACCCTCGGACGACTTTCGAACGTGGACATTTACACTTAGAAAAGATGCCCTGTGGTCAAATGGTGAACGCGTCACCGCTGATGATTTTGTCCGTTCCTGGAAACGCCTCGTCAACATGCGCGAGGAGTCGGCGAATAGATTCCTGTTTCAAAATATCGTCGGAATGAAGAAAAAGGATGAGTCGATGGGTGAGCCTGGCGACTTTCTCCATGCTCCCGCAACCGATAGCGGCCCAGCGGCTCCGCCCGTGAAATTGGAATCTTTTACGTCGCCGCAATCGCATCTCAACGTCCGAAACCAGCGAGAGACAGTGCAGCCGAAGCCGCAGATCACGGAACAGACAATTGCGAAACACCCGGCGGACAAGACGGAACTTTTTGGCGCCGAGGCGATCGATGACAGCACGCTCAAGGTTTCACTCGAACTGCCTGACAAAGATTTTCCGCGGCTTGTCGCCCATCCGATATTCCGTCCCGTGTACGGCGGCGGATCGGGTTTGGAAAAGGAAAAAATCGACCCGGCAACCGTTACGAATGGGACCTTTCGCATCGTAGCGATCGCAACCGATGGCATAACTCTGGAGCCCTCGGAAACACACTGGAACCGCACATCAATTGCTCTGGAGAGCGTGCGCTTCGTCTCTGCGGAGAGTGCTGAAAAGGCTCTTAATTCCTATGAAAAGGGCGATGTGGATGTGGTGACGAATGCCGCCTTTGAACCGCTCGCTCTAAAACTTTTGACGCCCTACGACGACTTTCGCAAGACGACACATAGTGCCCTAAATCTCTACGAAGTGAACACGGTAAAGGCCCCGTTTTCTGATCGCAGAGTTCGCGAAGCACTTGCAATATCGATCGACCGGACAAAATTGACCGAGGGAGAGCTTGAGGGAACGATGCAGCCTGCCCACGCTTTTTCCCCGCTCGTTGAAGGGAAAAAGGAAGCTATCGCTCTCGATGTTACAAAGGCAAAGGAGCTTTTGGAGAGATCCGGCTATGAAAATGGTGTCGGCTTTCCTAAGATTCGTCTCGTTGTCAATCGAAATGACACCCAGCAGCGGGTTGCAAAGTCCATTTCAAAGATGTGGCTCGAGAACCTAAACATTGAGAGCGAGATCATCGTAAAAGAAACAGCGGACATTGGTGCCGTACGCGAATCCGGTGATTTTGATCTGATACGACGCGGCGTCGTCCTTCCGGTTAACGACGAGATCGTCAATCTTGCGTCGATCTTCGGTTCGGCAAAGAAGCCCAAGGTAGAATCGCCGGCCGACCGCCGCCCCGGCCCGGTGTTAGACGTTCCGCAAACTCAGGGGCCTGCCGCCATAGAGCCGGACGCCTTGGACGAACAAAACAAAGAATCCGATGAGTTGCCGACAGGCATCTCCCTGACGATGACTGATGCCGATGCGATCTTTGACCTGCGGGCGATCCCGCTGTACTTCCCGACATCGTTTGCTTTGGTCAAACCGTATGTTCGTGGATTTGAAATGAATGCACTCGACGCTCCGTCACTTAAAGAGATGAGCATTGACACATCGTGGCAGCTAAGAAAAGGGTTCGGTGGCCAATAGAGGTTCTATGAGAAGTTACAGACTCCAAAAGATCAGGGTTCTTACGATCGCTGTCATTGCCGCCGCTATTGCAGCAAGTTGCTCTGTATCAAGTAAGGGTAAATATTTTGGCACGACCAAGGCTCCGAAAGACAACGTATTGCGATACGTATCCGGATCAGAACCTGAAACGCTCGACCCGCAAATATCATCCGGCCAGCCCGAGGCGCGTATTTACGCAGCCCTCTACGAAGGCCTTGTAGAATATGGCCCAAAGGATCTCCAGCCGATCCCGGCACTCGCAAAAAGCTGGGAAACAGGCCCGAATGTCGATGAGTTCATCTTTCATTTGCGTGACAATGCAAAGTGGAGCGACGGCAAGCCAATAACGGCTGATGATTTCGTTTACAGTTTTCGGCGCGCATTTTCACCAAACACAATATCGTCCTCAACCGAACTGGGCTTTTTCATTCAATATGCAGAAGCATTCAAGACAGGCGAGGTGTTTGTAAAAAAGGGGGATACGTATTTGCTTGCAAAAGATTTCGGCGGCCCTGAACCGAGGGCTGATGCCGGCTTTGGCCCGGAGACCGAATTTGGCAATTTTTTGCACTCGCCGCTTCGCCTGACCATTTCCGGCGACGAAAAGGAACGGGCAAAGGCGGTTGACGGCGATCCGAAGCTGAAGGCCGCTTTGGTAGGAGCAGAGTTTGTGCCCGTCAAGGCCGAGGATATCGGCATCGAGGCGATCGACAAATATACGGTGCGGCTCAGGCTTCGCCAACCTGCACCATTCTTTATTGGATTGCTGGCACACCAATTTTTCCGCCTTGTTCCGCAACAAGCCGTCGAGAAGTGGGGTGCAGACTGGACACGCAGGGAGCATATTGTGACCTGCGGGCCTTTCCGGATAAAGGAGATCCGGCCCTACGACGCACTGATCGTAGAAAGAGACCCAAACTATTGGGACGCGGCAAATGTCCATCTCGACGGTATCGAGTTTTACCCGCTCGAGGAGAACTTTACAATACTCAATCTTTACAAGTCAGGGGCGATTGACGCATTTCTCAACCATACGGTTGTAACGTCGTGGATCGACGAGGTAAAGGGATACAAGGCCGAGTATATGAATTTTCCCGAGGCTGCGACGGCATATTACAGTATGAACGTCACCAAGCCTCCGTTTGACAACATCAAGATCCGCAAGGCATTTGCTTTGGCGGCTGACCGAGTCGCCCTTTCAAATTTTCGCAAGGTAACGAAACCGCTCTACGGCATCACACCCGACGGAATCTTTCCTGAATACGACAAGGCCCGCGACAAGGTCAGTGAAGAGGTCCGCCTAGAACGCGGTTTTTCCCCTGAGGTCTGGGCTCGGTATAACAAGTTCGACGCGGAAGAAGCGCGAAAGACACTGACCGAAGCCGGATTCCCGGTGAAAAAGAATGGCGATAGCTATTCCTGTCCGACATTTCCGACTGATACGGTCGCGTTGATATTCAATACAAACGAAAATAACCGGGCCATAGCCGAATTTGTTCAGGCACAGTGGAAAGAGAACCTCGGTGTTACCGTTCCGCTCAAAAGCCAGGAATTCAAGACTTTTCTGAGAGACAGGCACGACGTCCAATATACCGGGTTTGCCCAGAGTCTTTGGTCGGGCGACTATATGGACCCGTACACCTTTCTCGGCCTGCACTACGGATATCCGAACAACGGCGACTCGGGGTTTAATGACCCGAAATACAATAAGATGCTCGACGACGCGAATGCCGAACTTGACCCGCAGAAGCGATACGAGATGCTGGCCCGGGCCGAATTCTATTTGATGGAACAGATCCCTTCGGTTACGCTGACGATCAACGCTACGAATTGGATGAAAAAACCTTATGTGAAAGGCATGTACCCAAATCCGGGAACGCTGTTCCCATGGAAATTTGTCTATATCGAAAGAGACCCGGCGAAATGGGAGACGAATGTGGAAAATATCATGACCGACATTGATTCCCAGGTCCAGAGCCAACTGGAGGAGCTGACACGCACACAAAAAGCAGGAGCCGAGACGAAATAAATGCTTAGCTTCATCATTCGAAGATTGCTGATAATCATACCTATGGCCCTGGTCGTGGTCACCCTGACGTGGGGCTTGATCCGCATCGCACCGGGAAATTTCTACTCTGCGGAGAAGAAATTGCCGCCCGCGGTCGAAGCCACGATCCGTAAGAAATACGGGTTGGACAAGCCGTGGTATTCGCAATACGGAATAATGATGTCAAACATTGTTCGAGGTGACTTTGGCGACTCGCTTAAATATCAGGGACAGTCCGTAAATGAGATCATCTGGCGTCACATTCCCTACTCGGCAACGATCGGTGTTCTGGCTTATTTGCTCGCTCTCACGCTCGGCCTGACGGCAGGGACAATTGCGGCATTGAAGCAAAATTCGCTATTTGACTACGGTTCGATGTCGCTGGCGATGTTTGGGCTGTCGGTCCCAAATTTTGTACTCGGGCCGATACTTGTACTTATTTTTTCATTCGGGGTTGCGTGGTTTCCACCGGCCCGCTGGGGCGGTCCGCTGGCGATAGTTTTGCCGGTCATCACGCTTGCGGCGATCTATACCGCATACATTGCCCGGCTGACCCGTGCCGGAATGCTTGAGGTAATGCGTTCGGATTATATCCGAACCGCACGTGCGAAAGGGCTTGATGAAAAGACCGTACTGCTCAGACACGCGGTTCGTGGTGGGATCATTCCAGTTGTATCGTTTACCGGCCCTGCACTCGCCGGATTGCTAGCCGGAACTGTCGTCGTTGAGAAGGTTTTTGCGATCCCGGGCCTGGGCAATATCTTTATTCAATCAGTGTTAAATCGCGACGAGCCATTGACACTCGGGATCGTGGCGTTTCTGTCGATCATGATCATGCTGTTCAATTTGGCGGTCGATATTTCTTACGGATTCCTGGATCCGCGTATTCGTTACGAGTAATTTTCTATGGCCGAGAATGTTGAAGTAATTAAGGGAGCGTCGCTGTGGCGTGATGCGTGGAAGCGGCTAATGCGTAATCGTCTGGCCGTATTTGGCATGGTGGTGCTTGCGATAATGATCGTCGCCGTTCTGGTCGGCCCTATCATTATCAAATGGGCAACGGGCTACACGTACGACCTGATCCCGACGGACAATAGCCTGGTCAAGGCGATGCCGCCATCGCTCGAACATCCGATGGGCACAGACGATGCGGGACGCGATATGCTCGCACGCGTGCTTCAGGGTGGACGCATATCGTTGATGGTGGGCATCATTTCGACGATCGTTTCGCTTATCGTCGGCGTGTCCTTCGGTGCGACCGCCGGTTATCTGGGCGGCCGGATAGACAATGCGATGATGCGTTTCGTCGATATCCTTTATGCGATCCCGTTCATTTTGATCGTCATAGTGCTGCTAAATGTTTTTGGAGGCGCAGGAACTCCGGCGTGGATCGAATGGCTTTCGGCAAGAGTCGGCGGTGAGGGGAATCAGGGCCTGAGCCAGATATTTCTGTTGTTTTTCGCCCTCGGTTTGGTATCGTGGCTCACGATGGCCCGCGTCGTGCGCGGACAGATACTTTCAATAAAGAATCAGGAATATGTACTCGCGGCAAAGGCGACCGGGGTTTCAACGTTTGCTATCATTTTTCGGCATCTCGTGCCAAACGCGATTGGCCCGGTTATCGTTTATGCGACCCTAACTGTCCCAAGCGTCATGCTTACCGAGGCGTTTTTGTCCTATCTCGGCCTCGGCGTACAGGCGCCATTTGCCTCGTGGGGCAGCTTAGCGTCAGACGGCGTTAAGAACATCGCGATCTTCCCCTGGCAACTGCTGTTTCCAGGCCTAACGATGGCACTGACGCTGTTTTCACTAAACTTTTTGGGCGACGGACTTCGCGACGCTCTTGATCCGCAGACAAGGAAATTCTAGCTGCCGGTATTTTTCGGCCGGCCAATAATGAATGAGTGATCATAACGGTACAATTTTATCCGTCCGCGGCCTCAAGACTTACTTCCAGACGGAAGACGGTCTTGTGAAAGCGGTTGACGATGTGAGTTTTGACCTAAAGAAAGGCGAGACGCTCGGCATCGTCGGCGAATCGGGCTCCGGCAAATCAGTCACAAATCTTTCGGTGATGCGGCTCATTCAGGAACCGCCCGGAAAGATCGCCGGCGGCGAGATCGTTTTCGATGGCGTGGACGTTCGCGCACTTTCGATCAACGAGATCCGCTCTATCCGCGGAAAGCGTATCTCGATGATCTTTCAGGATCCGATGACATCGCTCAATCCGTTTCTGAAGATCTCGACGCAATTGATGGAAGTTACGCGGCTTCACCTCGGCCATTCCAAGGCTGAGGCCCGCACGCATGCGATCAAGATGCTCGAAATGGTTGGCATCTCAGATGCGAACGAGCGGATCGACAGCTATCCGCACGAGTTCTCGGGCGGTATGCGGCAACGCGTGATGATTGCGATGGCCCTGAGCTGCGACCCGGAACTTCTCATCGCAGACGAGCCAACGACCGCACTTGACGTAACGATCCAGGCGCAGATCCTTGAATTGATCAAAGATCTCAAAGTGCGAATGGGCACGAGCGTCATTCTTATTACCCATGATCTCGGGGTCGTTGCCGGAATGACGGACCACATCATAGTGATGTACGCCGGAAAGGTCTTTGAACGGGCCCCCACGCGTGAGCTTTTTGCGACGCCGGCAAATCCATACACAAAGGGTCTGTTAAAAAGTGTGCCCGATCCAGCCCACGAACTAGGTAAGGCTCTCTATCAAATCCCGGGTTTGCCGCCGGATGTCGCCCATTTGCCGCCGGGTTGTCCGTTTGCCGAACGGTGTGACCGGGCCGAAGACATCTGCCGCCAGGAGTTTCCGCCGTTTGTCGAGATAAATAAAGACCATCACTCACTTTGCCATTTTGCAAAGGAAGTTTATGCGGGATCTGGAGGCCTAATTTAGCTAATGGAAACCACCGAAAACAATCTACTTTCGCTGAAGGGCCTCGAAGTGCACTACAAATTGGGCGGCGGGCTCTTTAACGCGGCAAAGACCGTGAGGGCCGTTGACGGCGTCTCGCTTGATATCAAAAAGGGCGAAACGCTTGGCCTCGTCGGCGAGTCGGGATGCGGCAAATCTTCTCTTGGCAAAGCCATCCTGCGGCTAACGGAACCGACGGCCGGCAGCGTCATATACAACGGCCAGGACCTCGTCTCCCTTCCCCAGTCGGCAATGCGGGAACAGCGCAAGCATCTTCAGATGATCTTTCAGGACCCGTACGCATCGCTTAATCCGCGAATGACGGTGGGCAACATTATCGGAGAACCGCTTCGCACGTTCGGGCTTACCAATGGTTCGACCGAAGCTCGGGTGCAGGAACTAATGGAAACGGTTGGTCTGAGCCGGCGGTTCATCAAGCGGTATCCGCACGAATTCTCCGGCGGACAGCGGCAGCGTATCGGTATCGCTCGTGCACTAGCAGTAGACCCTGAATTCATAGTTGCAGATGAACCGATCTCCGCTCTGGACGTTTCCATCCAGGCCCAGATAATGAATCTGATGGAGAGCCTGCAAGCGGAGAAAAATCTCACATATCTCTTCATCTCGCACGATCTCCGGGCCGTCCGACATCTTTCGGATCGCGTCGCGGTCATGTATCTAGGACGCATCGTCGAGCTTGCCGACGGAAAGGACATTTATAGCGATCCGCTGATGCCATACACGAAAGCACTGATCTCCGCCGTTCCGGTTCCCGACCCGGAGATCGAGGCTAAGCGAGAGCGAATCATCTTAACGGGCGATGTCCCGTCTCCGATCTCGCCGCCGCCGGGATGCCATTTCCACACCCGTTGCCAATATGCGATCGATGCGTGCCGCACAACCGTACCGATACTGACCGAAATCGAGCCTCAGCATTATTCCGCCTGTATCCGCATCAGTCCGGAGTATCCGGATATCGACGCAAATGCCGACGCTGGCATGGGATCACTCGCAGCTTAGATCAAAAAAGACACCGCTGGACACACTAGCCTTGTGTTCGGTATCCACTCGCAAATATAGATTACGGTTGCGTAGTTTTAGTACACTGCGCGTTTGGCAAAGATTATATCTTGCGAAGTTCAGCACGTTGTCGGACATTGTGTCGGGAATTTGTGAAATCGGCCCGCGATTAGCCGTTTCTCAAGGTAAATAAAAACTGATCCGCATCGCACCGGACGCGATCGGTATTAGGCGATTTGTTTTTTGACGATAATGGATCCGACAGACAATAGATCTGAAAAGAAAACGTTTGCCCGGCTTGCGGCCAAGAGCGGGCTGGCTATCGCCGTTGTTGACGATAGCGGGCGTGAGATCTATGTTGCCAACAACAACTCGATCTGCCGCAACCTCAACCCATCAGGCGCGTTGCAAAGCCCTTGTACCGAATACTGCGGAAAGGCCTTAGACCACGTTTCAAAGACCGGGAAAATGGCGGCTTTTGAGTGCCACGCAGGCCTGGAATGTCGGGCTATCCCCGTCAACAACCCAAACACGCCGCTGGTCGCGATAATCGGGCGGACATTTGTAAAAGCGGAAAATTACCGCAAAGCGACAGAACGTGCCGTTTCGGGCGACTGGAATCGATATTCGCCCTCGGAGATCTTTGGCAATATCCTGCTCACAAATTCGGAGGAGATCCTCCAGGCTACCGCCAAACAAGTCGATATGATCATTCGGGCTTCACAGGGGGAAACCGCTCCGGATCTCCCATCGTCCGGAGCTGCGATCGAATCATCGCCGGAGCCAAGAGTCGTTGACCTTTCCCCTAATATCGACAGCGAAACCGAACCGCTCGAACTGCCGAGCTCTGCGGCACCACCTGAAACATCAAATCTTGTCGAAAAATTCAATCGCGAGATAAGGCTCGAACCTGCGGTCCCAATAGAGGCCAACCGAAAGCTAAAATCTCCGTCGGTTCCATTGAAGGGGCAGACGGTTCGCACGCCGATCGATAACAACCCGGAGAATTCCTCCCATCAAAAAATTGTGCCCGTCCACCGAGACAAACAGGCGAACGCCTGGCGATCGTTCTTCGGCTCGATCCTAAAGACGGATTACCCAAATGCCCGCAACGCTATGCTTGAACTTATTGCGGCCGAGTACGGGTTTTCAGGTTTGATATGGCTCGACAGGAACGACGGCAAATTTGAGAGCAAAGTTGGATTCGGCGATCTTAAGAACAGGCAGATTCGCCTTGGTGTCTCGACCGACGACCCTCGGCTGCTTGAGGCCCTTGCAGAAGAAAGATGTCTCGAACTGGGCGAAAGGGCGACAACGGCACCTGCCGGACGGACGATGTGTCTCTTTCCTATCGGTATCGGGGGCGAGATCTCCTCGGCGATCGCAATTCTCGACTCCATCAGCGATGAAGCCAAGATCCAGATCGCACGAATGTGCCACTCGATCGCGCCACAGTTCGAGATCCTCAGACTTCGGAGTGAAGTCGCACAGCGGCGAGCGGTAGCGGCCGCTGTCACGAAATTCGGCACCAGTCTCCGCCAGATCGACAACGAAGATTTCTGGATACGCCTGGTTCAGAACGCCGCTGAGATCATGAGATCCGAACGCGGGTCTCTGCTAATGTACAACGAGGCCGCTGACAAACTCGAGGTCAAGGCCGTCGTCGGTGTCAAAGAATGGAAAAAGAATAATGACGAGATCGGCGGACGGGTGGCAAAATTTGTCGTTGCCAGGCATCGAGCCCTCGTAATTCCAGATGTGACAAAAACAAGACTGCCGCTAGCCGATCCGGCACGGCAATACAAGACAGACTCGTTCATGAGCTGCCCCGTCTCGATCGGCGACCGTATCATCGGCGTGATGAATTTTACCGACCAGGCTAGCGGCGGCTCATTCGACGACTCGTCGCTCGAGTTGTACCAGGCATTTGCCCCGCAGATGGCGGTTGCGATCGACCGGGCCTCCCTAAAGAGCAAAGCAGGCGAATTAGAACAGCTTTCAGTGACCGATCCGCTCACGGGTCTGCTAAATAGGCGCTACATTGAGGCACGCCTTTTAGAGGAGATCAAGCGTTCTAATCGACACGGGTTTCCAATGAGCTTTATGATGTTGGACGTTGATCTGTTCAAGTCGTACAACGACAGTTTTGGGCACCCCGCTGGTGACGAAGCATTAAAACTGGTCGGCTCCGTCATCCGCGAGACACTTCGCGGGGCTGATGTTGCCGCACGTTTTGGCGGCGAGGAATTTGCGATACTATTGCCGCAGACCACCAGCGGCGAAGCGATCGCCATCGGAGAACGCCTCCGCCAAAATATCGAGCAGGCCGACTTTCAACATCGTCATGTCACCGTCAGCATCGGCGTTGCAAGCTGTTCGGCCGAGCTGTGCATCCTCGCAGATCTCGTGTCGGCGGCAGACCAGGCACTTTACGAGGCAAAGAAGCTTGGTCGCAACCTTGTGCTGGCATTCGAGCAGTTAGCGGCCAGCCGAGTTAGCTAGGAAGAGAATATTTTGTTGAACAGAACGGGCCTCGCAGGCAATCCCCCAACCAATTTCTTTGGCCGCGACACCGAGCTCGCCAAGCTGGTCGAATACGCCCAGGCCGAAAATGACTCAAATGCTCTCGCCGTGCTTGCCGAACCCGGTTCCGGTGCGTCCGAGCTTCTTCGTCAGGTCTATGACAAGCTCTTCCTTGGCCGCTCTGAAATAGTTCCAGTCTATTTTGAGCTGAAATATTCCGACCTTGACGCTCGTGGTTGCGCGATCAGGTTCCTTCGTAATTTCCTGTTGCAGATGGTCGCTTTTCGCCGACGCGACCTAAAACGCGGAGATCTGAAGTTTCCCGAGATCGCTGCTCTGGCAATGCCGGAAGACGTCAATCTGATCGACCAACTCGTGGAAACGTATGAGAGCCGGGGCAAAAGCGGCGACGACCATTCGTTTGTTAGAAGCTGTCTGAGCATCCCCGTCCGGGCTTCGGCCAATGGTACGCGATGCTGCGTTATCGTTGATGCTGTTCATGTCGCGGATCATCTCATCGACGGCGAAATGCTGCTCGAAACGCTGAAAGAAATAGCGTCGCTCTCATCGGCACCTTTTATTCTGGGCGGACTCAGGCGTCAATTCTTTGGACAGACCCAGTTTGAAACCATCAATATCGAGCGCCTTTCGGTTACGGATTCCGGACGGGTCATAGAGAGCCTTGCGGCGACAACAAATACAAAGATCAACGATCAGACCCGAGACCTGGTCGCGGTTCAACTCGGCGGAAAGCCGGCGAGATTTGCCGCATTTCTCGCCGGAGAATTTGGCCGGGACCTAACTAACTTTGAACGAGTTCAGCGAGGATACACAAACTCGGTTTTTGGCGGACATTTGGGGCGACAGTGTGACGCAGTCATCGACCGTGCGATCCCAAACAAGCTGGATCAGAGCCTGGCGATCAAAGCGTTGTCGTTATTGCTCGATGGTGAAACGGGTGAAATGTCGGCAGCCGAATGGCATGGTCAGACCGGACTAGGCGATACCAAGGGACGTGCGCTCAGAGAGCTGCATCACCACGAGATCATTAACTATTCGTCCGGATCGATCACTATCGATCGGGCGGACACGCTGGTTTGTGACTATATTCGCAGCCGCAGCCGCATCGAGGTTGGGTTCGAACAGCGTGCACGTGCCGTTGGGGACGCCATGGCGGAGAATGTCAAACGGGCACCTACGTTGATGGCAAAATATTACCGCGACCGTGCTGCCATCGGCCTGCGCGAATTGTTTCTCTCGTTTCACGGACAGAAAGTGCCTTCTAGCTTGATCGACTATGGAGCTTTCAAATCAGAGCATAAGGGCGCCAAAGATGCCGCTATTCTTGATGCGGCCAGGGCAGACAAGAGCGTTATCGCCGTTCCGCACATTGTCTTTTCGGCTCAAACGGCAGCTTTTTATCCGCATCTAAGCGAGATCTGTGACAATCACCGTTCGGCGATCGGACTTGGGTTTACCAATTCGTCCGACCAGCCCCAAACTGCATGGATAGCGGCCGAGATCGACTCAAAACTCGAAGCACCGGCGGATCTCGCGGAATTCTGGTGCGACCGCCTCGAGATGGCCGCTGAATCAGGCGGCCTCGGCCAGTACCGCATCTGGCTGATCGCTCCCGAAGGATTCAATGACGATGCTCTCTCGATACTGGCGAGCCGCAACGCATACGGGTCGAGCCGGAAACAGGTCGATCTATTAAAAATCGCATTGGCAACCTACGAGAGCGAACCGGCGATTGACGGCGAAGTCGATGAAATAGTGGTGCCAATGGGCGAAGAAGGTGAAATGATCTCAGCGAAGGCTGTGGACGAAATCGCAAAACGCCACGGCTTTTCGTCAAAGGCGGCAAATCAGATAAAAACCGCAGTGATCGAGGCGTGTATCAATGCCGCCGAACACAGTCTCAGCCCGGATCAAAAGATCTATCAAAAATATCGGATGACGGCGGGAAAACTCACTATTACGATAACCAATCGCGGTCTCCGCCTGACCGACAAAAAAATGCCCGAACCAACGCCCGATGGCGGCCGTCGCGGGTGGGGCATTAAATTGATGCGGAGTCTCATGGACGAAGTGCTCATCGCTCAAACCGACGACGGCACGCAGATAACGATGGTCAAGACATTAAGTCAGTAATCACAAAAAACGGGCCTATTCAGCCCGTTCGGTCATCGAAGACGCTGACATCTAACCAACGAAATCTATCTTTACTTTGTGCGGGATGATTCCGGCCTTGTGGCCTTCGGACAAGAGAAGTTTGACAGCCTGACGTCCGCGATCGCCGTAGTCGAGCGTAAGATCGTTGACCCACATGGCCACGAACCGATCCGCGAGCTCCGGCCGCATATCGCGTGCAAACTGCATCGCATATGCTAGCGCGTCCTCGCGGTTCTCCATCGAATAGACGATGCTCTTGTGCAAGTGCTTTGAGACCTGCTGCATCAGTTCCTTACCCAGATCACGTCGGATGACATTGCCGCCCATCGGCAGCGGAAGGCTTGTCTTGTCGTACCACCATTCGCCGAGATCGAGAACTTTGTGCATTCCGAGCTGCTGGTAAAAGAGCTGGCCTTCGTGGATAAGCAACCCAGCGTCCGCTTTCCCGGCCTTGACCGTGTCGATGATCTCGTCGAAAGGAACTACAACGTGCTCAAAATCGCGGTTGTAGATACGCATGGCAAGATATGCGCTCGTCAGTTCGCCTGGAACCGCGATCTTCATCTGCGGGATCTCGCTCGCCTCGCGAGGTTCCGGTGAAACAAGGATCGGCCCGTATTTGTCACCGATGCTCGCACCGTGTGGCAGCAGAGCATATTTGTCCGCAACATATGCGTACGCGTGAAACGAGATCGCCGTGACATCATAGACGCCTTTGTGCGCGTCCTCGTTAAGCGTCTGAATGTCCTTGAGCGTGTGCTCAAACTTCAAACCATCGGTCTCGAGCTTATTGGTCGCCAAACCATAGAACATGAATGCATCGTCCGAATCGGGCGAGTGCGCAACCGTAATTGTCCGTCTTTCGGGAGTTGTATCAGCCTTTACTGCCATATCTAAATGCGAGAGAAATACACATTGGTGTCATAGAAAACTTTAATTTTACCGTTTTCGTGGTGTTTGGCAAATATAGATTCCAGTTCTTCGATCATTTCCGGATACACCGGATGATCGTCGGGCGGCATATACGAGGCCGACAACATTCGCCCTTTCAAACCGTTGAAATCAAAGACCTGAACGTTTGCGAATGTCGCTGAACCAAACTCCGCTTGAAAAAATGTTTCGAGTTCAGCCGCGGCAACATTCTCATGGCGAACCGTTGAATAGTCGCGTGCATATTTCAAAAGGAAAGCTTCATACTCGGTCAGGAACGGCGTTGTGTCGAGCTGGCGTTCGTTCCAAATGAGGACAACATAGCCGCCAGCTTTGAGAATGCGTTTGAATTCCGCCCTCGTCCTCGTGGGATCAAACCAGTGAAACGCCTGTGCAGCCACTATGATGTCGATGGACTTATCATCGAGCGTCGTCGCGTCTGAAGTTCCGGCAACCGGAACGAAATTCGGGAACGCACTCAAGTATTCGACGGCCGCAGTCCGCATCGCATCATTCGGTTCGACACCGAAAACTTCATTACCGTTCTCCAGAAATATCTTCGCCGACATTCCCGGACCGCAACCGACGTCGGCAATAATCGAGTCAGGTGTCATGCCGCAGTGTTCGGCCAAAAACTGAACGACCTCGGCCGGATAACCGGGGCGGTATTTTACGTAGTTGGCGACCCTGTTGGTAAAACGCTCTGCCGTACTGATCATCGTCTCAGTCTCCCGAAATGAAAAATATCATTCGCCACCTGCCGCCGGTCTTCTCAAAACCCGCACGGAGATGGATCGGGCTGCGAACATAGTCGCGATGAACGAAACCGCTCTTGCCGCCCAGGGTCGTCACCTTATACCATTGGCTGTTCGTCTCCTGATTGATCGGAGCATCATCGAGCTTGACGATATTGTACGAGAGGCTGCCTTTGACAGTACTCTCCGTACTCGGTCCACTACGAAGGTTGACGTTAGAGCCAAATATGACAAAGTGGTCGAAAGCATCGAATTCATCCGGAAACCCCTGAAATGAATAAGGTGCCGTAAAGAGGTTCTGCCGCCGGCCCGCCTCGCGCTGCCAATGGCCGCCATTCTTTATCACCACAAGAAATTCCCTCCAAAACTCACCCTTGTCGGCCCATAACTTATCAAAGTCCTTCACACCGGTGTGACCGCCAAAACTAAGCTTGATATTCCGATCCATGATGCTCTTGACGTAGCCGAGATCGCGCTTTTCGGCGGCAGCGATCAGCTTGTTGCGAAAAGCAAGGAAAGATGGATCTTGACCGGCCTCGTCGACGGGCATTACGTAGCGCTCCTGCGCCAGTGAAACGATCGCCATACACAGCGAGCAGAGAAGGATGCCGACAAATATTCTCACCGTCGCCCTAATGCTGTTTTGACCGCTAAAGCGCATCTTTCACCTCCTCTCCCGTCCACTGCGATCTCTTTGAATGAGGAATATCAAATTGGTCCAGTATTCGAAAACAAAGATGATCGACAAGCTCGTCAATGGTCTGCGGGCGATGATAAAACCCAGGACTGGCAGGCAAGATACGAGCACCGGCATGTGACAGCCGGAGCATATTCTCAAGATGGATCGCGTTGTATGGCGTCTCGCGAGGAACCAGGACAAGCTTGCGGCCTTCTTTTAGGCAAACGTCTGCCGCACGATGTATCAGATTCGTTCCGGCTCCGGAGGCGATCGCTCCCATCGTACCCATTGAGCACGGAACGACGATCATGCCAGCCTGTTTGTTCGACCCTGAAGAAGGCTTTGCAGCAAAATTATCGAGCCGCCAACACCGGATGAGCTTTGAATCAGGAGCGAGGCCGAGCCACTCGTTGATTTTCACAGTGTCTGCATCTTTGAGATTTACCCCAAGCTCAACCTGCGCGACGGTCGCCGCTGTGCCCGACATTATCAGATTAATGCACTCGACCACACCGCTCGCCGCCAGCAGCTGCAGCATCCGCTGGGCATAGATCGAGCCCGAGGCACCCGTGATCGCGACGGTAAGTTCCATACTGATGATTTTATCCCTTTGGCCGTCGCTATCAAAGCACCTGTGACCCAACGATCGCCGATACGTTCGCCGGTCAATTCAAAGAAATAAGGAAATTCGAAACAGCCCCCTGTATTACGATGTTGGCTGACAAGTGGCTTGTCTTGAGAGAACTCCGTTAGGAGTGTCATGTTTGTAGGATCGGAGACGAATATCGATCAGAGCTCCGTAGGAGCGGCATGTATTGTGTCTATTGGTTTTATGCCGCTCCCGCCGGAGCTCGATCCAGCATTGCATACGGGTGTTCTACAAACATTTGGCTCCAACGGAGCCGAGACGAGCCGTCTTTTCAGTCGGCCGAATATCTTAGGCTTGGCTCCGACCTCCTCTGTTCTTCTGCGGCTTGCCGCCTTATTTGCGGAAAAGCTTGCTTTTCCGGCCTGTTATCCCAACGACCACGGAGGCTCTGCCTCCCAAAACCTCTTGGCGGAAATGTCGAATCCGCCGGCAAGAGCTTTCCGCTCCAGTCATCCTTTTTCGCATGCAGTTCACACACTAAACTCTTCCTGGAAAAGCCGATCCAGGATAGTTTCTTAAGTGCATTGGTTGTCGAGGAACACGACCAGCCGTGACGACTAGGATTGGTATAGCTTGCCTAGAATTTTCAATTCATCACCTGCACGGGCCAGTTGACGCGACCTGCCGCAGGGACTTACCCGCAATTCTTCCGCCTTCCCCGACGCAAAGATCAAGTAGCTCTCGCCTGCGCTGAAGTGAAACCCGTCAACCAGGCCAGTACGTCTATTATCTGGAAGCCTCATCTCGTCTGTGACGATGAATATCTCCGACTCTTTCATCCCCTTCCAACGCTGCAAGACTTTGAGTTTGGCAACCAAAGTCTCGTATTCTCTCGGACGTTCGACGCCGAGGGTTTCGAGAAGGTCAAGATACGGCTGGTGAACGCCTTTTCTGTACTCAAATCCAATGACCTTGCCTACAACGACTTCGGTCGATTCGTCGACGGCTGATCTAATTTCTGCCTCGGGATTTTCTCCCGGAATATAAAAGCATGCTGCTGATACCTGCTGGTTGGCAAGCAAACAGATCAACACGCAACAAACGACAATGAATTCTGATTTACGCATTAGAACTGTCTATTGACTCTCAATTCCTACAGCTTCGGTCTACTCGGGACGATCCCCTCACCGAGGACTCTACGAATTCCGGCCGCGACTCCAGCATCATCATTTGCCTCGCGGGTCAAGCTACAACTATCAGTTCTTGGCATGGCCGCGGCCTTGTCCAGGCCAGCGAATACCAAATAGGTTGCGCCTTTTTTGAAATGAACTTCACAACTATTGGTTGAGGCAGTACCGTCTGCATTTCGTGTTTGTCCGGTCGTAAGAAGAATTTCGTGAGCGAGATCACCTTTCCACCAAAGATCTACAGCAAATCGGACGACCATGGTCTCATATTCGATAGGCTTACCGCGCCCGTCGCGGTAATCTAACATGAAATCGTTAGTAATTCCTTTGCGATACTCAAAACCAATGACCTTTCCTTGAAATACAAGTGTCGAAGCATTCACCGCACCGCCAACGATACTCTCGACGGTCTGTCCGGGAATACCTCCGCATCCGCATGCAAACGCTCTGCCGACTGCGACGGCAAGAACGACTGTGAAGACTGCAAAAAGATGTTTTAGCGATCTCATAACACCCTCTTTTAGGGATTCAAAAGGACAAACAACCGATCCGCATATTCGGAGCGCGAGTTTTTTAAAATCTCATACTGCACCTGGGCCATCTCGCGGTTGCCGGTGTTCAGGTAGGCACGGCCGAGGTTGAAGCGCGCCGTTTCGAGATCGGGGTTGTAGCCGAGGGCGTTGTTAAAGGCGTTGATGCTTTCTTCGTTTTTGCCGAGTTCGAGATAGCATTCACCGGCGTAGTTATAGGTTTTTGCGTCGGGTTTGTAGGTCTTTAGCTGTTCGAAATATGCGGCCGCGTCAGCGTATTTTTTGTTTTTGAAGAGAGCGAGGCCGAGCCGTTCGATCGAATTTGCGTGGTCGGGTTTCATCGTGACGGCACGGCGATATGCGAGTATCTCTTCGTCCGTTCGGTTGAGTTTGCCAAGCGACAGGCCAAGCGAATACTGCGTCTCGGCGTCGTCATTCAGCCTGATCGCCTGCCGATAGGCATCGACGGCCTCTTTGTACTGGCCAAGCGAGAAGCTCGACGCACCAATGTTAACGAACGCAGCCGACCAATCGGGCCGCAGCTTCGCGGCCTGTTTCGAGGCACGCAACGCATCGGCGTGACGGCCCAAAACGCCATAACAATAACCAGCCTGATACCACGCCTCGCCATAGGTCGGGTCGGTCTCATAGGCCTTTTCAAAATATGGCACTGCCCGCGCGTAGTCGTCCCTTGAAAGCTGTGCAAGCCCCTGAGAATAGAGCCTTTCAGCCGCCGAACGCTTGTTCTTCTGAGCTTCGGAGGCAAGCGAGGAGAACGACTGAACGTCCGTGATCTTGAGCTGTGAGATGCGCTCGGCGGGCACCGCAAAATTCAGATTCTGCCCTTCGGCGGCCTGCAGCGTTGCGACGCCGATCACCTGACCGGCCATATTCACGACCGGCGAACCGCTCGACCCCGGCGATATCGAAGCCGTTATCTGGATGATCTTGCCGTAACCCGAGATCTCGCGCACCGCCGAGACAATTCCGTTCGAGACCGAGCCTTCAAGCCCGTACGGGTTGCCGATCACGACGATCGACTCGCCCTCCTGCGGCTCGGCACGCACGATCGGGAGCGGCACGGCGACCCCACGCGGCAGTTCGACCTGCAGCAATGCCAGATCGCCTTCACCATCTACTGCAAGCACGCCCTTGACCGGAAACTTTCTGCCGTCGTGCAGATGTACCTGAACCCGCGTCGAACGCTCGATCACATGGCGGTTGGTAATAATGCGATCAGCAGCAACAAAAAAACCGCTCCCGCGTGCGATCGTCGCTCCATTCGCATCAAAAGTCTCTATCGCCACCGCCGACGGCTTGATCCGCTTGACCAGCTCCGGCAAGAAATCGCCCTGAGCGGAAGATATGCCCGCGAAAGACACGAAACATACGAAAAGAAAGAAAAGTTTTATCGCCCTTTTTTGAATCATTTAGATCTAACGCCGATTATATGTTCTTTCACACGCTTAACCAAGTTTTTGGTGGCCTCGTAACAGTCGATATTTTGCGGTTACGACGGAACGGGCTAGAATTGGTCTTCTAGGACAAAAAATATATGAAGATCGCACTCGCTGCAGACCATGCTGGTTTTGAAGAAAAGGAAAAGGTCAAGCAGACGCTCGATGAGCTTGGAGTTGAGTACACTGATATGGGTACGAATTCGGCTGACTCGGTCGATTACCCTGACTACGCAAGAAAAGTAGGCGAAGCAGTTGCTCGAGGCGAATATGAGCAGGGATTGCTAATTTGCGGGTCGGGAACAGGCATGGCAATGGCCGCGAACAAGGTTCCCGGCATCCGCGCCGCTGTTGCATGGAGTGAAGAGATCGCCCGTCTTGCCCGCCAGCATAACAATGCAAACGTACTGTCGCTGCCTGCGAGATTTTCGACAGCCGTCGAGATAGATCGCATCATCAAGGCGTGGTTTGCGGCCGACTTCGAGGGCGGCCGTCACGAACGCCGTGTCGAAAAGATCGAACACATAGAAAAAGAAGATCAGACGTAAAAATGCCAAGAATTCTCGCCATCGCTGGCAGCTATCGCGAACATTCATACAATAGACGCGTCCTGAATATCGCCGCCAGTGGTGCACAAAATGCCGGGGCCGATGTGACGATGCTTGACCTTCGCGATTTTCCCCTGTCGATACTTAATATTGATGCGGTGGAGCACGAGGGATTTGACGAGAATGCTATTCGGCTTCAGGACGTGCTGAATGACCACGATGGCTTTTTGATCGCGTCGCCGGAATACAACGGCTCGATCCCGGGCGGCCTAAAGAACGCGATCGATTGGGCTTCGAGGGCAAATGACAAGTACAAGATGTACGAGCCGATCAAGGGCAAGACGGCGGCGTTGATCACGGCCTCGCCCGGCCAATTTGGCGGGATCAGGTGTCTTGCTCATCTCCGTGGGGTCTTTACAATCATGGGGGTGAACGTACTGCCCACGGAGGTCGCGGTGCCATTTGTCGGGCAGAAATTTGATGGCAATGCCTCGGAAATGACAGATGACAAGACGAAAATGTTTCTCGAACGCATTGGTGCGACTCTTTGCGGCGCTTTAGAACGTTAAGATCCGATGATCTTCAAGTCTCACATTCCAAGATTCCCGCTTGATCAGTTTGTCGAGATATTTGCCTATTTTAGCGACGTCAGTATGTCGCACAATTTTGACCGTTTTTTGCCGAATGGCGACACTGAGATCCTCATCGACTTTCACGATACGCCGCAGTTCATTTACGACAATACGAGCCTTAAAGAGATACAGGCGTGCAATCATATCTGGGCGTCGGGGCTGCGCACCGAACCGATCACTATTCCGGCCGGAAACAAGTCCGAGATGATGGTCATCTCATTCAAGAAGGGCAAGGCTGCGTCGTTCTTTCCGTTTCCCATGGCAGAGATCGCTGATAGTGTTGTCGATGCCGACCTCGTATGGGGTGTGGATTTTGGCATGCTCCGTGAGCGGCTTTTGGCGACAAAGGACATTGATCTGAGATTCAGAATGGTCGAGGATTTTCTCATCGGCGAATTTCAGTCAAAGATGGCTATCAATCCCTGTGTCGAATTTGCGATCGGTGAAATGACCGAGCGGCCAGATGCAATAAATATAGCGCGGATGAACACTCAAATAGGCTATTCGCAAAAGCATTTCATCCAGATGTTTCGCCGGGCCGTCGGGGTCACGCCGAAATCATATCTGAAGATAATGCGATTTCAAAAAGCCGTCAAAGCCATCGACGCCGCAGCGGAGATCGACTGGGGCCAGATCGCTCTCGAATGCGGCTTTTACGACCAGTCGCATTTCATAAATGATTTCAAGCACTTCTCAGGTTTCACCCCGGAGCACTACGCCGCGGTTCACACCTATTACCAAAATTACATTCCCGTCGGTTAGGTAAATTTTTTCCAATACTCGTTTGCTCGCACCGGCTTAATATCTTTTCACTATGGAAAATATGCATATCAATCACATCGCTGTATTTGTCTGCGCGATCCTGAGTTTGGTGGTCGGCGGACTTTGGTGGTCACCGCTCCTATTCGCAAAGCCGTGGCAGAAAGAGGTCGGGCTAAGCGACGATCAGCTCAAACAGATGAACCCGGCGAAAGTGTTTGGGCTGACTTTCGTATTGGCCTATCTCGCTGCCTACAATCTGGCGTTCTTTCTTGGCGATCCGAGCACGACATGGCAATGGGGTATCGGCGCGGGTCTACTCGCGGCATTCTGGGCGATAGCAATGTTTGTTATCATTGGCCTGTTCGAACAGCGTACGTTCAAGCACATGCTGATAAACTGCGGTTACATTGCCGTATATTTTGCGTTGATCGGGTTTGTTTTGGGGATTTGGAGGTAAAGATGGCACAGAAGACATCAGGCGAAATAGAAAAGGAATTTATCGACGGCCTAAAGTCGAGCACAGGCAAGGACCTTAAAACGTGGATGTCCGCGATCGACGGCTTTGGCGAAACGAAGCGGAACGACATTATCAAGGTTCTCAAAGAAACCCACGGTTTTGGCCACATGAATGCGTCTCTGCTCGTAGGGCTGTACGCCAACGGTGGCAAGCCGGTCTATGCAAGCCAGGACGATCTGCTCGAAAACCAATTTGCAAAGGCGACAGATATGCGGCCGCTCTATGACGACCTTATCGCATTCGTCCAGAAGAATTTTCCCGGCACTACGATACTGCCGAAAAAGACCTACGTGTCCGTCGTCGACAATCGCGAATTCGGAGCGATCAACATCAAGAGGGCGGAGTTACGGATCGGATTCGATCTGGGAGATAGGCCTTTTGATGAGAAGGTCGAAAAAGCAAAGCTCACCGGCCCGATGCCGCGAATCTCACACATGGTCGTGATTACGGATGCCGGAGACATAGGCAATAGCATCGTCGAGCTATTACGAGCGTCGCACGCGCGATGCCATTAAGAGCTTAAATCCGACGAAAATCACTGAAAATTACGAGCCTTACAGCTCTCGCGTGGGCCTGGCTACTCGCCGTGTGCCGCGCTTGCCCGTTCGTTGAGCTGCTCTGGTGTCAGGTCCTCTTTATGCGTAGCAAACCCCCAAAGGTGTCCGAAGGGGTCCTTGAAATGGCCTGAGCGGTCGCCGTAGAACTGATCTGCAACAGGTTTCAAAACCTCGAGTCCCTCTGCGATCGCTTTCTCCGTAAACGTATCCACGTTCTCGACATAAATATACAGGCTCACCGGCGACCCGCCGATCGTTTCAGGACCGAGAACCTTCATGTCCGGAAATTCATCCGCCAGCATAAAGATCGCCTTTCCGATCTTCATCTCAGCATGGCCAACCATGCCGGGCGAGCCGATGCGGAACAACTCCTCGGCACCGAAAGCCCGTTTGTAAAAATCCATCGCCGCCTCGGCGTTCCGACATATGAGGTAGGGTGTAATTCCCTCGTAACCATCTGGTATTGCTTGTACAGCCATTGATCATTCTCCTTTGTTTGGGTCAATAGAATTTATTTCATTTGCGGGCGGGTGGTCAATTCCGTAAATATGGTGGACGTTTGAGTTGGTCGGCAAGGAACGATAAACTTTCGTTAAAGTCACTTGAGATCTTTCTAAAACTACCGAGAGAGGAGAATTATACGAATATGGCAACAAGCGCTGAATGGCATGAAGATTACGCAAAGATGAGCGAGGCATCTCGAAATTTTTCGCGGGCTATAAAATCGGTTCAGGAAGAACTCGAGGCCGTCGATTGGTACAACCAGCGGGCGGAGCAGACCACCGATCTGCAGCTTCGCAAAATACTCGAACACAACCGCGACGAAGAGATCGAGCACGCAATGATGGCACTGGAATGGCTCCGGCGGTCAAATCCCGTCTTTGACGAACACATGAAAACATACCTATTCACTGAGGGGGACATTCTCGAGATCGAAGAAGCCGCAACGGAATGACAACCTTTCCCAAAATGCCGCTCGACGCATGGCGGCCAACCAAAAACACCCTGCATTTGTATTTGCAGATCGTCGGAAAGATTCGGCTAAAGACCCATCCGCGCGTAAATCATTGGTGGCACGTGCCGCTCTACGTAACGCCGCGCGGCCTCTCGACGCGGACCATTCCCTACGCGGGAGGCAGTTTTGAGATCGAGTTTGATTTCAAAGATCATGATCTCAAAATGCGGACAAGTGACGGACGCATCGAAGATTTTGCTCTCTACGACGGACTCTCGGTCGCCGATTTCTATGCAAGCGTCTTTGCCAATCTCGCCAAGCTTGGCATTACGCCGGAAATAAAAGCCGAGCCTTACGAAGCCCCGTCAAAAACCCCGTTCGCCGACGACCGCGAAAATAGATCCTACGACAAGGAGTACGTTGAGCGTTTTCATCAAACTCTGGTCGCGGTCGATGATATCTTTGAAGAATTTCGCGGCCGTTTTATCGGCAAATCAACGCCGGTGCATCTCTTTTGGCACAGCTTCGACCTTGCACTGACCAGATTTTCGGGCAAGGCGGCAACGGTTCGCCCTGATGCCGGGATGGTCGAACGCGAGGCGTATTCGCACGAGGTGATCAGTTTTGGGTTCTGGTTCGGCGACGACAAACCAAATAGCGTGCCGGCTCCGGCGTTTTATTCGTACACCGCTCCTGAGCCTTCCGGACTCGCCGACGAACCTCTGCCGACGCCCGGATCCTGGCAGGAAGCCAACGGCTCGCACATGGCCTTGCTTATGTATGACCACGTCCGATCGGCTGACAACGGCCGAAAGATAATTTTGGATTTCCTCGAATCAGCCTATCTCGCGGGAGCGAGCAGGGCGGGATGGGATATCGAACATTTCCGCCTCGGAGCTGCAGCGTAGAGGCATATCACACACTTATAATTCTGGAGGATAAAATGAGATCGAAGTTGTTAGTAGTAATTTTGTTTTTGCTTGCACCGTCGGCATTCGGACAGGACCTGAAGGTCCCGACGCTAAGCCCTCAGACCGAAATTTCGCAGGAATTTGCTCTGACCAATGTCAAGCTGAGCTATGCGCGGCCGAGTGCGAAGGGAAGAAAGGTCTTTGGGGAACTCGTTCCGTTTGGCGAGGTTTGGCGAACGGGAGCAAATGCATCGACAAAACTCACATTTGCGGAAGACGTGAAGATCGAAGGAAATGCCCTCAAGGCCGGGACGTATGCACTCTACACCATCCCAGGCGACAAGGAATGGACGATAATTATTCACACCAACACCAAGCACCGATCCATTGCGGGTGACGTTTACAAACCCGCGGAAGATGCATTCCGTTTTAAGGCGAAACCGACAAAGACCTCGAATTATTTCGAGACGTTTACCATCGGGTTCGGCGACATCACGACATCTTCATGCAAACTGGCAATTTCTTGGGAGAATACCGAGGTTAAATTCCTCATCGAGTCTGACGTGGATGCCAATGTTGGTGGACAGATCGCTACGCTCATGAAGGCCCCGACCGGGATGAGTCATCAGAACTATTTCCTTTCAGCAGAATACTATCTCCACAACGACAAGAACCTGGCGAAAGCCGATGAATGGATCGTCACGGCTCTCGAAAAAAGCCCAAAAAATGCTCGCTATGGCCTTCTACGAGCGAAGATCCTGGCCAAAGCCGGAAAACGCAATGATGCTCTAACGGTGGTAGCCGAGGCAAATGCCTGGGCGAAGGAAAACAAGAACGCCAACTATACCGAACAAACTCAACTCTTTTGGGATTCGATCAAAAAATGATCCGTGAGAGCGATCAATTGGGCAAGAAAAGGTCGGAAGCCATCCGGCCTTTTCTCCTGGTCAGGGGCTACTTTGGCTCCTTATAAATGGCGCCGTTCTTCATCACGAAAACGGTACTCTCCATTTTCTTAATGTCCTTTAGCGGGTCGCCGGGCACGGCAACAATATCGGCCAGCTTTCCTGCTTCGAGCGAACCGAGGATCTTTTCGTAGCCAAGCAGCTTGGCTGCATTCAGCGTTCCGGCTGTGATCGAGTCAAGTGGTTTCAGTCCGCCCCATTCCACCATCAGTGTGAATTCGTGGCCGTTCGTTCCGTGTGGGATAACGCCTGCGTCCGTACCGAGAGCGATCTTGACACCGTTTGCGACCGCGATCTTGATCGCGTGGCGCATCGCCGCAGCGGCGGCAAGTGCCTTTTCACCCCGATATCCTTTGAGCACACCATTTTTAGCAAGACGCTCGACGCCTTCACCGGCCATCAGCGTCGGTACTAGATAAGTACCTTTAGATGCCATCATTTTTGCCCCTTCGTCGTCGAGAAACGATCCATGTTCGATTGACGCAACCCCAGCCCGTGTTGCGATCTTTATGCCCTCCATACCGTGCGCGTGTGCCGCAACTTTGCGTTCGAGCTTGTGGGCCTCGTCAACGATCGCCTTAATTTCCTCGTAGGTGTACTGAGTAGCTCCAACCGCGTCGCCGTCGGACAAAACACCGCCGGTCGCACATATCTTTATCACGTCCGCTCCATACTTGACCTGATATCGTACTGCCTTGCGAACCTCGTCCACGCCATCAGCGACTCCGGTCCTGTAATCGTTATCGACTAGCCCGGGTTTGTAGCCATTCTCGTCACAATGCCCGCCCGTGATGCCGAAGGAATGTCCTGCGGTGATCATACGCGGCCCCGCGGTCCAGCCGTCATTTATCGCCTTGCGGATCGCCATATCGTCGAAATTGCCTGCACCGACATTTCGAATCGTCGTAAATCCAGCCATCAATGTCCTGCGTGCATTTTCGACAGCCAATATTGCGCCAAATGAATCATAGTCACGAGTCGCCGAATTTTGCCCTTCTGGGTCTCCCAATACCCGCCCGATAATATGCGTGTGTGCGTCGATAAATCCCGGCATCAGCGTCGCATCACCCAGATCGATCGTCCGGCTGCCGGCCGGAACTGAGATCGCCGCGAGCGGGCCGATGGCGACAATCTTGTCATCGGTGATGACGATCGCACCGTTGCGGAGCGACTCGCCGCCTCGACCGTCAATTATCTGGGCAGCACGGATAACGACCGTTCCCCTCCCTTTCATTTCGCCCGGAGCACCGGTCTGCGCCAGTGCCTGACCCAACCCGATCGCGAACGCAAATACAACAAAAGCCAAGACCTTGACCTTTAACATTAGAATTCTCCTTGATCTATCGACGCTTGAAACTAACAGAATTATAGGCGTTTCCACCTCTAATGCAACAAACTGCCCCTTCGCGAATTCTTTTCCCGCCAAAATCGTGCCAAAATTTAGTATTCAACAATGATCGATCTAAGAAGCGACACAGTATCGAAACCTTCCGACAAGATGCGTGCCGCGATGGCGTCGGCTGAGGTCGGCGACGATGTCTTCGGGGATGACCCGACCGTCAATAAATTGCAGGAGCGTGCCGCCGAGATCTTTGAGAAGGAAGCCGCACTATGGGTCCCGAGCGGCTGTATGGGCAATGAGATCGCCGTCAAGGTGCACACCAAACCGGGCCAGGAGATCGTCACCGAGGAACGCGGGCATATTCTCAATTACGAATTAGGCGCCGCCGCGGTCATATCCGGCGTGACCATCCGTCCAGTCAAGAGTCTGGACGGTTCCGGGCATCTGACCTGGCAAGAGATCGCCCCATACCTATTCATCGACCCGCCGTATTATCAGGCGGCGACCGGTTTGATCTGTCTTGAGAATACGCATAATTTCGCGGGGGGAAGCGTAATGAACGCCGCCGCCTGTCAGGACGTTTGCCTCAGAGCGCACGCTCTACATTTGCCCGTTCATATGGACGGTGCCCGCATTTTTAACGCAGCGGTCGCTCTCGGCGAAAGCGTGGCTGATCTAACACGGCCTTGTGGCTCAGTGATGTTTACCCTTTCAAAAGGGCTCGGAGCCCCCGCCGGCTCAATACTGCTTGGATCTAAAGAATTTATTCAGGAAGCTCGCATCTGGCGAAAACGGCTCGGCGGTGGAATGCGTCAGATCGGAATCCTCGCTGCAGCCTGCCTCATCGCACTCGACGAAGGGCCGGACCGTCTGCATGAAGATCACGCGAATGCCAAACGGCTTGCCGCAGGTCTCGCGGAAATTGCCGGCGTCAGCATCGATGTCGAAAAGGTCGTGACCAACATCGTCATCTTTGATATTTCCGGCACGGGCAAGACCTCGGGCGAGATTGTCGAAGGGTTAAGGTTGAAAGGCGTTCTCGCGATCGGCTTCGGCACCGTCGTCAGAATGGTCACACATCTCGACGTGTCCCAGGCTAACATCGACAAGACGATCCATGCTCTAAAGCAAACTATCCAGTAGCCATGCATCTGCCGCCTGACTTTGGCTATGAACATCGAACAACTCCGAAAATTTTGTCTCTCATTTCCCGGAGCTACCGAGGATATCAAATGGGGAGCTGACCTTTGTTTCTGCGTCGGGGCTAAGATGTTTTGCGTGACTGGTGCAGATTCGATTCTTGGCGGCATGTCATTGAAATGCACGCCCGAGAAATTTACCGAGTTGATCGAACGCGACGGCATCGACCCCGCAGCCTATGTCGGCCGGTATAAATGGGTGCGTATCCCCGATCTCGGAGTAGTGACGCCCGACGAGCTAAAAGCACTCATAGAACAGTCTTATCAACTCGTTTTTGATAAACTACCACCCAAGATCAAGAAAACGATCCTCTAATAACGATGATCATCGCTATCGACGGCCCAAGCGGAGCGGGCAAATCCACGCTCGGCAAGATGCTTGCCAAAAAACTCAACCTTCTCTATCTCGACACCGGAGCGATGTATCGCGCCGTGGCTCTGGCAGTAAAACGTGCAGCAATTCCGGATTGGGACATAGATCGGATCGCGTATGTCGCCGAAACCGCAAGGATCGAGCTCGTGGGCGAGCCTGACAGCATGAAAGTTATGCTCGATGGCGAGGATGTCAGCATAGATATTCGAACTCTCGAAGCGGCACAAGCTGCATCGGTCGTTTCGACGGTCTCGGAAGTGCGCAGGATCATGGTCGAACATCAGCGCTTCATAGGCGAGTCCGCTCCAAACGGATGCGTTCTTGAGGGCCGCGACATTGGGAGCGTCGTATTTCCAAATGCCGATATCAAGTTCTTCCTGACCGCTACGCCAGAAGCTCGTGCCCGACGGCGCTTTATGGAAGACCAGTCGAAGGGACGTATCTCGACCTACGAACAAACACTTGCCGAGATCAATGAGCGTGACGAACGCGATGTCTCACGCGAAGATTCCCCGCTAACCATCGCCGACGATGCTGTCGTTATCGACACCAGCGAACTCGACCTCACCGAAGTTTTCGAACAAATGTTGTCCTATTTGCGTGAAGGCAAGGATGCGACTGCTTAAATTTACTCTCCAGCGTGAAGGATATTGGCTGACTCTATATGCTATTGCCCCAATGCTCCTGGGATTTCTGACACTGCTGATAGCTTGGGTCGTGTCCAAAATAGGTTGACTAACTATCTGGCAGTCGCTAAGATTGGAAATTGCTTTTTGATATGCTCCCGTAGCTCAGCTGGATAGAGCGACGGCCTTCTAAGCCGTAGGTCGCAGGTTCGAGCCCTGCCGGGGGTAAGTTCGATTTCGGGTTTTAGATTGCGGATTATTTAGTAGTAATAAGGCCAAAATCTGCGATCTAAAGTCCAAAATCAGGATATGGCGGCTATAGTTCAGTGGTTAGAGCGCCTGATTGTGGTTCAGGATGTCGAGGGTTCGAATCCCTCTAGCCGCCCCATTTCTTTTTCAGGATCCGATATACCAACCTGCCAGAACCCCCGAATTTCGGGTTTGTGATTTTCCAACTATTACAACACTCCGCGCATCTAATCTCTATCAACACGCGGAAAACAGGGTGTGAGACGGCAATTTGGCACCATCATCGCGGTTAGGATTTTGTATTGCGTTGATAGACTGGAAAGTAGTATATTTTATGTACGCGGTTTTTCGGGTTAGCGCAAAGATTTTTGCCGAAGGCCATTCGTTCGAGCTACTAGGTATATAAACAAATGAGTATTTTTTTTACTAAAGCATTCCGGGTATTTCTGGTTTCGGCATTGTTTTTGTCCTCGGTGTCCTTCGTCATCGGACAAGTTGGCCCCGGCACGGGTAATATTCGGCTTCGCGATGCGCTTGATTTCGACGGTGACGACAAGGCCGATTTTACGGTATTTCGTCCGTCGGAGAATATTTGGTACTCGCTTTTTTCAGGCGGTGGTTTTTCCCTCAATAATTGGGGACTAGCCAGTCAGGACTTCATGACACCAGGCGACTATGACGGTGACGGGAAAGGGGATATATCTGTTTGGCGCGATTCGAATGGAGCTTGGTACCGCATCAACAGCTCTGACGGCACGATCCATATCGTTAATTGGGGACTGAGCGGCGACGAGCCCGTGGCGCGCGACTACGACGGAGACGGCAAAACGGACTTTGGCATTGTTCGGCGAACGAACGGTGCGATGATCTGGTATTTCTATATGAGCGACGGCAGCTTTTTAGGAGCTGAATGGGGACTATCTACGGACTACGCCGCCCCTGGTGACTATGATGGCGACGGCAAATTTGATATTTCCGTTCAGCGTCCCGGAGCGACGCCAACAAGCAATTCCATTTTCTACACTTTCCGGTCGGCTGACGCTTCGGTCGAGATCCTTGGCTGGGGCTTGACCAACGACCTCGTTGTCCCTGGGGATTATGACGGTGATGGCAAAACCGACTATGCGATCGTCCGTGAGGGTTCGACACCTGAGTCAGGGCTTCAATGGTGGATTCGCCGGAGTTCGGATGGGTCAACAATGTTCGTGCCTTTTGGCATTACGGGGTCTGATCTTAATACCCAGGCTGATTACGATGGGGACGGTAAAACCGACGTGGCCGTATGGCGCGACACGGATGGGAAATTCTACTACAGCCGCAGCACGGACGGTGCAACGTATATTGTCCAATGGGGTGCAGCAAATGATTATCCCGTGGCGAGCTACGATACGCACTGATCGCTCGTCGAAGGAATCTTAGAATGGTTGAAGATCTTCATCTTCAACCATTTTTGTTTATTGCCCTTGTTTGTAGTAATTTTTGATTATTCTGATGATGGATATTTCTGAGGCAACCAGCAGGTTTAGCGGCAAGCGGATCGCAATAATTGGCGACCTCGTGGCCGATCAATTCTTAAATGGCACCATCTCACGCGTTTCGCGCGAGGCCCCGGTTTTCATTCTTCGGCACGAGAATACGGTCACGCTGCCCGGTGCAGCGGCCAATGCCGCGGCGAACGTAGCGTCACTCGGAGCGACGCCGATCTTGTTTGGCGCCGTGGGCACAGATAATAGCGGCTCGCATCTTACGAGAGCCCTTGAAGAAAATCGAGTGGCGACCGACTATGTTATTTCTGATCCCGGCCTGACCACAACCACCAAGATCCGGGTGCTGGCCGGCCAACACTACGCTGCCAGGCAACAGGTGATCCGGATCGACTATGAAAACTCGGGCGGGCTGTCACAGGCCGCAAGGGAAAGGTTGTTGGCAGCCATCGCAGATACGGCCAATACGATCGACGCATTCGTCATCTCCGACTATGGCTACGGAGTTGTGTCGGAGGAAATATATGAAAAGGCCAGCGAGATCGCTCGCCGACGCGAAATTCCGATCGTGGTCGATTCTCGATACCACCTTGGAAATTTCGCCGGAGCGACCGCTGCTACCCCAAACCGCGAAGAGGTCGAGCAGATTGCCGGTGAAGATTTTACGCGGCAGGACTGCCACGATCTCCGCGAACAACTTGGATTTTCCGCCCTGCTCGTGACGAACGGAAACAAAGGAATGTCGCTGTTTCAGGCCTCGGATGACCCGCTCGACATTTGTGCGGTTGGCTCGCCCGAACCGGTTGACGTGACCGGAGCCGGTGATACTGTCATTGCCGCTTTCACCCTTAGCCTCGCATCCGGACTGAACTTTGCCGATGCGGCAAGAGTTGCGAATCACGCCGGAGGCATCGTTGTGATGAAAAAAGGAACCGCAACCGTCACGCGCGATGAGTTGCTCGCCTCGATCCCAGACACGTCTTCGGCTTCGGCCACTAAAACCGCGATCCAATAGATGACCGCAGCTATACCTAACATTCTTGATCGCCAAGAGCTGATCGCAACAGTCTCGAACCTACGCGAGGGCGGTGCTACGATCGTGCTTGCCAATGGTTGTTTTGACCTCTTGCATGTAGGACACGTCCGTTATCTCGAGGGTGCAAAGGCCATCGGCGGTACGCTGGTCGTCGGTATTAATTCCGACCGCCAGACGGCCTTATTGAAAGGTGAAGGACGGCCGTTCACCCCCGAGAACGAACGTGCCGAGCTTGTTGCCGCGCTTCGCTGTGTTGACCTTGTTCATATTTTTGATGAGCCAACCGTCGAAGAGTTGATCCGATCGATACTGCCCGATTTCCATGCAAAGGGGACCGACTACACCGTCGATTCGGTGCCGGAACGCGAGATCGTCCTCGAATGCGGTGGGCGTGTTGTCATCGTTGGCGACCCGAAGGATCACTCGTCGAGCAAGATGATCAACGACCTCGCTGACCGCTCTGACATCTGACATGTGGCGATCGCGAACCAAAACTGATCTGATCGTCGAAGTTTGGGAAAAGCTCGATTGCGAAAGTATCGGGGCTGCTGAGATCGAGGCCATCGAGATCGTCGTTAACGAAGAATACGGTAAAGGTGCGGTTGATTCGCCTATGGTCATCGCCAGACTTTTGGCTGATGAAGGGGCCGAGTTGCGGCACTCTGAGATCATGGAACTGTACGTTGCCCGGGCCTCAGACCGTCCGTACGATGCGGCTTTTCGGGCCATTCTGGATCTGACCGATTTTGACACGGCTTTGAGTTCGATCCGCCAGCTCGATAATCTTAGACGAAAATATTCGAAAGATGGTGACCGTGAGGGGTTGCGGCACGTCCGCGATACGGGCATTAAGGCCAAGGAACTATTACTTGAAACGTCAGCAAGAATGCGTATCGATCCTGTAACCCGACGAGTCAGTGAAGAGATCGCCTCCTGGTTTACCGTCTGGCTGCAAACTCCTGAAGTGGTTGACGCCTGGGTCGATCTGCGAAAATGTTCGCCTGAGTTTATCGAACGTTTCGGCTCGACCACCGAAAAATAGATGCGTCGATTTTTTGCACCACCACAAAATTTCAACACTGGCGTTGCGACCCTCGACGCTGACGAAACACGCCATCTGCGTGATGTGCTCCGGTTGAAGATCGGTGATGAGGTCTCTGTATTTGATGGCCTTGGTGCTGAGTTTCGGTGCGAAATTCGAACGATCGGCAAGAGATCGTCAGATCTCACGATCATCGAAAGCACTCCCGTTGCGTCTCCTGAGTCTGATCTTGATCTCACGCTCGCTGCTGCAATGGTTAGCGGTGAAAAGTTTGATCTGGTGATACAAAAATCCGTCGAGCTTGGCGTCACCCGTTTTGTTCCGCTGAATACTGTTCGCTGTGATGTAAAACTCAAAGATGCGGCCAAACGTCTCGATCGCTGGCGCCGCATTGCAATGGAAGCCACAAAACAATGTGGTCGTGCCGTGCTCATGGAGATCGCCGACCCGGTCGATCTGCCAAATCTGATCGCCGACACCGATCCACCCACAATGTTGCTGTTTTCCGAACGTGACGGTGCCACATTCTCACCCAAGCCCGTCGTAAAAAAATTAACTGCTGTGATCGGGCCAAAAGGTGGATGGGATGATGGTGAATTAGAATTGGCTGCGGGAAATAATGTCACTGTCGTCACGCTTGGCGGCCGCATTCTACGCGCAGAAACGGCCGCGATAGCTATCACGGCCGTGCTCCAACACCGATTCGGTGACCTGACGTAGCCGTCACTAAAATACTGATTTCTTCGGACGATAATATGCGTCACCACGTTGGATCATCTCTGCCTTTTCGCCGAGTTTGCCGATGAAGTTCGCCACATCCTTACTATTTTCAAACCTAAAGCTCGCCGCGCCTCTTGCATCGACATCAGGGTCATCAAAAGTTATATTGGCGTATTTTGTTTTCTTGTTCATCAGCGAAAAGACTCCACCAATAAACGGAACGGTGGCACCCAAAATTTTACCAGCCTGGGGCACGCTTTCCTTTGTATCCGGATACACGACGAGAATAGATCGATACGGCATCTGAAATACCTCGGTGCCGTCCTTGCTCAGGAAAACAAAGCGCTCATTCGCATCATCAAATTTAATCGTGCCTTTTTCCTTAGCACTCGAACCGAAAACTCCGCCCTCATACCTGGCTTCGTACTGATCCGGAGCGTTGGGCGAAACTGTTTTGGTTGCCGGCCCTGGTTGGCCGAATGCCAAAACCGATAAGAACATCACTGAGATAGAAATGAACAAAACCTTTTTCATACAGGAACCTTACCTTTACTAAGAATTCGTGAACGTTAAGTAATAGACGCTCGCGAACTCGATATGGTTGTTATGAAACCACAGAAATCTGTGACTCGCCGGCGTAGATACCCACCCTCTGGGCGGCGAGCTGGACATAATCTTTCGATACCTCAGACCCGATCCATCGCCGATCGAGTAGGTGAGCCATCTTTGCCGTCGTGCCGCTTCCCATAAAACAGTCATAAACCAGATCGCCCTCGTCCGTCCAGGTTCTGATCTGGTCCTCGACCAGTTTCTCGGGAAATATAGCCGGATGCTGAAATGCGATCTTGTCCCGCGAACTCGACGTGCCGACGTTATAGTAAAAGATCTCGCTGTCGCCGTAATAGAAAATGTTGTCCACCTTCCGCTCTTTTGGTGCCACATGATCGTGGGCTAGATCGTTTCGCCCAACCTTTGTAATGCGAAACGATTTGAATGCCTTTTCCTGTTTTATCATCTGGACGATCGGGTTAAACGTCTTCGGCTGCCCTTTTGCAAAACAGAACATATATTCAAAACACTGCCGGTAACGCTTGCCGCAATCGCTCGGTATCGGGTTATTTTTGGCATAGATCATCGTGTCGTGGACCTTAAATCCAGCACTGCGAAATGCGAATGCATGCTCAAAACTCGTCAGCGATTCGCTCCCGTTGACCGTGCGATCACCCACAACCCAAATGACCACGCCGCCCGGCGCCGTCTTTTCGTACAACCGTTCGGCGATATCCTCGACCGGAAAATGATATCCGTTATAGTCACGCAGATCGTCGTACGGCGGGCTCGTGATCGTCATGTCGATCAGGTCGTCAGGCATGCGCTCAAGCGTGTCGATACAATTTTCGTGATATGTTCGGTTAAATTTCATAGATATTTCGCACGATTTAGATAGGCCATTTCTCGACAAAATCCACGATAAATGCCTTTTCGGGTTTCTGGGCTTCGGCTTCGAGGAATTCGCGGAACTGGTCTTGCTCGCTGATGTATTCTTCTTCGGTCAACTTCCCTGCAAAAAATACGACCCGCAGCCAAACGAGGTACGTATTGAGCACATCGATCTGGTTATACTCGACGATCTTGGTCAGATCGCCAGCGAGCCAGAGGTCGGTGACCTGGTCCCCCTTTACATCGATCTTGCCCGGAAATCCGCAAAGCTTTGCCAGCTCATCGAGTCTCGGCGTCATGTCGCGAGCCGAGAACAGCTTTAACAAGTCGAGATGGTCCTCGTTATCCCACTTCTTAAAATAATCGATGCCTTCCCAAGGCTTGTCGGGACGGTCGCAAAATCGCGGTGCGGTCACCTCATTAACCATTCCCCGCTGTATCAGCACCTGCATGTCCGACTCGCCCGAGTTGTAGCCGACAAGCTGCGGTTTACGCTCACCGAGGAAGTATAAAAATTTCTGAATGATCTCAGCTTCATCGACTGTCGTATCCTCAAGCGGCAGCTTTGGTAGCGAATTGAGACCGAATTCAATGACGAGCTCGCGGTCGGTGTTGTAGTGAGCCTTGCGCGAGAGGAATGCGATCGACACGACCCGCGAGAACATATACTTCAGGAACGGACGCGGATTGGCGTCGGCGTCGAACTTCGTCGAATGCTCCCAAAGCTGCTGCATCGCCTCGAACTCCGTCGTCTCATCGTCGAGGTCGAACAACCGCTTTGACCCGGTCGCGTCCGGCACCCATTCCATATCAAAGAACAGGGCTAGTTCGTGTATTTGATTCTTTAACATTTATACAATGTATCGGTAAGTTATGTATTTGCTAGCGCTTAGAGTCGAGACACCAAGATGTTACCACATCGGCGCGCGAATTTGAACATTTTTGCGCGCTAAGAAGTTTTGTCGTGAAATACGCGAAAGGAAGAAAAGAAGTTTTGCCACGAATTACACGAATAAGAGAAGTCTTTTGTTCCGATCTATATCCGTTCTGATTCTTGCTATTCGCGGTTAAAAACACTCTACCTTTCGTGTCTTTCCGTGTCTTTCCGTGTGTTTAGTGGACAAACTCCGCGTACGCACGAAAACGTGACTTGGACCGCGCAATTCGTATTCGGATGTTTGCACACGACGCTTTATATTCCTTGTTTGCAGATATTTACGCTCTTGGCACGCTGGTTGCACTAGTACATTGTAGGGCACGAGATGCCGAGAACAGGCAAGGAGAGAGGACACATGAGAAAACAAGTAACCGCAATTTTAATCGCTTTGATGTTGGCGATAATGGCGCCGATGGCGGCATCGGCCCAGACGAAATATAACAATTCAAAGGATCGCGAATATCGCAGCCAGACGTATGAGCGGCAACAGAGCCGCGATCAACGGCGCAATAAAGAACGCCGTCAGAACGACCGCCGAAACGACGACGGCTACTACGACTATGACCGGCCGAATGTCTACGACCGCCACCGTAAAGCGATCAACCTCGGCGTAGCCACCGGAGCCGGTGCAGTGCTCGGCGCGATCATCGGCGGCAAAAAGGGAGCCCTGATCGGTGCAGCCGCAGGTGTGGCGGGCGGAGCGATATTTACAAAAGTACAAAAACCAAGGAACCGTCCACGCTACTAGGCGAACGACTTTGGTAAACGAGAAAGGGGCCTCGCGGAGCGATCCGTGGGGCTCTTTAATTTTTTTGGGGTTTTGAACGCGCTTATTCTCTGGATCGCATGCCGAATTTTGATCTCAAAGCCGTCGAAGACGGTGACAGCCCCTGCTTACCAGCTGTCGCCCGCATACGCGGGCTCGTTGTATGTATCGCCCTTTCCCAGTGCTCACGCGCTGGGCTAAATGCTGATACCCGCTATTGAGGAACTTGAAACAAGTAACACCAGCATATTCACACATTTACAGCCTCAAGTTGGCGCCTATGGGATTTCACCCACGACTAATCGATTGCCGCTACGCGGCAGAGGATCATTGATAAAGAGCGAGACGCTGTTCATATGCACTCCGGACGATGCGGATGTCCTCGAGAAATTTCGGTAGTTCGTCGATCCGCAACGCCTGCGGGCCGTCAACCACGGCGACGCTCGGGTCGGGGTGAAAATCGACCAGCACCAGATTAGCACCCGCGATCACGCCCTGCGCGGTGACGTGCATGATGTCGAGGATATTGTTCGCACATCGAAAACGGCCGCCGACGGAGTGGGACGGGTCGATGCAGACGGGCATGCGGGTCAGGCGTTTGACGACCGGAATGTGTGCAAAATCGACGATGTTTCGGTGCGGATCTCCGATGTTCGTCTTCATTCCGCGAAGGCCGAAAATGATCATTTGATTGCCCTCGCTCGCGAGGTATTCGGCTGCGTGGAGCGATTCGTCGAGCGTGATGCCGAATCCGCGTTTGAGCAGCACCGGGAATTCTTTTTGCCGGCCGACAATTTTTAACAGCTCAAAATTCTGCGTGTTCCGCGTACCGATCTGCAGCATCACGCCGGTCGGGTTGCCTGTCTCGCGAAGAGCCTCGCGGATCTCGTTGACGTGCGATTCATGCGTGACCTCCATCGCGATGACCTTGATGCCGTATTTCCCGGCAAGCTCTAATACAAAAGGGAGGCAATTTTTGCCGTGGCCCTGAAACGAATACGCGCTGGTGCGCGGTTTGTACGCGCCCATTCGCGTACAGGTTTGGTCGTTGTCCTTTAGCGCTTTCATCATCGCCTCGACACTCTTGGGCGAATCGACCGCACACAGCCCCGCAAAAATATTCAAACTATCCTGGCTAAATCTGACGCCGTTGTATGAAAAGCCGTTTGAGCGGTTGTCCTCTTTGTGGCGGCCGAGAACACGATATTCCTCGGACACACGAACGGCGTGATCCACACCCGCGAAGCTCCGCATCTCATCGAGCGACAGGGCGGCGGTATTCCCGATCAGATAGATCTCGGTCAGGACCTGAGCGGCGCCCTGCACCTGATGGATTCGAAACTCGATATTGTCGAGATTTTCGAGATGGGCGATGAGCCGTTTGTATTCGCGAGTCGCTGCGTCGATGTTTGGTTTGAGTACGAGGATCATATTTTTGTTCCGAGTCTGGTTGTCGAATATCGGCCGAGGAATCGCACGTCGTCGGCCTGTTCCTCAATGTCCGCAAGAGCTCCGGCAAGGTCGGCCTCGATCGCAGGAGCCTGAATGTCGAGATAAAAATTAAACTGCCCCGGCGAGTCCTTTATCGGCAGGCTCTCGATCTTTAGCAGATCAAGGCCTCGGCGGACAAACGGGCGAAGCGCGGCATGCAATGCACCGGGTTGATGCTTGAGCCGGAGAACGAGCGAGATCTTACTGCCCGTCGCAGGGATCTCGGCATCGGCCGACAATAAAGCAAAACGTGTATGATTTTCGGCGTGATCCTCAATGTGCTCGCGAAGTACCTTACCGCCATAAAGCTCAGCCGCCCGCCGTCCGCCGATACCTGCCCGAGTCGGGTCGCCGCTCTCAACAGCACGGCGAACGCTTCCGGCCGTGTCGTCAGCGGACACACGCTTGAGATCGGGATGTGCGGCGAAAAATCGTGTGCATTGAGCCAATGCGGCGGGATGAGATTCGACAGTTTTGAGAGTCTCGATCGTCGCGGCCTCGCACCCGACGAGAAAATGCGACACGTGCAGCACGATCTCGGCGACGATGTTTAGCTCGCTCTCGAGCAGCAGATCGACGCACCGGTGAACGGAGCCGATGAGGCTGTTTTCGAGCGGCGTGAGAATGTAATCGGCCTTGCCAGTGTCGATCGCGGCAAAAAGGTCTTCGAACGTGGGGCATGACACCGTTTCGCAGTCGTCGCCCAATATGCCGAGTGCGGCTTCTTCGCTAAATGTTCCTCGGTCGCCGAGAAATGCTACGCGAGATTTTCCGGCGATGCGAGCGGTGCCGTCATCGGCGGTGTCGCTTTCGCGATGATAAGTTTGTTGCTGCAGCAGAAGCGATTCGTCGATGATGCGATGAAAAATATTGCCGATGCTCTTGTCATCGAGCGGCCCTTGGTTGAGATCGCTCAGGCGGCCGAGCACCTGCTGTTCGCGGGCCGTATCGCACAGCGGCGTTTCGTTGATCGATTTTGTCTCGCCGACACGCAAGGCGATCGCCGCGCGGCAGTTCAAAAGCGCTAGCAGCTCGGCGTCGATCTGATCGATCTCGCCACGCGGGTCATCCATTTTTTGTTCGCTCTCACTCATCGTCATCTTAATAGAAAAAGGCCACCATCTTTCGTAGATGGTGACCTCAGGAACTTAGAGTTTCAGGCAGATGTCACCAGCCAATTTCGCTATAGCTAAAAAAGTACGTAAACGTCGGATACGAATACACAACGAACCGGCGGTCAGCGACGAAACCGAGATCTTTCTTAACTATTTGGCTGTTAAACATTTGCATCAACAAAACTTTTGTACCTAGAAAAGATATAACAGACGGTTATGTCTGTCAATCGAATTCTTTGCGGCTCCCGAAATTAGAACGGATACGTGTTCGCCTCGATCAGCACATCGGCGATCCGCTGGCGGGCGGCGATGGTGTTGATGGGCGAATTATTCTTGGTAAATCGTTTTAGAGCGACAAGCAAAGTGCGGCCTTCGTCGCCCTCGGCGATGGCGGCGATGGTGTTTTTTGCTTTCGCATCGACACGCTGCATCGCGTCGTTGCAATAGACGGCGGCCATATCGATCTGGCGGCCGGCGGCTTCTTCGCCATTGGCGTCTGCAAACTTTTTGGCACGCAGGATGGACGTTTCCATCTGGTACGCATCCATGATGATGTCAGCACAGTTGAGCAGGACTTCCTGTTGCTCGCTGAGGCCCATCATGTATTTTTGAGCGGCGGTGCCGAGCACCATCAGAGCTGTTTTCTTCGCGTTCTGTGCAAGTTTGGTCTCTGCGGCAAGAAGCGATGTGTCCTCGTCAAACGACATCTGCGGATTGAGTATCTCGTCCTGCAGGGCCTTTGCGGCTGGAATGATCCCGAGTTTGCCCTTCATCGCACGCTTCATCAATTGGCCAGGAATGAGCATCCGATTGATCTCGTTCGTGCCCTCAAAAATTCGGTTGATGCGCGAATCACGATACGCCTTTTCCGCCGGATACTCGGCTGTGTAGCCGTAGCCTCCGTAGATCTGTACCATCTCGTCAACGACATAGTCGAGAGCCTCGCTGCAGGCGACCTTGTTGATCGAAGATTCGACGGCGTATTCCTCGATGGATTGCAGTTTTTTGGCGTCGTCGGCACCGTCGCCGATCAAGGCGTCGATCATACCGACGGTGCGATAGGTGATCGACTCGGCAACCCATGTGCGGATCGCCATCTCGGCGAGTTTGTGTTTGATAGCGCCGAATGACGAGATCTTTTTGTTGAACTGCTCGCGTTCGTTGGCGTAGCGGACCGATTCGTGAATGGCCAGCTTTGCACCGCCCGTGACGCTCGCACCGAGCTTAAAGCGGCCTACATTCAGGATGTTAAACGCGATCTTTGCACCGTCGCCAACGTTGCCGATCAGGTTGCCGGCCGGGATGACGCAATCGGCCAAGACGATCGGCGTGGTCGAGGACGACTTGATGCCCATCTTGTGCTCTTCGCCGCCGGGGCGGCAGGTTTCGCTTCGCTCGACGACGAACGCGGAGAATTTATCCTTTTCGCCATCGACCTTTGCAAAGACGATGAAGACATCGGCAAAGCTGCCGTTCGAGATGAACATCTTCTCGCCGTTCAAAGTGTAGGTTGCCCCGTCGTCGCTCAATTTCGCGACCGTTTTGGCACCAAGCGCGTCCGAACCCGAGCCGCTCTCGGTCAGGCAGTATGCCGTGACAACCTCGCCGGAGACGATCTTTGGTATCCACGTTTTCTTGAGTTCATCAGAACCAAAATACAGTATCGGCAGCAAACCGATCGAGGTCTGCGCTCCAAACGTCGTGCCAAAACCACCTGCGCGGCCCATCATCTCGGCGATGACGGCACCCGTGACCTGATCGAGTCCGAGCCCGCCGTATTCCTCGGGAATGGTCGAACCCAACAGGCCAAGCTCGCCGCCCTTTTTGACCAGATCGCGAGCGACCTCCCACGCGTGCTGTTCCATTGCGGGCAGCTGCGGGGCGACCTCGTTATCGACAAACTCGCGGGTCGTCTCGCCGATCATCCTTTGCTCGTCGGTAAAATCCTCCGGCGTAAATATCTCAGCCGAATCAGCGATCAAAAACTCGCCGCCTTTCATATATTCTTTTTGCATCTGTGTATCCATAGTTTTCTTCAACGCAAAGTCGCAAAGAGGCAAAGCCGCAAAGGCAATACATCCGGCGATTGCTGTTTAACTATTTTCGGTTCCTTGCGTCTTTGCTCCTTCGCGTCTTTGCGTTAAATTCCTAACCTATTCTCTCAAAAATACCCGCGGCGCCCATGCCGCCGCCGACGCACATTGTTACCATGCCGTATTTTGCGTTTCGGCGTTTCATTTCTTGTAATAGCGTCGCGGTCAGCTTTGCTCCTGTGCAGCCGAGCGGATGGCCGAGGGCGACGGCGCCGCCGTTGACATTAACCCGGTCGGGGTCCATTTCGAGAACCTTCATTACCGACATGCCTTGTGCGGCGAACGCCTCGTTTAGCTCGATGACATCGATCTGGTCAAGTGTCAGGCCCGCGAGTTTCAGCGCCTTTGGGATCGCATACACAGGGCCGATGCCCATTTCTTCGGGCAGGCATCCGGCGGTCGCGAACGAGACAAATCTCGCGAGCGGCGTTACGCCGAGTTCTTTTGCTTTGTCCGCCGACATCACGACCGTGGCGGCCGCACCATCGGACATCTGCGACGAATTACCGGCCGTGACCGTTCCCTGCGCGTGAAAAACAGGGCGTAATTTCGCCAAGCCCTCAGGTGAAGTGTCGGCACGCGGGCCTTCGTCGGTGTCAAAAACGACCTCTTTGCGTCGAACGCGGCCTTTCTCATCAAATTCATCGACAAAGACGTTCATCGGGACGATCTCGTCCTTGAATTTGCCGTCGGCGATCGCGGCGAGGGCCTTGCGATGCGAGTTGTATGAGAATTCGTCAGCCTGTTCGCGCGTGATCTCGTATTTGCGGGCGAGGTTCTCGGCCGTCAGGCCCATGTTGAGATAATAATCGGGATACGAATCGACGATCGCCGGATTTGGCCGGACAACATTGCCGCCCATCGGTATCATCGACATCGTCTCGAGGCCGCCCGCGACGATCACATCCGAACCGCCGGTGGCGATACGATCAGCCGCCAAAGCGATGGTCTGCAAACCCGACGAGCAATAGCGATTGACCGTCATCGCCGATGTCTCCACGGGCAATCCAGCCGCGATCATCGCCGTCCGAGCGACGTTCATCCCCTGCTCAGCCTCGGGAAAAGCACAGCCCATGATCACGTCCTCGATCTGGCCTTTGTCCAAACCGTCGACACGCTCGACCGCTTCCCTTATCGCCGCCGCCCCAAGATCGTCCGGCCGCGTATTCCTCAAAGTCCCCTTCGGCGCCTTACCAACAGCGGTACGCACCGCCGATACTATTACTGCTTCTTTCATATAATCACCTTTTCAATCAAACAACTTGAATGCGTCTTCGCTCCACTCATGCCTCTCTTTCCAGTCGCCGACAGGAGGTGGAAAACCCGTCCTGCAATATCCTCGCTTCGACTGAAAGTCGAAAATCCCATGCACGTAATCATTTATTATTAGTGCTGACTTAAGCCCATCATGCGACCATACAACCTGAATTTTGGACGGAATATTCCGATCCGACACATTCGCAACATTGTAGATGTGCAGCGCATCGACAATAGGGTTTTTGCGTTTCGTATCGAGTGCATAAAAGTAACCTGTCTCACCCTCATCTTCGAAAAAAACTGCAAATGCATTCTCAGGCGAACTGCTTTCAAGCAAGATCGGGTTCCCGATTTCGATCGTTTCTTCGACAGTTATCACTCCGTTCAAAGCGCCTCCGCTTTCCGTTTAATCGCCCTCAACATCTCCATTCTTATCAATCCGCTGAACGGCTGGATGAATGTCCAGTACAATCCGAAGCTCCGACGGCTGTCGTTGTCGAGACATTTGATGCGTGTCTCGGTTGTCAGCTGCGTGTTGGTGCCGTCGCTGGCTAGCGAGAAATTCCATGTTGCCTTGGCATAGCCAGGCGTTTCAAATTCGCGAAAGTTTGACGCGTCAACATCCTGCAGATCGCCCCATGGCGTCCAGAATCTTCCGGCGAGGCCGATCAGTATCTCTTTGTTCACAACCTCAGCGAGCTTTTCAAACTTAAACTTTCGCAGATTGCCAAGTCTCACGCCCTCGCTCGACATCCCGCGAAGCCTAAGCAGCCAGCGGACGATAAACGATTCGCCAAAATCCACCTCGTCAATAGCCGCAAAGACCCTCGATGGCCCGGCAGCGATACTAATATCGTGCCGCTCCTCAAAATCGTATTCGGGTAAAAATTCGTCTATTAACATGAAAGAAATCCTAAGATTCTTTTTGACCACGAAATTACACCAAAAGACACTAAATATTTTTTCGTGCTTTTTCGTGAACTTTCGTGGTTCCTCTTAAACTTCAATCCCAACTTCCACTTCATCCACAACCAACACCGCCTTCAACACCCTCGGATCGATCTCGACAAGAAACCCGCGTTTTCCGCCGTTGATATAGATCGTATCAAGGTCGAATATCGTCCGCTCAACAAACACTGGCATCGCGGCCCGCGTCGCGAATGGCGAAGTGCCGCCGAATTGGTAGCCTGTCCACTTTGATGCACGCGACGCATCGGCGGGTTCTACGCTTTTGACGCCCATGTGGCGGGCAAGATTCTTTGTGGAAACTTGCCGGTCGCCGTGCATCAGGACGATCAAGGGCTTTTTCTCGTTCGTTTCAAATATCAAGGTCTTAACGACCGCGTGTTCGTCCATGCCAAGCTGTCTTGCCGATTCGCTGCTACCGCCCTTTTCGACGTAATCATAAATATGCGGCACAAAATCGACCTGCTTCTCTCTCAAAAACCGGACCGCCGGTGTGATCGGATAGTCCATAAGAACTTGCCCACGAAATACACAAAATATACGAAAATATGATCTGCTTTCTACAGTATCCTCTTTCTATTTAGTGTCTTTCGTGTGTTTCGTGGGCTATCTCCTTAAATCTAAAACAGCTCGTCAGGTGATCATTCACCATGCCCGTCGCCTGCATAAAGGCGTACATGATCGTCGAACCGACGAAGTTGAACCCGCGCTTTTTCAGGTCTTTGCTGATCGCGTCTGAGATCTCCGTTTTTGCCGGGACTTCGGCGTGAGATCTCAGTTTATTGACGACGGGCGAACCGCCGACAAAGCCCCAGATATACTTATCGAACGAGCCAAATTCACGCTGAACATTCAAAAAGGCCTCGGCATTGCGGACCGCCGACGCGATCTTCAAACGGTTGCGGATGATGCCCTCGTTGAGCATCAACTTTGCACATTTCGCATCGCTATACCGCGCGACCTTCGCCACTTCAAAATTATCAAACGCCGCGCGGTAATTCTCACGTTTCCTCAGGATCGTGTCCCAGGACAACCCGGCCTGAGCGCCCTCGAGAATTAGAAATTCGAACAACGTCCGGTCGTCGTAAACAGGCACACCCCACTCACTATCGTGATAGGGAATGTTTAGGTCATTTGTAGCCCACGAACATCGCTGCATAAACTACTGGACCTTTTCGATCTTCGCCACCTCGATGTAACAGCCCGCAGTCGTAGGCTCGGGCGTGTCAAACACGTTGACGTCTGCCGTGAGCCTGACCTTCTGCGTTCTCTCGATAACTTCGCCTTTGTCATCTTTTATTTTAAGACCCTGGCCTTTTTCGATCTCGTCGGTGCTGCTCGCACCACTGCCCTTGTCGATCTCGGCACTTATTGATTTCTCGTTTTCAAGAGCGTCCTTGAACTTGATCGGGCATCGCATCGGCTTGCCATAGCCGCTCGAACACATTGAGCTACCGCTGTTATCCAAAAATCCGACGACCTGGACGCGTTGATCGTCATTAGCCTTGTCGCAAACATTCGCGTATTCGACCGGCGTGCCTGAGCCACAGCGGATCGTCATCATCGAGGCTACGGTGCAAAATAAAGTGATAAGAATTTTCATTGTTTAGTTCTCCTTTGCGTATTGAAATAAGATTCGTACTTTCAATGAACGCACGAGATACTCCGCTCTTGTATTATTTTGGAAAACCGCCGGCTTCCATCACCCGTTTTGCCTGTCGAATATGCCGTTTCGTGTGCTCGACGAGTACCGTAAAACCGTCTTCGAGCGTGTATGTCATGATCGCGAGGAACGGCGATGTTATGACGGTTTTTTGGCGGTTGACGCCTTCGCAAGCCTTTACACTCTCGTTGGCTGCCGCGATGTTCTCTTCGAATCTGGCGACGATGTCACTGGCAATATCGCTCGGCGGGACGATCGCCTGCGACGGGGCCTTTACCTTTTTGGAATCGTCGCCCACCGCCTTGATCAAAAAACGGCCAAAATACCCAGTGAACGGCGACCAGTTCTCAATGAACGAATTTTTTCGCCCGCCCGCTGCAATCTTTGTCATCTCAGGGCCAAACGCATCGTTCGTCTTGATCAGATGGTCGAGGCATTGCCCAACGCTCCAGCTTTTTTCCGCAGGCTTCCAATTGATTTGTTCCGCTGACAATGAGCCAAACACCTGTCTGGCGTCTTCCGCTATCGCTGACATATCGTCGGTTACCTGTTTGATCCTCTCGTCCATAAGCCCTCCATGCCGGGAACGCAGGCGCCCTCGCCTGCAAACGCCGGTTCCTCCGGCGTGACAGCGGTCAATTCCTCAACGGCTTGCCAGTCTTGAGCATCGCCGCAATACGTTCCTGCGTCTTTCGCTCGCCGCAAAGCGAGACAAACGCCTCGCGTTCGAGATCGAGCAGGTAACGCTCCGACACCTGAGTCTTGTGATTGATCGTGCCGCCCGCCATGATGTGAGCGAGTTTTTTGCCGATCAGCAGATCGTGGTCAGAGATGAATCCGCCTTGCCTCATCATGTGCAGGGCCAGCTTCATTGCCGACTCTGCGGCCTCGCCAAGAACGGTGATGTCGGTTCGCTCGACGGGCTGGACGTATCCGGCAGACGCGAGATTTAGTACTTCTTGCTTAGCGTCCTGGATCAAACGGTCGCCGTTCATCGAGATCGCGTCGTAATCACGGAGGAAACCAAACGCCCGGCCTTCCTGGGCTGAGGTTGCAACCTTGCCCATTCCGAGCGTTTCAAATGTCGTTTTGAGAAATGCGAGAGCGTCAGCATCTGGCGCCTTTGCCGCAGCGTCCATCGCACGCATGGTCATTTCCTTTGTCCCGCCTCCGGCTGGAATTACGCCGACGCCAACCTCGACAAGTCCGATATATGTCTCGCCCGCGGCACGTACCTTATTGCCGTGCATCGCGATCTCACAGCCACCGCCGAGCGTTAAACCATAAGGCGCCGTCACGACAGGTTTCGCCGAATACCGCAGCCGCATGATCGCGTTTTGCAGCGCTCGAACGCTAAAATTGATGTCGTCCCACTCATCCTCTTGAGCCGCGAGCAGGATCATCATTATGTTCGCCCCGGCACAGAAATTCCCGCCCTGATTGCCGACGACGAGGCCAGTGAAATTCCTTTCAACTTCGTCTATCGCAAAGTTCATCATCGAGACGGTGTCGCCGCCGATGGAGTTCATCTTTGAGTGAAATTCGAGACACGCTACGCCGTCACCAATGTCGATGAGTGATGCACCGGGATTTGATTTAATGACGCCGGTGCTCGCCTTAACATCCTTGAGGATCATCACGCCTGGACGCTGCGGAACCGGTTTATATTCGCCCTCGACCAGATCGTAGAAGGAATGTGCGCCGTTCTCGTTCTTATAAAAGCTGGTCGCGCCGGACGCGAGCATCTTCTCGACATTCTCGGGAACTGCTTGCCCTTCTTTCTTCATCCGCTCGACCGACTCAGCAACGCCGATCGCGTCCCACGCCTCAAACACTCCTATTTCCCAGCCAAATCCCCACTTGATGGCATTGTCGATCTCAACGATCGTGTTGGCGATCTCGGGAATTCGATTGGCCGCGTATCGAGAAACACGCGAGGTCGTTTTCCAGAGGAATTCGCCAACACGGTCGTCGCCCCAGACAAGCGCTTTTACGCGCTCCGCGTTGTCCTCAATGGCCTTTGCGGCCTCGATCGACGGGAATTTGGTCTTTTCCTGGGGCTTGTATTCGAAAGTATCGAGATCGAGTTCGAGAATGACGCGATTGCCCTCGGCATCCTTCGATTTCTTGAAAAATCCACCCTGCGTTTTGTCGCCAAGCAGCTTTTTGTCGAGCAATGTTTGGATCAATTCAGGAAGCTTAAAAACGTCGCGGTCTTCGTCATCTGGAACCGCCGGATAGAGATTATTCGTGACGTGCGCCGTAACATCGAGTCCGACAAGATCTGAGGTGCGAAACGTCGCCGATTTCGCGTGGCCGATCGCTTTGCCGGTCATCTGATCAACCTCGGTCGGCGTAAAGCCCATCGCGATCATCTCGTGAATGGTCGCCATCATGCCAAAAACGCCGATGCGGTTCGCAATAAAATTCGGCCTATCCTTTGCTGGCACCACGCCTTTGCCCAAACGCTGATCGAGAAACCCTGATATCGCACACGCTATCTCGCCGCTCGTTTTCGAGCCCGGAATCACCTCGACGAGCTTCATATATCGCGGTGGATTAAAGAAGTGAATCCCGACGAAATGCGCCTTGAAATCGTCCGAAAAAGGCTCGGCGATCGAGTCGATAGGAATGCCGCTCGTGTTCGAAGCAACGACGGCTCCGGGCTTACGGTATTTCTCGACCTCAGTGAAAAGCTTGTGTTTGATGTCAAGATTTTCGACAACTGCCTCTATCACGAGGTCACAATCCTTTAGCTTTTCGAGATCGTCTTTGAAATTCCCGGTCGTGATAAGGCGCGCATTGTCACTGAGCATGAACGGTGCAGGCTTTAGCTTCTTCGCAGCCTCAAACAGTGACTTAACGATCCGGTTTCGCACCTGCGACGACTCAAGCTTCATGCCCTTTGCCGCCTCAGACTCGGTCAACTCGTTCGGAGCAATGTCGAGCAGCAATGTCGGAATGCCCGCATTAGCGAGATGTGCGGCGATACCCGCCCCCATTGTCCCCGCACCTAAAACTGCGGCTTTTGTAATATTCATAATCGTATAAAACTGCAATGATATCAGGCTGATTTAGTGATAAATTATAACTGAATGAACGTTCATTCAGCAAGTGAGTGGGTTAATATTTTGCCAGGATCTGACATTATGACAAAATGTACCTTAATTATGAAGACCCACCGCATTCTCATCGCAATTGGGATCATCGTATTGTCATCGACTGTCACTTGGACCCAAAAATTTCCTTATGAGGAATACGATCCCAGAACTCTCGATGAACTTGTCGCTCAGAGTGCAGCGTCACTTATGGCCGTTTCTGACAAACCACAAATGATGTTAGACGCCAAGCCTTTTTATTCGGCCATTCGAGTGAAATTCATCGGTACGTCGCGCCCTATTTCGGCGAAAAAGAAAAGTCTTTTCAAGATGTGGCAAGAATCCATGGGTACGGATGCAAAAATGCTCACATTACTGGAGGACGAGTATCTCTTCCAAGAATGTGGAAAGGAATACTGGATCGCTGTCCAAAAACAGGTTGCCGCTTATTTTCCAAAAGAGCTTAAGACGGGAGATACTATAACTCTGTATTTGATGGTGATTGGTGGATTGAAGCAATCGGACAAAGATGCATTTGACCCTGCTTTTCTCGTGAACGAATTCAGAAAATACTAAGCAATCAGCTTACTTTCATAACGGTCACTCCGGAAGACCGGAACAAATCCATTTCTGTCAACTCATTGGCCACGTCGTCTAGACTAACTTCTTTTCCAATTAGCTTTTTCGGTTCGAGGCGGCCGACGCGGATCATCTCAAGCATTTCGGGATAACGATGGGCCTGAATACCGTGGCTGCCTATGATCTCGAGTTCGCGAGCGATGATCTTATCCACCGGAACGGGTGAATTGTGCTTGCCCGACTCCATGATGCCGACCTGGATGTGACGCCCGCGTTTTCGCAAAGAAGAGATAGAGTTGACCAGAATTTCAGGATGGCCAAGCGCGTCTATAGAGACATGAGCTCCGCCGTCTGTGATATCGAGAATCGCCTCGACGGGATTGCCGTAAGATGAATTGATAATCGTTTCAGCCCCGATCCCGCTTGCAAATTCGAGCTTGTCGTTTGAGATATCGATGGCTATAACACGGGCTCCAAAAGCGGCGGCGATCATGATCGCAGAAAGGCCGACACCGCCGCAGCCGTGGACGGCGACCCATTGTTCGGGGGCGATCTTGCCCTGATCGACGACCGCACGGTACGAAGTCGCGAAACGGCAACCGAGTGATGCTGCGGTCACAAAGTCGATCTCGTCGGGCAGAAGTACCAGGTTTTCGTCCGCATATTCGAGCGCAACATATTCCGCAAAACCGCCCCACGCCGTAAAGCCGGGCTGGAATTGCCGGTCGCATATCTGCTGGTCGCCGCCGGCACACTGTTCGCACTTCCCGCAGCCCGAGACAAACGGAACCGTAACCCTGTCGCCCAATTTGAAATTTGAAATTTGAGATCCAAGAGCGATGATCTCACCGGCGAGCTCGTGCCCTGGAACATGCGGCAGTTTTATGTCGGGGTCGTTGCCCATCCAGCCGTGCCAATCGGAGCGGCAGATGCCGCATGCTTTGACCGCAAGGACGACGCCGGTTGGTGATGGTTCGGGATCGGCGACCTCGCATATTATGACCGGCCCTCGAAATTCTTCGTAAATGGCAGCTTTCATTCCGTGTTTACCTGTCAGATTCTCTTGACATGTCGACAAAATAGGATAATACTTTTTCAACCATTTCAATAAATAATGCGGTTTCTCGTTTGAGGTCGGATTTTTGCATCTCATCCGGGTACGGCGAATAGGAGAATACTTATGATCAGGAAACTTTTGTTTGTGGTTTTTGTGTCGCTATTTTTATCGCTAGCGGCGTTTGCGCAGGGGACCGGTTCGGAGACGGCAACGAAGGAAACCACATCGTCGACGAAGGCACCGGTATTCCGTCCGACCAAGGACCAGATAAGACAGGGCCAGGAGATATTGATCACCGAAAAACTTTACACGGGTAAGGCGACCGGCGTATATGGTGACTCGCGACCGGCTATCAAGGAGTACCAGAAAGCCAACGGCCTCGAAGAAAATGGTAAGTTTGACCAGGCGACGCTCGGAAAAATGGGCATCGAGTTGACCGATAGTCAGAAAGGGATCGCCTCGACTCCGGCTAAGACCGCAACAGAACCGAAGGAGGCTAAGACGTCCAGCGGCCCGAAACGTCCGGCGCCCTTCAGAGCTACTGCCGACCAGATAAAGGCCGTGCAGAAGCTTTTGAAAGAAGGCAAAATGTATGCAGGCGAGGAGACGGGAAAATTCAGCGATGAATTTCGCGACGGGCTCGGCAAATATCAGGAAGCGAACGAAATCAAGGTGACCAAGACGCTCAACGCCGCGACGCTTGAGAAGATGGGCATCGAATTGACCGACAAACAGAAAGAGCAGGTTGCGGCACAGGCGGCATACGACGCGGCGAAGGACAATTAACACGGCGGCTCGCCGGGTCGAGGACATCCTTTCTGGTTAGTTATTAGTGGATAGTTCGGAGTTGATAGTCATATCGGCTGCGAACCGTCCACTTTTTCTCTCTTTGCGTTCTTAGCGGCTTTGCGTGAAACTTCTTCCTATGAAAATGAATTCCACCAGACGTTTTGTACTCGCGATCTCGACCGTCTTGCTTATCGGGTCCTCAACCTTCGGCCAGTCGAAGGCGGCGGCTGACATCCGAAAGGTGATGGACGACCAAACGGCGGCGTGGAACCGCGGCGATGTCGAGGCCTTTATGGCGATCGGCTATTGGAAGTCGGAGAAGCTCAAGTTCGTCTCAGGCGACAAGGTCACATACGGCTGGCAGCAAACGCTCGATAATTATAAGAGATCGTATGCGACAAAGGCCCTGATGGGTACGCTCACATTTGGCGATCTCGAGATCGAAGTGCTCTCAAAAGACGCGGCATTCGTCGTCGGCAGTTGGTCGCTCGCACGGGAAAAAGACACGCCACACGGCAAGTTCACGCTACTATTCCGCAAATTCAAAGAAGGCTGGCGGATCGTGACCGATCATACCAGCTAGCATAGAAAATAGGCGGCCATTTCGGGCCGCCTTTTTTAAGGTTAAGTTAGTGGAATCGGCTTCACTCGAGGCCGACGAAGTCGACATCCGTCATCGTGTCAAATGCCTGCACAACTCTCGGTGCGAAGCGGTATCGTCTCGATGAAACCCCCACGACATAAGCCTGTCCCGCATCGACCCCTTCGAACGAGTAGTATCCGAACGAGCTTGTCGTTGCAGTACGCACGACGCCGGTGCTGTCAACCATCGAGACCACGGCATTTCGCAAACCGAGTCCGTCGGGAGTCAACACGCGGCCGGAGATATCCACTGCCGCTGCCGTCGTGCAGAGAGCCAGAGTCAGTCCGTCGATCACAGCCTGATTACCGATCGGGCCGATCGGGGTCGCGGCACCGGTCGCGAGGTTTATGTGATAAAGGATCGACGTATTATTGACCCGAAGCGCAGCATACGCGTCATTGGTAAAGGGTTGAATATCAAACCCGCCAAGTTCCGTGGCATTCACCCCGAGCGGCCCGATCGTTGTCAATTGGCCGCCATTCGGTGACGGGTTTCCGCCCGGGCCGCCGATCCTAACCAGCACATCCCGGTCAGTATCGATGCCGTACAAGGTCGTCTCAGTCGCGGCCGGGAAATTGTTGTCATAAGCGACGTGGACAACTGACGGGTCAGTTACCGCTCTGAGGTCTCCCGGTCTAAGGTCCCCGGGGACGTAGGCAAGCGGCACATCCGTCGCCGTCAGGCCGCCGGTGATCGGATTCAACCTTCGATTGCTCTCTAGATCGCCCGTTGAGCGAATGCGATCAACCGTTGGATTAAAGTCCATCCCGTAGAAAAGATCCTGTAGTCCCGTCATTCCGGGACCAACCTGACTGACGACGCCAGTCGTCGGATGGATCGTAACAACGCTTTCATTGAGGCCATTCTTTGCCACGCCGAATAATTGCCCGTCGAGCGGCCGAAAATCTATGCCCGTAAGCGACGCGGCCACCTCTGGCTGAGGGGCCGTCAAGCCCGTCAAGGGAACGTCCAGCAGCAATGTCCCGGGTGAACCGGTCCTAAATCTCAGCAAGTGATTATTCTGCTGATCGTAAGCGTATGCGATGGTATTTGCCGGTGAACAACCCGTCGGCGGCGGCGTAGGTGTAACGGTTGGCGTAGCTGTCGGCGTTGCCGTTGGCGTCGCAGTCGGTGTCGGCGTCGGCGAACCTGTCGGCGTAGCTGTCGGAGTTGCCGTTGGTGTAGAAGTTGGGGTTGAGGTCGGTGTCGCGGTTGGCGTGGACGTTGGGGTTGACGTCGGTGTAGATGTTGGTGTTGACGTCGGCGTTGAAGTTGGGGTTGAGGTCGGTGTCGAAGTCGGTGTAGACGTCGGCGTAGAGGTCGGGGTTGGCGTTCCTTGACCGCATGTGAATTCAACCGTGTCGATAGCTAAGTGGTCAGATCGGTTGCCTGCCGGACCGCCCATTTCGACAAAGTGACGAAACGCAAAGCGCCCAAGAACCGGGTTCGGGACCCCGGATACCATAACGCTGAATTGCATAAATTGACCCGGATAGCCTGTCGGAGAATAGGTGGGGTTGATGTCGAGCAACAGGACCGTGAAGTCGCCAACACTTGTCGCGGTGCCGCCAACGTTCGTACTCGTTCCGCTGGTA
>JBATDM010000133.1:0-5240 GCA_049663465.1 Pyrinomonadaceae bacterium
GCCAGTACATGATTATGAAAACACCAATCAGGGCAACGGTGCCGCCGATCAGGTCGAAGCGGTCGGGAGCCGTTTTATCGACGCCCCAGCCCCAGAGAAGTGATAGAACAATAAAAACTCCGCCGTATGCGGCATACACCCGGCCAAAGTGCGCGGGCTGGAGCGTGGGGACGATTCCGTAAAGTACGAGAAGGACCGCTCCGAGCGCGGCGTACCAAATACTCTTACCTTCCCTCAGCCAAATCCACACCAAATATCCGCCCGCGATCTCACAAAGCCCGGCGACGATAAAGAACAGAATTGATTTCGTTGTTTCCATTGTCTCAGGGTAAAAAGTTCGACGCGATAAAGTCCTTGACGCCCACTTCGCCGGAAACCTCAAGGCGGATCTCCCCAAGACCGCGTGGAATTGTAAGGTTGAAGTCGAGAAACGGACAACACCGCCGTTCGAGAACGATGAATTCGTTAAGAGCGGCGAACGACGCGTCGTCGGACGGAAAAAGAAACGCGTAACCGTTCGTTGTCTCGATGACATCGATTACACTGGCTTTAAGCTGATCGAGCACGGTTCGTTCGCGTTCTCGAAACTCCGCGTCATTTAATGTGCAAGCTATGGGAATATCAGAATTCACGGTTGCCGCCTCCATCAATAATGCGCTGAAGGTCTGCGGGAACCGGCATTGATTTGAAAAACCACACATTGGCTCTGCCCGTATTGCCGGTTGGATAGATGCCGAAAGGCGTTTTGGTCGAGGCTCCGACGATACGGACGATCTGTCCCCAAATCTCGCGGGGCGAACGCTGCCTAACCGCAAGCTTGAACATTCGCCAGTGAATGCGCGTGTGCTGATAGGTCGAAGCCTGACCTAGAACGTGAGCGCGTTCGAGGTGATGAAAGGCTAAATTCAAGTCGCCGCTTTCAACAAGCGATTCAGCCAATGCTAACTCTTGAGAAATTGCGGTTGCCAAAACATGATCGGGTTTCATTTTGAACCTCCCTTCGAACGCCTCTCTGATCGCTTACCGATAAGAATACCTATTCCAATTAACATGGCAATAATCAGTAAACTCGCACCTACGAAAATTATAAGTTGATGTTGAGTAAAAACATGAAAAAAGTCTGCTTCTTGTTCCATTGCATTCTTATATATGTGTCTCGTGACACGCAAAGCCCTCGCGTTCCGTTTGGGCTGTTACGTGTGCGATCTTAAATTCGCTCGTGCATGAATTGTGGACACGTTGCAGAACATCGTCGTGTTCGGCTCCGTCGGCAAGCACGGCGTGGACGCTCAAGGCATTTACGCCCGACGTAAGCGACCATACATGAAGGTCGTGAATCTCGGCAACGCCTTCGATCTTTGAAAGTTTGTCTCGCACGTTAGCTATGTTTACGTCAGACGGCGTACCTTCCAGCAAGACAGCGACTGCATCTTTTAGCAATGCCCATGTTCGCGGCAAGATAAACAAGCCGATTCCCGCCGAAATTAACGGATCGGCGTAATACCAGCCGGTCGTGAGCATGATTATTCCAGCGATTATCACACCGACAGACGTGAGCGTGTCCGAAAGAACCTCATAATATGCGCCTTTCATGTTCAGGCTTTCTTTGGAGCCGGAACGCAGAATAACCATACCGACAATATTGACCACCAACCCAATCGATGCGACGCCGATCATCGCCGCACTCTGCACCTCGGGCGGGTTCAGAAACCGCTGGTAGGCTTCGTAGAGAATATAAATTGAGATAAATATCAGGATGATGGCGTTGGTCATCGCAGCGAGTATTTCGACACGGTAATAGCCGTACGTCCTTTCCGGCGATGCTGGCTTTTCTGCGAACCATATTGCTAACAACGCTAGTCCGACGCCCGCAACATCCGTCAGCATATGCCCGGCATCCGCAAGCAATGCCAAACTGCCCGTCCAAAAACCTCCGATCACCTCGACGATCAAATAAAAGAACGTCAGGCAAAAGACGATCATTAGCGGTTTCTTATTCCGCCCTGCCGCCGATATTTCGTGTGTATGTCCGTGTCCCATAGTTTTTTGCACTAATCGGTTCTATTAACCATCAGTTTCCACCGTCTCTGCCGATAGCGGTAGAACGCCTGCGCAAATAGACAAACAAGTGGCGTCAAGATTCCCGCCCTTATTTCAACTTTATCCGAATATTTACAGATGGTCTCTGACTCTATCTCGATCTTGATCAGATGGTTCCAGACTGAGATCAATCCGCCGCTTTCGCTCGTAGATAGTTCCATTCGATCATCATCGATCCGTTCAAACTTCAACGAATGCTTCCACAGAGGTATCAGGCCGAAAGCGTAAAGTCGGGTCGAGATCAATTGTCCCTGCTGCCAGATCACCGGAAAATCACCGGAACGAAAGCCAATGATTCCGCGTGTGACGAAGATCAGCGTCTGACTTCGTTTTACCAGCTGCCACGCCTCTCCAGCCGGAAGAGGCAAGTAACTCTCAACTAATATCGTCATACCTTAGATTGTTTAGCCAAAGCGCGACCTGCAAATCACTCTGCACTAGATCAGTTCTGCCTTCTCGATCGGCAGGACTAGAATAATGCCGTCGCCTTTTTTCCCAGTATGGGCGTTGTGCCTGATGGCCGCTACTATCGAATCAACCATTTCTTCGTTCGCCGCTATCTCGATCCGCTTGTTTTGCTTGAATGGATCAAGAGCATCGTTAGCGGTCGTTAATAACCGCTGGCCGAATCCGGCTGAATCAGTTACGGTCATTCCGGGAAATCCTTCGATGTTTTCAAAGGCCGTTACGATCTTCTCTACCGTGAATGGCCGCACAATCGCGATAATCAATTTCATATTTCTTCCTCCGTGAACTCTCCTTCTACGTCTTTTTCGAACCACGCGTAAAGCGTTGGCAAGATCAATAGGGTTAAAAGCGTTGATGTTATGAGTCCACCAATTACAACTGTCGCAAGCGGTCGCTGAACTTCGGCACCGGCACTTGTCGCCAAAGCCATCGGGATAAATCCGAGACTGGCGACTAACGCCGTCATCAAAACGGGACGCAGACGCGTCATCGAGCCTTCTTTCACGGCGTCAAGGACGGACTTGCCTTCTTCGCGAAGATGGTTGATGAAGCTAACCATCACTACGCCATTTAGAACGGCAACGCCAAATAGTGCGATGAAACCGACGCCCGCGGAAATTGAGAATGGCATTCCCCGCAAGGCCAACGCCACAACGCCACCAACGATCGCAAACGGTATTCCGGTGTATATCATCAATGCTTGCTTCGCCGAACCAAACGTCGAAAACAGCATCACAAAGATCAAAAACAACGCTATCGGCACCACTATCAGCAACCGACCAGTGGCCCGCTCGAGGTTTTCGAAGGCTCCACCCCATTGCAAATAATATCCGGGCGGAAGTGTCACTTCTTTACCGATCTTTTCTTTTGCTTCGGTTACGAAACTCGCAATGTCGCGTTGACGGACATTCGTGGAGACAACGATCCGGCGCCGAGTTGCTTCACGCGATATTTGCGCCGCTCCTTCGACCAGTGCAATATCGGCAACCTGTGCGAGCGGTACACGTTGTCCGTTCGGAGCAGTCAGGATCAATCCTCGAACTGACTCCACAGACTTACTTGCGTCCTCATTCAAACGCAGAACAATGTCAAAACGCTGCTCGCCCTCAAAAACTTCGCCGGCCTTTTTCCCGGCAAAGATCGCTTCGACCAGTTCATTCACATCTTCGACATTGATACCGTAACGGGCTATCGCCGCACGGTCCGGCTTGATCTGTAACTGAGGCAACCCCGTCGTCACTTCGGCCTTTGTTTCTTCTGCACCATTGATCGCTGCAAGAACCTTTTCGATCTCTTCGCCCTTGTCGGCTAGTATCTGTAGATCGTCGCCAAAGAGCTTAACCGCAACATCGCCCCGGGTTCCCGCAATGAGTTCGTTCACACGCATCTCGATCGGCTGCATGAACCCGAAAGAGGCCGCACCTGGAACTTCCGCTTCGAGCTTTTTAGACATTTCCTCGATCAATTTTTCTTTGGACCAACCTGACTTCCATTCATCGATCGGATTGAGCATTACGAATACATCGCACTGATTCAAACTCATCGAATCCGTCGCCACTGCCGGAGCCCCGCACTTCGAAACGATCGTCTTGACCTCCGGGTAGACCTTGAGTGACTTTTCAACGGCTGTCGTCATAACCATTGATTGATCGAGGGAGACGCTCGGCAAACTTATTGCTTCGACCAAAATATCGCCTTCATCGAGACGCGGTATAAATTCGCCGCCAAGGTACGGAAAGATAATTCCCGAAATTACGACCACAGTAACCGCAATCGCCAGAACCTGCGCACGGAACTTCATTACAAACGCAAGTGACGGTCGGTAGATCTGCTTCGCCCAACGGATAAGAAAGCTCTCGGATTCAGAGACATTGCCCTTGAGTATCAATGCAAGCATTGCCGGGACGTATGTCAGTGAAAGCAGCAATGAGCCAAGAAGTGCGAAGACCACAGTCAAAGCCATCGGAACAAACATCTTGCCCTCGATACCGCGAAGACTGAGGATGGGAAGATAAACAATACCGATGATCGCCACGGCGAACACCACGGGGCGCGCGACTTCGAGACAAGCTTCAAGGATCGTGCGTTCGGGCGGTTCGCGGGATTTCTCGTGCTGAGCCTCCGCACGGCGACGAACGACGTTCTCGACCATCACGACCGCTCCGTCAACGATCAATCCGAAATCCAATGCCCCTAAACTCATCAGATTTCCCGATACGTTAAAAATTCTCATCAGGATCGCCGCAAAGAGCATCGAAAGTGGAATTATGGTCGCAACCAGCAACGCACCGCGCCAGTTGCCGAGCAGCAATAACAGAACGAATATCACGAGTGCCGCGCCTTCCAGCAGATTCTTTTCAACTGTCCAGATCGCGCGTTTTACTAACGACGTTCGGTCATAAAATGGTTCGATGGTCACGCCCTTCGGCAGGGTCATCTTGATCTCTTCGATCTTTGCTTTAACCCTTTCGGCTACAACGCGTGAGTTCTCACCTTTCAGCATGATCGCCATGCCCGAGACGATCTCGCCTTCGCCATTGGTGGAAACCGCACCTTGACGAATGCTTTGACCTTCTACTACTTCCCCAAGATCGCGGACAAAGACGGGAACGCCTTCTTTACCGGTTTTGACTACAATATTCGTAATGTCGTCCATCTTTTCGACAAGACCG
>JBATDM010000134.1:0-1604 GCA_049663465.1 Pyrinomonadaceae bacterium
GTATAAAAACATAACCAAAGCACCTAATGCTGCTGATACATAAGTCATGGCTGCCCACCAAAGAGCGTCTTTTGCTCCATCATGTTCTGCACCGCGCATAAAACCAGAGTCATCCAGCCATGCAAGAGCCCTGTTGGAAGCATCAAACTCTACAGGTAATGTGACTAAACTAAACAATGCCGTTAGACCAAATGTAGCCAGCAGGACCAATATCAATATGTTACCGCCAATTCCTGCCCCGATACCAAATATTGTGGCCATGAACAGAAACTGTTGAATACTTGAGCTGAATTGTACTACAGGGACTAATTTTGATCTGAGCGTTAGCATAGTGTAAGCCGTATCATGCTGAACGGCGTGACCACACTCATGAGCAGCAACCGCAGCAGCAGAAATAGATCTGCCATTATATACATCCGGGGACAATGCAACTGTTTTATTTACTGGGTTATAATGATCGGACAAAAAACCCTGTCCCATGACCACTTGAACTCCTCTGATACCATAGTGACTAAGCATGGCTTCTGCTATTTCTTTGCCGCTCATACCACTGCGGGTAGATATTTTGCTGTAATGAGCAAATTTTGATTTTAACCGGTTGCTAACCAACATTCCTACCACAGTAAAAACGCCAAGAACAACCCAATAACCTATTCCTATCATATTGTATTAAAAGCTTTGATTTATTTTTAAAATTATTTAATCATGTTGAAACCTGTATAAGATCGCAATGCTTCAGGTATCTTTATACCATCTGCTGTTTGGTGATTTTCCAACAACGTTGCTACTATTCTCGCTAAAGCCAATGCACTTCCATTAAGGGTGTGCGCCAATTTTGTTTTGCCATCCTCATCCTTAAACCGCAACTTCATCCGATTGGACTGAAAGGTTTCAAAATTCGACACAGAACTTACTTCGAGCCATCTGCCTTGTGCAGCAGAATAGGTTTCAAAATCGAAAGTCAATGCAGAGTTAAAACTCATATCACCGCCACATAAACGCAAAATTCGGTATGGAAGTTCAAGCTTTATTAACAAACTTTCTACATGATTTACCATCTCCATGAGTGTTTCATAGGATTTGTCTGGATGCTCTATACGTACAATTTCTATTTTATCAAACTGATGTAAACGATTTAATCCTTTTACATCAGAACCGTAAGAACCCGCTTCTCTCCTGAAGCAAGGCGTATAACCGGTAAGTTTTACAGGGAAATCACTTTTCAGAAGGATGGTGTCTCTATATAAGTTGGTTAGTGGCACTTCTGCAGTAGGGATGAGATAGAAATCATCTTTTTCACAATAATACATTTGACCTTCTTTATCAGGCAATTGACCAGTTGCTCTCGCTGTTTCCTTGTTAACCAACAGAGGAGGCTGGATTTCCTGATAACCGGCTGCTATGGCTTCATCCAGGAAGAAATTTATCAAAGCTCGCTGTAATCTGGCACCTTGGTTTTTATATACAGGAAATCCCGATCCTGTAAGTGTTACGCCATCTTTAAAGCTGATCAGACTATACTTTTCAGCGAGATCCCAGTGGGGTAGAGCATTTAGGCCAAGCTCAGGCATAGGTTTATCCCAGGCTTTGTATACTTCATTATC
>JBATDM010000135.1:0-20069 GCA_049663465.1 Pyrinomonadaceae bacterium
GAAGTAATCGTTCGGATACACGTCCAGATCGCCTGTAAACGCTCCTGTGAATGTGTAAACACCCGTTGCGGTCGTTGCTGTCGAACCGAGCGACGGTCCACCCGGCAGTTGGTACAGATACACCGGATGGCCAGACACAGGGGCATTTGTCAGCCCGTTGCGTACCGTTCCCGTTATACTCAGATTGACATTATGCGTCGTCGTTGCTGATACGCTTCCATTGAAGTTAGCATCGCCAGAGTACGTCGCCTGGATCGTCTTCACCCCGACAGTTGTCGGCGTCAATTGACAGCTTCCTATTGCGACATCTGCCGAACAAGTGCCACCGCCCACGCCGCCGTCGATCGTTACTGTTCCTGTCGGTGAACCCGAGTTGACCTGTACAGGATTCGGAACCACCGTCCACGTCACCGTGTACGGCTGATTCACCAGACTCGGATCAGGCAGATCGCTTGTGATCGTGGTCGTCGTGTCGGCCATATTCACCACCTGTCCGCCCGCTAGCGAGCCTGCACTTGTGAGGAAGTTCATATCCCCGTTGTATATGGCCACGACCACACGGTTGCCCGCAGGCAGTGCCGGCAGACCGGCCACTGTACACGTCGCCTGTTGTGATCCATTGAGCGGTGTGTTGACACAATACAAGTTGCCGTCGATGTTGAATGTCACCGTTCCGGTAGGAGTTCCAAACCCCGGTGGCGTACTCGCAACGGTTGCGGTAAACGAAACATTCTCCCCGAATATGCTCGGGTTGTTGTTCGATGCCACCGTCGTTATCGTAGGACCACCCGGCTCAAAACCAGTCAGGTCTATGGTCTGATGGCTGGTCGAGGTGAACGTGCCCGTACCCATTGGATTTATAGCAACGACACCACCTGTGACGCCAGTCATATCGATGTTCGGCACATCGCCAAAGGTAATTGGAGGCCCGCCATTCATCGTCATTGCGAGCGGAGCGCCGTTTGGAGCCGGTGTGATGTTAAACGTATCAGCCTCGACGCCTCCCGTTACGGTCAGTGCCTCGATCGTCGTGTAGTTAATGGTAACGCCGCCGCTTCGGGTTACTGCCGTGGGTGTGACCGTATAGGTATTTGACGTGGTGTCGGTGCTATCGTTGACGACTAACGAATCCGCAGCCGTTTCCGCGTCTCCGTTTACATTTACGGATCCCAACAGGTTATCGAGTGTGCCGTCGCCAACATTTACGGTATCGTTTCCGCCGCCCGCGTTGATCGTAAACGGTGTGCCTGCTGCTGTGCTATTAATGTTGGTCGTATTGTTAGCAGTATCCTGGGCATTGAGCGTGACACCCTCGACAGTTTCATAGGTCAACCCGGCAAAAAATGAGCGGTTCACTGTCGTGCTCGTCACTGTGAAGGTGTCGCCGAACGGATTATTCTGATCGTTGAGAGTCACGGTGTCATTCTCGGTGCCGCCATTGACCGTCACCGCTCCGTCAATATTGTCTAAGTTCATACTGACCGGCGTCAGATTGACCGCGTCATTTCCGGCCCCGGCGTTGACCGTTACCGGCGTGCCTACGGCCGTACTACTAATGTTCGTTATATTTCCAACATTCTGGGCATTGATAATGAGGCCCTCGACCGTTCCATACGTCAGGCCACCAAAGAATAGGCGGGTCACTGTGGTACTTGTTACCGTAAAGGTGTCGCCGAACGGATTATTCTGATCGTTGACAGTGACGATATCGTTCTCGGTACCACCGTTAGCCGTTACCGGTCCGCCAATATTGTCCAAACTCATACCGGCCGGGGCCAGATTGATCGCGTCATCTCCGGCGCCGGTATTCGCATTGACAGAGATGCCGCCCGGTACGACGTTGATATTCACAACGTCGTTATTGTTGTCTCCGTTGACAGTGATCATTGCGAGTCCGGCCGATGCCGTAGCCGTACTGACCGTGACAATGTCATTGCCGTTAAGGCCGTTGACCGTCGCATTGGTCTTGTTGGCAAAATTGACCAATTCAAAGGTCGGCACGGCTCCGCTGTTGACCTGTGTCGTGCCGGCCGGGCCGTCGATGATATTGATCGTGTCCACTGCGGCCGTACCATTGATAGTGATACTGGCAGCGACCGTAGTGTCCGTGACGGGTTCGAGACCGGTGAAGGTGATCGTGGCTGCGCCGGTGGTCCCGCCGGCAAGCTGCACCACGCCATCGTTGGCGCTCGACGGCGTGTGCATGCTCGACGCAAAGTTACCGCCCTGCAGCGTCATACTGTCGGTATCGGAACCGCCGTTAAAGAATATGCCACCCGCAGGCGCCGGATTGCAGTTTGCAAAATCGACCGTAAGCGTATCGTTGCCTGCATTGCCATTTATGGTCAGCGGACTAAAGCTTCCGGTCGGGAAGTTCATTACCGGAGTGGCATTTACCGTCACGGTGGTATTGCCGCCGCTGCAACTCACTACAAAGGTGTCACCGCCCGCGGCTCCGTCGATAACAGGCGTACCTGTGCCCTGAATGGCAAAGTCATACGGGTTTTCGTCGGCATCGTCATTGACGATGTTCACCGTTGCGGTCCTCAGCCCCGGATTGCTAGGGTCAAACGTCACCTGGAAGGTAGTCGAATTGCCCGCCGTCACTGGCGAGACCGGGCTTGCCGTGACCGCGAAATCGCCGGCATTTGCACCGGTGATAGTCGGATTTGAAAGAGTAAGGTCCGCTGTACCTGTATTCTCGATCGTAAACGTACGGGTCACCGTGCCCGGATGGACCGTTGCCGAACCGAAGTCGGTGTGATCCCCCGCTGACGGGGTCGTATCGCCATCGGCGATCGAGATCCCGTTCCCCAGAACGTCGATCTCAGGCGCGCCACCGGCGCCCACCGTTAACGTATCCGTGGCTGTGCCGCTATTGCCTAATCTCGACGTCAGATCGCCGGTTGTATTGACGTGGGCTCCTGCGGTGCTTGAGACAACGTTAACCTGAACGGTACAGAGAGCGCTTGCCGGGACCCTTCCGTTCATGAATGAGATGACACCCGATCCGGCTGTCGCTCCTATGGTGCCTGCCGCACACGTTGTTGATGCATTTGGAACCGGGGCCACAACGACACCCGCCGGCAGGTTATCTGTAAAATCGACATCGACAGCCTGGACCGCGTTTGCCGCGTTGTCGACGGTAAATGTCAGTGTACTCACCTGAGCGACGGCGACGGTGTCCGGCACAAAGTTCTTAGAGAATGTCGGCGTTACCGTGGGGCATGTGGACATCGTCAGGCTCATTGCCGATACTCGGCCGGTGTCGCCCGCCGCATTGTCGGCTATGTTGAATGTCCACGTGCCGTTGGGGGCAAGGCCCGCAAACGCTCCGTTCATTTCTGTGTTTATGCCCGGCCCGGCCACGGCAGGTGCACAGCACGCCTGAGTTCTATACTCGCCGGCAGGGATCGTTCCGCCAACAAGCACACCAGCAGTCATCCAAAGATCGCCTGCCGCTCCATCGTGAAATGTATATGGCCCCTGAAGATCCGAACTATCGCCTGCTCCGGTACCGCTCGTACTGCCAACTCTGCTAAAGAGCAGATGAGTACTTGACGGGGCAGGACTCGTCACATTGCCGATCAGGTCGCCAACCCATGTGTGCCCCCCACCGCCCGCCGGTTGGTCTAGCGTAAGGTTTACTCTCAGGTCCTGGACTACGTTGACCTGTCCCGCCACCGGAACGTTTAGCGTCACACCGGCCGGCCCATTGTCCGGAATAGGTGCTGGCAGCGCCGTGTTGGTCGCAAACGTCGCGGGCGCCGAACAGACGACCGGCAGCGAGAACGTCGCAGTCACAGATTTAGCCGAGTTCATTGTCACATTGCAGGCACCGTTGCCCGTACAGGCACCGCTCCAGCCCGTAAATGTCGAACCGCCGCCCGCGGCTGGTGTTAGGGCCACCATTGTCGCAGGCGCAAAATCCTCCGTGCAGTCGCCCGGACAGTTGATACCGGCACCTGTGATCGTTCCCGTACCCGTTCCTGCGACCGCTGTTGTCAGAGTGAACATCGATCCCGGTGGAAGGGTTTGCTCCACAGAACCTTTTTCGCAGCCGGTTTCGGCCGGGCGGGCAAAGGCCCGCTGATCCATATCGAACGGGGCCACACCGCAGTCGTTCGTTGCGTTGGGAATAGTATTGAGCACAGGGCTGGCTGCTCCCGGCAGATGCGTTAAGGTCGGACCACCATTGGCGGCGAGAGCTCCGAGCAGCGCGTCGGTTCCAGTCGCGTCGCCAGCCAAGGGCGTGAATGTTCCGCCCGTCGTGTTTTCGACATGATTGTAATTCTGCGATGTGATCGTTCCGAAGATATCCGGTCCGGATGGAGCTGTATTGTCGCCGACCACACTGTTTTTCAGGTTAGTAACGCCGGATGCGTCTTGAAATAACCCGCCGCCGTTCGTTGTTGCGGCATTAGACGCCACCGTGCTGAAATTCGCATTAACCGCAGCCGCAGCCCCACTGTTATAAACTCCGGCTCCAGTATTGGCAGTGTTTCCGCTGATGGTGGAATTGAACAAGTTGACCACGCCGAGTCCGGTAGATACGGTAAAGTTTTCTACACCGCCGCCGAGACTTGTTGCCGATGTCGCCATATTGCCGCTGACAGTTGAGCGGATAATATTCGTGTTCGCATTCAATGTCGAACCAGCGATATTGATCACGCCGCCGCCTTCGCCGACGGAAGTATTGCCGCTGACGGTGCTTTCGGTGATCGTTGTGGATGCTGCGGCCGTCGTCGAAGCAAGCGTGCGGATACCGCCGTGAAAACTGCTGGCGGAATTGCCGGAAATGGTTGAACCGCTGATATTAACTGTCGCCTGCTGATTATAGATTCCGCCGGCGAAACCGGCTCCCACTCCGGCGGTAACGGTTGACATATTGCCGCTGATAGTACTGCCCGTAATGGTCGTTGTGCCGGCAGTTACATGAACTCCGCCGCTGAATGTATTCGAGCCCGACGACGTGGCGGTGTTATTTGTGACCATTGAGTCCGTGATATTCAACGTACCGATTGTCGAAACGCCGCCGGCACTGGCGGGAATAGTCGTACTGCTGTTGGAAACCGTGTTTCCGGTGACCGTCGAATTATTGATATTGATGGTCGAAGTTGCGTTGTTCCCCATAATTCCGGCTCCGGTCGAACTACCGGCGGCTGTTCCACCCGCCGTATTGTTTGAAACCGTACAGTTATTAAGAGTCAACGTTGCTCCATTTGAACTCGAAACAGCAATTCCGCCGCCGCTTGTGCCGTTATCATTTTCCGTTACAACTACGTTGGTCAAAGTCGCATTGACGGCCGCAGTGTCAACCCGAACTCCAGCTCCGAAAGTACTCGCGGCAGTTGTATATCTGCCGTATCGAATGGTCATATCGTTGAGTGCCATCACGAACGCAGCCCTCAAATGAAAAACACGTTCGGTGGCCGTGTTGCGGGTTGCCGCCGCTTGGACAATAGTTGTCCCTGAACCCGCACCGTTGATGGTGATCTCGGTGTTCAGATCAAAGTCGCCGCTCGCATTATTGTTTTCGCTTCCTCCGGTCAACGTTACCGTATATGTTCCCGCCGGAAGTGTGACGATATCTGCACCCGCGGAAGCATTCGCTTCCGTTATCGCCGCCCGAAGTGAACACGCTCCACCCGCATCTGCACAGACACCATTTCCGGGTATTGCATCTTGCGTATCAGCCGTTGTGTTGACAACGAATGTCACGTTCGGTGCCCGGCTGGCCTGCGAGCTTGGTGGGACGCTAACTATGTCTTTGTCCCCAAATTCCCGTCCGGCGATCTCACCGTCCTCAAGCAAAGGCGAATCATCGACGGTCGATGCCGATAGCGGCCCAGGTGTCGATTGTGCAGTTGGGCCATTGCGTAAAACACTAGATACCGCCGCGCTCGTGTACCACGAGCCGTGGGGCAGACTAAGTATCGCGTACGCCGCGAGGAGGCAAAATGCCACTAACATTGATGATCTGACGATCGACAGACGGTTGATAAGGTTTCTCATTTACTCTATTTGCTCCAAAATAAACTACGACTCATCGCGTAATTTAAGCGTTCTCTATTGTTTCGTCTTTAGGCCTATTATCCCCTGGGAGTGAAGGCTCGTTACGACTTGAACTGATTTTGTGTGGAATCTATTACTCAAACAGTATAGACGGGGAAACTTATTGCTGTCAAAGACTTTACGCTAGAAAAAGAAAACGGGACGAGTTGCCCCGTCCCGTCCCTTTATGACAGCGATTCCAAATGGAAATCTATCTTATCGGCTTACCATCCGCGTCGATGACGTGGACGTCGCCGATGTTGAGGGCTCGAATGCCGGATTCAACCTTTGCGAGGTCGCCGACGATCACCCAAACGAGCGAGTTTGGCTTGACGACGGTTGAGGCGGCCTGATTAAGGTCATTCAGGCTGAGCTTGGCGATATTGCCCGAGTAGGTCGAGAAATAGTCCGGTGCGAGTCCGAATTGAACGATCTGGCCGATCGATCCCAAAACCGCGCCGCCGGTTTCCCACTGGCCCGGCAAAGATTTCGTCAAAGTTCCTTTTGCCCGTGCCATTTCCTCGGCGGTTATCAGATTGTCTGATGAGATTCCCTTCAGTTCTTTCTGGACCTCGGCTATGGATTCCTTTGTCTTGTCGGTTTGGACCGGAGCGAACGATAAAAATACACGCTGGCCCTTTGCCGGCAGAGCAATACTCTGGGCACCGTAGGACCAATGTTTATCTTCGCGGAGATTCATATTAAGCCGCGAGACAAACGCACCGCCGAGAACCGTATTCATCGACTCGATCGCCAGTTCGATCGGGTTTGCGGTTGGCGGAGCGAGAAGGCTGGCGATGATCACGGATTGTGCAGCTCCGGGCTTGTCCAGCAAATAAACAGTCGGCTTTTCGGGCAGTTTGACCGTTGAGACGTTCTTTGTCGGAACAGTTCCCTGTTTCCAATTCGCAAACAGCGTTTCGAGTTTCGGCTTGATCTCGGCCATTGTGGTGTCGCCGACGATGATGATCGTCGCGTTGTTTGGCTTGAACCAAGTGCTGTGAAACTTGATCAGATCGTCTCGCGTGATCTTCGAGACTCCATCTTCGAATCCTGAGCCAGTAAAAGGATTGCCGTAGGCGTGGCCTTTTCCGTAGAGCAACTGCGGCAAAACACGCAGGGCACTCGGGATCGGTTGTGACTTTTCATTCTGGATCCCAGAGAGTTGCAGCCGTTTGAGCCGATCAAAATCAGCCTGCGGAAATGCGGGGTTGAGGATAACGTCGGCATAGAGGCCGAGTGCTCCGTCGAGCTTTGATTTGATGGCAGACAACCCCACGGTCGATGTATCAACGCTTGAGCCAGTACTCAGGTTCGCACCGAGGCCAGCGAGTTCCTTGCTGATGGCGATCGCATCTTTGGTTTTGGTTCCCTCGTCGAGCATATTCATCGCGAGGGTTGCAGTTCCGGGCTGTGCAAACTGGTCCGACGCATAACCCGCGTCAAACATCATGCTCATATTCACAACCGGAACGGCGTGCCGCTCGGCAACGACGACGTTCAGGCCGTTCGATAGTTTGGCACGCTGGTAATCGGGGAATTTCGGCTCCGCATCGCCCGTCGGCATCGGAATGGTTTTGCGATCTACATCTGCGGCCGCTTCCGCCTTTGGATACGGAACGATATTCAACGTATAAACACCGTCTGAGAGCCAACGCTGGCCTGCGGCTTTGAGATCAGCGATGGTTGCTTTTGAAACGCGATCGAGCGATTGCTTGTAGGCGTCGGGGCTGCCGCGAAAGATCTCGTTCGTCGCTAGAATGTCCGACTTTCCACCAAAACCGCCGATCCTTTCCGCGCCCCGAACGAAGCGCGAATAGTGCGCCGTCTTTACGCGGTCAAGCTCTTCCTGCGTCGGGCCGGTGGCGAGCAACTTGGCAAGCTCCTCGTTGACAGCTTTTTCAACTACAGCGATGTCGCCGCCAGGTTTTGCAGTTGCGGTAATAGAAAAAAGGCTTGCGATCTCGCGGTTGTCGAGGCCGGCACCGGTCGAGGTCGCGATCTGGTCGTCATAGACGAGCCGCTTGTAAAGCCGTGAAGCTTTATCCGAATTCAGCACGTCGGACAGCAGATCGAGATAGTCGTTATCGGCTGCTCCGATGCCGGGCACGTTCCACACCTTGTTCATCAAGGCTTGCGGAACGCGGTCCTGGGCGGTCTGACGCTGTTCGCCGGTGCGTTTGGCGACCCAATTTTCAAAGTGAGCGACCGGCGGGCCGGGAGCGATGCCGCCGAAGTACTTCTCCATCTTTTCCTTGGCGGTCTTGACGTCGATATCGCCTGCGACGACAACAACAGCGTTGCCGGGACCGTAACTCGACTTGAACCACTCTTTCACATCATCAAGCGAAGCCGCATCAAGATCCTCAAGCGAACCAATGACAGTGTGGCTGTACGGATGGCTCGCGGGCCAGACTGCCTTTGTGATCAGATCTTCCGAAATGCTGTAAGGCTGATTGTCGCCCTGACGCTTTTCGTTTTGGACGACGCCGCGCTGTTCGTCGAGCTTGCCCTTGTCGATGGCGCCGATGAGATGGCCCATGCGGTCGGATTCGAGGAAAAGTACGGTGTCGAGAGCCGAGACCGGAACATTTTGAAAGTAATTGGTGCGATCCTCGTTCGTCGTCCCGTTGAGGTCGGTGGCGCCGATGCGTTCGAGGATCTGGAAGTAGTCGTCGTTCGAATTCTCGCTGCCGTTGAACATCAAATGCTCAAACAGATGAGCGAATCCCGTCTTGCCGGGCTTCTCATTCTTAGAACCGACGTGATACCAGACATTGACGGCGACGATCGGGGCCTTGTGGTCCTCGTGTACGATCACGGTCAGCCCGTTAGATAGCGTAAATTTCTGATACGGAATGTCGAACTGCTGCGCGTTCGCCACGCCCAAAAAGATCGAAACAATTAGTCCAACGGCGACCAACGCCGTGCGTGATGATATTTTCATTTTATAAGTCTCCTAAATTTCCCCCCGCACCGTCCCCGGCCGGAAATGATGTGTTTATATTTACTAAAGGATAACCTACGAACAAACGGCTTTCAATGTTTCCGCACGCAGGGACTAGCGACCGTCGAAGAATGTAGGCGGAAGAATACCGGTAAGTGCCAGCCCAACGACGACAACCAGCACTATAATAAAAAGACTGAGCACCACGCCAAAAAAATACGCGAGTAACCATCCGGTTGCAACAATTCCCTGAACAAATCCTCTCGAGCGAAAGATGTAATAAAGGAATGCGAATGTCCCGAAGATAACGATCAGGAATGGAAAGGCTCGGTGCAACTCATATCCTCGCTCGCGGCTGTCAATGCGTACCCAGGCAAACTGAGCGAAATTAATGCCCACAGCCGTGATTATATCTAACGTTCGAAGCGTGGACTGGGGGAGTGAGACCGCTAGGCAAAACGCGGTGAAAAGAAAGGATGGGAAATAGACGAACAGGAACATTCGCTTGTCCCTGCTCAGCCGAGGGATCGCTGGTTCTGCCACATACTCTTCCATAGCCCTCATCCTAGCACGAAAAAAAACAAATATGTTTACACATCTTGGCGGCTGCGCCGCTCTATTTGCGGTGAAGCTGTGCTTCACCGGTCGCAATCTAACTAATCATCGGAGCCCGCGTCAGCGGGTGACAGGAACGTCGACGGCATGGCCGCCTCCGCGAAGTAAGTGAGACCGCACCGGAAAGGCATAGCCGTTTCCGCACATCGAGGGGCACAGCCGCATTGTGGGTAGGCCTTTTTTGCATTTTTGCTTAAGGAAAAGTATGTTCCGTTTAGCCGCTGGAGTTTTCCGCTAACGGAAACTTGCTTTCCGCGACCGCTTTTCACTTTTCCGTTTAAGGAAACTCGCTCTCCTTTGGCTTTTTTTACTTTTCCGTTTAAGGAATTTCACGCTCCGTCTAGCCGTTGGGGTTTTCCGCAGGCGGAAATTCGTGCTCCTTTAGCCCTTTTTGTTTCTCCGTTTAGGGAAATTCGAGATCCTTTAGCCTTTTTTGTTTCTCCGTTTAAGGAAATTTGCGCTCCTTTGGCGTTGGGTGGTTTTCGGTCTAAGGAATTGGCCGGCGGCTACGTTTTTCGTACGGACACTTTCTCCGTTTGCTCGATTGGGAAAAGGGTGTATACTTTTCTCGAAAACGACGGGATTCCGCCCACAGACCGCAACGGAACATTCGTTTCTATGCCCTCAAGACGGCCTTCTTCCGGTCGTTCTCTATCAAAAATCAGTTAGGAGGAATAGAGCTATGGCAGACAGCGATTGGTTACCCGGCACACTCTCGGGTTTGCGGGATATGTTTTCGAATGTTTTGGCAAAGATTGCGTCACACGCGACAGCACTCGGGCTGAGTGCTCCGGCGGTGACTGAGATCATTTTGCTGTGCGAGGAATTCCTTGAGTCGTACGACTACGTCGATGAATCGGACGCGACCGCAAGCGCCCTGAGAAAGTGGCGTCAGAAACTGTTGTACGGGATGCCTGAGGGCGATCCGTTGGCGGCTGCTCCGCCGTTTGGCACGCTCACGATGCCTGTCGGTTCGGTTATCGGAATTATCGCGTTGTTTCGCGAATACCGGCGACAGATGGTCGCCGCCTCCGGCTACACGCCGGCCATCGGCGAAGACCTGATGATCGTCAAGGTCGATTCCGATCCGCTGTTTCCGGGCGATGTCACGCCTTCGATACAGGTTTTTCCGGCACAGAGCGGCAATATGTTCTCGATAATCGTCACCAACCGAGGCGAGGCCGATTCGTGGATCGCACAGCTCCGGTTCGGAGGCGGCGCTTGGGACAACGCGGGCACCTACACCGGCAGGGCCGCCGATGTCACCGTCACGCCACCCGAAGCAGGAAAGCCTTTCCAGGTGGACGTTCGCGTCCTCCTCAGAAAAGCCAACCAAAATTACGGCAACGTGTCACAAAACCAAACCGTCACGCTAAATCCGTGAGCAGGTGGGAAATGAGAAGTGAAAAAGGCCGTGCGAGACGCGGCTTTTTTGATAAAATATCCTTCGGACCGTCCACGGTTTCCACCAAGCAAATGGAAGTTAAATACGAATTCACACCGGACGACACTGTCGCGTATTCAAGGGAAGGTCAAACCGGCACGTCATTTCACACGGCGCAGGTCATTATGTACATTGGCATCTTCCTTCTGTTTATCATGGCCGATATACTCATGGCGGTAGTCGCGACATTTCAGAACGACGGCACGATCACGATAATGTCACCCAATATTCTAATCCGCTTTGCGGTCGGGCTCGTGATCCTGTTCGGGAGCTCCGCCCTACTCATGATCATTGCAAAAAGACAGGCTCGCCGCATGCGTCAGGCCACAGAAATGAACGGAGTCTATTGCGAACATGTGATCATGCTGGATGAAAACGGATTTACCGAGGTGACAGACGTCAACAGACATTTCCATTCATGGCAAAGCGTTGAAAAGGTGTCGGAAACGGAAACCTTTCTAATGATCCACGTTCGTCTATGCTGTGCGTACGCTATTCCAAAACGGGCCTTCCCCGACGACCGAGCCCAACGGGAATTTCTAAAAGAGGCTCAGTCGTCAGTGACGAGCGTGTCCAACGTCTAAATTCACCTGACCGCTACACGGTAGAGTTGGGATCTGGCCAATTCCCCACTCTCAATTCTCACTTCTCAGTTCAGATCGCCGGGACCCAGAACGTTCGGCCGGAGTTTGTTATTTGCTTTAGGCCGAGGTGCGACAGTTCCGACTCTTGGACGCCGATGTAGGTGAAGTGCGGCAGGTCGGAGGCGACGGTTTGGAACCAGCCGTGCTGGGCGAGGATCGAGCGGACGCGTGCGTTGTCAAACTCGGCGACGTCGAGCGCCAGCATTGAGATGTGCTGCGAGGTGCCCGGCGGGGCGACGGAGTAGATGATCGATTTGTCGAGGCTCTTGGCGAAGAAGATGCCGTCCTGTTCGAGGCGAAGGATCTCGGGAACCTGTTCGAACGGGCTGAGCGACTTGATGCGGGTTGCCTCGGCCTGTTTGACGCGGCCTTTGCCGACCCAATACGTAAAGCCCGGATTCACACGGCTCGCCCACAGCGTCACCGTCTCGTCATAACCGCGTCGCGACGCCGTCCCGCCACGCGGCGAGATGGAGAGTTTGTTTAGCGATGCCTCGGCAATCGCCGCTTTGAGCGCCGTCATCGCCGCTTCCTGCAAATAGACGTTCGTGCCGCCGATCTTCGCCGTCGCCATCTCTAGCGTCGCCTGATAGGCGCGGACATCCGCTTCGTCCCTGAACACGACTTTCTTAGGCGGCGTCACACCGCCACGTGCAACAAAGACCGCTCCGTATTCACGGAGCAGAAGCTTTCCGGCATCTGCGGTCGGCATTTCGAAATCTTTCGGCAGACTCTTATAGAAATCGCCCTTGGTGGCGTCAGTTTCGGTCATTGGCGTGTCATTTGCGGCCGCCGCGTTCGAATCGGCTCCCATCGACCAGCAGCCTATACAGGTTAGAGCGACGGCGGAAAGTATCAATACCTTAATGTTCATCTATTTTGTAATTCTCTCGTCAATGTGTTTACGCGCGTGTTCGGCGAGATCGAGATACTCCTGCCGTATCGCGTTCAATTCCTTTTCGTCGAGCTGTTCGAGATCGAGAACGGCATTCCGGGCGCTTCGCGACGCCCGAATGATCTCGTCCAACTTGATCTGCAACGCCTCGGTGTCGCGATTCTGCGTGTTCTGAATGAGAAAGACCATCAGAAACGTGATGATCGTCGTCCCCGTATTGATCACCAACTGCCACGTGTCGCTGAATCCGAAGATCGGCCCGACCACTGCCCATCCAATAATTATCAAGACCGCTGAAATGAACGTGATCGGCTTTCCCGTAACGGTCGCCGCCATTCGGGCGAATCTGGTGAACAAAGAAACGTTCTTTCCCTGCATACGCTATATTTTCGCTTGGACAAAATCAGCGACGGTTACTTCGGCCGCGTCGAGGTGCGGCTTCATATACTCGTCACGTTCGATGAACGGAATACGCTCCCGGATCGCCGCATATATCGGCGCAGTGCCGTCGCCGAGTCTTTTGTCGACGCCGATGACCTTTCGTCGCAGGTCAATTCCCTGCGCCGCACAGAATAATTCGAGAGCGAGGATCGTCGCAAAATTCACACCAACCTGACGCAGTTTGAGCACTGCCGTGAGCCCCATCGACACGTGGTCCTCAACATTCGCCGAACTCGGTATCGTATCCACACTCGCGGGATGCGCAAGCACCTTATTCTCCGTACAAAGCGCCGCCGCCGTGTACTGGACGATCATAAAACCGGAGTTCAAGCCGCCGTGCTCGGTCAGGAATGCCGGTAGAACGTGTGCGTTCGACGCCTCGTCCGTGAGCCGCATGATCCGCCGTTCGGCGATATTTCCGAGTTCTGACAATGCGATCGTCAGATAATCAAACGCCAACGCGAGCGGTTCGCCGTGGAAATTGCCGCCGCTGACGACTTCGATTGTGTCCTGTGTCTTGGGTCCAGAGTCTGGAGTCTTTGGTAGCGATGATCCAGGATCCTGCTCAGGACTCAGGACCTCAGACTCAAGACTATTGTCCTTGACAAAAATCAACGGATTATCCGTGACAGAATTCAATTCCAGCTTTATAAGCCATTCCGCATACGCCACCGCATCGCGGCACGCTCCGTGGACCTGCGGCATACACCGCAGGGTATAGGCGTCCTGAACATTCGCCGGATCAAAATCACGGACAAATTCGCTGCCGCCCAATATCTTCCGCAGATTCGCCGCACACTCAACTTGTCGCGGATGCGGCCGGAGTGCATGGATCCGCTCGTCAAACGCCGAAACAGTCCCATGGAGTGCCTCAAGGCTGAGACTTCCGCTGATATCAGCGAGTTCGGCAAGGCGCTGGGCTTTGGCCGTCTCTAGCAGACCAACCGCCGTCATCACGGTTGTACCGTTGGTCAGGGCGAGGCCTTCTTTTGCGGCTAGCTTTATCGGAGTAAGACCGGCTTTAGCCAACGCATCAGAACCACGCAGCATTTCGCTGCCGAATTCAGCTTCGCCTTCGCCGATCAGCACACAGGCAAAATGAGCTAGCGGGGCAAGGTCGCCGCTCGCACCGAGACTTCCCTTCTCGGGAATCACGGGATGAACGCCTGCATTAAGACAATCGAGGATCAACTGAAGCGTCTCAATCCGTATGCCCGAAAACCCGCGTGCCAGAGTATTCGCCCTGATCAGCATGATCGCCCGCGTCGTAGCACGGTCAAAAGGCTTCCCAACACCAACGGCATGGCTCACCACAATATTCCGCTGAAGAAGCTCAACCTCTTCGCGGCTGATGATCTTGTCCTTGAACGCTCCAAATCCGGTCGTGATCCCGTATGCGATCTCCCCGCGTTCCAGCAAAGTCTGCACCGCCGCCGCACAGCGTTCTACTTTTGTCTTCGCCGTCTCCGACAGCACAACACTCGGCTTGCCCGGTTTGCCATAGGCGACAGCAACCACTTGTTCAAATGTCAGGCTTTCGCCGTCAAGGATCAGATCTTCCATAAAAATCTAACTATCCATTATCCACTTCTCACTATCCACCGAAGAGAACGATTTCTTCAGTGGTTAGTGGTTAGTGGTTAGTGACAAGTGGATAGTTTATATCTCTTTGCCGTCTTTGATAATGCGTTCGACTAGATTTCCGCCGAATTCGTAGGCGATCTGGCGGTAGTCGGTCGAATCCAGGATCAACAGGTCGGCGGTCTTACCGGTTTCGACCGACCCGTGGCTTTCGCCAAGGGCAATCGCAAACGCGGCGTTGATCGTCCCCGCATTCAACGCCTCCGAAGGCAACAGTTTCTGATACCGGCAAGCTATCGCCATAGCTATCGGCATCGAAGCGCACGGCGCCGAACCCGGATTGTAATCCGTAGATAGAGCGATCGCACAGCCGGCGTCGATCATCTTGCGGGCATTTGCGAACTGAGTCTTGCCGGCGTTGAAGTTTTCCGTCGGAATAACGATTCCGATCGTTTCAGATGCCGCTAAGTCGCCTATCTCCTCGTCAGAGATCGCATCTAGATGATCGATCGAGGCGGCATTTAGGTCAACCGACAGACGCGACCCGCCAAGATTCGTAAACTGATCGACGTGTGCTTTGATACCAAATCCCAACGACCTCGCGGTTTCGAGCACTCGGCGTGATTGCTTCAGATCGAATGCGTTCTTTTCTGTAAAGACATCGCAGTAGAATGGCGTTCCGTTCGCGGCAAAATGCGACTGCTCGTACCACTTCCACGCCAAGGGCAGCATTTCGTCGCAGATCAGATCGACATAACCGTCTGCATCGCCCTTATATTCCGGCGGCACCGTGTGAGCCGCCAGAAACGTCGGCACGATGCTGATCGCGTGAGTAACGTCCACTGCTTCGATCACCGCCAGCATCTTCAATTCGGTCTCCGTATCGAGCCCGTAGCCTGTCTTGATCTCGCACGTCGTTGTACCGCAGGCGAGCATCCTATCAAGCCGCTTTAGGCTTTGTTCGACAAGCTGGTCAATGGTCGCCTCGCGAGTCTGCTTTACGGTCGAAATGATCCCGCCGCCGTTCGCGAGTATTTCGAGATAGTCTGCTCCCTTTATCTTCAGCTCAAACTCATTCAACCTATCGCCCGCATACACAATATGAGTGTGCGGATCGACAAAGCCCGGACAAGCCACCCGGCCTTCAGCGTCGATCATTTCAGAAGCGGTAAATTCAGAAAGTATTTCTTCCGTTGTTCCGACACCGACAAATTTGCCGTCTCGTATAGCCACCGCCCCGTTTTTGATGATCCCGACATCGAGCATCTCGGCACCTCGTTTCGGCTTGCCGCCGGAACCGCAGGCGACGAGTTGTCCGGCGTTGTGTACGATCAGATCGACATTCATTTAAGCAATGTTTTCGCGGCCGATGCCGAGAGCGTCGGCAACGCGGTTAATATAGTTGAACCAAGACGCGATCAGTGTGATCTGCAGGATAGCAGTGTCATCAAATCCGGCACCATGCAGCCGTTCGTGATACTTCGGGGTGATCTTGACCGCATCTTTTGTCAACTGAACGACATAGTCGAGCATTACGCGCTCAGATTCAGTGATCGGGGCGTTCTCATAGTCATCCCGAAGTGCGGCGATCAGATCGTCATCTAGTGTAACGCGACGCAGAAACTCTGCGTGAGACTCCACTCAGTAAAAGCAATCGTTCGTCAGCGACACCATCGTCGCTATCATCTCGTGCTGCCGCCGCTCAAGCGGCAGATCAGGCGACATCAGCGTTCCAAACGTCGAAAATGCGTGAAATAGCGCATCCGGTATCAACGTATGCGAATCAACGATCGACTCATTGATCGTACTCGCCCCCGGTGCCGGCGTCTCGTATTCCTGCGGATAACCCATCCGCATCTGCATCAATACGTTTTTGAGTTTATCGTCCGCCTCTTCAAAGGGAACCGTCTTAATCCAAGCCATATTGTTTATCGTTTCGGAAGAATAGATGATAAACGGGTATCCCGACTAAGACAACCGCAACGCCAATTAGGGTGTTGAGAGGATCGCCCATTGCGATGAAAGCCAGTACAACTGCGGTGACGATCAGAAAGAAAATAGGGGTGAACGGATAAAGCGGCGTTCTGTAACCAATGAATTCCAAACGCCTGACGCGAAAGAGGCCGACAACGGTCAACGCTACAAAAAGCACCACGATAAAGAAGAAGTAAGACAAGATCTGCTTAAAACTTCCGCTCAACACCAAAAGCCCGCCGATCAGTATCTGGATCATCGTCGCACGATGCGGTGTGCCAAAATGGGGATGCAGTTCGCCAAACGAGCGAAAAAAGAGCCCGTCCTTTGCCATGGCGTAATAGACCCGCGGCGACGCGATAAAATAGGCGAAGAGCGTGCCGACCACCGAGATCACTACGATCGCAGCGAAGATCTGTCCGCCCACTGTGCCGAAAAGAGCAACTCCGGCTTGAGCCGCAAAGGTTTCGTCGCTCGTTACGGACGATACCGGAACGAGGTACATAAATACCGCACTGGTCAGTACGTAAATGACCGTAAGAGCCATCACGCCGATCACGAGAGCACGCGGCAGTGTGATCTGCGGATCCTTTACTTCTCCCGCTATGCGGGTCACTTCCCACCATCCTGCAAAGGCAAAAAATGCTCCGACCAGCCCGCCTGCCATTGCCGATGTTATGTCCGCAGGCGGTGCAAAGAACGGCGTGAAATTACCATAGTCACCAAAACCGCCCACAAAACCGAAAACTATGACAAAGAGAAGGGTCGCAAGCTTTAGAACGGTTAATGCTCGTAGGAATGCCGCCCCGATCTTCACGCCGAGGATATTAATAACACCAACGACGACGATCGCGCCAACGGCCAATATTTGCTGGCCTACGGGCGACATCGGCACCAGAAAACCCGCATACGCCGCCAGCCCGACGCCAAAGATCGCGGTCAATCCCGGGTCAAGAACAAGCAGAACCATCCACCCGTAAAGAAATGCAATACGCCGCCCAAAGGCTTCCTTTAGATAGACATAGCTGCCGCCCGCGTCAGGATAACGCGATGCAAGCTCCCCGTAACAGAGAGCACCGCTCAGCGTCATCGCACCGACCACCAGCCAGATCAAAAACAGCCAAAACGGCGAGCCCACCGATTTCGCCATCCCCGCTGGAGTCAGGAAAATGCCGACACCGATGACCTGTCCAACGATCAGGGCAACAGTTGTCCATAGGCCGAACTGGCGTTTTAGCTCCATAGATCGATCACACATGCGGAAGCAAGGCCGCAACCCGCGGCCTTCGGGTGTCTAAAAGGAAAATCTCACCGCCAACTGAAATGCTCTCGGGCCGCCGGAACCAAAGACTCCGCCCGCCGTCGTCACGGGCTGGCCAAAGCTGGGTGTACCCAACACATTTCCAAATCCCGAAAAATTGGTATTTGAGACGCCCAATATATTCGTCGTGTTGAATATATTGAACACTTCGAATATCGGTTCAAGTTTGAATCTGTCGGCAAATGAAAATGTTTTTGCAACTCGAGCGTCAAATGAAAAGAAACTATCATTAAACCCGGCATTCGACTGAGCCAGCGGCAGCTGATCCGCGGGTGCGACCGTCGAATTGTACTGGGTAATAAACGCGTTCAATTCTCCGGCCGTCTTAAAGAGCCGCCCACCTGCAGTCCGCTGAAGTACCGTAACCCGCGACTGTCCACTCGGAAGTATAATATCCATCGGCACACCGGAAGCAGTCGTAATGATCGGTGCGAAACGAAACCCGTAAGGCAGATCGACCGTTCCCGCAAAAGTAAAACGATGGCGTTGATCGTTTGGGGTCGGGCCATATTCCAACTGTAAATTGTTCGGGTCGATCGGCCCGTTAGAGAAAGGTACCTGATCGTCATTTGCGTAGTTAAACGCCTTCGAAAAGGTGTAGTTCGCCCTGAATCCAAATCTATTGGCAAACCGCCGCTGTACGCTAAGGAGAAGTCCATCATAAAAAAACTTCGCACTTGATTCGAGGTTGACGACCCGGTCGGGACCGCCGACCACCGGATTGTCAACGACACCGATATCGCGGCCGATGATGAAATGCGTGCCAAAATTATGGAGCACATCGGCACGAAATACATAGTTCCTGGCAAACTCGTATTGCAACCCGAGATTCGACTGCTGAACCATCGGATTTTGCAGTCGGTTGTCTATAATGTTGATCCCAGACGCACCGGCACCGGGCAGCGGAAATCCGGTGAAAGGAGCTTGAAAGGTCGGAGCACCGGGAACGAAATGGCCGTTCTGATCAAGAAAGATCGGCACGCCGTTCGGATCCGTCAACGCGTTGCCGGCACGAACCGCGACAGGCAAGGCTCGGCCATCAAGCCCGCGTTCCAGAGTTATCAACTGCAGCACGACTCGGTCATAATAAATGCCGTAGCCACCGTGAAAACTGAGCCTGTCGCCCAAAACCGAGTAATTGAACCCGATGCGCGGAGCAAAGTTGTTCTTGTCCGCACTACGAGTTCCGCTGTAAAAAGAAGAGACCAGCGGGTTGCGATTGGCTAGGCCGGAAATATTCTTGACGTTGGTGTCGATCTCGTAACGGAGCCCGATATTCAATGTAAGATTTTTGCGGACACGCCAGTCGTCCTGAATAAAGGCTGAAAAGTAGCTGTTATCAACATCCGGAAGGGTCAACGGACGGTCGGGAAACTGGCTTCGCAGTGTGACGGCAAACAGCAGGTCGTCATCATTGATCTGCCCGTCATTATTGTGATCAAAGGTCGCGAAATCCTGTACGAATTCAACACGCCCGTCGAGAAAAACGCCGAGGAATAGACTTGAATCGATCCGTTGATATTCCGCTCCGAATTTCAGCGTATGGTTCCCCGTCACCGACGTAAAGATATCGCCAAACTGCAGCCTGTTCTGCGTAGTTCCCTGGGGCACCCGAAAGCTCGTACCGTCAAGAATGCTTGGGAAGGTCAGTTGCCGGCCGATCGTCTTGGGGCCGGTCGCGTTGTCAAAACTGTTGATGCTGAAACTAAAGCTATTGACCGATCGGCTGTTTATGACGCGGCTCCAGTTTCCCATAAACGAATGGAACCGATTCTGCATGTTTTGAAGATATGAGGCCGAGCCGATCGCTCGGTCCAGCTTGCTCGAATCGGTCGCCTCGAGATCTTCAAACGAATATCTAAAATTCAGACTGTCATCGGTCGTTGGCTGATAATCGAGACGGGTGTTTATGAGCAGATCCCTTAGTGGTGCCGTTGCAAATCCGCGAGTAATCAGACGGTTCGGGACATCGCGTATTCCGACGAGCACCGCACCATCCTGATCGCGATACTCAACCGCCCCAAAGGCGAACAATTTGTCCTTGACGATCGGTCCGCCCAAGGGAAAGGAATATTGCTGACGGTCAAAAGGCGGAGCCGTCTGGCTGCGGTCAAATGTCGCCGGCAATTCCTGTAGCCGTTTGTCGCGTTGGT
>JBATDM010000136.1:0-18418 GCA_049663465.1 Pyrinomonadaceae bacterium
TGGCAGGTGGGGAAGCCAAAGCTCGAAAACGCTGGGAACCGAGGTCGCGACGAGGAAGAAATAGATCTACGCTCCGTCCGCTTTCCTTTCCGCGACGTGATGGACAAAACGTTGTTCGCCAAATAGACGGTCTGGGTTGACCGTCATTGTTGGCAAAGTCAGTTCGTGATCGATCCACGTTTCGTGTTCGGCAGGGATAGATATTTCCATAACTTCGGAACCAGCCGTACATTCGAGCACGCGATGCCTGATCTCGGGCGGCTGTATCACATAGTCGCCCGGCTCAAGCCAGAAAGGTTCGCCTTGGTCTTCGTAAACGACCTTGATTCGCCCCTTCAGACAGCGGATCAACTGAAAATCTACCTTGTGATAGTGAACATAGTCCGGAACCTCGCCGCCCTTGGTAAGCCGAATATGCGATGCGATCACCTCGCCGTCCATTCTGTCAGGGATGAGATCGCGATATTCCATGCCGGCCCGGCCTCGAATCCAGTCCTCAGTTGCGGAGGCCCGCGCGTGAGCAAGGGCGTTATCTGGGGGACTATCTTGAGGGTTACGCCCTTGCTCACGCGCGGGCTTCTGCAAGCTTAGCCGTACCGTCTCGCCGTCCTTCGACAGCAGAGCCTCGCGCGGAGCGTCTGCAGGACAGATCATATCGAGACGGTAGCCGCGAGTTTTGTATTCTTCAATGGCAGCGTCAAGATTGTCGCATTGGATCGTCTCTGTCATTTCCAGCCTTTGCTCCAGACGGCGGCCGTTTCTGCGTCGAGAAGTGAGGTGCGAAATGGCTTGTTATTCATTATCTTATTTGTGATCGTAGCAAAGTCACGATATGGGATATTTTTCACACTCTCGAACCGCAGCATGCCGAATGTTGTTTGCTCGTCGTCTCGAAAATATATCTCACGCGGTTCGTCCTCGCCCTTGCCCACCTCAAACGACCGCACAACAAAGTGCCACCTCGTTCGCTGACGGTCATAGGTTTTAGCTCGTTTGTACGACCAGGAATCACGCATTTTATATATCCAAAGACCCAGTTGTTACCGCTCCCGGTTCTGACAAGATGATCTCGCTCTTGATCGAATTCGCGATGTAGCAGATCTCGTGTGCCTCATGATGCATCTCGGCAAGCTCTTCGGCGGTCGGGGCGTTCCCGGTCCAAATTATCTGCGGGTCAAGCGTGATCTTTGATATCCACTGCTTGCCTGCGTCATTCGTTGTCATCTCGCCGACGGCTTTGTCTTGGTACGAATCAACAACAAAACCCGCTTTCGCCACAACCCACAAAAACGAAAGCATATGACACGACGAAGCCGACGCCACCAATGCCTCTTCAGGATCGACCGCCGCCTCGACCGAAAAGGGCAACCTCACAACATGCGGCGAAGAACTCGCCGGCACCGTCACCCCGCCGTCGAATTCCCAAGTATGGCCGCGAGTGTATTGATTCTTCGCGAATGTTGCAGGTGAATCGGATTTCCAGATTATGGTTGCGGTGTAGGTCGCCATACGGACGTTCAGTTGAGAGCCGTCACCGTCGACGCGACTGGGAGCTTGGCCGCCATCCATACAGTTCCGTCTTCAAACCGAACGGTACTGAGGCCGATCGTAAGTGCACTGAAATCCGCTTTCCCAGTTCTCTTTGCTATCCCTTCTTTGTCTCTGGAATAATGACGATCATTGCGTATCAGCACGACCTCTTCGCCAGGCTCAATTGCCGCTTGTAGACCATAGTCGATTCCCGTACTTAGTTCTTTTCCGTACTCAAGCGAAAACCCCATTTGGCTATCAAGGGATTTGGTCTCGGGGAGGGCAAAATGTAAGCGAATGGACGAAATTTTCTTGTTGGAAATATTCCGTACCTTTACGGCAAAGCTCTTTAGCCAATCATTATCAACCAAGAACGGCAGACCCGGCGTGATCGTTTTGACCTCGACTCTGATCTCAACAATCTCTAATGCCTTCGTATCTGACTCAAGAAGCTTTCCGTTGTCCCCAACGGTGTAAGCTTGTCCAGTGGCCACCGGCAGCCAATCAATGATCCTTTCTGTTTGAGAATAGGAAGTGAGTGAAACGATCATTGCAATGCCAAAACTGAGAAGTGCTTTCATGGGCCGATCCTCCTAATTTGTACTTATACTCCTGAAGTCTTCATATTGCAATGGGTACACAAGCTCGAAACACAAGGCCGGACGCCTTACGGCCTCAGGCGATACGAGATCCTCGGAAATGGAATTGTTTCTCTCACGTGTTCGATGCCGGCCATCCAGGCGGCGCAGCGTTCACGCCTTGATCTCCGAAGGTTGGAGAATGACAACTCGGCCATCACGGGAGGTCACCACGTAATTCCCAGACTGTTTATGCTTCAGCAACGCCTCGCGCACCGCGCGTTCGTAGGCTTTGTTGATCTCTTCGCTGTGGACGACGAAGGCATTTTCTTCTTTTTTTACGTCCTTATTATTTTCCATAGTTCCTCGTCGAACACCGTCTCTCCGTTAGGCTCGTCAAAACGTGCGATCTCTTTTGGGATTGTAGGCGATGCGTGAAATATTCGCCACGAGTTAGTGATCGGCAGATATAGATCGAATAGATTCTTGATACCGCGACCATATCGCCTACGAATCGTCTCTTCAGGGATCGAGTGACCGCCTGCCCCGACACGTGCGGCAACCCTTTGGATGGCGATATCGACATTTTCGAGCCATAGAAAGACAAGGCTCACCTGGTAACCGCGTTCACGCAATTCTTTTAACCAACCCGCATAGAATCGAGACGCCAAGGTTGTTTCAAAAGCGAAATCCTTTCCTTCGGACGCGAGGTCGTGCAAACGGCCTAACATCACTCGCCCAGCTTCGAATGAAGCATCTTCCGGCGCAAATGCCGATAGGCCTTCAGCGATAGTGTCAGCGTTAACGAATTCAGGAATGTTGAGTGTATCCCGCAGCAAGGCCGGAGCTAGGGTCGATTTACCTGCTCCGTTCGGGCCTGCGATGACAACAATATTCGGCATCTATGGCTTCAACCTATACAGCATCCTCGGAAACGGAATGGTCTCGCGGACGTGTTCGATGCCGGCCATCCATGCTGTGCAGCGTTCGATGCCCATGCCGAAACCGGCGTGCGGGACGCTGCCGTAGCGGCGGAGGTCGAGGTACCATTCGAAGGTTTCCTGATCGAGATCGTGGTTTTTGAGCTGTTCGATAAGATAATCGAGGTTTGACGCACGTTCGCCGCCGCCGATGATCTCGCCATAGCCTTCGGGGGCGAGCAGGTCGATACCGAGGGCGCATTCGGGGCGATCTTTGTCCACCTCAAAGTAAAATCCTTTGATCGCGGCAGGGAAGTGGTGGACGAAAACCGGTTTGCCGTGCTGCGTCGAGAGATATGTCTCGTCTGGAGCTCCAAAATCGCCGCCCCACTCGAAATTGTTCTCAAGCTCACCTTTCGCGTGGCCTTCTTGCAGCATCCTGACCGCATCGTCGTAATGCAGACGCGGGAATGGAGCATTGATCGCCTCGAGAACGGTCGTGTCGCGTTCGAGCGTCTTTAGCTCTTCCTGACGGTCGTTGAGGACGCGTTCGACGATGTACAGGATCATCGCTTCGCCGAGGTCCATCATGTCTTCGTAGCCAGCGTACGCGACCTCAGGTTCGACCATCCAGAATTCGGTCAGGTGACGGCGGGTTTTTGACTTTTCGGCGCGAAATGTCGGACCGAACGCATACGATTTGCCAAATGCGGCGGCCGTCGCTTCGTTATAAAGCTGCCCGCTCTGCGTGAGATAAGCCTTGTCGTCGCCGAAGTAATCTACCTCGAATAGAGTAGTCGTGCCCTCGCAGGCGGCGGGGGTGAATATCGGTGTGTCGGCAAGCGTAAACCCGCCATCGTCAAAGAAATCGCGAACCGCCTTGATGACCGTATGCCGTATTTTCAGCACAGCGTGCTGCTTTTTCGAGCGTATCCACAGATGACGATTGTCCATCAGGAACTCGGTGCCGTGTTCCTTTGGCGTGATCGGATAATCGTGGACATTTTGCAGCACCTCGACGGCAGTCACATCGAGTTCGACGCCGAGCGATGAACGCGTGTCTTCCTTGACCGTTCCGGTGACGATTACAGAGCTTTCCTGCCCGATTCCATCAGCGAGATCGTACAACGCCTCGTCATTCGGCTTAAAAACAACTCCCTGCACAATACCCGTCCCGTCACGGAGCTGCAAAAAAACGAGCTTACCGCTCGAACGCTTGTTATAGAGCCAGCCCTTGAGCGTGACCGACTCGCCGATGTGATCTTTTAGTTGGTTGATATATGTCTGCTTCATAGATTCGGGATAAAGGTAGATTCTAAAGGAAAGTGAGACACCGGCAAAACTAGTTGGCACTTTGTTTGACTTAGACCGAGCTAGTTATCAGACTTGGGTAACCAATGGCAGAAGAAAAGAAGAAAAAGAAGGTCAATTACTCCAGCGCATGGGCCGAGGCCCGGAGGATCATTTGGAAGGCACGATGGCGACTGTTGTTGGGGAGTGTTTTGATGCTGATCTCGCGGCTTGCGAGTATGGTGTTGCCGGCTTCGACGAAGTTTATTGGCGACGAGGTCTTTACGAACAAACGTTACGACCTGCTCAAATGGATCGCTCTCGCGGTCGGCGTTTCGACCGTTATTCAGAGCGTGACGGGCTTTGCGTTGTCGCAAATTCTGGGTGTCGCCGCTCAACGGGCGATCACCGAGATGCGAAAGCGTGTCCAGTCGCACATTGAACGGCTGCCGATATCGTATTTTGACTCGACACAGAGCGGCCAGCTGATCTCGCGGATCATGAACGACGCCGAGGGCATCCGCAATCTGGTTGGCACCGGGCTTGGGCAGATACTCGGAAGTTCAGTCACCGCTATCATCTCGATCGGTGTTCTGTTTTACCTGAATTGGAAACTTACGGCTGCCACGATGATCGTTCTAATTATTTTCGGCTCGGCGTTGATGTACGCGTTTAAGGTGTTGCGGCCGATCTTTCGCGAGCGAAATGTCATCAACGCCGACGTGACAGGCCGCCTCGGCGAATCTCTAGGCGGGATTCGAATAGTAAAAGCCTACACGGCGGAGAAACGTGAAGAGCTTTCTTTCGCACGCGGCGCTCATAAACTATTTAGGAATATCGCCAAATCAGTCACGGGTGTTTCCGCGATCGCTTCATTTTCGTCGCTTGTCATCGGAGCAGTTGCCGTCGTAATGATGGTCCTCGGCGGCAGTGCCGTCCAGGCAAATACAATGACGCTTGGCGACTTTTTGATGTATATCTCGTTCACGTTTCTGCTCGCGATGCCTGTCTTCGAATTGACCTCGATCGGGACGCAGATCACCGAAGCCCTCGCCGGCCTCGACCGCATCCGCGAGGTGATGGCGATGACGACCGAGACCGAGGAAGACGCAGGCAAATCTTCTCTTCCGGTTATCGCCGGCACTATCAACTTTGACGACGTCCATTTTGAATACGACGAAGGTGTGCCGGTGCTGAAAGGAATCAGTTTTCATTCCGAGGCAGGAAAGACGACAGCCCTCGTCGGTTCATCCGGATCGGGAAAATCGACTATCCTCAGCCTCGTATTGAATTTTATCCAGCCAACGACAGGCAACATTAAGATCGATGGCAAGAACCTTAGCGACGTTAAGCTTCGCGATTATCGCAGCCATCTCGGCGTCGTGCTGCAGGATAATTTTCTCTTTGACGGTACGGTTTTGGACAATATTCGCTTTTCAAATCCAGAGGCGAATTTTGATGAGATCAAACAAACCTGCAAGATCGCCAATGCGGATGAATTCATCGAGAAATTTCCCAACGGCTACGACACAGTGGTTGGTGAACGCGGCGTAAAACTCTCAGGCGGTCAGCGCCAACGTATCGCGATCGCCCGTGCCTTGCTCGCCGACCCGCGAATTCTAATTCTCGACGAGGCCACATCGAGTCTCGACAGCGAGTCGGAGGCTCTCATCCAACAGGGATTAAACAATCTACGCAAGGGCCGCACGACGTTCGTCATCGCTCACAGGCTATCGACAATTCGCAGTGCGGATCAGATCCTAGTCGTCGAGGCCGGCGAAATACTTGAGCGTGGCACACATGATGAGTTAGTCGCTATGGACGGACGCTACAAGCAGTTGTACGATAAGCAGTATCGATTTGAACAAAATCTATTTGTAAATCCGGGCGAGGATTTTACGGGCAAAGCACCTGAGCCGCTCGCAAAGACCAAGCTATAAAATTAAGGAGAACTTTCGATGGCCGACCAACAAAACTATTCCAATCACACACGATGGTTTCCGCTAGTGCATTTTGTCGTAATGCCGCTGTTGCTGCTCAACTTGCTGGCGCATATTGTGAGGCTATTTCTCGCAGCTCCCGAGAGCGGAAGGAAAACGTTGGCATTCTGGTGCCTTCTTAGCTTGGTTCTGATATTGATGGTGCTTGCTGCTCGGTTGCAGGCAATGAAAGTACAGGATCGGGTGATACGGCTCGAAGAAAGGCTTCGCTATCGCGATGTTTTGTCGGCGGATCTGGTGTCGCGAACCAATGATCTTTCGCTCAGCCAGATCATTGCACTGCGATTCGCCTCGGATGCAGAGCTTCCGGATTTGATCGAACGGACGTTGAATGGCGAATTTGAAAATCAAAAGGCGATCAAACTCGCGATCAAGGACTGGCGTGCCGATCATCTACGAACCTGATTCACCGATCTCACGCAAGAGGATTTCCTGAATTGCCGGAAAACGAGCCAGGCTTTCCGCCGCTCGATAAGAGATTCGAAACATCGGCAGAATGAATGGGATGAAATAGGTCTTGCCGCGGTTCACGGACTGGAATGAGAAGGTGCCGGCCGCCTTCAAGCATCGCTGAATTGTTTGAAGACGAAATTGATAGGCAAATTCTTCCTCGTCGAGACGCGGCAAGCCAAGTTTTACTCTAATATCCAGCAATAATCTTCGTTTGTCCGCAAGCCATTCCCGCGGCGGCAGATCGGTTATCCGATCAAGCAGAAGGGAGACGAGATCGTATGACGGAGAGCCGATCCGGGCGTCCTGATGGTCGATTATTCGCATGCGGTCTTTTCCGTCGAGCATCAGATTTGCAGCGTGAAAATCGCGATGGCAGAGCACCGACGCAAACCCCTCAAGTTCCTTGGACAACTGGTGAAATTCCGCAGAAATTCGCTGGTCATTTTCGAGCGGAAGCGGAGACTTCCGGTATGTCGTAAAATAGTGTTCCTTAAAGAACTGTAGCTCCCATTCCAACTTCTCGGTGTCGAATTTTAACTTGGATGCGATCGCATCCGTTTCAAATGCCAACGGGGTCGCCGCCTGAATGCGTGCGATCAGTGATATAGCCTCATTCCGCAACCGTGAGCGTTTCGCAACGGTAACTTCCTGCATTACGTCCCGCAGCACACGGTCGCCGAGGTCTTCCTGAACGATAACGCCAGCAGATTCGTCGTGGTCAAATATCTGCGGAACCGGAAGGCCGCTTGAGAGAAATAGCCGTGAGGTATCGAGATATGTTTGTTCCGCTGTGACAAACGGTTCGGGATAGACGCAGGCAACGGCCGCGGTACCATTCCACGAGATGCGAAAATATTCCCGGGTTGATGCGTCAGCGGTGAGTGCGACGATCTCTAGCGGCTGACTACGTCCGGCAAGGAAGGTTTTTAAGCGTTCGGCGTGATCTGACATTGGCATCCCTAATTCAGCGGAACGATGTAATTGTCGCCCTGGACATAACCGCGTAGTGCCTTTTCCGGAATCTCAGCGCAGTTTCGAACCATATCCGCTCGAACGATGGCTACATTTTCAAAATGTTCGCCCGGCTCGATCGTTACGCCATCGGCGATGATCGTGCGATAGAGCGTGGCTCCGTCACCTATTGTCACATTATCCCAGATCACCGAATCCTTTAGTCGTGCGGCACCTGCCATAACGCAGTTCCGTCCAAAATGAACATTAGCAGATTTCATCATAGCAAGACTGATATCGAGGTACCGAGGGATCGTCGAGAGCTCGTACCAATCGCCCTCTGCGACATGTGCCGCGATCTTGCCGCCTCGCTTCAAGTATGGAATGTAGATGTCAGTTACCGTGTCCGAATAGACGCCCTTTGGGATCAGATCGAGGATCGCTGGTTCTAAAATATGTATTCCCGTGAACATCAACGGTATCGAGATCTCGTGTTCCGTATCGCGAAGCTCAGCCTCCGATACCGGAGCAGCGTGCGGACCGAAGTAGTCGATAAAACCGTCCGTTGTCTCGACGACGGTAAACTTCTCGCGCTTGTGATTTTCCTTTAGGACCATTGTCGCGATCGCCCCTGATTTCTTGTGGGTTGCGATAGCGGTGGAAATGTCGATGTCGGTGATGATCTTGCCGTTTACGATGACGAATGTATCATTTTCGAGGTGCGGTCGAGCAAAATCGAGGGCTCCCGCCGTGCCGAGAATGTTAGGCGTCTCGACCGTATAGTCGATCTTCACTCCAAAATTACTGCCGTCACCGAGTGCGTCGATGACTGACTGGGGTTGGTGATGCAGATTAACCACTACATCGGTAATGCCAAATTTGGCAATATACTCCGCAACATATCCGACAAGCGGCTTCCCGAGAAAGGGAATCGCAGGTTTCGTACGATCGATGGTCAATGGAAAGAGCCGCGTGCCAAAGCCGGCGGCCAGGATCATGGCCTTCATAAGTCGAAGATAGATGATAAGCTAATGCGGCAGGTTTGTCAGTTGCCGGTAGTTACGGGAAGTTGGCGATCGGCCGGGCAGCTTTTCGCCGAGCGGAAAAGCTGTGCTTTTCCGGCACGCAATAGATAAGATACCTCTTGCGGCTACGCCGCCGGTCAAACGCGGCATAGCCGCAAACCTTTAGAGCGGGGCTTTCGGAAAAGCATAGCTTTTCCGCCCGGCGAATTAAAACATATTGACAACGCCTTCGCGGCTCGACAATCGTGACAGTCTGCACTATTTTTGGATTCGTACCCGACACGGAACCCGATGACACCTGAAATACAGAAGAACGACCGAAGGGAGATCTTTGGCTGGCTAACGTACGATTGGGCGAATTCAGCCTTCTATACGACCGTAGTCTCGGTCCTTGCGGGACCATACCTTACCGCTCTCGCACAGGAAGATGTTGGCAAAGGCGGCTCGGTGATCCACATCGGAAGCCTCGGCACCATAACGTCGGATAATTTGTTTACATCGACGCTAGGCGTCTCGATCTTTCTCCAGATATTTTTGTTGCCCCTACTCGGTTCTATCGCCGATTTTACTCCGCTGAAAAAGCGAATGATGGCCGGATTCTGTTACCTGGGCGTCCTCGCGAGCTCGCTTTTATTCTTCGTGAGCGGGACCAATTATCTCTGGGGCTGCCTTTTCCTATTGGTCGCTAATATCTCGTTTGCAGCCACAAATGTCTTTTACAATTCGTTTCTCATCGATATCACTACCGAAGATAAACGCGACAAGATCAGCAGTTATGGATACGCATTGGGCTACGTCGGCGGCCTGATTATGCTCTTTGTCAATCTCGGCATGATAAATTTCGCCCCTACTATCGGGATCGACAAGGGGATGGCCGTACGCATTTCGATGCTCGCGGCATCGCTCTGGTGGGGAGTCTTTGGTGCGGTCACTTTCTTTCTTCTCCGCTCTAGGGCGCCTGCTCGCAACGCCGAAGGTAAGAATCTAATTACCGTCGGGTTTGTCGAGGTGTTTCGCACGCTCAAGGAACTGCTCGGCCTAAAATACACGCTGCTCTTTCTTTGCGGATACTTGCTCTACAACGACGGCATACAAACCGTTATCCTGAATTCGTCCGTATTCCTTTCGCAGGAATTATTCATTTCCAAAGGCCTCGAAAGTGATCCGTCATTCTTACTCGGAATCTTTGTCGTTGCCCAGTTCTCAGCTCTTGTCGGCGCGATCGTCTTTGAGCGGATCGCGAGGATCATCGGTGCAAAGAAGACGATAATTGTTTGCCTCGGCATTTGGGCGGCCATCGTAGTCTATGCGTATGGCTTCTTGGAAACGACCCTACATGCGTGGATAATGGCAGTTTTCATCGGGTTGGTTCTCGGCAGCACGCAAGCGCTCTCTCGTTCGCTGTTTTCGCAAATGATCCCGAAATCGCGCGAATCGGCATTTTTTGGTCTTTATGAGATATCAGAAAAAGGCACCTCATGGATCGGAAATCTAGTTTTCGCGGTGGTTGTGGGAACGACGGGATCCTATCGGCAGGCAATACTGGCCTTGATCGTATTCTTTGTCGGCGGAATGTTGATACTGATATTTACCAACACCGCGAAGGCGATTCATGCGGCCGGCAACCTAACTCCGGAAGAGGTGGAACAAGAATCGACTTAATTGGTTTTGTTTCGGCAAATAGCTATACTTGAACCAACTCTGGAGCATCTATCAACGTGCAAGAAACAACGGACGAAAAAATAATAACGATCTTTGGCGGCTCGAAATGTCAGGAGGATTCATCCGAATATCGTGAGGCGAGAGACTTGGGTTCTCGCCTTGCCGAAGCCGGTTTTACCATTTGTACAGGCGGGTACTTGGGCATCATGGAAGCCGCATCGCGTGGGGCACGAGAAAAAGGCGGGCGTGTCCTCGGGATCGTAATGAACCAATTCAAGAGTGAACCCAACCGCTTTCTTACCGACAAGGTCGCGACAGATCATTTTTACGATCGCCTACAAAATCTGATCACCAGATCGGTCGGGTTCGTCGCACTTCGCGGCGGTATGGGTACGGTCACGGAAATATCTCTCGTGTGGAACAAACTGACGACAGGCGTTCTCGGACGACGCCCCCTCGTCCTCGTAGGAGACTGTTGGATTCCCGTGCTGGATGCGTGGAAGGCAAACCTGGTCGTAAGCGACCGAGATATTAGTTTTCTTGACCTGGCATCGAACGCCCAAGAAGCAGCCGCGATAATCGCGGAGAAATCAAAAGGAGTGGCGTTATGAATTGTCCTAAATGTACCGTCGAACTAATGGATGGCGCGAAATTTTGCGGTTCATGCGGTTTTACAATCGTCGCGACGCCCTCGGCTGTCGATCCGCCACCCCAGCCGCAGGGATCTCCGACAACAAATCCGCTATCCGGCGGAGCTTTTAATTTTGACGTCGACGGACGCGGACAGGGTCGTGGATATACCTGGGAGATACTTCATCAGGGTGCGTTTGCGCTGGCTGTGGTAAAACTTCAAGCTGAACAGCAGATTGCCGCTGAGGCCGGAGCGATGGTCTCGATGTCATCGAACATTGATCTGCATTCGGAATTGAAGGGCGGCGTTTTTGGCGCCTTAAAGCGTGCAGTCGGCGGAGAGTCGGCGTTTGTTTCGACCTTTACTGCTAAAGGCAGTCCGGGCGAAGTCACGTTCGCGCCCGGAGCTCCGGGCGATGTCGCCGGGATCGAGATGGGGAATCAGAATTTTATGGTCCAGTCGAGTTCGTATCTCGCAGGTGATATGTCTCTGACGGTCGATACGAAATTTGGCGGGGCTAAATCGTTTTTTGGTGGCGAAGGACTGTTCGTCCTTCAAGTTTCAGGGACCGGACTTTTGCTCGTATCGTCGTTCGGGGCGATCCATCGACGCATGCTGCGACCCGGCGAACAGTACGTAGTAGATACCGGCCATCTCGTCGCGTGGGAAGGCCATATGCAGTACAACCTCAGAAAAGCAGCTAAGAGCGGATACCTTCGCAGCTTTTTGAGCGGCGAAGGCATGGTGGCTGAATTTTCCGGCCCGGGCGAAATCCTTATCCAAACCCGTAATCTCGCCGCCTTTGCAGGGATGTTGAAACCTTTCTTCCCTTCGCAGGGAAGCGGCGGCAGCGGATTCAGTTTCGGCAACTAGTCCTGCTTCATCCAGACGAAATGAGTCAGACCTCAGCCCCTCACGAACGCCGTATCTCGGCAATAGCTGTCTCTCGCGGGATCGGAATCGGAAAGGTTGAGTTTCTTCAGACGCCGGAAATTGCTTTTTCCCAGATTCCTATCGACCCCACGCGGATCGACGCCGAGGTCATCCGGTTTCGGCAAGCCGTGGAATCCGTTCGGTCACGACTGGCTAAGCTCAGCGATCCCGCTCGTCCTGATACTAGCGAGGCAGTTTCCACCATTTTTGAAGTGCAGCGGTTGATCCTTGAGTCTTCATTTGCCGACCGCGTCGAAAACCTGATCCGCGAGCAGAACGCGAATAGCGAATGGGCGATTCGCGAGGCTTCTAATTTTTATAAACATCGCCAGGCGAGCGTCGGGTCTGACCACATTCGAGAAAAGGAGATCGACATCGGTGATGTTGCAGTTAGACTTCTTGCTGAATTGGGGGCCGCTCGAACGGGTCCAACCCCGCACGTGGGGGCGATCATTGTGGGGCAGGAATTACGCCCCTCGACCGTGATCGAATTGGCTAGATTTCAACCCGCCGCATTTGTCACCGAACGGGGTGGTTGGACCTCGCATACGTCGATACTTGCCCGCGAATTTGAGATACCTATGGTATCTGGGGTTAACCTCTCGAACATCGGTGTCGTAGCCGGCGATTCGGTTGTCGTCAACGGAAACAGCGGAGAATTGATCCTCAATCCATCATTTGTTACATCCAAAGAATTCATAGATCTCGCTGCTGCTAAGGGAAGCGGAGCTTATGAGGAAATGATCGATTCCCCGGCCATTACACTGGACGGAACACAGGTTGCGATCCGGACAAATTTGGAGTCAGGCGAGGCGTATCAAATTGCCGAGAAAAAGGGGGCTCGCGGAATCGGCCTTTTCCGCTCCGAATCCCTAATAGGAATAGCGGGGCTGCCGACCGAGGAACAACAGTATCTCGCCTACATGGACATTGCAGCGGCAACTGGGGCGGCCGGCGTCAACATACGGACGTTCGATATCGGTCTGGATCAGTTAGAAGGCGATGTAAATCGGCGTGAGATCAACCCCGCTCTTGGCTTAAGATCAATTCGGCGAAGCTTTGCCGAACCGCATGAATTTCGCTCACAGTTGCGAGCTATCGTCCGGGCAAATGTTGATGGAAATGTCAGTTTGCTGATCCCAATGATCGCCGGTCCATCTGAAATACTGCGTTCCAGGATCGTGCTCGGCGAAGTTGTAAAAGAGCTCGCGGACTTTGGGATCGAAGCAACGCCCCCCCGTCTTGGGGCGATGATCGAGCTTCCCGCTGCGGTATTCACCGCCCGAGAGATCGCCCAAAATGCCGATTTCATTTGCCTCGGCACTAACGACCTTGTCCAATACCTCCTGGCTGTCGACCGCGACAACGACCGGGCGGCTGAGTGGTATCAAACGCTTCACCCTGCGGTTCTTCGGGCCATTCGTATCGTCGCTGAGGCCGGTGAGGAAGCAGGCATTCCAGTCATCGCTTGCGGAGAAATGGCTAGCTCGGCCTTCTATGTCCCGCTGCTCATGGGCCTCGGAATCCGTGACTTGAGCATTGCCGTCAATTCGATTCGGACGGTCTGTCTATTGATCAACGGGATCAAACTCTCTGACGCGTCTGACCTCGCCCAGAGAGCACTGGCGTGCGATAGTTCTGACGCAGTAGAAAGACTTCTTCGAACCCATTATGCCGACCATTGGAGTGGACTTTTCCCCGACGGCATCCTCGACGCAACACACCGCTGAAAAGTTAAAAAAAGAATTCATTGGCCTTTACTTCTTTAGTTTAGCCGTAGATCCAATATTGCCCATTGGAACGCCTAAGTAGAAAAGAAAGTGTCTATGAAACTGACGTATTCAGCCATCGCGATCCTGATCGCTCTCATTGTATCTGTCGCGGGGTTCGGGCAGACTCGAAGCAATAACAATCCGTATTCGCCCAGCCCGCAAAAGGAGTCCGCCGAAGTGACGCCGAGCAAGAATACGATCGAACATGGCGGCCCGGTCAAAGCCGCTTTCACTCTGAACGCTTCTACAGTTGAAAAGCCCCGGACTAAACCGGTCTTTGCCCCAACAATAATTGAGATCCCTCGCACAGATGTGTCGCCGGCCGAAAAACCGCTGACCGAGATCTATCGGGTCGGGGTCGGTGATGTCCTGTTCATCAACCTCAAGAACTCCCCTCAAGGTTCGGGCATCTACAAGGTTTCCTCAGACGGTTCGATTGACTACCCGCTCGCCGGGGGCAGCATTTCTGTGATAAACAACACGCCCGGTTCAATCGCTGAGACCCTTGCTTCGGCGATCAAGCTCTACGCAAACCCCACCGTCGAGGTTAGGGTCGATCAATATTTGAGCCACGCGGTCGTCGTAAATGGCCTTGCCGAAAGCACCGGCCAACGAAATCTGCGGCGGGAAGCGATGCCTCTTTTCGCCCTGCGTGCCGAATGTGTGGTTGGTGCCGGAGCAACGAAAGCGATCATTATCCGGGGCAGCGGGGCAGAGAGTGAAACTTATGATCTCAAAGATCCTGCGAGCGACAATATCTTGATACGGCCCGGTGATACGGTCGATTTTTCCTCGGACAGAACCGAGCTCTCGCCTGGCTTCTTTTATCTCGCCGGACAAGTTGTTTCGGGCGGCCGCCGTGATCTAACAGCGGGCCTCACGATGTCTAAGGCGATTCTCAATGCTGGGGGAGCGAGGGCGAAGGCGTTCAAGGTGGTCATCCGCCGTTTGAATGACACGAAAGCCATTACCCGCTCCGAATATGATCTCAGATCGATCAACGCCGGAAAGATCGCTGACCCTTTGCTACAAAACGGTGACGTGGTCGAAGTAATTAAATAGCAGATGTGTAACATAGATTTTTCTGTTGAACATTTTTTGCTATACTTTGAGAGCCTTGCTAATGAAGCGCGTCGGGTGATCGCTTCCGTGAAAGTGGAAGAGGAAAGTCCGAACACCGAAGGGCAGCGAGCCGGCTAACGGCCGGGCACCTTTGCAAAAGGGTGACGACAAGTGCAACAGAGAGCAAACCAGCCTCGCAAGAGGTGATGGGTGAAACGGTGAGGTAAGAGCTCACCGGCGTGGGTGGTAACATCGGCGGCCAGGTAAACTCCTCGTGGTGCAAGGCCAAATAGGAAAACGCGACGGACGGCCCGTCCGGTGCCGGAGCGATCCGGCGGCGTTTTCGGGTAGGCCGCTTGAGCCGACGGGTAACCGCCGGCCTAGATGAATGATCACCGCCGCGTGAGCGGAAACAAGATTCGGCTTATAGACGCGCTTCATTTTGCAAAGGCATCTGCTCTTAGTTAGCAAACATTTTTAGGAGTGACTACTTTTTATGGCAAATCGCAAAGGTGTATTTATTGGTGCGTATGTTCCCAACGAACTAAAGGAATCGCTGAGGCGTCGTGCCGCAGGCGAGCACCGCACATTGTCGCAGGAAATTACGCGAATTTTGGTCGAGGCCGTTCACGGCAAGGGATTGCCGGCCGGCAGCGTTGACCGCCGTGGAAATGCGATCGTGCCGCGACGCCGTGCGACCGATCCACCGATCCGCCGCCGGGCAGAAGATCTGCCGTATATTGCACCGGAAGGCAAGAAGAAGTAACACCTATTGGCCACGAAATACCGTGTCGCTGAATTCGCGTTCGGCGGCACTTTTTTGCGCCTACCGCGTCTGCTAACATCAAATCAATGCAAAAGAACACTCTTCTATTCGTGATCGCTGCGGCCCTCGGCGGATTTATCGGCGGCTTTATGCTTGCCAACAGTATGAACCGGTCCGAAATGACATCGCTTCGTTCGCAGGCGACACAACCGGCTGCCAACAGCACCGGCCAGCCTTCAAATTCGGCGGCGACCACGCTGTCCCCTGAGGAAATTCAAGCCAAGATCGACGAAGCGGATCAAAACGCGGATGATTTTGCATTTCAAAAGAGTCTCGGTATCGGCCTTTACCGGTATGCAGCGATGTCGCAGGATGTGAAGACGCTCGGCGAGGCCGAGAGGATCTTGATCAGGGCAGGCCGACTCAACCCGAGGGATTTTGACGTTTTTGTTGCACTTGGCAACGCTGAATTTGATATCGCTTTCTTCAACAGAGACTCCGCAAAGTTCGCCGCCGCCAGAGCGACTTACCAAAAGGCGCTTGAGATCAAGCCCGGCGATCTCGATGTCCAGACCGATCTCGCCCTGACGTATTTCCTCCCTGAACCGCCCGACAACGAAAAGGCCGCTGGGGCTCTCGAAAAGGTCATCGCCGCCGACCCCAAGCACTCGCGCTCGATGGGTTTCCTCGCCCAGACCTATCTCCGCCTCGGCAAGATCGCGGACGCCGAAAAGATGCTCGCAAAACTTAAGGAACTCGACCCTAAGAGCGAGCTGATCGCTGATATCGAAAAGCAGATCACTTCGGCCAATGCCCTGACGCAATAAATGCGCGAAACACTCTTCATACTATTTGTGATTCTCGTCCTGCTCGGCTTGACGGCGATCCGCTATCGCAAAACGATCGCGGGACTCCTCGGCGTGGCAAAGATGCTCAAGGAAGCCAAGAATGCTGCGACGGGAAATACCATCGGCGGGGAACCGGCGAGCGTGCAATTGGTAAATTGTGCCAAGTGCGGCGTGTGGGTGCCTCAAGCCAAGGCGATCCGCCAACGCGAAGGTGTATTTTATTGTTCTACTAACTGCCAGAAAACCGCTGTCTAAAACTCCCTGCGAAACTCCGCGTCTTCCTCTCCGATCTCCGCGTTGAAACAAATCTGAATAAATTTAAACGCAGAGTACGCCGAGTCGGACGCAGAGGAAGAAGAAAGGGACGGCCTAGCCCATAAAACTCATATACCAAATGATCAGCCTCTCGCCGAATAGCATTGAGACGATCGCTCCGATACCGAGGAAGATGCCGAATGGTATCTGCGTCTGCATATCTCTGTCTTTCTGACGCAGAACGACGACGATCCCGGCGAGGGCACCGGTGAATGCGCCGATAAAGATGGTCAGGACGGTCAGACGCCAGCCGAGCAGGGCGCCGATGCCGAGCAGCAGCTTTACGTCGCCCAATCCCATCGCGTCCACACCCCGCATCGCTTTCCATATCGCCCCGACCAGCCACAGCGATCCCGCGCCGACAAGCGCTCCAAAAAGCGCTCCGATCAGGGACAACGCAAATGGCGGCAACCCCTCGATCCATACGATCGGAGCGTGGCGCATGTCGGTAAACTTCTCGGCCCGAAATACATAAGGCAGCAGAATGCGCACTACGATGGCCGCGATAAATAGCGGATACGTGATCACATTTGGCAGGATCATGTGGTCCGCGTCGATGAATATCAGCGCGATCATCGTCGCCGCGAACGCGAGGGCGACCGGTAGGAACGGCGTGAATCCGATCTGCCAATACACGAGCACAAACACGAGCGCGGTGAGCAGTTCGATCGCCGGATACCGCCACGCGATCGGCTCCTTACAACTCGCACACTTGCCGCCGAGCATCAGCCAGCCTACGACCGGCACATTGTGATAAAACTTGATCGCCGTCTTACAGTTCGGGCACGCAGACGGCGTCATCAGCGACAATTCCTCTGGAACGCGATAGATAACGACGTTCAAAAAGCTCCCGATCGCCGCCCCGACGACGAACACGAGGACATATGCAAACAATTCGGGCAAACCTGTAATGGCTTCAAACGAAGCAAATAAAAAAGCGTACATTCTAGCGTTGCAAAAAGACGTGAAGGACGCAAAAACGTCCTTCATCATAATAGTTTGAATTGGTGAAAAAGGGAAGAGACTCGTCGCTGCCCGTCCTCTTCCGCTCGTTGGCTAAAAGGGAAACCGATTTTCTGAATTCGTCAAGGAGATTCTGAATATCTTCCAATCCTTTCCATCTCTAAATAGGAAATAGTCGTCATTGAAGACGGGCATTCTCGGATTCTGATACTTAGTCGCGACCTGGACTCTGGCGTACTTATCGAGAATCTGAAGGCTCTGCTCATCTATAGTGGCCGATTTCAGATTGGTTAAGGCCAACGGAACTGTTTCAGTCACATGGGAATACATGTGATCATCAAAATCCTCATAACCTTCTGACCCGGTGCTGTTATTAGACGCCGGTTGATCTTGCGGTTTCAACCCGTCTTGGTTCTGCCAATAGTATGGCGGCGTTCTTGTGACCAGGCCACGCAGCTCCTGAAATTTTTCCTCCTTCGCAAGAGTGTTGTAAGAGTTCACAACTTCAAATATCTGTGACCTATCGGCATCTCGCCCGGGCGCCTCGCTTTTTTGTCCCGCAAGCCGATAACAAGCCAAGTTAGGAATACTCAACAAAATAGCCGCAAAAACGAGAGCAATTTTCATATCCGTTCTCTCCCAGGTATCCAAAACCTTCAAGAAGTTTAACAAAAAGAGGCTGTCTGAAAAGGGGTTATATCGGAACAACTCCGTTAGGA
>JBATDM010000137.1:0-4299 GCA_049663465.1 Pyrinomonadaceae bacterium
GTTTGGGGCACCGAAGCGAGCCGCGAAAGCGACCCCGAGATGTCCGTTAGAACGGCTCTCGACCTCCAAGCCAGAGCCCGTGAATATTTGGGCAATCATCCTGATGGTCTCTCGTTCGAGGACAGCGATTTGGCTCGACTCCTTAAGATTGGCATCAGCACGGGCACCGTCCTTGTTGGAAATACCCGCGACACTGGCGAGTTCATTACGACCGGCTCTGCCGTAAACTCAGCGAAGCGTCTTGTTTCCGATGCCGAGCCTGGGGACATCCTTGCTACACACGATACTTACCAACACATCCGCGGGGTCTTTCAGGTTCAAAAAGTCCGCCAGACAGGGCGGCAAACTTCAGGGAGTCAGACACATCGATCTGACATCTATTCCATAACCGCAGTGAAACCAAGGGTTTTTCGAACGGAGGCTCACGGTGTCGAAGGCTCCGAGGCGTCGATGGTCGGGCGTGAGTTCGAACTTGCCAAGATGCTGGACGCTCTCGATACCGCAAAAGAGATCCGAAAGCTACAAGTTGTAGCAATCGTCGGTGAAGCGGGGTTAGGAAAGTCACGCCTCTTGTTTGAATTCTACGATCAGGTCGACCTTCTCCCGGATAAGTCTCTGGTTTTCAAAGGCCGGGCCCTTGAAACAATGCGGGGACAACCTTACTCGCTTGTAAAAGAAATCTTTCGATTCCGCTTCGATATCCTGGAAGACGATCCCGATATCGCCGCCCGCGAAAAATTCGTAGCCGGTATGCTCGATATGGCCACGACCTCTGTAGGACCCTTTAGCAGGGACGGCGACGGAGAGATGAAAGCCCATATTGTCGGTCATCTGATCGGGTTTGATTTTTCAGACTCTCCACATATTTCCCCTTTTCTCGAAAGTGAAAAGCAGATCCAGGAACGAGCGGTATTGTACGCATCACAGTTTTTCGCATCCATTTCGCAGAATTCCCCAGTTGTTTTCTATGTGGACGACCTACATTGGGCCGATGACGAGTCCTTAAATTTCTTCGACTCCATTTCTGAGAAATGCTCCGACCATGCGATCCTTTTCACCTTTTTCAGTCGGATGAGTCTGTTTGAGCGTCGGCCTCACTGGGGCGAAGGGCGAGAGAACTGGAGCCGCTTGGACCTAGGTCCGTTAACAAAGCGTGAGACCGGCAGGCTCATCAAGGATATTCTCTCAAAAGCCAAGGACATTCCCCCAACCTTGCAGGAGATCCTGGTGTCGAAAACCGCCGGAAATCCGTTTTATGTTGAAGAGTTGATCAAGATGTTCATCGAGCAAGGCTCGATAAAGATAGCAGGTGAGGAATGGGTGATTGATCCTAAGATCGGAGAACTAAGTGTCCCACCGACGCTCACGGGCGTCCTTCAATCCAGGCTCGACAGACTGACCGAAATTGAGAGGAGGGTTTTGCAAAGGTCCTCTGTCGTTGGACGGGAATTTTGGGACAACATAATAATTGATTGCGATCCGGGGGTAGACGTTCCGACGGCCCTCGAGTCTCTTCGCCGCAAGGAACTGCTCTTTCGCAAGGAAAGCTCTGCATTTACCGGCTCGGCTGAGTATGTTTTTAAGCATTCCCTGCTTAGGGATGTTACATACGAAACTACCCTCTTGGAGGAACGGCGAGAGTGGCATCGTGAAACAGCCGAATGGCTGATCAACACAAAAGGCGAGCGCAGGAACGAGTATTTATCGGTGATCGGGGAGCATTTTGAAAGGGCTGGTGAAACTAAGAAATCTGCGACCTGGTACGGGCGGGCGGGCGAGAATGCTGTCCGCAGCTATGCTCTGGAAACCGCAGAGGCCCACCTGAGAAATGCGGTCCGGTTTTGGAACCCTCTTTTGCTCAACGAATCGACAGATCAACTTGCTGTTGACGAGGTCATTAGATGGAATCACAGTTTGGGCTGGGTGCTCCATTCCCAGGCACGATTTGCTGAGGCCATTGGGCACTTTACGAACCTCCTTGAAATGACAACAAAGCTCAAACTCGTGTTGGAGCAAGCCGGTGCCTTTTGGGGGCTCAGTGTTTGCCAATTTGAGGTCGGTGAAACGCGAAAATCATTAAATAGCGCGATCGAAGTTGTTCGTTTGGTGGGTATTCTGGAGCCTTCAGGAGAGTCTGTGTCCCTGACCATATCGGGGCTCTATAGACAAGGCAGGGCACTGATCGCGATGGGGCACTTCGAGGAAGCCACCGAAATAGCCGAAAGAGCATTGAAACTTCAGTCAGAATGGCGGGAAGGAGATCTGGTCGCCAGGGCAAACTGCTTACATCTTCTCGCAGGCACTCATATGTATTTGGGGCGCTTCGCCGAGGCACAGGTATTTGAAAAGGAAGAGGTCGCGATATCACGCAAGATCGGTGACCTGCGAACGGTTGGAAATGGTTTAAACAGCCTTGGCTTCCAATCGTATATGCAAGGGAAGGGAGCGGACGCTATAACATACTATCATCAGGCACTTGAGATTGCCCGGGAGATCGGCAACAAGACCGGCGAGATAATGATCCTTAGTAACATTTGCGGAGCAAAGATCATATTGAAAGAGTATGAATCAGCCGAGACTGACCTGAAGGAACTTATAGTTGGGATTCGTGACACCGGACATTTCCTCGCCGTCGAGATGTACCGATTTCTGGCAGAGGCATTGATAGGTCTAGGCAAGCATAACAAAGCCGCAGAGGCCGCACTCAAATCCCTCTCGTTGGCTCAAGAAACGGAGAATCAGGAAGCTATCGGTGAGGCGTGGCGGGTCTTGGGCGTTGTTTCATCCTGCCGTGGCTCTGACATTTCGGCAGGGGAGAAAAGACTGTCAGCTTCGGATTGCTTTGATGAAAGCTTGAGAATTTTCGAGGACCGGAAAATGGAGGCAAATTGTGCTATGGCCTTGTACAATTTCGCTCAACACGAACTTGCGCAACGCAATACTAAAAAGGCGGAGAAAATGTTTGGTCGGGAATCCGAGATTTCAGATCGGCTAAAAATTGATACGCCAGCAAGATCTCCCTATTTTGGTCCCGGATCTTCCAATCATCACACCCCCTAATCGTCGATATCAACAAGTTCGTATGGAATTCGCCGTGAGAGCGTTCGAGCGGAAAAGATCAATACGATCCACATCAACAGTGCAACTGAAGCTACTGCCCAGCCGATGTTTGCGATCAGATAATCCTCAAATAGCACACCAAACAGGATGGCTGGCAACGCGACGAAAGTAATCCGGAGGGCTGTCTTTTTCGAATTCTCGACCGTATCGAGCATATTCACCCTGCTGATCTCGAGCTCCATATACTCTTCATTTGAATTAAGGTTCGAGAAATAGGCGGCCTCAGCCTTTGACCAGCGGCGAAGGCTAGGCGTTCCGGCAACACGGGTAGCCGTCGCAAATTGGTGGATGACGTGTGCGATCTTCCCTTCACGCAAGGCGATCTCCGCAAGGCCTCGAGCCGTACGGAAGCTCTCACCGGCACGGTCCAGGGCTGCCTGAAAGACATTTCCGGCACGACGCCACTCGCCGATCTGAAAATACCACTCTCCTAATCGTACAAGAAGGTCAGCATCTCCATCCGCACGCCGCTCGGACAAACGAAGAAGAGCCAAAGCCCGCCGTTCGAGTTTCGCATCTCGCCGAACATCGGCAAAAGAATGGAGGCAGCGAGCAAACTCGAATAGTAGTCTTCCATCTTTCGGCCTGAGAACCAATGCCCTGCGAAAAGCCTCTAGCGCTTGAAGGAAATGGCCCGAGACACGAAGTTCATTCGCGAGGCTTCGAAGATCCTCAGCCTTGCCGTCGACCGTCTCGTCGGATGCGGCTACGGTCGGCAGCATTCTTACCCGCTTGCTCACAGTTCTAATTGAATTCTCAAGAGCCTCGGCCGACGGGATCCGAACGGATTCCGCACGCATCAAAGTATCTTTGGGATCGGCGAGATGATCGCGGAGTTCGATCGAACGCGTGTCCAGCACGTCCTCATCTAGATTCTGCAGGATACTCTTCACGATCAGCCGAAAATCATCCCCGCCAGACGCTATCGCAACGCTCAAACCCTTTCCGCGGATCAGCACTCGATAGCGGTAATAGACATTGCCGCCGCGCTTAACTGCTCGTACGGCATGGGTTTCTACCCCCTCGATATCAACAATCCTCAGGCGGTGTCGCGACGCGGTAATCCACGCCCAACCTCGTGGAACTATCCCCGTCCGGGCAAGCCGTTTTCCGTCGAATTGAATACGATCATTGAGGCCAAACGACGGGATCAGTATCCAGGCTGCCGCGAGGGTAATG